>NZ_DATGOP010000097.1:0-63296 GCF_035305885.1 Pseudonocardia sp.
ATGACCGCTCGCAAGAACTCCGGCAGGAACGTCCAGCCCCCGCGCTGGCTCAAGCCGATGAACAAGCTGTTCCTCGTGTTGCGGCGGGTGGGCTCGGGATGAAGGAGCTGCCCGTGCTCACGGTGCCGGGGCGGCGCACCGGCAAGCCGCGCAGCACGCCGCTGTCGGTCCTCGAGCACGAGGGGCAGCGTTACGTGCTCGAGGGCTTCCCCGGCGCGGACTGGGCGCGCAACGTGCGAGCCGCTGGCGGCCGGGCGACGACGCTGTCGGTCGGGAAACGCACCGAAGGGGTGCGCCTGGTCGAGCTGGATCCGGCCGACGCGCGGCCGGTGCTGCGGCTGTGGCCGGAACGGTTCGCCGATGGCGCGAAGCTCATGGCGGACGCCGGCGTGGTGGAGGCGGTCACGTCGGAGGCGTTCGAGGCGCTGGCGGGCCGCTGCGCGGTGTTCCGCATCGAGCGGGCGTGAAAGCGGACGGTTCCCGTCCGCTATTCGTCCTAGGAAGGACCGCATGACCGAGTACATCGCGATCGTCGGCGCCCGCGAGAACAACCTGCGCGACGTGTCGGTCCGGATCCCGAAGCGGCAGATCACCGCGTTCGTCGGGGTGTCGGGATCCGGCAAGTCGTCGCTCGTGTTCGACGCGATCGCCGCGGAGGCGCAGCGCCAGCTCAACGAGACCTTCTCGGCGTTCGTGCGCGGGTTCCTGCCCAAGCTCGGCCATCCCGACGCCGACCTGATCGAGGGCCTGTCGACGGCGATCGTGGTCGACCAGAAACGCCTCGGCGGCGGCGCGCGTTCCACGCTGGGGACGGTCACCGACATCAACGCGTTCCTGCGGCTGCTGTGGTCGCGCCGCAGCACCCCGCACGTCGGGTACGCCTACGCGTTCTCGTTCAACGAGCCGCAGGGCATGTGCCCGACCTGCAAGGGCATCGGGCGGAAGGTGCAACTCGACCACGCCGAGTTCTTCGACCTGGACAAGTCGCTCAACGAGGGCGCGATGCGCCACCGCGACTTCGCCGTCGACTCCTGGTACTGGCACATCTACGTCCAGTCCGGGAAGTTCGACAACGACAAGCCGCTGCGCGACTACACCGACGCCGAGTGGCAGCTGCTGCTGTGGGGCTCCGACGAGAAGGTCGCGCTGAAATCGCCCGGCCGCAAGGCCGTCAGGATGGACTTGGAGGGCGTGGAGGCCAAGTTCAACCGCCTCTACATCCAGGCCGACGCCGACTCGGGCAGCTCGGAGCGCAAGCGCGAGGCGGTCGCCCGGTTCACCACGTCGGTGCGCTGCCCCGACTGCGGCGGGACCCGCCTGAACGAGGCGGCGCGCACGGCCACCGTCGGCGGCTACACCCTGCCCGAGGTCACCGCGATGAACCTGCACGCGGTGCACGCGCTGCTGCCCACCCTCTCCGACCGCGAGGTCGCCCCGATCGTCGACGAGGCCACCGAGCGCGTCGGCGCGCTGATCGACATGGGCCTGGGCTACCTCACGCTCGACCGGGAGACGTCCACGCTCTCGGGCGGGGAGTCGCAGCGGATCAAGATGGTCCGCCACCTGGGGTCGTCGCTGGTCGACGTCATGTACGTGTTCGACGAGCCGACGATCGGGCTGCACCCGCGCGACGTCGGCCGGATGAACGCGCTGCTGCGGCGGCTGCGCGACAAGGGCAACACCGTCCTCGTCGTGGAGCACGACACCGACGTGATCACCGCGGCCGACCACGTCGTCGAGCTCGGCCCGCTCGCCGGCGCCGAGGGCGGCCGGATCGTCTACGAGGGGGACGTGGCCGGGCTCGCCACCTCCGGCACGCTCACCGGGGAGTACCTGCACCGCCCGATCCGGCTGCGCGACGAGCCGCGCACCCCCACCGGCCACCTGCACCTCGCCAACGCCAAGGCCAACAACCTGCGCGGGTTCGACCTCGACGTGCCGCTCGGTGTGCTCGTGGCGCTGACCGGCGTGGCGGGCTCGGGCAAGAGCACCCTGGTGCGGGAGGTGCTGCTGCCCCAGCACCCCGAGGCGATCATGGTGGACCAGAGCCCGGTGGCCACCTCGATCCGCTCCACCCCCGCCACCTGGACCGGGGTGATGGACCCGATCCGCAAGCTGTACGCGAGGGCGACCGGGGTGAAGCCGGCGCTGTTCAGCTTCAACTCCGACGGCGCGTGCCCCACCTGCAACGGGCTGGGCGTGGTCTACACCGACCTCGCCTTCCTCGACGGGGTGCGCTCCACCTGCCCCGACTGCGGCGGCCGCCGCTACACCGACGAGGTGCTCGCGCTCACCGTCGACGGGAAGTCGATCTCCGACGCGCTCGACATGACCGCCGCCGAGGCGTGCGAGTTCTTCACCGCGCCCGACATCCGGCGCCGCCTGCGCGCGCTCGTCGACGTCGGGCTCGGCTACCTCACGCTCGGCCAGCCGCTGTCCACCCTGTCCGGCGGCGAGTGCCAGCGGCTCAAGCTGGCCGGGCGGCTGCACGAGGAGGGCAACGTCTACCTCCTCGACGAGCCCACCACCGGCCTGCACATGTCCGACTGCGGGCACCTGCTGGCCCTGCTGGACCGGCTGGTCGACGGCGGCAGCTCGGTGATCGTCGTCGAGCACAACCTCGACGTGATCGCCCACGCCGACTGGGTGATCGACCTCGGCCCGGACGGCGGCGACGACGGCGGCGCCGTCGTGTTCTCCGGGACGCCCCACGATCTCGTCCGCGCCCCCGGCTCGTTCACCGGGGAGCACCTCGCCCGCCACCTCGCCGATCACGCCGCCGGCTGACCCGCCCGCCACGTCGTGCGCCCCGCCGACGCCGTCGCGCATCCTGGAGCTCGATGACCTCGACCCGCCCCCTGAGCCCGCCCGCCGCGAGCCGGGCGCCGGGGCCGTGTGACCTCGCCGCCTTCGTCCCCGCCGACCCGCCCCGGGCCGGCCGCCTGCTCCTGACCGCGGAGCCGGCGCCCGGGCTCGGTGCGCCCGGCACCGCCGAGGTCGTGCCCCCACCCGGGGACGAGGCCCGCCTCGCGCGGGTGCGCCGGGTCGCGGTGGCCGACGCGCTGGCGCCGCTGCTGCGCCTCCCCGACGACGCCGCGGACGCGCTGCGGTTCTGGGCCGAGGCGGCCCGGTTCGCGCTGCACCTCGTCGCCCGGGGCCGGCTGCTGCCCGGCGTCTCCCCCGCGGGGTTCGACGCGTGGCGGGTCGGCCCGCTCGATGGGGCCGACGCCGACCGGCTGCACGCCCTCGCCGCCGCCATGCCACCCACCGCGCGGGCGGTTCCCGCGGCGGGCGCCGAGCCGCTCGCGCTGCCCGCGGCCGCGCCGCTGGTGCGCGCCTTCCTCGACGCGGTGGCCGACGTGCTGCCGCGCACCGACGGCGCCGCGGAGGCCGTCGGCACCCCGCTGTTCGCCGCGGCCGAGCCGCAACCGGCGCAGCACCTGCGGGACTGGGCCGACGAGGTCGCGGCGGGGGTCGACGCCGGGGTGCGGCTGTCGCTGCGGGTCGAGGCCGACGCGGGCGCCACCCGGTTCCGGGCCGTGGTCCAGCTGCACGCGCTCGACGACCCGACCCGCGTGGCCGACCTCGCCGCCGTGTGGAGCGGGGCGGCGCCCGGGTTCGGTCCACGCGCCCGGATCGACGCGCTGCTGGCGGTCCGGCGCGCCGCCCGGTTCTGGGAGCCGCTCGCGCACCTGCTGGGCAAGGCCGTCCCCGACGGGCTCGACCTGGACGACACCGACGTCGCCGACCTGCTCGGCGACGGCGCCGCCCGGCTGGTCGCGGCCGGGATCGGCGTGCACTGGCCGCGGGAGCTGCGCCCGGAGCTGTCGGCGCGGGCCGTCGCCGGTCGGGGCGGCGGACCGCCCGCGTTCGGCGGGGTTCCCGGGGACGCAACGGCGTCGCTGCACCTGGACTGGGAGCTCGCCCTGCGCGGCGACCCGCTCACCCCCGAGGAGATGACCGAGCTCGCCGCGAGCCACCGGCCGGTGGTGCGGCTGCGCGACGAGTGGGTGCTGGTCGACCCCGCCACCCGGACGCGGGCGGCCGAGCGCACGCTGGGCCCGGTCAGCCCGGTCGCGGCGCTGGGGGCGGCGCTCACCGGACAGGTCGACGACCGCGGCACCCCGGTCCCGGTCGTCACCACGGGCCGGCTGGAGGAGCTGCGGCAGCGGATCAGCGCCCCGCCCGCCCCGACCGAGCCGCCGGACGGGCTCGCCGCGACGCTGCGCGACTACCAGCTGCGCGGCCTGGCCTGGCTGGACCGGATGACCTCGCTCGGCCTCGGCGCCTGCCTCGCCGACGACATGGGGCTCGGCAAGACCATCACCCTGATCGCCCTGCACCTGCACCGCGGGCCGCTCGCCGCCGGGCCGACGCTCGTGGTCTGCCCGGCCTCGCTGCTCGGCAACTGGGAGCGGGAGATCCGCCGGTTCGCCCCCGGTGTGCCGGTGCGCCGCTACCACGGCAGCGGCCGCGAACTGGACGACGCTCCCGCCGGGGGTTTCGTCCTCACCACCTACGCCACCATGCGCATCGACGTCGACGCGCTCGCCGCGCACCGGTGGGGCCTCGTCGTCGCCGACGAGGCGCAGCACGTGAAGAACCCGGTCTCGGGCACCGCGACCGCGCTGCGTCGCATCCCGTCCGCGGCCCGGGTGGCGCTCACCGGCACCCCGGTCGAGAACGACCTCGACGAGCTGTGGGCGATCCTCGACTGGACCACCCCCGGCCTGCTCGGCAGCCTCGGCCAGTTCCGGGCCCGATGGGCCGAACCCATCGCCGAGGGCGCCGATCCGGCGCTCGCCGACCGGTTCGCCCGGCTCATCGCCCCGTTCCTGCTGCGGCGGCGCAAGTCCGACCCCGGCATCGCGCCCGAGCTACCCCGCAAGACCGAGACCGACCGGCCGGTCGGCCTCACCCGCGAACAGGCCGGCCTCTACGAGGCGGTGGTGACCGCGACGATGGCGCGGATCGCCCGCGCCGACGGCATGGCCCGCCGCGGGCTCGTGCTCTCCCTGCTCACGGCGCTGAAGCAGATCTGCGACCACCCCGCGCTGTACGCGAAGGAGCCCGACCCGGTGCTCGCGGGCCGGTCCGGGAAGCTCGAGCTGCTCGACGAGCTGCTCGACACGATCCTCGCCGAGGACGGCGCCGCGCTGGTCTTCACCCAGTTCGTGGCCATGGGGCGGCTCCTCGAGCGCCACCTGCGGGCCCGCGGCGTCGGCGTCCAGTTCCTGCACGGTGGCACCCCGGTGCCGGAGCGGGAGGCGATGGTCGAGCGGTTCCAGCGCGGCGAGGTGGGGGTGTTCCTGCTGTCGCTGCGGGCGGCGGGCACCGGGCTCAACCTCACCCGCGCCGACCACGTCGTGCACTTCGACCGCTGGTGGAACCCCGCCGTCGAGGAGCAGGCCACCGACCGGGCCCACCGGATCGGGCAGACCCGCCCGGTGCAGGTGCACCGGCTGATCAGCGAAGGCACCGTGGAGGACCGCATCGCCGCCCTGCTGGAGTCCAAACGGGCACTCGCCGACGCCGTGCTCGCAGGCGGCGAGGCCGCCCTCACCGAGCTGACCGACGCCGAGCTCGCCGACCTCGTCGACCTGCGAGGTGGGGCGTGACCGCCGCGCGGGGGTTCCCCGCCTTCCCGCCGCGCCCCGGCCGGCGCGGCCGGTCCTGGTGGGCGCGCGCGTTCGTCGCGGCGATGGAGGACACCGCGCTCGACGCCGCGCTGCTGCGGGCCGGCCGCCGGTTCGCCGGCAGCGGGCGGATCGGGCCGATCACCGTGTCGCCCGGGCGGATCGCCGCGACCGTCGACGACCCGGACGGCAGCTACGACGTCGCCGTGCACCTCGCCCAGCTCGCCGACGCCGGGTGGGACCGCTTCCTCCACCAGGTGCGTGCCGAGGCCGGGCACCTCGCGGCGCTGCTCGACCGGGAGGTACCGCGGTCGCTGGTCCGGTCCGCCGACGCGGCGGGGGTGGCGCTGCTGCCGACGATCGGCGACCTCGAGTCCGAGTGCGACTGCCCCGACGTCGGCGACCCCTGCCAGCACGCCGCCGGCCTGTGCTACCAGGTCGCGTGGCTGCTCGACGACGACCCGTTCGTGCTGCTCCTGCTGCGCGGCCGCGACGCCGACGAGCTGGTCGACGTGCTCGCCCGCGAACCCGCACAGACCGCTGCCGCGCCGCCCGGCCCCGCGCCGGGTGGGCGGGACGTCGACCACCCGGTCCCGGCCACCGCCGCCTACGCGACCGACCCGGCGAGCCCGCCTGCTCCGCTGCCCCCGCCCGCCCGCGCGGGCGACCCGGTGCTGGCGGAGCCGCCCGGGCTCCCGCCGGGGGCGCTGGAGCAGCTGGTCCGCGCGGCCGCCGCCCGGGCCAGGGCGCTCCTCGCCGACGGGCCGCGGTGAGGCGGCACCGGCCGCCGGCGAGGGGACCGCAGGCCGAGGCGGGCTCGGCCGTGCTCACCGCGGGGTGGCGGCGCCGGGGGTGATCTCGACGAGCCGATCAGCCAGGAAGCGGCGTTCGGCGGCGTTGGTGGTCAGCGCGATCGCCCGCTCGTAGGCCTCCGCGGCCTCGGCGTGGCGGCCGAGGCGGCGCAGCAGGTCGGCCTTCGCGGCGGGCAGGTAGCGGTAGCCGGCCAGGCGCGGGTCGTGCTCGAGCGCGGCGATCTCGGCCAGGCCCGCGGCGGGCCCGTGGACCATCGCCACCGCGACGGCGCGGTTGAGCGCCACCACCGGCGTCGGCCAGCGCCGCAGCAGCTCGTCGTAGAGCAGCAGGATCTGCGGCCAGTCCGTCTCGCCGTAGGCGGGGGCGAGCGCGTGCAGCGTCGCGATCGCCGCCTGCAGGGCGAACCGGCCCGGGTCGCCGCCGCGCAGCGCCCGCACGACCAGCGCGTCCGCTTCGGCGATGGCCGCCCGGTCCCAGGCGGCGCGGTCCTGCTCCTCGAGCCGCAGCAGCCGCCCGTCGGCGCCGGTGCGGGTCGCGCGGCGCGCGTGGTTGGCCAGCAGCAGGGCGAGCAGGCCCGCCACCTCGCGCTCGCGCGGCAGGAGCGCGTGCAGCATGCGGGCGAGGTCGAGCGCCCGTTCGGCGATGTCGTCCCGGGTGAGGGCCGGGCCGTCCGGCGCGGTGTGGCCGGTGGTGAACAGCAGGTGGATCACGGTGAGGACCGCGTCCAGGCGGCCGGGGAGCTCCTCGGGTGCGGGCATGCGGAACGGGATGCGGCTCGCGGCGATCTTCTTCTTCGCGCGCGTGATGCGGGCCGCCATCGTCGCCGTGGGCACCAGGAAGGCCCGCGCGACGTCCGGGGTCGGCACGCCGCACACCAGCCGGAGCGTGAGCGCCACCTGTGCCTCACGGGCGAGCGCCGGGTGGCAGCACAGGAACACCAGCCGCAGCCGGTCGTCGGCCACCGGCGCCGCCGCGGGCGGCTCCACGAGCAGGTGCAGCTTGGCCCGCTGGGTGCGAGCCCTGCGGACGGAGTCCAGCGCGTTGTGCCGGGCCGCTGTGGTGAGCCACGCGCCGGGGCGGGCCGGCACGCCGTCGCGCCGCCACGCCTCGAGTGCCGCGGCGAACGCCTCCTGGGCGCACTCCTCGGCCACGTCGAGGTCGCGGGTGACGCGCACCGTCGCGGCGAGCACGGCGGCCCACTCGCGGCGGTGCGCGTCGGCGAGCGCGCGCCCGACGTCGTCGGTCACAGCAGCGGTCGCACCTCGACCGCCCCGTCCATGATCGGCAGGAGCCTGCCGACGGCGAGCGCCGTGTCGTGGTCGGGTGCCTCGATCACGAAGAACCCGGCCAGCACCTCCTTCGTCTCCAGGAACGGGCCGTCGGTGACCAGGCCGCCCTTGTGGATCGTGCGGGCGGTCGCGGCGGGCTGCAGCCCCTGCTCGTGGACGATCCGTACCCCCATTGCGGCGATCTTGTCGCCCGCGGCGACGTTGGCCTCCATCACCTCCGGGGGGATGTCGGCCACCCCGCCGGGCAGCTCCTTCTCGTAGATCAGCACCGCGTATCGGGGCATCGTCGTCACCAGTTCCCTGTCTCGGGGCCCACCGCACCGTAGGCCAGGGCGCCCGCCCGCGCGTACCGCCCGACGACGACTCCCGACCGGGTGGTCGCGGCCGCGGCCGTCTCGAACCGGCCCGGGACGGTGCCGCTGCCGAACAGCCGCTTGCCGGTCCCGATCACCACCGGGACCACCACGAGGTGCAACTCGTCGACGAGGTCATGGGCGAGCAGCGTCTGCACGAGCTGCCCGCTGCCGTGCACCTGGATCTCGCCGCCGTCTTCCGCCTTCAGCTCCGCGACCGCTTCTGCGACGTCGCCGCGCAGGAGGGTGGAGTTCTCCCAGCCGACCGCCGCGAGCGTCCGGGACGCCACGTGCTTGCGCACGGTGTTCCACTTGGCACCGATCGGGTCGTCGGCCGCCGCAAGCGGCCAGGTCGCGGCGAACTCCTCGTAGGTGCGCCTGCCGAGCAGCAGCGCATCGGCCCGCGCCGCCACGCCGGTGGCGTGGGCGATCACCTCGTCGTCGATGTACGGCGCCGCCCAGCCGCCGTGGGCGAACCCGCCGTCGCGGTCCTCGTCGGGGCCGCCGGGTGCCTGCACGACGCCGTCCATGGACACGAACGCCGCCACCACCAGG
The DNA here is from genome assembly GCF_035305885.1 of Pseudonocardia sp. Classification (GTDB taxonomy): domain Bacteria; phylum Actinomycetota; class Actinomycetes; order Mycobacteriales; family Pseudonocardiaceae; genus Pseudonocardia. The sequence goes on from NZ_DATGOP010000097.1 coordinate 8,647, forward strand.
GTGCGCATGTGGTCTCCTCACCGGTCGGGGCGCCGCTCGTCGGCGCCCGTTCACCTCCCCGGCGACGGAGGCGACGGCGAATCGACCGGATTCCGTGTGACGCCGGACACGCTGCGGCGGACCGCCCGGCCCACCCGGGCGACGACGGCCTCCAGGGGCCCGCGCAGCCCGGCCGCCTGCAGGCCCAGCCCGATCAGCGTGGCGACCGCGACGTGACCCAGCCACAGCACCACGTCGTCCGAGCCGCTCCCGGCGTAGACCGCGAGCGCCACGACGTGCAGCGTGTAGAGCGTGAGCGGGGCCGAACCCGGCCCGGCGGGCACCCGCACCAGGCGCCGCGACCAGTGCGCCAGCAGCAGCATCGCGCCGAGCACGGCGAGCGCCGACCCGGTGGTGGCGGCGAGGTCGGCCGGGCTGCCCGAGTGCGGGGTGTCCGCGGCGAGCCACCACCAGTTGCCGGTGGGGGTGGTGCCGTAGCGGCGCTCGGACGCCGCGGCCCCGAGCACCCACACCCCGTTGCCCGGGCCGAGCAGCAGCGACGACGCCGTGTGGGCGGCCACCGCGAGCGCGGCGCCGCCGACGAGCAGGCCCGCGGCGACCTGCGGGCGCCGCAGGTCGAGCCGGCCGACGGCCATCCCGGCGAGCAGGTACGTCGTCCAGGTCAGCACCGGGTAGTAGCCGGTGAGCAGGAGCGTGACCAGCGCGTCGCCGGGCGCGGCGAGCGCCCACCAGCCCACCTGCCGCCCCGGCCCGTCGGGGAGCCCGCTGCGCAGCAGCTGGCTCACCACCGGGGCGAGCGCGCACGCGAGCACCGCGCCCGCGGCGAGCGCGCCGCGCGGCAGCCGCAGCAGGAACGCGGCCACCACGAACAGCAGGCCGTAGTAGCTCAGGATGATCGCGACCGGGGCGTCGAGCGCCACGAGGGTGAGTCCGAGCGCGCCGACCAGCACGCCGCGCCCGACCAGCGCGGCGCCGGCCGCGAGGTGCTCGCGGCCGGCGGCCGGCCGCCGCGTGCCGCCCGTCGCGAGCGCCACCCCGACCCCGGCCAGCACCGCGAACAGCGCCGACGCCCGCCCCGACGCGACGAGCCCGGTGAGCGTCGGCTCGCGGCCGACGCGCAGCGGGAAGATGTGCGTGGCGAACATCCCGACGAGCGCCACGGCGCGGGCCGCGTCCACGCCGAGGATGCGGCCCCGGCCGCGGGTGGGTGGCTCCGAGGTCACCGGGCCGGGGCGCCGGCGCCGACGTGGCCGTCCGGCCGGTTCCCGGCCCGGCGCAGCCAGTCGGCGAGCGTGCTCTGCACCGAGCGCAGCGACGGCCTGCGGCGCGGGTTGGTGTCCAGCGCCGCCCGCAGCAGGGCCAGGTGCGCCGAACGGGTCGGCAGGTGCGTGAGCGGCGCCCCGGCGGCCGCCGCCCGCAGCCCCGACACCGCGTCGGCGTGATGGCCGCGCGGCGGGTGGCCGGTGAGCGCGTAGGAGATCGTGGCCGCCAGCTGCCAGGCGTCCGACGCCGGCGTGGCGCGCTCGCCGCACGCGACCTCGGGGGCGAGGAAGTCGGGCGTGCCGAGGACGAAGCCCGCCATCGTCATCGTGGAGTCGCCGGTCTTGCGGGCGATCCCGAAGTCGATCAGGTGCGCCAGGCCCGCCTTGTCCATCACGACGTTGCCCGGTTTGACGTCCCGGTGCATCACACCGCGGGTGTGCGCGGCGTCGAGCGCGCCCGCGAGTCCCATCCAGACGTGCGCGGCGGTGACGTCGTCGAGCGGGCCGCGGTTGCGCACCAGGTCACCGAGCGAGGGGCCCTCGACGTACTCCATCACGATCACGAGGCCCTCGAGCTCCCGCAGCCCCGGGTCGGAGCTCGCCGGCAGCAGGTCGTGGATCCGCACGCAGTGCGGGTGCCGGACGGCCACGAGCGCCCGCGCCTCGCGCCGGATCCGCTCCTCGGTCTCCGGGTCGGGGGCGTGCGCGGCCTTGAGCGCGACCAGCTGGCCGAGCCGGGCGTCGTGGGCGAGCCAGACCCGGCCGAAGCCGCCCGCGCCGAGCCTGCGGATCAGCCGGAACCGAGCGGGCGGCCCCGCGGGCGGCACGGGCGGCGCAGCGGGTGGCACGGCGTACGGCGGGGCCGGGGCCACCAGGGTGGGGCGCGGCGGCGCCGACGAGGCCACCTGCTGGTGCTGCGGCAGCGTCGGACGGGGCGTCGGCGCGCGTGGTGCCGGGATCACCGGCGGCTCGGGCTGCCGCGCGGCGAACCGGCGGGCCAGCCGGTCGGCCAGCGAGGAGCGGGGCGAGCCGGCGACGGGGGCCGCCGGTCGGCGTGCCGGGACGGGCGGGCGCGCCGACTCCGTCCGCGGCGGCCTGCGCGGCGCGGGCGCGGCGAGCGAGCGGCGCACCACCTCGCGGGACGGGGCCCCGACGACCAGCACGACGGCGATGCCGAGGAACGCGCCGATCGAGACGCCGATCCACAGGTGCCCCGTCGACCCGGCGGGGGTGCGCCCCGTGAGCACGGTGAGCGCGAGCAGCGGCACCCAGAAGAACTTGGCGGGCCAGCTCGGCCCGCGCCGCAGCGCGAGCCGCGCCTGCGCGGCCACGCACACCGCGGCCACCAGCGGGAACCCGACGAGCAGGACGACGGCGAGGCCGAAGCGCACCGGGTCGGCCGGGTTGAACGCGGAGGCGACCTGGTAGCCGCCGAGGTAGGTCGACTGCGGGACGAGGCACACGGTGGTGCCGAGGTCCTCGAGCTGCGCCGAGGTGAGCCAGCCGGTGTCGCGACCGAGCGCCGCGGCGCGGAACACCCGCCCGGTGGCGGTGAACACCGCGAGCGGGAGCAGGCCGGCGCTCACCACCCCGGCGAGGACGAACAGCACCGCCTCGCCCGCCCCGTACCGGGACCCGATCCGCTTGCGCAGCGCCGCCACCAGCACCGCGCCCGCCGTCGGCAGCAGGCCGACCCCGACGCCCAGGGCGGTGACCGCCCACGGCCAGCCGCCCGGACAGACGTCGGCGTCCAGCGCTGTGCGCAGGCTCGCCACCAGCTCGGCGACGAGCGAGGTGAGCGCGTTCACGCCGTGCTCCCCTTCCCTCGGCCCCACGGCGGCCCGCCGGGGGAATCCCGGCACCCACTATGGCATCACCGGGTCACGCGCCGGTGTAGGCGAGGTGGCGCACCACGTCCTTCGCCGCGCGCAGCTGGGCGAGGTCGGAGAAGCCGGACAGCGCGAGTGTCAGGTCCAGCTCGGCGAGCACCGACCGCAGCACGTGGCGCACCCCGTCCTGGCCGCCCAGCGCGAGCCCGTACACGTACGGGCGGCCGAGCAGCACCGCGTCCGCGCCCAGCGCGAGCGCCAGCGCCGCGTCGGCGCCGCTGCGGATCCCCGAGTCGAACAGGACGGCCGCCCGCCCGTCGACGGCGGCGACGATCTCCGGGAGCGCGTCCAGCGACCCGATCGCCCGGTCGACCTGCCGCCCGCCGTGGTTGGACACCACGATCCCGTCGATCCCGACGTCCACCGCGTGCAGGGCGTCGTCGACGTGCTGGATCCCCTTGAGCACGATCGGCCCGTCCCAGTGCTCGCGCAGCAGGTCGAGCCGGTCCCAGCGCAGCGCGGTGCCGGTGAACATCGGCACCCACCGCTGCACCGCGGCCATCAGGTCCTCCTCCGGCGGGGCGGCGAGCCCGGCCCGGAACGCCGGGTCGGAGAACGGGATCGCGGTGCCGACACCCCGCAGGAACGGCAGGTAGGACAGGTCGAGGTCGCGCGGGCGCCAGCCCAGCGTCCAGGTGTCGAGCGTGACCACCAGCACCCGGAAGCCGGCCGCCCGCGCCCGCTCCAGGATGCTGACCGTGACCGCGTCCTCGGTGGGCCAGTACAGCTGGTACCAGCGGGAACCGTCACCGGATGCCTCCGCGACCTCCTCGATCGTGTGCGACGAGGCGGTCGACAGCACCATCGGCACCCCCAGCTCGGCCGCGGCCCGCGCCACGGCGAGCTCCCCGTCCGGGTGCACGATCGACATCACCCCGATCGGGGCCGCGAGCAGCGGCGCGGGCATCGGGGTGCCGAGCACGGTGGTGGACCAGTCGCGTTCGGTGGTGTCGCGCAGCATCCGCGGCACCAGCGCGTACCGCTCGAACGCGGCCCGGTTCGCGCGCATCGTGGCGCCCCCGCCCGCGCCACCCGCGACGTACTCGAACGGCCCGTCGTCGAGCACGGAGCGCGCCGCCTCCTCCAGCCGGGCCGGGTCGGTGGGCAGCGCGGGGCGCTCGTCGGCGAGCCCCTTCAGGTAGATCTCGGCGCCGTACGAGGCGAAGGGAACACCCATTCCGGGGAACCTACTGGCTCGTGCAACCGAACCGGGCGTCGTCGACGTCCTGACGGCATGCACCGCATCACGCTCCCGCTGCTCGCCGCGGCGACGCTCGCCCTCGCCGGCTGCTCGTCCCCGGCGACCCCCGCGCCCGGCGCACCCGCGCCGCCCGCCATCACCGCCCGCGCCACCGGGACGGTCGTGGCGGCCCCGGACACCGCGACCGTCGTGCTCGGGGTCGAGACCCGCGACCGCAGCGCCACCGCGGCGCTCACCGCCAACTCCGAGCGCGCCAACGCCGTGATCGGCGTGCTGCAGGGCGCCGGGGTGCCACCGGAGGACGTCCGCACCAGCGAGCTCACGATCCACCCGGTCACCGGCCCGGAGACCGGCCGGATCACCGGATACGAGGTGAGCAACCTGGTCACCGCCACGCTGCGCGACATCGCCGCCGCCGGCGCGGTCATCGACCAGGCGGCCGCCGCCGCGGGCGACGCGATCCGGGTGCAGTCGATCCGGTTCTCGATCGACGACGAGAGCGCCGCACGGGCCGAGGCACGGGCCGACGCGGTGCGCCGCGCGCTCGACCAGGCCCGCCAGCTCGCCGACGCGGCCGGGGTCGAGCTGGGGCCGGTCCGCTCGATCGTCGAGGTGGGGGGCGGCGAGCCGCCGAGGCCGTACCAGGCCGAGGCCGACCGGGCCGCGGTGGCCGTGCCCGTCCAGCCGGGCACCCAGGAGCTGTCGGTCACGGTCGAGGTGGTGCACGACATCGCCTGACGGGCCGCCAGGAATGCCCAGCTGCTCGGGGCGTTGGGAGTGGCATGGCTCTCACCCGCGCGCACGGGCCGCTGTCGGCGACGGCGCCCGCCACCACCAACTACCGGATCGACGGGCCTGCCCACAAGCTGCTCATGCACCCCTTCCCGCGCCGCGTGCGCGCCGAGTTCGCCGGGCGCACGGTGCTCGACACCCGCGACGGCGTGCTCGTCCACGAGACGAACCTGCTACCCCGGCTGTACGTGCCGGAGCAGGACATCGACCAGTCCCTGTTCGTCCCGAGCGCCCACACCACGCACTGCCCGTTCAAGGGCGTTGCCACCTACCGCACGTTGCGCGTGGGCGACCGGGTCGTCGAGAACGCGCTGTGGGCCTACCTCGACCCGCTGCCCGAGGCGGGGTGGCTCGCCGGCCACGCCTCCCTGTACTGGGAGGCGGCCGACGCGTGGTTCGACGAGGACGAGCAGGTGTTCGGGCACCTCACCGACCCGTTCACGCGCGTGGACGTCCGCCCCACCAGCAGGCACGTGCAGGTGTGGGCGGGTGAGGCGCTCGTCGCCGAGTCGCGCCACCCGCTCGTGCTGACCGAGACCGGCCTTCCGCCCCGCTGGTACCTCTCCCCCGACGACGTGCGGGTGCCGCTGGAACCGTCCGCGACGCGCACCCGCTGCCCGTACAAGGGCGAGGCGAGCTACTTCTCGGTGCGCCTGGCGGACGGCCGCGAGCTCACCGACGCGGCCTGGTCGTACCCCGACCCGCTGCCGGAGTCCGCGCGGATCGCCGGCCGGCTGAGCTTCCTGCACGACGAGCTGACCACCCTCGTCGACGGCGAGCCCGGGTAGCGCGGCTCAGTCGTCGTCGACCAGGAGGGCCTCGAGGGCGGGCAGCGCGTCGACGATCCGCTGTCGATCCTCCTCGCCGAGCCGGGCGAGCCGCCGGGCCACCAGAGCGGTGCGGTGGCTGCGCACCTCCGCCAGGCGCGCCGCGCCCTCCTCGGAGAGCACGATCCGGACCCCCCGCGCGTCGCGCGGGTCGGGGGTGCGGATGACCAGGCCCTGGTCGTCGAGCGCGGCGAGCACCCTGCTCATCGTGGGCGCCGTCACGGCCTCGCGGCGGGCCAGTTCGGACAGCCGCAGGGGCCCGTGCTGCTCGATCGTGGCGAGCGCCGACAGTTGCAGCGGCGGGATCGACTCGCGCCCGTCGATGCGGATGCGGCGGTGCAGGCGACCGACCACGAGCCGCAGCCGCGCGGCGTACTCGGTGAGCTCGTCGGAAGCCACGTGCTCGTGCTCGGTCTCCACGGCCCCGGTGGTCATCGTCACATCGTGCCAGGTCTGTTCACGGCCTGTGCTCGGACCTCCACAACGGTCACGCCTTCCGCAACCGGATGCCGGTGACGTTGTGGTTCGGGCCCTTGCGCAGCACCAGCGTCGCCCGCCCGCGCGTGGGCAGGATGTTGCGCTCCAGGTTCGGGCCGTTGATCTCGTCCCAGATGCTCTCCGCCCGTTCGATCGCGCCCGCCTCGTCCAGCGCCGCGTACCGGCGGAAGTACGACTCGGGGTTGCGGAACGCCGTCTCGCGCAGCCGCAGGAACCGCTCGACGTACCAGCGGCGGATGTCCTCGGTGGCGGCGTCGACGTACAGGGAGAAGTCGATGAAGTCGCTCACCGCCAGCGCCGGGCCGCCCTCGCGGGAGGGCTGGGCGGGCTGGAGCACGTTGAGGCCCTCGAGCAGCAGGATGTCCGGCCGGTACACGGTCGAGCGGGCCCCGGGGACGATGTCGTAGGTCAGGTGCGAGTACACGGGGGCCGACACCTCCGGCCGCCCCGCCTTGACGTCGGTGACGAACCGCAGCAGCGCCCTGCGGTCGTAGGACTCCGGGAACCCCTTGCGCGACATCAGGCCGCGCCGCTCCAGCTCGGCGTTCGGGTGCAGGAACCCGTCGGTGGTGACCAGCGCCACGCGCGGGTGCTGCGGCCAGCGCGCCAGCAGCAGCCGCAGCAGGCGCGCGGTCGTCGACTTGCCGACCGACACCGACCCGCCGATCCCGATCACGAACGGGGTGCGCGCCGTGGTGGCACCCAGGAACGTCCGGTACGCGCGGTAGAGCCGGCCACCCTCCTGCACGTGCAGCGTGAGCAGCCGCGACAGCGGGAGGTACACCTCCCGCACCTCGTCGAGGTCCACCTCGTCGCCGAGGCTGCGGACCTGGTCGAGCTCCTCCGCGGTGAGCGGGAGAGGCGTGTTGGCGCCGAGCCGAGCCCACGATTCCCGGTCGAAGTCGACGAACGGCGACGAGTCCTCGGACTCCTCTCCGTCAACCGGTTCTGGTGGAGCCCACGTCTCGGGCAACGCACCGGTGCGAGTGCCGCTCATGACCGGTCAAACTAGATCCCGCGCGGCCGGAACGCCCCTCATCGTGACGGGAGTGACTCCCGCGAGAACCGACGCGGGCGCGGACCTACACTGAGGCCTCCGCTCCAGGAGGAACACGCCGTGCCCACCGCACGCCCCGCCGAACCGGGCTGCAGTAGCCGGCCGGGCCCGACCCGGCTTCCCGTCACCTGCCCTGCCCGCCGCCCGGTGGGCACCCGCCGAGGCCGCGGATGAACACCACCCTCCTGTCCGTCCTCGGCCTGCTCGCCGTCGCCGCGCTCACGCTCGGCACCGCGATCTCCGTCGCTTCGGAGTTCGCCCTCACCGCGCTGGAGCGCAGCCAGGTCGACGCGCACGTCGCCGAGGTCGGCGACCGGCGCGCCCGCGCGGTGCAACGGGCCCACCGCACCCTGTCGTTCCAGCTGTCGGGCAGCCAGCTCGGCATCACCGTCACCACGCTCGTCACCGGTTACATCGCCGAGCCCGCCATCGCGTCGCTGTTCCGCCCCGGCCTCGAGGCCATCGGCCTGTCCCCCGGCCTCGCCGGGGGCACCGCCACCGTCCTCGCGCTGCTGCTCGCCACCACGCTGTCGATGGTGTTCGGCGAGCTCGTGCCGAAGAACCTCGCCATCGCGGGGCCGCTGCGCACCGCGCGCGCCGTCGTCTGGCTGCAGAGCTCGTTCGCCCACGCGTTCCGGTGGCTCATCAACGGCCTCAACAGCGCCGCCAACGCCGTGGTGCGCCGCCTCGGCGTCGAACCCGCCGAGGAGCTGCGCTCCGCCCGCACGGCGCGCGAGCTCAGTTCCCTCGTCCGCGCGAGCGCCGAGCACGGCACGCTCGACGCGGGCACCGCCACGCTGCTGGACCGGTCGCTGCGATTCAGCGACCGCGTGGCCGAGGACCTCATGACCCCGCGGGTCCGCGTGGAGTCGCTCTCCGCCGACGCCACCGTCGCGGACATGGTGGCGCTCGCCCGGCGCACCGGCATCTCCCGCTTCCCGGTGCACAACAGCGACCCCGACGCCGTGCTCGGCGTCGTGCACGTCAAGCAGGCGTTCGGGATCCCGCCCGCCGAGCGCGGCCGCGTCCGCGTGGGCACGCTCGTCCAGCCGGTGCCCACCGTGCCCGGCTCGCTCGACGGCGACGAGCTGCTCACACGGCTGCGCAACTCCGGGTTCCAGCTCGCGGTCGTGGTGGACGAGTACGGCGGCACCGCGGGCATCGTCACGCTCGAGGACCTCGTCGAGGAGATCGTCGGTGACGTCCGCGACGAGCACGACCGCGCCGAGCAGTCCACGGTGCGCCCGCTCGGCCGGGGCAGCTGGCTGGTGTCCGGGCTGCTCCGCGACGACGAGGTGGCCGACGCCACCGGCTTCCAGATGCCCCCCGGTGACTACGAGACCCTCGCCGGCCTCGTCCTGACCCGCCTCGGGCGCATCCCCGACGTGGCCGAGGAGGTCGAGGTCGACGGGTGGCGGCTCACCGTCGTGCGGCGGGACCGCAACCGGATCGCCGAACTGCGCCTGGCCCGGCCCCCGGAGGAGGCCCCGTGAACGCGGACCTGCTGGCCCTGCTGGCCGCCGTCGCGCTGCTCGGCGCCAACGCGTTCTTCGTCGGCGCCGAGTTCGCCCTCATCTCCGCGCGGCGGGACCGGCTCGAGGCGATGGCCGCCGAGGGCACCGCGGCCGCGGGCACCGTGCTGCGGGCCCACGCCGACCTGTCCCGCATGCTGGCCGCCTCCCAGCTCGGGATCACCATCAGCTCGCTCCTGCTCGGCCGCCTCGGCGAACCCGCCGTCGCCCACCTGATCGAACGGCCCACGCTGTGGCTCGGGCTGCCGGACGCCCTGGTCCACCCGATCGCCTTCACGATCTCGCTCGCGATCGTCGTCGTCGCGCACATCCTGCTCGGCGAGATGGTGCCCAAGAACATCGCCATCGCCGGGCCCGAGCGCACCGCGATCCTGCTCGTGCCGCCGTTCCTGGTGTTCACCACCGTCATGCGGCCGCTCATCGAGCTGTTCAACCTCATCGCCAACAGCGTCCTGCGGCTGCTCAAGGTGGAGCCGCGCGACGAGCTGGAGGCGTCGTTCACCTCCGGCGAGCTCGCCGACCTCATCGCCGAGTCCGGCCGGGAGGGCCTGCTCGACGACGACGAGTCCCGCCGCCTCACCCGCGCCCTCAACTCCGCCGAGGCCACCGTGGCCGACGCGCTCGTGCCCGTGTCGGACCTGGTGACGCTCCCGGCCGAGCCCACCGTCGGCGACGTGGCCGACGCCGTCGCCGAGACCGGCTACTCCCGCTTCCCGGTGCGCGCGGCGTCCGGCGACCTCGCCGGGTACCTGCACGTCAAGGACATCCTCGACCTCGCCGACGACCCCGCGGCCGCCGTGCCGGCCGCGCGCGTGCGCACCCTGCCCGAGGTGCCCAGCACCGTGCGGCTCGACGAGGCGCTCGCCGTGCTCCGCCGCGCCCGCGCCCACCTCGGCCGCGTCGTCGGCCCGCAGGGCGAGACCGCGGGCATCGTCGCGCTCGAAGACCTCGTCGAGAACTACGTCGGCGAGGTCCGCGACGCCACCCACGCCCGCGAGCGCCGCGGCTGACGCCCCGCTCCCCCGGCCGGCGACGGCTCGGCCGTCGAGGCCGTTCTCGATCGTCAATCTGTGATTGACGATCGGTAGGCGTCAATGAATCATTGACACAGGAGAGGGCGCAGGAAGGGGCGGAAACCGGGTGCCAGACCGGAGCCCCACCGCCACGATCGGACCTGTGTTCCTCCCCGGCCTCCAGCTGTCCCGCGCCTTCTACTCCGAAGCCGTCCGGCCGCTCCTCCACGGCGTCCGGCACTCCGCCGCCCGCATCGGCCCCGGCTCCGAGGTCCTCGGCTTCGACACCCCGCGCTCCGCCGACCACGAGTGGGGCCCGCGCCTCGAGGTCTTCGTCGCACCCGCCGACGCCGACCGCATCCCCGAGCTGGACCGCCGCCTCTCCGAGCGCCTCCCGCGCACCTTCCGCGGCTGGCCCACCCACTTCGAGGCCGTCGAGGGCGACCACGTGGGCCGCATGGCCACCACCGACGGCCCGGTCCGCCACCGCGTCGCGATCACCACCGTCGAGGCGTGGTGCCACGACCGGCTCGGCGTCGACCCACGCGCCGGCCTCGACGCCACCGACTGGCTCGCGCTGCCCACCCAGGCCCTCGCCGAGGCCACCGCGGGCGCCGTCTTCCACGACGGCCTCGGCGAGCTCACCGGGCTGCGCGCCGCGCTCGCCTGGTACCCGCCCGACGTGTGGCGCTACGTGCTCGCCTGCCAATGGGAGCGCATCGCGCAGGAGGAGGCGTTCGTGGGCCGCGCGGGCGAGGTCGGCGACGAGCTCGGGTCCGCCGTCGTCGCCGCCCGCCTCGTCCGCGACCTCATCCGGCTCGCCCTGCTGTTGCACCGCCGCTACCCGCCCTACGGCAAGTGGCTCGGCAGCGCGTTCGCCGCCCTCCCCCTCGCCGCGACCCTCGGCCCCGTCCTGCGCGGCGCCCTCGCCGCCGGCACGTGGCGCGAGCGCGAACGCCACCTCGCCACCGCCTACGAGGCCCTCGCCACCGCCCAGAACGACACCGGCCTCGCCCCGCCGGTCGACCCGGCCACGCGCCCGTACTTCGCCCGCCCGTTCCGGGTCCTCAAGGCCGACCGGTTCGCCGACGCCCTCCTCGCCGCCGTCTCCGACCCGGCGGTGGCCGCGCTGCCCCGGGTCGGCGCCGTCGACCAGCACGCCGACAACACCGACCTGCTCACCGACCCCCGTCGCACCCGGGCGGTCGCCCGCGCCGCCCTCTCCCGCTAGCCCCTCCCCCGCTCGCCGTGGCGGAGCCACCGAGCGTCATCGATTCGTTGGCGATCGGATGGCGTCAATGATTCATTGACAATGGTGACGATCACATGTATCACGCAGCGCTACCCGACCGTCCTCGCTACGGACGGGTGGGGCGGAGGGGACCCGCCCGTCCACTCGCCCCACCCGTCCGAGGAGGCTCAGGAGGAGTACGCCTCCACCGGAGGGCAGCTGCACACCAGGTTCCGGTCGCCGTAGGCGCCCTCGATGCGCCGCACCGGCGGCCACACCTTCCGGTCGTGCACCCCCGGGGTGCCGCCCATCGGGTAGGCGGCGATCTCGCGCGAGTACGGGTGGTCCCACTTGTCGGTCAGGCACGCCGCGGTGTGCGGGGCGCCGCGCAGCGGGTTGTCCGTGACCGGCCACTCCCCCGACGCCACGCGCTCGATCTCCTTGCGGATGCCGATCATCGCGTCGACGAAGCGGTCGATCTCGGCGAGGTCCTCGCTCTCGGTGGGCTCCACCATGAGCGTGCCCGCCACCGGGAACGACATTGTCGGGGCGTGGATACCGTAGTCGGCGAGCCGCTTCGCGACGTCGTCGACGGTGACGCCGCTCTCCTTGGTGATCCCGCGCAGGTCGAGGATGCACTCGTGGGCGACGTGGCCCCGCTCCCCCGTGTACAGCACCGGGTAGTGCTCACCCAGCCGCGCAGCGACGTAGTTCGCGGCCAGCACCGCGGTGAGCGTGGCCCGCCGCAGCCCGTCGAGCCCCATGAGCCGCAGGTACGCCCACGAGATCGGCAGCACCAGCGGGCTGCCGTAGGGGGCCGCCGACACCGGGCCGACCTCCCCGCGGCCCGGCAGGAACGGCACCAGGTGCTCGGCCACCGCCACCGGCCCGACGCCCGGACCACCACCGCCGTGCGGGATGCAGAACGTCTTGTGCAGGTTCAGGTGGCTCACGTCGCCGCCGAACGCGCCCGGCCGCGCGAGCCCGACCAGCGCGTTCAGGTTCGCGCCGTCGACGTAGACCTGCCCGCCCGCGGCGTGCACCGCGTCGCACACCTCGCGGACCCGCGCCTCGTAGACGCCGTGCGTCGACGGGTAGGTGATCATGAGAGCGGCCAGGTTCGGGCCGTGCTCGGCGATCTTGGCGTGCAGGTCGTCGAGGTCGACGTCCCCGGAGGGCGCGGTACCCACCACGACCACCCGCATGCCCGCCATGACCGCCGACGCGGCGTTCGTGCCGTGCGCGCTCGCCGGGATGAGGCACACGTCGCGATGCCCCTCCCCGCGGCTGCGGTGGTAGGCCGCGATCGCGAGCAGCCCGGCGAGCTCGCCCTGGCTGCCGGCGTTGGGCTGCAGCGACACCGCGGCGTAGCCGGTGAGCTCGGCGAGCCAGCGCTCCAGGTCGGAGATCAGCTGCAACGTGCCCGCCGCGTCGGCCTCCGGGGCGAACGGGTGCAGGTTCGCGAACTCCGGCCAGGTGATCGGCTCCATCTCGACCGCCGCGTTGAGCTTCATCGTGCACGAGCCCAGCGGGATCATCGTGCGGTCGAGCGCGAGGTCGGCGTCGGCGAGGCGGCGCAGCCACCGCATCAGCGAGGTCTCGCTGCGGTGCTCGTGGAACACCGGGTGGGTGAGGTACTCCGACTCCCGGCGCAGGCCGGCGGGCAGGGCGTCCTCGGTGGCCGCGTCGAGCTCGGCGGCGTCGGCCGAGACCCCGAACGCCGACCACACGGCCTGCAGGTGCGCGACCGTGGTGACCTCGGAGCAGGCGATTCCGACGGTGTCGGGCGGCGCGCCGAGCCCGGGGCGCCGCAGCGCGATGCCCGCGGCGTGCGCGGCCTCCACCACCTGCTCGGCCCGGCCGGGCACCCGGGCCAGCACGGTGTCGAAGAACTCGTCGTGCACGACCTCGATCCCGCCGGCCCGCAGCCCGGCGGCGAGCACCGCCGCCATGCGGTGGGTGCGCTGGGCGATCCGGCGCAGCCCGTCGGGGCCGTGGTAGACGGCGTAGCAGGCGGCGGCGACGGCGAGCAGGACCTGCGCGGTGCAGATGTTGGAGGTCGCCTTCTCGCGGCGGATGTGCTGCTCGCGGGTCTGCAGGGCGAGCCGCAGCGCCGGGTTGCCGTCCGCGTCGCGCGACAGGCCGACCAGCCGGCCGGGCAGCTGGCGGGTGAACTTCTCCCGCACCGACAGGTAGCCCGCGTGCGGCCCGCCGAAGCCGAGCGGCACCCCGAACCGCTGGGTGGTGCCCACGACCGCGTCCGCCCCCAGCTCCCCGGGCGGGGTGAGGAGGGTGAGCGCGAGCAGGTCGGCCGCCACCGCCACCAGTGCGCCGCGCTCGTGCGCGGCCTCGATCAGCGCGGACGGGTCGCGGACCGCGCCGGACGCGCCGGGGTAGCTCAGCAGCAGCCCGAACATCTCCCCCTCGGGCAGCCCGTCGGCGAGGTCGGTGACGACGAGCTCGATGCCCAGCGGCTCGGCCCGGGTGCGCAGCACCTCGAGCGTCTGCGGCAGGGTGTCGGCGTCCACGACGAACCGCGGCGACCGCGACGACCCCGCGCGGCGCAGCAGGGTCATCGCCTCGGCCGCCGCCGTGGCCTCGTCCAGCAGCGAGGCGCCTGCCACCGGCAGCCCGGTGAGGTCGGCCACCATCGTCTGGAACGTCAGCAGCGCCTCCAGCCGGCCCTGGCTGATCTCCGGCTGGTACGGGGTGTAGGCGGTGTACCAGGCCGGGTTCTCCAGCACGTTCCGGCGGATCACCGCGGGGGTGACGGTGCCGGAGTAACCCAGCCCGATCATCGGGACCGTCACCGTGTTGCGCGCGGCGAGCGCCCGCAGCTCGGCGAGCACCTCGGTCTCGGTGGCCGCGGGCGGCAGGCTGGAGCGGACCGGCTCCCGGTCGCGGATGCTGTCGGGAACGGCCGCGGCGGCCAGCTCGTCGAGCGAGGCCGCCCCGACGGCCTCGAGCATCTTGTCGACCTCCGCGGGGCGGGGCCCGATGTGGCGGTCGACGAAGGGGGTGCCGCGCTCCAGTTCGGAGAGGGTGGGTCGGTCGGGCACGGGATCCTCCAGGCGGCGCGCGGGGCAGGGTCGTTCTGCCTCCCCCTCTGTCCCCGCCCGGTCGCCGGGCGCCTGAGAGATTCGCCCCGGCGGCACCAGGGCTTTCCCCGTCGGCGGACGGGCATGCCCGTCGCTTTCCAGAGGCGTCTCGCCCGCGCGGTCCTGGTGCCTGAGAGGTTCCGGGGAGGAGTTGCTCCTTCGGCGCCCGGCCGGGACCGGGACTCTCCCGCGCGAGTTCGGCGACTGCGGCGCACATGTTACCGCCGCGGCGGGGTCTCGACCCCGCGGCTCGCCGCGGCGAGGATCCGCCCGACGTTCTCGTCGGAGAAGAACTCGGCGGGCGATGTCACCCCGGTCGCCACCTGCGCGAACGCGTCCATCGTGGCCTGCTCGCCGCTCACCGCGGCGAGCAGCCGCGCGAGCTCGGGCGGGGGCGGCTCGAGCGCGGCGAGCGAGGTGGTGAACTCGTAGATCGGCAGCGCCTCGTCGCGGACCGCCCGGTAGCGCTCCATCGCGGCGTCGTAGGTGGCGGCGCCCGTGAAGGCCTCGTGCAGGGCCGTGGCGACGAGCTCGGCGTCGCGGAAGGCGTCCTGGATGCCCTGCGCGGTGATGAAGTCCTTGTTGTACCCGGCGTCCCCGACGAGCGCCCAGCCCGGACCGTGTGGCGTGCGGAAGTAGTTCGGCACCGCCGTCCCGACGATCCGGGTCTCGCGCCGGGCGCCGCGCAGGCGGTCGGCGAACGCGGGCACCGTCTCGAGGGTGGCGAGGTAGTTGCCCTCGACGTCGCCCCGGTTCGCCGCGAACTCGCGGTACGGCCAGCCCGCGATGACCAGCATCAGGTCGTCGTTGGTCGGCCATGCGGCGAAGGCCCGCTCCGGGCGGTCGTAGGTCTCGAAACGGCCGTCCGTCGGCAGGTCGCTCCAGTAGGCGTAGTAGCCGCACAGCAGGCGCGGCTTCTCGTGGTAGCCGTGCGGCCGCACGGTGCGGGCGACGAGCGAGTGCAGCCCGTCGGCCCCGACGACCACGGCAGCCCGCTCGGTGACGGTGCGCCCGCCCGCGCAGTGGCCGCGGATCCCGGTGACCCGGCCGTCGTCGACGACCAGCTCCGAGACGGTGAACCGCTCCCGCACCTCCGCCCCGGCCGCGGCCGCCGCGGCGACGAGCGCCGTGTCGAGGACGGTCCGCCGCGGCGCGTACCCGGTGCCGGGCCTGCCGGTGATGGTGAACGGGCCGAAGTCGAACGCGTAGGTGTCGATCGGCGGGCTGCCCGCCACCGCCCGCTCCAGCAGGCCCCACCGCCGCAGCGCCGCCACGCCGGGGGCGTGGACGAGGTGGGTCGAGACGGTGTCGCTCGGGAAGCTCGCCCGGTCGACGAGCAGGACCCGGTGGCCCATCCGGGCGAGCAGCATGGCCGTCGGCGACCCGGCGCACCGGGCGCCGACCACGATGACGTCGAACCCGCTCACGGCCCCGTTCACGGCACTACCACCGTTCCGACCGCGGACCGCAGCGCGTCGACGAACGCGCCGGGCTGGTCAAGGGCGGGGTCGTCGCCCGCGTCCTCGGCCACGTGCAGCGGCCACCCGTGGGCGGCGCTCGCGGCCTCGGCGACCGCGAGCGGGGTCACGAGGTCGTGGCGGCCCCAGACGAGAGCGGTGGGTGCGCCGATGCGGGCGAGTTCCTCGGCCGGGATCGGCGCCGCCGCGAACTGCCCGATGAGCCCGCCGAGCGCAGCCTGGACCTGCGGGTCGGCGGCCAGTTCGACCGCGTATGCGGCGTAGGCGTCCCAGCGGCGCCCGATGTTCGCGCGCACCCGGTCGAGGTCGAACGCGCAGAACTCCATGAGGCGCTCGTAGGTGCGCGGCGTCGGGTCGCCGAGGAACCGGTGCAGCGCCAGCCCGAACCGCGGGGCCGGCTCGAACGCGGCGAGCCCGAGGGTGTCGACGAGCACGAGCGCGGCGAGCTCGCGGCGGTTCTGCGCGGCGTACCGGGCCGCGATCGCCCCGCCGATCGTCTTGCCGACCAGCACCGGCGGGGCCGGGCAGGCCGCGCCGACGAGCTCGTCGAGCCAGTCGAGCACGCGTTCGGCGGCGAGCGGGCCACCGCCCGACGCCCCGTGGCCGGGCAGGTCGGGCACGACGAGCCGGTGGTGGCGGGCCAGCCGGGGCAGCACGGGCAGCCACGACGCGGCGAATTCGCCGGGCCCGTGCAGCAGGACCAGCGGCGTTCCCGCGCCCCCCTCCAGCACGGCGGTCGGCACCCCCGCGCAGGTCCGCCGCCGCTCGGTGACCGGGAGCCCCGAAAGCAGGGTCTCCCGCGTGCTCCGCCTGGTGTTCATGGCGCCTCCCGCCGTCGATCGGGCGACACTAGGCGGCGCGCGGGGGCGGGGGCATCGGGCGAAGAACCCACGCCGGCGGATGGGTGGTTCTACCCAGTGCGGGTCTGCGCTCGCAGGAGCTCCCTCGCCCGGTGGCCGAGCACGACGGCGGCCGGGATCGCCTGCAGCGGCAGGTCGGTGACGTAGTCCAGCACCGGTGTGGCGATGGCGACCGCGTACAGCACGGGGTGACCCCACGGCCGGGCCGGGCCCCGCTGCGCCCTGATCCGGCCCCACGGCTTGGTGCGCGCGATCCAGGCCATCACCGCGATCGCCGCGACCATCAGCACCTCGGCGCCCACCAGCCGGAGGTCGACGGTCCCGGTGCGGGCCGCGGTGTCGTCGGCCAGGAACGCGGTGTGGAGCGCCCTGCCGCCGAGCGCGAGGCCGATGGCGAGCGCCAGCTTCACGGCGACCCACCAGAACCGGGTGAAACCCCAGTGCGAGAGCCCGGCCAGCACCAGCCCGGTGTAGGCGGTCATGAACGAGAAGTCGGCGAGGAGGTCGTCGTCGAGGTGGGCGACGGCGGCCGACACCGCGAGCCGGTCGTCCTGATCGGTCGGGGTCGCGCCGTGGAACGTCAGCAGCAGCACCGCGAGGGCGCACGTCAGCCAGCCGAACGCGGTCGTCATGTGCATGAGCACGAGCACCCGCCGCAGGGGGCCGACCAGCTTGTCCCGGGTTTCGGTCATGCCGGCGAGCGTTCCGGCGGGCGGCCGTGCCCGGCGTCGTCCGCGTGCGGGCATCCCGGCGTACCGCCGACGCGGTAGGCGATCAGTCCGGGCCGCGGACCAGGCCGGACTGGTAGGCCATCACCACGACCTGCGCCCGGTCGCGGGCGCCGAGCTTCGCCATGGAACCGGTCCGGGACGGCCCCGTCCCACCGCTGCGGCTGCGCGAGGAACCGGGCGATGAGCGTCCGGGTCGCCGTGGGCGACAGCAGCGCCTCGCCCCGCGCCACGAGCCGGATCCCGTCGAGCAGCTCCCGCGCCGGTGGCGCCCTTGCCGAGGAAGCCGCTGGCGCCGGCGCGCAGCGCCTGGAACACGTACTCGTCGATCTCGAACGTGGTGAGACCAGCACGCGGCCGGCGGCGAGGTCGGCGTCCCCGGTGATCGCCCGGGTGGCCGCCAGCCCGTCCACCCCGGGCATCCGGACGTCCATCAGGACGACGTCCGGGCGGGTCTCGCGCACCACCGCGACCGCGTCGGCCCCGTTGTCGACCTCCCCCACGACCTCCATGTCGTCGGCCGACTCGACGAGCGCCCGGAACCCGCCCCGGATGAGGGCTTGGTCGTCGGCGAGCACGACCCGGACGGTCACGGGGCCTCCCCGGGCAGCGGCACCCGTACCCGGACGGCGAACTCGCCGTCGCGGCCGGGCCCGGCCGTCATCTCGCCCCGGATCGCGGCAACCCGTTCCCGCATGCCGACGAGCCCGTGGCCGGTCCGGCCGCGCGGGGAAGCGCGATCCGGTTGCGGATCTCGATCTCCAGCTGCTGCGGCGCGTAGGTCAGGATGAGCCGGGCGCGGCCGGCCCCGTGCCTGCCCGCGTTGGTCAGCGCCTCCTGCACGATGCGGTAGGCCGAGACGTCGACGGCGGGCGGCAGCTCACGCGGGGCGCCGACCACCTCGCGGTCGACCCGCAGCCCGGTCACCTCGGCCGCGGCGACCAGCCGCTCCAGGTCGGCGAGCCCCGGCGTGGGGGCGGTGGTCGTCGGTGTGCTCGGCGCGGATTCGTCGGAGCCCCGCAGCACGCCGATCAGCGATCCCAGCTCGTCGAGGGCCGCCCTGCTCGCCTCGGTCACGTGGCCGAGCGCCTCCCGCGCGGCGTCGGGGCGGTCCGCGAGCACGTGGGCGGCCACCCCGGCCTGGACGTTGACGACCGCGATGTGGTGGGCGACGAGGTCGTGCACGTCCCGCGCGATGTGCAGCCGTTCGTCGGCCACCCGCCGCCCAGCCTCCTGCTCCAGGGCCTCCTCGGCCCGGCGCGCCCGGTCCTCGAGCGCGACGACGAGCTCGCGGCGGCTGCGGACCGCGTCGCCGGCGGCCGTGCCCACCGGGATGGCGGCCAGCGCCATCGGGGCGAGCCCCGTCCACCACGGGCCCGCGACGGCCGCCGCGACGCCGACGAACAGCGCGGCCGACACCGCGGCCGACGCCAGTGCGATCGTCCTCGGCGCCACGGCGGGTACCGCGGACGCCGCAGCCCGCGCTAGACCAACCCGTGCTCGTAGGCGTACGCGGTGGCCGCCGCCCGCGAGGACACCCCGAGCTTGGCGAAGATGTTGCTCACGTGCCGGGCGACGGTCTTCTCGGACAGGAACAGCTCGGCGGCGAGCGCCTTGTTGGTCTTCCCCGTCGCGAGCAGCCGCAGCACCTGCGCCTCCCGCGCGGTCAGCCCCGCGGTGGCCGGCGCCCGCGACAGCGCCTGCACGCGCGCGACGTCCGGGGCGGCGCCGAGCCCCTCGAACACCAGCCGGGCCGCGTCGAGCTCCATCTCGGCCGAGTCGGGGTCGCGCCGCTGCAGGCACGCCTGCCCCAGCAGCACCCGCACCCGCGCCGCCTCGTAGGGCGCGTCGAGCGCCTGCCAGGCCCGCCAGGCGCGGCGCAGCGCCTCCCACGCGCCCGGATCGTGCTCGGCGACGAGGACGGCGCCGGTGGCGTGCGCGGCCATCGCCCGCAGTAGCGGGGCGTCGACGTCGCCGGCGATCGCGGACAGCTCGTCGGCGCTCGCGCGGGCCGCGGCCACGTCGTCCGCCGCGATCATGATCTCGACGTGGGCGGCGAGCAGCCGCGACCGGGCGACGAACGCGGTCGCCTCCGCGAGCACCGGGGCGAGCATCGCGGCGGCGGCGTCGACCTGGCCGCGGGCCGCCCGCAGCAGCGCGAGCCCGGGCTGCGGAGCGGGGATCCAGCGGCTCGCCCGGTGGTAGGCCTCCTCCGCCGCCTCGTACTCCCCGCGCAGCCGGTGCACCTCCGCGAGCTGGTAGCAGGCCGATCCCGCCGCGGGGTGGCCGGCGAGCCGTTCACAGGCGCGCCGGGCCTCGTCGAGCGCGTCCGGCCACGCGCCGTGCACCAGCATGATCTCGACCCGGTGCACCATGCACTGCCCGCGGTAGGGCACGAGGTCCGGCTGCGTGGCGCACCAGTGCGCGAGCGCCGCGGTCCACTCCTGGGCGCGGCGCAGGTCGAACACCTCCTGGCAGGCCTCGATCACGGCGCAGTAGACGATGCCCGCGACGACCGGGGAGACCTCGTCCGCGGTGACCGCGATCATCGCCTCGTCCAGCTCCGCCACCGCAGCGCCCGCCTCCCCCGCGGCGATCAGCGCCTGGCCCACGCCGAGCCGCCCCATCGCGACCAGGTCGGGGTCGTCGAAGCGCTCCCCGATCGCGGTGGCCCGCTGCGCGCGCTCCCGAGCGGTGGTGGCGTCACCCTCCTCGAGGGCCTGGAGGGCGGCCGGGACGAGCAGGTAGCCGCGCTCCACGCAGTCGCCGCCCCCCTCGTCGACGAGGCGCCGCGCCCGCGCGAGCCACCCCCCGCCGCGCACGGGTTCGCCGCGCAGCAGCAGCTGGATGCCCAGCCAGAATGCGTGGCGCGCCGCGCGGGTGGGCGCGGCGCGCACCAGCTCGCGGTACGCGCGGGCGGCCAGGTCGTCGCCCGTCTCGTCGCGCCCCACCAGGTAGGCGCTGGTCACCAGCAGCTCGAGGTCGTCCACGGGGAGCGGCGAGGCACGGTCCGCCGCCGCCAGGAGCTCGTGGGCCATCGCCCACTCGCGCTGCCGGTACGCCGAGCGGCCCCGCTCCCGTAGGTCCTCGTCCACGGGGCGCGGCCTCGGATCAGCTGATGGCGCGCCGCGCCCTGCGGCGGGACAGCTCGTCCTCAGGGGCGTCGTCGACGGTGCCGCCGTCGGCCCGTTCCACCGGGAAGTCCTTGATGGACCCGCTGATCTCCTTCATGGCCCCGCCCACGGCGATGCCGAACACGCCCTGGCCGCCGCGCAGCAGGTCGACGACCTCCTCGGGCGACGCGCACTCGTAGACGGTGGTGCCGTCGGAGAACAGGGTGATGCCCGCGAGGTCGCGGATGCCGCGGCGGCGCAGGTGCTCGACGGCCACGCGGATGTTCTGCAGCGACACCCCGGCGTCGAGCAGGCGCTTGACCACCTTCAGGACGAGGACGTCCTTGAACGAGTACAACCGCTGCGAGCCGGAGCCCGCGGCACCGCGGATCGAGGGCACGACGAGCCCGGTGCGCGCCCAGTAGTCCAGCTGCCGGTAGGTGATCCCGACGACCTGGCACGCGGTCGGTCCGCGGAAACCGACGAGCTGGTCGGGCAGGCCGTCGAGCCCTTCACCGAGCAACGGATCGGGGAAGAGCTCGCCCTGCTCGGGCGCGCCGGACGGCGGCTGCTCCACCGAACTCCTTCCGCCGGAGCCCGATTCCGACCTCCGGGGGGCAGGGCCGGAACCGACGGGCTACGAGACATCCGACGATATGAGCCTCCGCGCGCCTGGTCAACGCGGCGCGCCGCCGGGTGGTGGAGGGTTACGGCTGGGCGCCGCGGAAGTCCTCGGGCGTGATCGAGTCGAGGAACTCGCGGAACTTCTCGACCTCGTCCTCCTGCTCGTCCGGGATGATCAGCCCGGCCTCGGCGAGGACGCTCTCCTCGGCGTGGATCGGCACCCCGATCCGCAGAGCGAGCGCGACCGAGTCGCTGGGGCGCGCCGACACCGTGATGCCGCCGTCGAACACCAGCTCCGCGTAGAAGGTGCCCTCCTGCAGGTCGGTGATCCGCACCAGCTCCAGGCGGCGGCCCAGGGCGTTGATCACGTCCTTGAGCAGGTCGTGCGTGAGCGGCCGGGCCGGCTTGACGCCCTGCTGCTCCAGCGCGATCGCGGTGGCCTCCACCGATCCGATCCAGATCGGCAGGTACCGGTCGCCCGTGGTCTCCCGCAACAGGAGGATCGGCTGGTTGGCGGGCAGTTCGACCCGTACCCCCACGACGCGCATCTCGCTCATCGCTATCGCTCCTCCTCGCGGTCCTGCGCTTCCCGACGCTACACGGCGCACCCAGCCGGCGCCCGACTCCGGACGGGTCGCGGCGCGCGTCGGCGGGGTGAGCCGGAGCTAGCCCCTCGGCCCGGACTCGCGCGGCCCGGTGAGGAACACCAGCCGGAACTTCCCGATCTGCACCTCGTCGCCGTTGGCCAGGACCGCGGTGTCGACCGGCTCCCGGTTGACGTAGGTGCCGTTGAGGCTGCCGACGTCGACGACGATGAACTCGCCGTGGTCGTTGCGGAACTCCGCGTGGCGCCGGGACACCGTGACGTCGTCGAGGAAGATGTCGCTGTCCGGGTGACGGCCCGCGCTCGTGGACGGGCGGTCGAGCAGGAAGCGCGAGCCCGCGTTCGGGCCGCGCTTGACGACCAGCAGGGCCGAGCCGGCGGGCAGCGACTCGACACCGGAGACCGGCTGGTCCTGGGCCTGGGAGTCGGCCTCGGAGAGGAAGTCCGCGCGGAAGACCGAGGTGGTCTCCGGGGAGCGCTCCGGGGGTACGCCGGGCCCGTCGTTCGTGGTCACCTCGGGGTCTCCTCCTGATGGGTGGGCGAGTGGGGTGCCCTGCTCTTCACGTACAACAAGTGTGACGCCGCTCGGGCGGGTGCGCGCGGCGGCGCCTGATACCGCAAACCTACCGCGCAGCCGTCGGCGCGGAAGGCGCGGTCAGCCCTCGGTCAACTCCCGGTACGCGGCGGCGTCGAGGAGGTTGTCGGGAAGGCCGGTGGCGCCCTCCGCGAGCCGGACCTCCAGCATCCACCCCTCGTCGTACGGGCCGGAGTTGACCAGCTCGGGGTTGGCCTCGAGGGCCTCGTTGACGGCCGTGACCGTGCCGGAGACGGGCGAGTAGATGTCCGAGACCGACTTGGTGGACTCGACCTCCCCCACGGACGCTCCGGCCGTGACCTCGTCGCCGACGGCGGGCAGCTGCACGAAGACGACGTCGCCGAGCTGGGACTGGGCGTGGTCGGTGATGCCGATCCGAACCAGCCCGTCCCCCAGGTCGCGCACCCACTCGTGGGCTTCGGTGTAGCGGAGGTCCTCGGGGATCACGCCGAAAGAGTAGGCCGTGCCCGCGGGTCGTGGTCGGCGGGGTTGGCGTGATCCACGCGGCACCGCCCGCGCACCCGTGCCCGACCCGGCTCAGCCCTCGGGAGCCGCCCGGGCGGCGGCCGCGGACCCGGCGTCGGCGGACCCGGCGTCGACGGGCCCCGGGTCGACGGGGACGGGCGGCGTGCGCAGCGCGCGGACGAACTGCGCCAGGTAGAGCAGGCCGGTGTAGAGGTAGAGCGCGGTGCCCCACACGGCGAACGCGTAGGCGAACGGGCGGGCGAGGTCGGCGAACCACCCCTCCGCCTGGGCGGCGAGCAGGAGGGGGAACGCGTACAACAGCAGGAACGTGGCGCCCTTACCCAGGTAGGTCACCCGGTAGGGCCCGTAGCCGCGCGAGCGCAGCACCGGCAGGGTCGCGCCCAGCACCAGGTCGCGCGCGACGAGCGCGGCGACCGCCCACCACGGCACGACGTCGCGGACGCCCAGCGCCAGCAGCGCGGCGAGGATGTACAGCCGGTCCACCGCGGGGTCCAACAGGGCCCCGAGCGCGCTGTACTGGCCGAGCAGGCGGGCGAGCTTGCCGTCGAGCCAGTCGGTGATGCCGCCGATCGCGAGCACGACGATCGCCCAGATGTCGGCGCCCCACTCCGCGCCGCCGGGCACCAGCAGCAGGTACACGAACAGCGGCACCCCGGCGAGGCGCAGCAGGCTCAGCAGGTTCGGGACCGTGAGCACGCGGTCCCGGCCAACCCGGCCGAGCAGGCTGGTCAGCGACGGTTCGGCCACCCGACCGAGCCTACGCAGCCCGGGCGGGGCGCACAGCGGGCTGGGCCACAGGCCGTCGCGCCCCGCGCCGGCGGGAGGCACGATGCAGCCCATGGAACGAACCGGGATCGACGCCACCACCCTCCGCGAGCTGCAGGCGCCGCTGAAGGCCCGCTACCGGGAGGACCCCGACGCGGCCGTGGTCACCCTCACCGCGGACGGCGAGCTCGACGGCAGCGGCGTGGCCTGCCGGGTGCGCACCGCCACGGCGCTCGCCGAGGCCGGCCTGCACCCGGCCACCGGCGGCGACGGCACCCAGCTGTGCTCGGGCGACATGCTGCTCGAGGCGCTCGTCGCCTGCGCGGGCGTCACGCTGCGGGCCGTGGCCACATCGCTGGGGCTGCAGGCGTCGGGCACCGTGCACGCCGAGGGCGACCTCGACTTCCGCGGCACCCTCGGCGTGGCCAAGGACGCCCCGGTCGGGTTCCGCGAGATCCGCCTGCGCTTCGACCTCGACACCACCGCGAGCCAGGACGAGATCGACACGCTCATCCGGCTCACCGAGCGCTACTGCGTGGTCCTGCAGACCCTGCGCAACTCCCCCACCACCTCCGTGAGCGTGCAGGCGTGAGCCGGGCGCCGGTGCACACGCCGACCGCGAGCGGGGCCCAGGCGCTGCTGGGGTCGCTGCTCGACGGCGGGGTCGACACCTGCTTCGCCAACCCGGGCACCTCGGAGATGCACTTCGTCGCCGCCCTCGACGGGGTGGCCCGGATGCGGGCCGTGCTCACCCTGTTCGAGGGGGTCGCGACCGGCGCCGCCGACGGGTACGCCCGGATGGCCGAGCGGCCCGCCGCCACCCTGCTCCACCTCGGCCCCGGCCTGGCCAACGGCCTCGCGAACCTCCACAACGCGCGCCGGGCGGGCACCGGGGTGGTCAACGTCGTCGGCGACCACGCCACCACCCACGCGCCGCTGGACGCCCCGCTGCAGTCCGACATCCACGCGATCGCGGGCGCGGTGTCCGGCTGGGTGCGCACGACCACCAGCCCGGCCGAGGTCGGCGCCGACGCCGCCGAGGCGGTGGCCGCAGCCAAGGCCGGGCAGGTGGCGACGCTCGTGCTCCCGGCCGACGTGAGCTGGAGCCCGGGCGGCGTCCCCGCGCCGCCGGTCCCGCCGCCCGCGCCGCCCGCGGCCGACCCGGACGCCGTCCGCGCGGCCGCGGCCGCGCTCACGTCCGGGGAGCCGTGCGTGCTGCTCGTCGGCGGCGACGCCACCCGCGCCGCCGGGCTCGCGGCCGCCGACCGCATCGCCGCCGCCACCGGGGCCCGGGTGCTCGCCGAGACGTTCCCGACCCGCCTCGAGCGGGGTGCGGGCGTCGCCCCCGTCGACCGGCTCGGCTACGTCGTCGACGTCGCCGTCGGGCAGCTCGCCGGCGCGCGCCACCTCGTGCTGGCCGGCGCGCGGCGCCCGGTGTCGTTCTTCGCCTACCCGGACAAGGCCTCCGACCTGGTGCCCGCCGGGTGCGAGGTGCACGCGCTCGTGCCGAAGGAGGGCGCGTTCGCGGGCGGGACCGCCACGGCCGTCCTGGAAGAGCTCGCCGACCTGGTCGCGCCGGGCACCGCCCCGCGGCCGGCCCCGGCCGCCCGGCCGCCGCTGCCGAGCGGCCCGCTGACCGTCCAGAGCGCCGCCGCCGTGGTCGGCGCCCTGCTGCCGGAGGGCGCCGTCGTCGTGGACGAGTCGGTGAGCTCGGGGCTCGGGCTGCCCGCCGTGACCGCGGGCGCGCCGCGCCACGACTGGCTCACGCTCACCGGCGGCTCCATCGGCTACGGCCTGCCGGCCGCGACGGGTGCGGCGATCGCCTGCCCGGACCGGCCGGTGTGGTGCCTGCAGGCCGACGGCAGCGCCATGTACACGATCTCGGCGCTGTGGACGCAGGCCCGGGAGGGCCTGGACGTGACCACGGTCGTCTACCACAACAGCGCCTACGCGATCCTGCGCATGGAGCTCGCCCAGACCGGCGCGGCCGCGCACCTGGCGGGCGACGGCGCCCGCGCCAGGGCGCTGCTCGACCTCGACCGGCCCGACCTCGACTTCGTGGCGCTGGCCGCGGGGATGGGCGTGCCCGGGGAGCGGGTGACCACGGCGGAGGCGCTCGCCTCCGCCCTCCGCCGGGCCACCGCCGAGCCGGGGCCGCACCTCGTCGAGGCGGTGCTGCCGCCGCTGGCGCCCTGAGCGGGGCTCCGTTCACCGCGGCGATCATGCGCTTCGGCGTCCGCCACCCCGGACGCGCGCCCGGCGCCCGGGTGGCGGACGTACAGTGTCCTGCGCGTGACGCTGTGTTCGACGACGCCGCGTTCGACGGAGCTGTGTTCGACGACGTTGATGCCCTAGCCCGGGAAGCGTGATGACGACGACGGTCGAGGACTGCCGCGGCGTCGACCACGCCATCGCGGTTCCGGTCAGCGACGAACAGCTGTGGGAGATCGCAGCGGAGTTCCTCGCCCACGGTCTGAGCCGCGGGGAGCAGGTCATCTACGTCGACGACGGCACCTCCGACCGGGTGCTCGAGCGGATGACCGACGACGGGGTGGCCGTGGCCGGGCCGCTGCGGGAGGGCCGCTTCACCATCCTCCCCGGCGACCGGCACCGCTCGCCGCAGGAGGCGGCCGAGGCGGTGCGCGCCGGCGTCGACGCCGCGCTGGCGGCGGGCTTCCCGGCCGTGCGGATCACCGGCAGGCTCAGCTTCTCGGTCGCGCAGGCCGCCGCAGGCGTCGAGGACTACGACCGCATCGTCGACGAGGTGGTCCGCGACCGGCCCGCGCACGTCCTGTGCATCTACGACCGCGGCCGCTACCCCGACGAGGTCGTCGACGCGATGCGCGCCGCGCACCGCACCGAGGTGGTCTCGCCCGCCATCTACGACGACGGCCTGCTGCGCATCACCGCCCTCGGTCCCGGCGCGGCCCGGGTGGCGGGCGAGTGCGACCACAGCAACCGCCCCCGCATCCGCAGCTTCCTCGAGGCCGCCCTCGACAAGGCGCTGCGCCTGCCGGACGCGCCCGCCGACATCACCCTCGACCTGTCGTCGCTGCGGTTCCTCGACGTCGCGGGCGCCGTCGGGCTGGTCCACGCCGCCGAGGAGTTCCCCGAGGCCCACCGGCTGGTGCTGACCGGCGTCCGCCCCCGGGTGCAGCGGGTCCTCGACCGCTGCGGGGCCCCGTTCGCCACCCAGCTCGTCGTGCACGCCCGCAGCGACCTGCCGCCCGTCGACACGCCCCCGGTCGACGGCTCGCCCCGCGAACAACCCGCGGACCGGCCGCCCACGGCGCCGGCCGCGCCCTCCCCCGAACAGGAACAGGCACCGGCATGAGGATCGAGACGACCCGTTCGGCCAACGCGCTCCGCCTGGAGCACGCCGCGGGCTTCCACGGGTCGACCACCGACCTCCTCGACCAGCTCACGCCGCTCGTGGAGCAGGCCGCCGAGCGGGAGGAGCCCCTCGCCGTCGCGCTGCAGCCGGACACCGAGCGCCGGCTCGCCGACCGCTTCGGCGGCACCCTCGCGCCCGAGGACCGGCTGGTCCGGCTCAAGCGCTCGGTCGACGGCCCGGCGGGCGCCTCCGCGCAGACGCTCGCCGCCCGGTGGGCGCTCGAGCTGCGCGCGCTGTCGGTCGCCCGCGGGCGGCCGGTCACCGTGCTCAACGAGCACACCGCCGCCCTCGACGGCGTCGACGGCCGCTTCTGGACCGAGCTGGACGCCGCCCTCAACGTGGCGCTGGCCGACCTGCCGGTGCGCATCACCTGCTTCTACCCGGAGCTCCCGCTCTACCTGGAGATCCTCGACGGCGCCCGGCGCAACCACCCGTACCTGCTGGACGGCGGTGAGCTGCACCACAACCCCGGCCACCACGACCCGCGCGCGGTCCTGTCCGCGCGGCCCGCCGCCGAGCCGCCGCTGCTCGGCCCGCCGGACGTGGTGCTGCCGTTCTCCGCCTGGCAGCTGCACGACGTGCGCGTCACCGTGGAGCAGGCGCTCTCCGGCCGCGGCTACGAGCGCGAACGCGTCGAGGACATCGTCCTCGCGGTCAACGAGCTCGCCACCAACGCCGTGGAGCACGGCTCGCCCGAGGCGCAGCTGTCGCTGTGGACGGGCGGGCACGGGCTGCTGTGCGAAATCGACGACGGCGGCACCCTGCGGGACCCGCTGCCCGGGCTGCAGGCTCCCCACCCGGCCGAGCCCCGCGGCCGCGGCGTCTGGATCGCGCGGCAGCTGTGCGACTCGCTGCACGTGTGGTCGGACGGGCGAGGCACCCACGTTCGGGTGCACGCCATCCCTTGAGTACCATCAAGGCTGCCTCGCACGTCACCCGGATGGCCGCTGAGCAGCCGGAAGTGTGACGAACAGGCCCCTTGGCAACGCGGGCGCTCGGGAGAACACTCTGCTTTCGCGGACTCCGGCGTTGTCGTGCTGCCGACGGGTCCTTGCGAGCTCCAGCCGGGCACACCACCTACACAGGACGATCCATGTCTGACGATCAGCGACGATCTCGCACGACTCAGGCGCACCCTGGCGCCCGGCACGCGGTGCGCGTGCTGGGGTCGTTCACCCTCGTGGCGGACGGCAACCCCGTCCCGCTGGGGGTCGACTCCCGCAGGCTCGTCGCCTATCTGGCCATCCACCCCCGCCCCCAGGAGCACGCGGCGCTCGCCGCCGACCTGTGGCCCGGCGTCCCCGCGGCCGCCGCGCAGCACCTGCTGGTGGAGGCGGCCGCGGCGGTGGGCATCCCGTCGCTGTTCACCGATGGCGACCTGACCGGGCCGCTCTCGCTCGCGGCCGACGTCCAGGTCGACCTCGCCGACGCCCTGGGCCTCATCCGGGCGCTGCCCGAGATCCCGGCCACCGACAGCCCCGACATCGGGCTGCTCTCGGCCGACATCCTCCCCGGCTGGACCGCCGCCTGGATCGCGGTGGAGCGCGAGCGGTTCCGCCAGCTGCGGCTGCACGCCATCGAGGAGCGCAGCCTGCGCCTCTCCGCCGCGGGCCGCCACGCCGAGGCCGTCCGGCTCGCCGAGATGGCGGTGCAGGCCGCACCCAGCCGCGAGAGCGCCCGCCGGGCCCTCATCGAGGCCCACCTCGCGCAGGGCAACATCGCCGCCGCCGTGGCCGAGTACGACGCCTACGAGGAGCTGCTGCGCTCCAGCGTCGGCGGGCCCGCCACCAACGGCCTCGACGCCCTCTTCCCGCCGTCCCCGGTGTGGCCCGTGCTGCGGGCGCGCCGCCCGATGCCGCGGTCGGCGGTCCAGCTGCCGGGCCTGCGCGCCGCCCGCGGCGCCGGCGGCGGCAGGCGCCTCGTCTCCGGCGGCGGGGCCTCGCGGCCCTACTGAACCTCCACGCAGGGGCCCTGCCGGTTTCCGTGTTCGGGACCCGCGTGGTCGGGTACCCGCGGTGCATGCACGGGACCCCAGAACCGGACGTCGAAGCCGACCCGAACGTCGCGCGCTCCCGCGAGGCGGGCGGGGTCGACCCCGACCGGAAAGCCCGCCCCGACGACGAACGCGCCGGGGCCGACGGCGCCGGCACGACCGGCACCGACGAGAACGAGCAGTTCGTCGGCCGCGTCGCCGGGCAGGACGCCGGCTACGCGGGCGAGACGGGCGCCGAGGCGCGCGCTCGGGAGGACCGGTGAGACGCGGCGACGGCAGCGAGCTGACCGGCCTGGCCAAGCTCGGCTACAAGCCCATCGGCCTGCTCTTCGGCCTCATCGGCGGCATGCTCGCCGGGAAGCTCTTCGCGGCGGTGTGGAAGCGGATCTCCGACGAGGACGAGGCCCCGCAGCCGCTGTCGGACGACTACAGCACCCGCGAGGTGCTGCTCGCCGCCACGCTGCAGGGGGCCATCTTCGGGCTGGTGAAGACGGCGGTGGACCGGTACGGGCTGAAGGGCGTCCGGCGCTTCCTGGACACCCCGCGCCCGCGCCGTCGAGTGGAGGTGTGACATGCCGGGCAAGGACGCGATGCCGAGCACCGTCGAGCGCTCGGACGCCAAGGCCAGGCGCACCTGGGTGGACAGCTACGACTCGGCGATCGAGACCTACGGCGACGACGGTGGCCGCGCCCGCCGGGTCGCGTTCGCCGCGCTCAAGCACACCCACGAGAAGGTGGGCGACCACTGGGAGCCGAAGGGCCGCAAGGGCCCGTCCGACGAGCAGGCCGCCAAGGCCGGGCGCCGGACGAACCGCGACACCGCGGGCGGGGTCGATGCGAACGCCTCGAAGGCGCACCTCATGGACGTCGCGCGCAAGCTCGACATCCGCGGACGCTCGTCGATGAAGAAGGGCGAGCTGGTCGACGCCATCCAGAAGGCGAACAACCGCAGCACCCGCAAGTCGCGCGAGAAGAAGAAGTAGTGCACGGCCCCGGCGGGGCGGGGCCGCGGCCCCGCCCCACGACCCGCGTCAGGCCAGCGCGCGCAGGCGCGGCAGGACGTCCTCGGCGAACTGGGTGAGGAACCGCTCCTGGTCGTGCCCCGGCCCGTGGAACACGAGGTGGTTCAGCCCCGCGTCGAGGTAAGGCTTGATCTGGGCCACCGCCTCGTCGGGGTCGGAGGCCACGATCCAGCGCTTCGCGACCTGCTCGATCGGCAGCTCGTCGGCCAGCCGCTCCATCTCGACGGCCGAGTCGACGCTGTGCTTCTGCTCCGCGGTGAGCGACAGCGGCGCCCAGAACCGGGTGTTCTCCAGCGCCTGCTCCGGGTCGCGGTCGTAGGACAGCTTGATCTCGATCATCCGGTCGATCTCGCCCGGGTCCCGGCCGGCGGCCGCGGCGCCCTCCTCGACGGCGGGGATGAGCTTGTCGGTGTAGAGGTCCATGCCCTTGCCGGACGTGCAGATGAACCCCTCGCCCGACCGCCCGGCGTACTTGGCGACGACCGGGCCGCCCGCGGCCACGTACACCGGCACCGGCTGCTCGGGCCGGTCGTAGATGGTGGCACCGACCGTGCGGTAGTACTCGCCCTCGAACGACACCTCCTCCTCGGTCCACAGCGCGCGCATCAGCCGGATCGACTCGCGCAGCCGCGCGAACCGCTCCTTGAACTCCGGCCACTCCCGGCCCGACACCGCGATCTCGTTGAGCGCCTCGCCGGTGCCGACGCCGAGCATCACCCGCCCCGGGTACAGGACGCCGAGCGTCGCGAACGTCTGCGCGAGCACCGCGGGGTTGTAGCGGAACGTCGGCGTGAGCACGGAGGTGCCGATCACCACCCGGGACGTGCGCTCCCCCACCGCAGGCAGCCAGGCCAACGACGACGGCGCGTGTCCGCCGTTGTGCCGCCACGGCAGGAAGTGGTCGGAGATCACGACGCTGTCGAGCCCCACCTCCTCCGCCCGCACGGCGTACTCCACCAGCTCCCGGGGCGCGAACTGCTCCGCGGACGCCTTGTAGCCGATCCTCAGCTGCCCTGCCACGACGGTTCCTCCTGACGCGATCTTCTGCTGCCCCCAGCCTGCCACTCGCGCCCGGAGGGCCGCGTGCCGCGCCGGTCGCGTCCGCGAGCGCCCGAGACCCGGGTGCACCGATCAGCCGCGGTTCCTACCGTCGACCGGGGCATGCCGGAGCCGCCGCCCGCCGCCCTGTCCGCCCTCCGCCGCCTCGCCCCGTCGCCCGCCCGTACCGGTGGGCGCTGCCCGGCGGCGCTCACCGGCACCCTGGCCGCCTCGGATCCCGCTCGTCACGCGCGCGATCGTGGACGGACCGATCGCGAGTGGCGACCTCGGTGCCCTGCCGTGGCCGGTGGCGGGAGAGCCTGGCCCGACCGCGGCCCCGGCGGTCAGGCCTCCGCCACCACCGTGTTGCTCAGCGCGCCCAAACCCTCGACCTCCACCGTGATCGTGTTGCCCGGCTCCACCGGGCGGACGCCCTCCGGCGTGCCGGTGAGGACCACGTCGCCGGGCTGCAGCGTGGTGAACCGGGTGATGTACTCGATCAGGAACGGGATGCCGAAGATCAGGTCCTTGGTGCGCCCGTCCTGGCGGCGCTCGCCGTCCACCGTGCACGAGACGCCGACGTCGGTCGGGTCGAACTCGGTGTCCACCCACGGCCCGATCGGGCAGAACGTGTCGAAGCCCTTGCCGCGGGTCCACTGGCCGTCGGCGCGCTGGATGTCGCGGGCGGTCACGTCGTTGCCGCAGGTGTAGCCGCCGATCACGTCCCAGGCGTCGGCCGCGGCGACGTTGCGGGCGGTGCGCCCGATCACCAGCACCAGCTCGGCCTCCGGGTCGACCCGCTGCGACAGCTTCGGGTACACCACGTCGGCACCCGGCCCGACCACCGCCGCGGGCGGCTTGAGGAACAGCAGCGGCTCCTCCGGCACGGCGTTGCCGAACTCCTCGGCGTGCGAGCGGTAGTTGCGCCCGACGCAGAGGACCGTGCGCGGGGTCACCGGGGCGAGCAGCCGCACCTCGTCCAGCGGACCCACGTCCACCCCGGTCGGCCGCAGGTCGACGAACGGGGTGCCCTCGGCCGCGCGCACCACGCCGTCGGAGAGGAGGCCCCACGCGGCGCCGTCGGGGCCCGCGTAACGAATGATCTTCAACTGATGTCCTTCCGCCTTCAGCACTGGTTGTACGCGTTGGTCCACAGCACGCCTTCGGCGGGGTCACCAGCGCTGCCGGTGATGCCGACCTCGTGCATGACGGCGAGCGTGCTCTGCACGGCCGCCGGGTCGAAGCAGCCGTCTTCCGAGAGCGCGGGCGCGAGCGCCTCCAGGGTCTGCTGGAGCACCGGGAGGTCGCCTGCCGACATCCGGTCGACGATCTTCTCCGCGGCGGCCCGCGGGTCGGCGAGCACCTGCTCCATCGCCTGGTTCAGCGCACTGCTGAACGCGCGGGCGGCCTCGGGGTTGGCCTCGGCCCACTCCCGGTTGGCGGCGAACCCGGTGTAGGCGAAGTCGGCGAACCTCGGCACGTCGCCCGACGGCCCGTCGATGAGCACGGTCCCGAACCCCGCGGCCTGCGCCACGTACGGCGTCGGCGGGGAGAGCTGGTAGGCGTCGATCTGCCCGGTCTCGAGCGCCGCGAGCAGCGACGAGCCGTCGCCGATCGGTCTGCACCCTCCGTTCGCAACCGGTTCGGGTTCGTAGCGATTACCCTGGGCAGGTGTCGGCGGAGCTGCTGGAACGCGCCCCTGCGTTGAAGCGCCACCGCGGCGTGCCGGTGCACGCCCAGATCGAACGGTGGCTCATGGAGGAGATCACCGCGGGCGCGATCTCCGCGGGCGACCGGCTGCCCGGTGAGCGGGAACTGGCCGCTGCGCTGCGGGTGAGCCGGATGACGCTGCGCCAGGCCCTTGATGGGCTCGCCCGCCGCGGCGTGCTCGTGCGCACCCCGGGGCGCTCCGGCGGGGCGTTCGTCGCCGAGCCCCGCATCGACTGCGACCTCACCGGGG
The DNA here is from genome assembly GCF_035305885.1 of Pseudonocardia sp. GTDB lineage: Bacteria > Actinomycetota > Actinomycetes > Mycobacteriales > Pseudonocardiaceae > Pseudonocardia. Next base: position 41,707 of record NZ_DATGOP010000097.1, read on the forward strand.
TCGCCGGGTTCACCGAGCAGATGCGGCGGGCCCACCGGCGGGCGGGGGCGCAGGTCCTCACCGCCCGCACCGTCGACGCGGACGGGCAGGTGTCCCGGGCGTTGCAGCTCCCGCCGGGCGCACCCGTGTACGAGTTGGTGCGCGTGCGGTCCGCCGACGGCACCGCGCTCGCGCTGGAGCGGACGTGGCTGCCGGCCGATCGCCTGCCCGGCCTGCTCGGCCACCCGCTCACCGGGTCGATCTACGAGCTGCTCGCCGACGAGTACGGGCTCGCCCCGCACACCGCGGTCGAGTACCTGGAGCCGGTGAGCGCCGACCCCGCCACGGCCGCCGCGCTCGGCGTGGTGCGGGGCACGCCGTTGATGGGCGTCGAGCGCACGGCGCACTCGGTGGGCGGGCTGGCGGTCGAGTACGCGCGCGACCTGTACCGCGCCGACAAGGTGCGGCTCATGGTGCGCACCGAGGTGCGGCGGGACGACGGCGAACGCAACGGCGCCGCCGGGGTGTCGGAGCCCTCCCCGGCATCGTGACCGGCCACGGCCCGGCGGGGAAAGATCCACCGGCTCCACCGCGGCGGCCTCTGGACCTCCGGGAACCGCGCATTACCATCACGCCGACCACACCGACGAGGAGAGCCGGGGCTGCGCGCGATGGACCTGAAGATCGATCGCGCCCACGGCGCGCGCATCTACGACTACATCCTCGGCGGCAAGGACAACTACGCCGTCGACCGCGCCGCGGGCGAGGCGTCGCTGCGGCTGTGGCCCGCGCTGCGCGTGCACATGCTGGAGAACCGCAGCTTCATGCACCGCGTCGCGCGCTACCTCGCCGAGAGCGGCGTGCGCCAGTTCCTCGACATCGGCACCGGCATCCCGACCTCACCCAACCTGCACGAGGTCGTGCAGGCGATCGCCCCGGACGCCCGGGTCGTCTACGTCGACAAGGACCCCACGGTGCTCGCCCACGCCAAGGCCCGCATGGCCAGCACGCCGCAGGGCCGCACCGCCTACGTCTGCGCCGACATGCGCGAGCCGGAGGCCATCCTGTCCGACCCGCGGCTGTGCGACACGCTCGACCTCTCCCAGCCGGTCGGGCTCACCCTGATCGCCGTGCTGCACTTCGTCCCCGAGGACGGGCTCGCGCAGCAGGTGGTGCGGCGGCTCGTCGACGCGCTGGTGCCGGGCAGCTACCTCGCGGCGTCGATCGCCACCGACGAGTTCGCGCCGGTCCCCCTCGCCGGGGTACGGCAGGTGTACGAGGCCTACGGGGAGAAGGTCCGGTTCTGGTCGAAGGCCGAGACCGAGGACTTCTTCGCCGGGCTCGACGTCGTCGACCCCGGGATCGTGCAGATCCACAAGTGGCGGCCGCTTCCCGGCGCGGCCCCGGTCCCGGACGCCGACATCGCGATGTACGGCGGCGTCGCCCGCAAGCCCTGACCCAACCCACCGCCACGGGCGCACGGGCCGCGCCGCTGGAACACGCCGCTGGGACCCGCCGCTGGGATCAGAGCGCGATCACCCCGCGGCGGTCCGACGGGCGGCGAGGTCGTCGAGGATCGCCGCCGTGGCCGTCGCCCCGAACCGGGTGGCGCCGAGCGCGGCGAGCTCGAGCAGCCGGTCCAGGGAGCGCACGCCACCCGCGGCCTTGACCCCGACGTGCGGCGACACCGTCCGGCGCATCAGCGCGATGTCGTCGGCGGTCGCGCCGCCGTGGGCGAAACCGGTGCTCGTCTTGACGTAGTGGGCGCCCGCCGCCTCGGCGAGCCGGCAACCGAGCACCTTCGCGTCCGCGTCGAGCAGGGCGTTCTCCAGGATCACCTTCACGGTGCGCCCCTCGGCGGCGGCGACGACGGCCGCGATGTCGTCACGCACGTAGGCCGCGTCGCCCTCGAGCAGGCGCCCGATGTGCAGCACCACGTCGATCTCGGCGGCGCCGTCGGTCACCGACTCCCGCGTCTCGGCGACCTTGGCGGCCGTGGTGGTGCTGCCGTGCGGGAAGCCGACGACGGTGCCGACGAGGACCGGGGTACCGGCGAGCGCGGCGGCGGCGAGGCGCACGTCCGACGGGCGAACGCACACCGATGCCGTCGCCCTGGCCGCGGCGAGCGCGCAGCCCGCCCGCACGTCGTCGCTGGTGAGCTCTGGTCGGAGCAGCGAGTGGTCGATCATCCCCGCGACCACGGAGGGCTCGGGAAGGGTGGTCCGGGTGATCACGGTCCTGCCTCCACGTCGAAGGTCACCTGCAGGGAGTAACGGGAGCCGACGTAGCGGCTCACCGTCCGTTCGAGGGGGTCGGCGCGCTGGTCGACGATGAGCCGGGTCTCCACCAGCAGGGGCTCGGTGGCCGGCACGTCCAGCAGGCCCGCGTGCGGCCCGGCCGCTTCCGCGGTCAGCGTCGAGGAGCCGAGGGTCGGGTGTACGCCGCGCTCGCGCAGCGCGCGGTGCAGCGACTCGTGCTCCAGGTCGAGTTCCAGCAGGTGGGCCAGCTGCGGCGGGAAGCAGGCGTGTTCGAGCGCGAGCGGGGTGGCCCCGGCGAGCCGGACGCGCACGATCGCGACGACCCGCGCGCCCGGGCCGAGCCGCAGGGCCGCCCGCTCGTCGGCGCTCGCCTGCCGGAGCCCGGCCTCCACCAGGCGGGACGAGGGCACCCGGCCCCAGCTGCGCACCTGGTCGTGGAAGCTCATCAGGGTGCCGGCCGGGCGGGGCGCGGGCCGGGGCCGCACGAAGGTACCCCGGCCGGGCACGCGCTCCACCAGGCCGTCGGCGGCCAGCCGGTCCAGTGCCGCCCGCACGGTCATCCGGGCCACCCCGAACTCGGCCGCCAACGCCGGCTCGGAGGGCAGCGGGTCGCCGGGTGCGGCGGCGGCGAGGCGGGTGCGCAGCGCCTGCTCGATGCGCGCGTACAGCGGCGGCACGACACCTCCTCACCGATCCTGTCTAGACAGCCTGGACAGTGCCGTGCGCCGCGCGGGTTGTCAACCGGTCGACCGGGAGGGTCGACGCGTCGAGCGCCCGGCCTTCCCCGTTCGTCCCCGCCCGGCCGGACCGTCCCCCTACGATCGCGGGGTGCCCGACGCCCGGACCGCAGCCCCCGCGAGCACCCCGCTCGACGTCCTGCGCCGGGTGTTCGGCTACGAGTCCTTCCGCGGCCGGCAGGCGGAGATCATCGAGCACGTCTGCGCGGGCGGCGACGCGCTGGTGCTCATGCCGACCGGCGGCGGCAAGTCGCTCTGCTACCAGATCCCCGCGCTGGTGCGCCCCGGCGTCGGCGTCGTCGTCTCCCCGCTGATCGCCCTCATGCAGGACCAGGTCGACGCGCTGCGCGCGCTCGGCGTGCGGGCCGGGTTCCTCAACTCCACCCAGTCGCTCGACGAGCGCCGCGACACCGAGCGGGCGTTCCTCGCGGGCGAGCTCGACCTGCTCTACCTCGCCCCCGAGCGGCTGCGGGTGCCCTCCACCCTGGGCCTGCTCGACCGCGGGCGGATCGCGCTGTTCGCCATCGACGAGGCCCACTGCGTCGCGCAGTGGGGCCACGACTTCCGGCCCGACTACCTCGAGCTCTCCCAGCTGCACCAGCGCTGGCCGGACGTGCCGCGGATCGCGCTCACGGCCACCGCCACCGAGGCCACCCACGCCGAGATCGCCGAGCGGCTCGACCTGCGCCCGAGCGAGCGGGCCCGGCACTTCGTCGCGAGCTTCGACCGTCCCAACATCCAGTACCGGATCGCGCCGAAGGACGACCCGCGCCGCCAGCTGCTCGAGCTCATCCGCACCGAGCACGCGGGCGACGCGGGCATCGTCTACTGCCTGTCGCGCAGCTCGGTGGAGCGCACCGCGGAGTTCCTCGTGTCCCAGGGCCTCACCGCGCTGCCCTACCACGCCGGGCTCGACGCGGCCACGCGCGCGGCCCACCAGGCGCGCTTCCTGCGCGAGGACGGTGTGATCGTCGTCGCCACCATCGCGTTCGGGATGGGCATCGACAAGCCGGACGTGCGGTTCGTCGCGCACCTCGACCTGCCCAAGTCCGTCGAGGGCTACTACCAGGAGACCGGCCGCGCCGGGCGCGACGGGCTGCCGTCCACCGCGTGGCTCGCCTACGGCCTCGCCGACGTCGTCCAGCAGCGGAAGATGATCGAGGAGTCCGACGGCGACCGCGAGCACCGGCGCCGCCTCGCCCAGCACCTCGACGCGATGCTCGCGCTGTGCGAGACCGTCGAGTGCCGCCGCTCGCAGCTTCTGGCCTACTTCGGCCAGCGCGGCGAGCCGCCGTGCGGCAACTGCGACACGTGCCTGGTCCCGCCGGAGTCGTGGGACGGCACGGTGGCGGCGCAGAAGGTGCTCTCCACGGTCTTCCGGCTCGACCGCGAGCGCCGCCAGCGGTTCGGCGCGGGCCAGATCATCGACATCCTGCTGGGCAGGCGCACGGCCAAGGTCGAGCAGTTCGACCATCACACGCTCTCGGTGTTCGGCGTCGGCACCGAGCTGTCGGAGGCCGAGTGGCGGGCGGTGCTGCGCCAGCTCGTGGCCCGCGGGATGCTCGCGGTGGAGCCGCGGCACCAGACGTTCGTGCTCACCGAGGAGAGCCGGCCCGTGCTGCGCGGCGAACGCCAGGTGATGCTGCGCCGCGACCCGAAGCGGCAGGCCCGCCGGTCCCGGCCGGCCAAGGCCGCCCAGCCCGAGCTCGCGCCCGAGGCCGCCGGGGTGTTCGAGCGGCTGCGCGCGTGGCGCGGCGCCGTGGCGAAGGAGCAGGGCGTGCCCGCCTACGTGATCTTCCACGACGCCACGCTCCGCGAGATCGCCTCCCGCCGCCCCAGCTCGCTCGCCGAGCTGGGCACCATCAGCGGGGTCGGCGAGACCAAGCTCGCCCGCTACGGCGAGCAGGTGCTCGAGGCGCTCACCGGCTGACCCTCACCGGCCGGCCCTCACCGGCGCAGCCCGCGCAGGAGGCGGGCGAGCACGTCGCCCGGCGGGCGTCCGCCCGGGAACGCGGGCGTGGCGTGCACGTGCAGGAAGCCGCCCTCGGCGAGCTCGTGCACCCGCCCCCGCACCGCGGCCACGGGCACGCCGAGCGCCGCACCGATCTCCACCAGCGACACCGGCCGCCGGGCCAGCTCGACGATCGCGCGGGCCTCCGGGTCCAGCGCCCGGCCCCAGCGGGCGCGTTCCGTGGCCGTCACGACCGACTCCACCGGCAGGTCGTGCTCCGGGCCCACCGGTCCCCCACCGGGCCCGGGCGGGCGGGCGCCGGCCACCCGGGACGCGAGCGCGGGCGCGCCGGGGGCGCGCGGGAACGGCGTGACGACGGGTCTGCAGACCGAGTGATGCATGCGCATCCTCCACGGCGGTGCTGGCGGGGGAGCGAATCGCGCCGGCCGGGGTCCGGGGCCGCACGGCGACACGGGGTCGCGGTGCGCAGACGCTACCGCGAGCGACGAGTTCGCTGCAGCACGTTCACGGGATCAGCCCAGTGTCGCGCGGCGCGTCGCGCCGTATCGTCACCCGACGTGTCGATCTTCACGACCAGACGCACGGCCGTTGCTGCAGTCGGGTGGCGCGCTCAGGCGCGGATGCGCTCCCCCTTCGGGTCGTAGAGCGGGCTCGCCGCCACGGCGGCGCGCTCCCAGGTGCCGTCGATCTGCACCTCCAGCTCCGCACCCTCGGGCGTACCCGCGGGCAGGTAGGCGTAGGCGATCGAGCGGGCCACCGTGTAGCCGTAGCCTCCCGAGGTCACCTGCCCCACCACCTGGCCGTCCAGTCGGACCGGCTCGCCGCCGAGCGCGACGGCCCGCGGGTCGTCGACGACGAGGCACCTCAGGGAGCGGTCGATGCCGCGCTCGCGGGCCGCGAGCAGCGCCGCGCGCCCGACGAACTCGCCGTCGGCGCGCACCGCGAAGGACAGCCCGGCCTCGTCCGGGGTGGTCTCGGGGGTGATGTCGGCGCCCCACACCCGGTAGCCCTTCTCCAGCCGCAGGCTCTCGATCGCCCGGTAGCCACAGGGGCGGGCCCCGGTCTCGACGAGCGTGCGCCACAGCGCCGCGCCGTACTCGGTGGAGCAGTACAGCTCCCAGCCCAGCTCCCCGACGAACGTCACGCGCGCCGCCCGGACCGGGACGTCACCCACGGTCGTCTCGCGCATGGTGCCGAACGGGAAGTCGGCGTTCTCCAGCGACGCCGGGGTGAGCGGGGCGAGCAGCTCGCGGGCCTGCGGGCCCCACAACCCGAAGCACGCCTCGGCACCGGTGACGTCGGCCAGCCGCACGGACGCGCCGGTGAGCCGGGCCTGGCGGCGCAGCCAGCCGAGGTCGTGCGTGCCGAACGCGGTGCCGGTGACCACGAGGAACTCGTCCTCGGCGAGCCGGGTGACCGTCACGTCCATCTCGATGCCGCCGCGGTCGTTGAGCGCTTGGGTGTAGACCACGGAGCCCACCGGGCGGCCCACCCGACCCGCGAACACGTGCGCGACGAACGCCGCCGCGTCCGGGCCGCTGATCGAGATCTTCGCGAACGAGCTCTCGTCGAACAGGCCCGCCGCCTCGCGCACGGCGCGGTGCTCGGGCTCCACGCACGGCGACCAGTGCCTTCCCGCCCAGCCGCGCGGCCGCAGCTCCTCCGAGCCGGGCTCGGAGTAGTGGTTCACCCGCTCCCAGCCGGCCTTCTCGCCGAACACCGCGCCGTGCGCGGCGTGCCACGCGTACGCGGGCGAGGTGCGCAGCGGCCGGCCCGCCGAGCGCTCGGCGGCCGGGTAGCGGATGTCGTAGTAGCTCTCGTAGTTCTCGACGGTGCGGGCGAGCGTGTAGCCGGGCGAGCGGTAGTGCCGGCCGAAGCGGCGCACGTCCATGTGCCACAGGTCCATGCCCGGGTCACCGTCGAGGATCCAGTCGGCCATCACCCGGCCGATCCCGCCCGCGCCCGCGATGCCGTGCGCGCAGAAGCCCGCGGCGACGAAGAACCCGGCGACCTCGGTCTCGCCGAGGCAGAACTCGTTGTCGGGCGTGAACGCCTCCGGCCCGTTGATCATCGTGGTGATCCCGGTGTCGGCCAGCACCGGCACGCGGACCTGCGCGTTCTCGATGATCTCGGAGAAGCGGTCCCAGTCCGGGGAGAGCAGCTTGCCGTTGAAGTCGGCCGGCACGGCGTCGTAGGAGGCCGCCGTGGCCGTCCACGGGGCCGAGCGCCGCTCGTAGCCGCCCATGACGAGCCCGTCGACCTCCTGGCGGTAGTAGACGAGCAGGTCGGGATCGCGCAGCGAGGGCAGCGGCCGGTCGGCGGGCATCGACCCGGCGGGCAGCGGCGCCGTGACGACGTACTGGTGCGACATCGGAACCACCGGGATCCGGACACCGGCGAGCCGGCCGATCTCCGCGGCGAACATGCCGCCGCAGTCGACGACGATCTCGCACTCGACGTCGCCCCGGTCCGTGCGCACGCCCGTGACCTGACCCTTGTCGGTGTTGATCGCCACGACACGGGTTCGTTGTGCGATCGTGACGCCGTTGGCCCGGGCCATCGCGGCGAGCGCGTAGCAGAGCCGGGACGGGTCGACGTGGCCGTCGGTGGGCGTGTAGGCCGCGCCGAGCACGCCGTCCGTGCTCATCAGCGGGAACAGCTCGCGCGCCTCCTCGGCCGAGATGAGCTCCAGCGGCAGCCCGGAGCGGGCCGCCCACCCGGCCTGGCGGCGGATCTCCTCCAGCCGCTCCGGCGAGGACGCCAGGCGCAGCGAACCCGACTCGACCCACCCCGGGGCGTGCTCGCCGCCCTCGGCCTCGAGCTTGCGGTACAGCTCGGCCGAGTACACGTTCATCCTGGTCAGGGCCGGGTCGGAGCGCAGCTGGCCGACCAGCCCCGCGGAGTGGAACGTCGATCCGCTGGTCAGCTCGGAGCGCTCGAGCAGCAGGACGTCCCGCTCGCCGCGCTCCGCGAGGTGGTAGGCCACACTGGCCCCACCCACCCCTCCGCCGATGATCACGATGCGGGCACGGCTGGGCAACACGTCTGGCATGGGGGGCACCTTACGGTCTAGACCGTATTTGACGCGACTTCTACCATCCCCCAGTGGAGTTGACCACGACCGTGCTGGATCCGGACCTGGACGCGCTGCTCGACACGATTCCGTGCACAGCCCGACGCCCCCGCACGGTGGTCGATTTACCCGGTGGTCTCACGAACCGCAACGTCAAGGTCACCAACGGTGACGGGACCTGCGTCGTGCGGATCCCGGCCGGCGGGAAGAGCCTGCTCGGGATCGATCGTGACGTCGAACACGCCAACTCGTTGGCCGCCGCGCAGGCGGGCGTGGGCGCACCGGTGCTCCACTACCGGCCGGGCGAGGGCCTCGTGGTCGGCTTCCTGCCCGGCAAGCCGCTGAGCGACGCCGACCTGCACCGCCCCGACGTGCTGCACCGGGTGGCGGCCGCGTGCCGCAAGCTGCACTCGGGCCCGCGCTTCGTCAACGACTTCGACATGTTCGAGGTGCAGGCCCGCTACCGGCGGATCGTCGCCGAGCACGGATTCCGCCTGCCGAAGCGCTACGACGAGTTCGCCCCGATCGTCGACCGCATCCGGGAGGCGCTCGGGCCGCGCACCGACACGGTGCCCTGCAACAACGACCTGCTCGCCGAGAACATGATCGACGACGGCGAGCAGGTGCGGATCATCGACTACGAGTACTCCGGCAACAACGATCCGTGCTTCGAGCTGGGCAACATCTGGAGCGAGGCGACCCTGCCGCTCCCCCTGCTCGACGAGCTCGTCACGGCCTACTACGGGCGCCCCCGCCCGCGGCAGGTCGCGCGGGCTCGCCTGTTCGCCCTGATGTCCCAGTACGGCTGGACGTTGTGGGCGGCGATCCAGGACGGCTCCAGCCCCATCGACTTCGACTTCTGGTCGTGGGGCATGGAGAAGTACGACCGCGCCGTAGCGACGTTCGACGGGCCCGACCTCGAGGACCTGCTCGAGGCGGCGACCCGGCCCGAATGACCCCCGAGAACCCGGACAACCCCTGACAACGAGGAGCCCAGTGGCTGCCACCGAGCGCGCCGCGCGCACCGACGACGAGGCGATCCTCCACCGCCTCGGCTACGCGCAAGTCCTGTACCGCGAGATGGGCGGGTTCTCGAACTTCGCCATCTCGTTCACGATCATCTCGATCCTCGCCGGCTGTCTCACCTCGTACTACATCGCGTTCAACAACGGCGGCCCGGTCGCCATCACGTGGGGCTGGCTCCTGGTCGGCTTCTTCTGCGTGCTGGTCGCCATGGCGATGGGCGAGATCGCCTCGGCCATGCCCACGGCGGGCGCGCTGTACTTCTGGGCGTCCAAGCTCGGCGGCCCGGCGTGGGGCTGGTTCACCGGGTGGTTCAACCTGGTGGGCGAGATCGCGGTGACCGCCGCCATCCAGTACGGGTCGGCGATCTTCACCACCGCGCTGCTCAACCTGTGGTTCCCGGGCATGGGCAACGACACCGGCACGATCTTCATCGTCTTCACGGTGATCGCCGCGCTGCAGCTCGGGCTGAACCTGCTCGGCATCAACATCCTCGCGCTGCTGAACACCATCTCGGCGTGGTGGCACATGGTCGGCGTCGCGGTGGTCGTCGCCGTGCTCGCCTTCGTGCCGGACAACCACCAGTCCGCCGCCTTCGTGTTCGGCGAGACCATCAACAACTCGGGGTTCTCCGACTCCGCCTTCTGGTTCGTGTTCGGCATCGGCCTGCTGATGTCGCAGTACACGATCACCGGGTTCGACGCGTCGGCGCACATGAGCGAGGAGACGCGGTCGGCATCGCGCACGGCCGCCCTCGGCATGGTCATGGCCGTGGTCGCGTCGGTGGTGTTCGGCTTCATCCTGCTCGTCGCCGTGACCTTCGCCGTGCCGGACGTGCAGGGCGTGCTCGACGCGGGCGGCGACGCGGTCATCTACATCTGGACCGAGGCACTCGGCGAGACCTGGGCGCAGTTCCTGCTGCTCATCGCGGTGATCGCGCAGCTGTTCTGCGGCACGGCGTCGGTGACGGCCTCCTCGCGCATGATGTTCGCGTTCTCCCGCGACCGCGCGGTGCCGTTCCACAAGGTGTGGCGCAAGGTCGCGGCCAACCGCGCCCCGGTCAACGCCGTCACCGCGATCTGCGTGCTCGCCTGGGCGCTGATGCTGCCGACGCTGGTCAACGGCGTTCTCGGGTACGCGGTCGGCACCTCGATCGCCGTCATCGGCCTCTACATCGCCTTCTGCCTGCCGATCATCCTGCGGATCAAGGCGGGCGACCGGTTCGAGGCGGGCGCCTGGACCCTCGGCCCGCGCTACAAGTGGATCTCCACGACCGCGGTCGTGTGGATCGCGCTGGTCTGCGTCCTGTTCCTGATGCCGCTGTCGCCCGCGGGCGTTCCGTTCTCCGAGGAGTTCGACTGGGAGGCGGTCAACTACGCGCCCATCACCGTGGGCGGCGCCCTGATCCTGTTCGGCGGCTGGTACCTGATCTCGGCCCGCAAGTGGTTCACCGGCCCGGTGCCGGAGGGCGGCTCGGTGGCCGAGCTGGAGAGCATCGAGGCGCAGCTGGAGGCCGAGGCGGAGGCCCGCGGCCACGGGCACGGGACGGCCGCGGACGACAAGGCCGCCGAGAAGGACGAGGCCACGGACGACGAGCAAGCCGGCGCCGCCGAGAGCGCGGCCGAACGGTCCGGCACCAACGGCGCCTCCGCGGGCGGGGCCTCCACCACCGACGGGGCCTCCACCACCAACGGGGCCTCCACCGGCGAGGATGGCGACACCGACGCTTCCCCGGCAGGCACCGACGCCGCGAAGCCGGCGAAGTAGGCACGACCAGCAGGCGGACGGCACTCCCGGGGGGAGCTTCCCTTCGGGGGTGCCGTTCGGCGTGAACCGCTCCACCGGAAGGACACCCCATGGCCCGCCCCGGGATGCTCACCCTCGAGCAGCTGCGCTCGATGGTCGACGACGGCACGATCGACACGGTCCTCGTCGCGTTCACCGACATGCAGGGCCGCCTGCAGGGCAAGCGGTGCGCCGCGACGTACTTCCTCGACGAGGTCGTCCCGCACGCCGCCGAGGCGTGCAACTACCTGCTCGCGGTCGACGTCGAGATGAACACCGTGAACGGCTACGCGATGTCGAGCTGGGAGCGCGGGTACGGCGACTTCGTGATGGTGCCCGACCTCTCCACGCTGCGGCGGGTGCCGTGGCACGAGGCCACCGCGCTCGTGCTGTGCGACGTGCAGTGGGCCGACGGGAAGCCGGTCGTCGCCTCGCCGCGGCAGGTCCTCAAGGCGCAGCTGGACCGGCTCGCCGCGCACGGGCTGTCGGCCGACGTGGGCACCGAACTGGAGTTCATGGTCTTCGCCGACTCGTTCGACACGGCGTGGCGCAAGGGCTACCACAACCTGGAGCCCGCCAACCTCTACAACGTCGACTACTCGATGCTCGGCACGTCGCGGGTGGAGCCGCTGCTGCGGCGGATCCGCAACGGGATGGCGGGCGCGGGCATGGTGGTCGAGTCGGCCAAGGGCGAGTGCAACCTCGGCCAGCACGAGATCGCCTTCCGCTACGCCGACGCGCTCACCACCTGCGACAACCACTCCATCTACAAGACGGGCGCCAAGGAGATCGCCGACCAGGCGGGCATGGCGCTCACGTTCATGGCCAAGTTCGACGAGCGGGAGGGCAACTCCTGCCACATCCACATCTCGCTGCGCGGCGCGGACGGGCCGGTCTCGGCCGGCGACGGCGAGCACGGTTTCTCGAAGGTGTTCTCCCACTTCGTGGCGGGCCAGCAGGCGTGCCTGCGCGAGCTGACCTACCTGTTCGCCCCGAACATCAACTCCTACAAGCGGTTCGCCGAGGGCAGCTTCGCGCCCACGGCGGTCGAGTGGGGACTGGACAACCGCACCTGCGCGCTGCGCGTGGTCGGGCACGGGCCCTCGCTGCGGGTGGAGAACCGGGTGCCCGGCGGCGACGTCAACCCCTACCTCGCGGTGGCGGCGCTGATCGCGGCCGGGCTGCACGGCATCGAGAACGAGCTGCCCCTCTCGCCGCCGTACACCGGCAACGCTTACCAGTCCACCGGCCCGCGCGTGCCGAGTACCCTGCGTGAGGCGGCGGAGCTGTTCGCCGGGTCGAAGGTCGCCGAGGCCGCGTTCGGTACCGAGGTCGTGGAGCACTACACGAACGCCGCGCGGGTCGAGCTGGCCGCCTTCGACGCGGCGGTCACCGACTGGGAGCGCAAGCGTGGGTTCGAACGGCTCTGACCCGAGCCCCCGGCCCGTCGTCGGGATCACCGCCTACGGCGAGCGCGCGAGCTACGGGGTCTGGGACCACGAGGCGGTGCTCCTGCCCCGCACGTACCCGGACGTCGTGATCGCCGCGGGCGGGGTGCCGGTGCTGCTCCCGCCGGTGCCGGAGGCGGCCGCGGCCGTCGACCGGCTCGACGCGGTCGTGCTCGCCGGCGGCCCGGACGTCGACCCGGCCCGCTACGGCGCCACCCCGCACGAGCGCACCGGCACGCCCCGGCCCGAGCGCGACGCGGCCGAGCTCGCCGTGCTGCACCGTGCGCTCGACCGCGGGATTCCGGTGCTCGGCGTGTGCCGCGGGGCGCAGATCCTCAACGTCGGGCTCGGCGGCACGCTCGTCCAGCACGTGCCCGACGTCGTCGGGCACACCGGGCACAACCCCTCCCCCGGCGTCTTCGGCACCGTCGAGGTGAGCCTGGAGGCAGGCAGCCGGGTCGCCGCTGCGCTCGGCGCCTCGGCGACCGTGCGCTGCCACCACCACCAGGCCCTCGACCGGCTCGCCGACGGCCTCGTCGTGACCGCCCGCGCCACCGACGGGTTGGTCGAGGCGGTGGAGCTGACCGGCGACCGCTGGGTCGTGGGCGTGCAGTGGCACCCCGAGGAGGTCGCCACCGACGTGCGCCTCATGGCGGCCCTCGTGCGCGCCGCGGCCGCGCACCGCGCCGGCCGGGCCGCCTGAATTCGGTCTAGACCGCAGGATCTAGGCTGCGGGCCATGATGGAACGCTTCTCCGGCCGCACCGCCGTCGTGACCGGTGGCGGCAGCGGGATCGGCCTCGCGACCGTGCGCCGCCTCGCCTCCGAGGGGGCGCGGGTGGTGGTCGCCGACATCGACGCCGACGCCGGCAAGGCCGCCGCCGACGAGGTGGGCGGGCTGTTCGTGCAGACCGACGTCACGTCGGAGTCGCAGGTCGAGGCGCTGTTCGCCGCGGCCGTCGACACGTACGGCAGCGTCGACGTCGCGTTCAACAACGCGGGCATCTCCCCGCCCGAGGACGACTCCATCCTGTCCACCGGCCTCGACGCGTGGCGGCGGGTCCAGGAGGTCAACCTGACCTCGGTGTACCTGTGCTGCAAGGCGGTGATCCCGCACATGCAGCGCCAAGGCAAGGGCGCGATCGTCAACACCGCGTCGTTCGTGGCGGTGATGGGTGCGGCGACGTCCCAGATCTCCTACACCGCTTCGAAGGGCGGCGTGCTGGCGCTGAGCCGGGAGCTGGGCGTGCAGTTCGCCCGCGAGGGGATCCGGGTCAACGCCCTCTGCCCGGGGCCGGTCGACACCCCGCTGCTGCAGGAGCTGTTCGCCTCCGACCCCGAGCGCGCCCAGCGCAGGCTGGTGCACGTCCCGATGGGCCGCTTCGCCCGCGCCGAGGAGATCGCCTCCGCGGTCGCGTTCCTCGCCAGCGACGACGCCAGCTTCATCACCGCCTCGACGTTCCTGGTCGACGGCGGCATCTCCGGCGCGTACGTCACGCCCCTGTAGCCCTCGGTGGGGGTGCGGTCACCGGGAGCGGTCGGCGTCCAGCCGCGCGACGAGCGCCTTCGGCGCCGCCTGCCGGTCGGCGTCGAGGACCACCTCGCCGACCTCGGCCCGGTCGGGCTCGCCGTCGAGCCGCACCCCCACCCGGTCGTGCCCGCCGAAGCGCGGGACGACGAAGCGGTCGGGCGCGGCGGCGCGGCCGCCCAGATCGCCACGTGCGGCAGGTCGAGGCGGGGGTGCTCGTCCGGGTCGACGAACGTCACGACCGGGCGGCGGCCCCGCACGAACCACGGAGGCGCGCCGTGCGTGGGCGCCTCGATCACCTCCGGGAGCGAGCGGCACGGCCGGCGCACCCGGGCCGGCGGGGCCGCCGCGCCGGTCACCGCGTCTGCAGCTTGCGCAGCTCCGGCGGCAGCGGCTCGGCGTGCACCACCGCGAGCCGCTGCGTGGCGCGGGTGAGGGCGACGTAGAGGTCGCCCCGCCCGCGCGGCGACTCGGCGAGCAGCTGCGCCGGCTCCACCACCACAACGGCGTCGAACTCGAGGCCCTTGGCGGCCGACACCGGCAGCACCACGACGGGGGCGGTGAGGTCGACCTCCCCGACCGCGCCGTCCGTGCTCGCCGCACCGTCCGCCCCGCCGTCGGGGCCGAGCACGCGCGCCCGCAGGCGGTCGACCAGCCCGACGGGCGCGAGCACGGCCGTGCGGCCGTCGCCGACGGCACCCGCCTCCTCGGCGAGCACCTTCGCCACGGTGTCGTCCAGGCCGCCCGCCTGCGCCGCGACCGCGCGCGGCGGCACCCCGGTGCTGCGCACCGACCGCGGCGGGGTCAGGTTCGGGTCGATCGAGGCGAGCACGTCGTCGGCGACGTCGGCGATCTCGGCCGGCGTGCGGTAGTTCACCGTGAGCTGTTCCAGCCGCCAGCGACGCTCGACGAACGGGGCCAGCACCTCGTCCCACGACCGCGCGCCCGCGAGATCGCCGGTCTGGGCGATGTCGCCGACGATCGTCATCGACCGGCTCGGGCAGCGGCGCATGACCGTGCGCCACGCCATCGGCGACAGCTCCTGCGCCTCGTCGACGATCACGTGGCCGTAGGTCCACTCGCGGTCGGCCGCGGCGCGCTCGGCGGTGGAGTCGTACCGGCGCACCTGCATCCGCTCGGCCAGCCGGTCGGCGTCGATGACGTCGGTGGCGCGCAGCAGCTCCGGGTCGAGGTCCTCCTCCAGGTCGAGCACGTCCAGCACGCCCTGGGCGTACATGACCTCCTCGCGCAGCGCAGCGGCCTCGCGGGCGGCCGCCTCCGAGCCGTCGTCGCCGAGCAGCTCGGCCGCCTCGTCCAGCAGCGGGACGTCGGCGGGGGTCCAGCGCAGGTCCACCGGCACGTCGTCCGACGGCGCGGGCCGGTAGAGCAGCTCGCGCTCGGCGGGCGGCAGCCGGCGCGCCACCGAGTTCAGCCGCTTCCGGTCGGCGAACAGGTCGGTGAGCAGCTGCTCGGCCGACAGGGTCGGCCACAGCGCGTCCAGCTCGCGCGACAGCTCGGCGCTCTCGGACAGCTCGTCGCGGATGTCGGCGAGGTCGCCCGCGTCGAGCAGGTCGCGCCGACCCGGGCTGGTGAGCGTGCGCGCCACCTGCTCGGCGAGCAGCCGGATCGCCTCCTTGCGGAAGATCCGCCTCGCCTCGTTGTGCGGCTTGCGGGACCGGCGCGCCTTGGTGCGGGCGGCCTGCACGACCTCCCGGTCGAGCCGCACCGGCTGCTGCTCGACCACGAGCTCGACGGGGCGGCGCGGCAGCTGCTGGCGGTCGCGCACGGCGGCGGCGATGACCGCGGCCATCTCGGCGCGGCCCTTCACCGCGGCGACGGCGGGCGGCTCGGTGCGGCGGGCGTCCACCCCCGGGTACAGCTGCCCCACCGTGCTCAGCACGACGCTCGTCTCGCCCAGGGAGGGCAGCACCTGCCCGATGTAGGACAGGAACGTGGGGTTGGGCCCCACGACGAGCACGCCGCGGCGGGCCAGCCGGTCGCGGTGGGTGTAGAGCAGGTAGGCGGCCCGGTGCAGGGCGACCGCGGTCTTGCCGGTGCCCGGACCGCCCTGCACGACCAGCACCCCGGACGGCTTCGAACGGATGACCGCGTCCTGCTCGGCCTGGATCGTGGCCACGATGTCGGCCATGCGGCCGGTGCGCCGGGCGTCGACGGCGGCGAGCAGCGCCGCCTCGCTGGTCAGACCGCTCGTCTGGGATGCGGCGGTGGCGTCGTCGAGGTCGAGCACCTCGTCGTCGACGGCGATGACCTCCCGCCGGCGGGTGCGCAGGTGGCGCCTGCGCCGGATGCCCTCGGGCGAGGCGGCGGTGGCCGTGTAGAACGGCCGGGCGGCGGGCGCCCGCCAGTCCATCAGGAGCGGCTCGTACTCGTTCTCCTCGTCCAGCAGGCCCAGCCGGCCGATGTAGCGGCGCTCGCCGTCCTCGGCGTCGAGGCGGCCGAACGCGAGCCCGTGCTCGGCGGCGCGCAGCGCCGCGAGGCGGTCGGCGTACATCGCGGCCGCGGCGTCCCGCTCGGTGAGCGCCTGCGGCGTGCCGACCGTCTCGTCGTGCAGGACGTCCGCGAGCCTGCGGGCGGTCTCGGCGCGGCGCGCGTCGAGGCGCTCGTACAGCATGCGGACGTAGGCCCGCTCGTGCTCGATCCCGTCGTCGAGCAGGTCCGGTTGCTCGTTCGGGATGCGGGCATCCGGCACCGCGGAGGACGTGCTGTTCGACACCGGCAGATCACCTTCGCGGGCGTGGCGTACGACAGGGCGACTTATGAACGTACCAGCGGCCGGGTTTCCGCTCGGCGGCCCGCGGGTAGCTCTTCACGTGCACCCACCCCCTGTCCTCACGCCCCGCGGGCGTGCCGACGAGCGCCCGAGAGCGAGCGATCCCCGCCCCGGACGGACGCCGATGGGGTGCACGCGATGAGCGACACGGCCCGCCACTCGGACTACGCCCACCTCGCGCCGCTGTTCGAGGAGTTCGCGGCGCTGCCGCCGGACCACCCCGAACGCCAGGCGCTGCGCGCCAAGCTCGTCACCGGCTACCTGCCCGTGGTGCAGCACATCGCGCGCCGGTTCGCCGGGCGCGGCGAGCCGGTCGACGACCTCGAACAGGCCGGCACGGTCGGGCTGCTCAATGCGGTGGACCGCTTCGAGCCGGACCGCGGCATCGACTTCCTGTCCTACGCGGTGCCCACCATCACCGGCGAGATCCGCAGGCACTTCCGGGACCGGACCTGGTCGATGCGGGTGCCGCGCCGGCTCAAGGACCTGCAGAGCTCGATCAACGGCGCGGTCGGCCCGCTGTCGCAGGAGCTCGGCCGGGCCCCGAAGCCCAGCGAGATCGCCGCGCGGCTGGGCCTGTCCACCGAGGAGGTCGTGGAGGGGCTCGACGCCCAGCAGGCCTACCGCAGCAGCTCCCTCGACGAGCTCGTCGCGGGCGCCGACACCCCGCTCACCGACACCCTCGGCGACCTCGACGCCGAGCTGGACAAGGTCGAGTACCGCGAGACGCTGGCGCCGCTGCTCGACGAGCTGCCCAAGCGGGAGCGCACGATCCTGCTGCTGCGGTTCTTCGGCAACCTCACCCAGACCCAGATCGCCGACCGGGTCGGGATCTCCCAGATGCACGTCTCGCGCCTGTTGTCGCAGACGGTCGCCCAGCTGCGCCGTCGGATGACCGACGACGGGTAGACCGGGCGGCGCCGGGTACGCCTTGCGACATGACCACCAACGTCGTGCAGACCGTCGACGTGGCCGTGCCCGTCACCACGGCCTACAACCAGTGGACGCAGTTCGAGTCCTTCCCGGAGTTCATGGAGGGCGTCGAACGCATCGACCAGCTCTCCCCCACCCGCACGCACTGGGTCACGAGGATCGCCGGCGTGGAGCGCGAGTTCGACGCCGAGATCACCGAGCAGCACCCCGACGAGCGGGTGGCGTGGCGGACCACGAACGGCACCCACCAGGCGGGCGTCGTCACGTTCCACCGCATCGACGACCGGCACACCCGGGTCACCCTGCAGCTGGACCACGAGCCGTCGGGCGTCGTGGAGAAGGCGGGCGACGCGCTGGGGATCGTGCAGCACCGTGTGCAGGGCGACCTGCAGAACTTCAAGGAGTTCATCGAGTCCCGTGGCCGCGAGGAGGGCGGCTGGCGCGGGGACGTGGGCCGCAGCCCGCAGGCGCCCGCCCAGCAGAACCCCACCGACGACCTGCCGGGCACCCTGCCCGGCTGAGGGTCAGGCCCGGCAGGGGTTCACGCCGAGGAGAACGGCGCGCCGGGGGCCGCCGCCCGACCGTCGGGCGGCGGCCCCTCGTCGCGTTCGCCACCGGCCCGATCGTCACCGGGCTCGCCGTCGCCGTCGTTGGGCTGCGCGAGCGGCGCCGGGCGGGCGCGGCGCAGCATCGGGATCGGCAGCACGAACCACAGCACGCACAGCACCACGACGACCGCCGAGGCCGCGGTGATCGCGAACGGCAGGCCGACCGCGACGTCGAGCACGAGCAGCACCGCCCCGGTGAGCGTGAGCGCCAGCGCGCCCAGCCCGAGGCTGAACAGCCGGTGCCCCAGCTGCACGGTCTCGGCCTTCAGGCCGCGGCGGAAGGTGATGCGGTGCACGGCCGCGGGCGCCACGAACAGGCCCGCGGTGAGCACCGACAGCAGCAGCGTCACCACGTAGGTCCACCGCTGCACCTCGTTCACCGAACCGAACCGCTCGGTGAACGACAGCGTCAGCAGGAACGCGAACAGGATCTGCACGCCCGTCTGGGCGACGCGCAGCTCCTGCAGCAGCTCGATCATGTTGCGGTCGGCCCGCTGCAGCGGGTGTTCCCCGCGCCCGTCGGCGCGGGCCCCGGAGAACCGGGGGTTGCCGTCACCGGCGCGCCAGTCAGCCATGCGCCTGTCTACCCGATCGGGTGACGGTCGACGCGTGCGGGCGCCCCGCCGTCAGGCGGTGGCGGACGCCTGGTGCGCGCCCGCGGCGAACTCCTCGACGATCGTGGCGCAGAACGCGGGGAGGTCGTCGGGACTGCGGCTGGAGACGAGGCCGTTGTCGGTGACGACCTCCTCGTCGACGACCGTGCCGCCCGCGTTGCGGATGTCGGTGCGCAGGCTCGGGTACGACGTCAGGGTGCGGCCGCGCACGAGGTCGGCCTCGACGAGCGTCCACGGGCCGTGGCAGATCACCCCGACCGGGGTGCCCGCCGTGACGACCGCGCGGAGGAACTCGCGCACGTGCGGGTCCATCCGCAGGCGGTCGGCGTTCACGGTGCCGCCGGGCAGGATCACCGCGTCGTAGTCGGCGGCGTCGACCTCGGCGGCGGTGAGGTCGACGCGGAAGGTGTCGGCCGGGGTGATGTCGCCGTTCATCGCCTGGATCTCGCCCTCCGCGGGCGAGATGAGCTCGGTGCGGGCGCCCTCCCGCGTCACCGCGTCGCGGGGCTCGGTGAGTTCCACCTGCTCGACACCGTCGGTGGCGATGATCGCGATGCGCTTTCCGTCCAGCTTGCCGGTCATGCGACTCGCGTACCCGGCGTCGCCCCGGCTACGCGCGTTCGACCGTGGCACGGGGTGCAGCCCCACCGTCCGCGTCCGTGGCAAGAGCCGTGGTTCCGGCCGCCGAGGAGCAGTTCGGATCGCCGACGTCGTCGGCTACGACGCGGCCGTCGTCCGGCCCGACGCGCCCGGGAGCTCGACGCGGCGGGCCGGCTCGCCGCGTGGTCGGGGCGCTCACGGCGGTGGAACACGTGCTCCCCGCGACGGCCGCCCGCCGCAGCGGCACGTTCCACGGCGGCTGCCCCACCAGCCGCGGGAGTGGTGGACCACCGAGGTGGTCCACTGAAGCGGCGGGTCCCGCCGAACCCGGAGCCGCCGCACGGCCGCCTTCGCCTCCGCGCGGCGCCGCGCGCCGGGGCGGGCAGGCCCCGGGCCTGCCCGGCGAAGCCTGGCCGGAGGGGCCGCAGAGGCTCGCCGGTCGCGCGGCGATCCCGGAGGGCCGCGCCGCGCCCTTCACCTGCGAGGAGTGGCCCCGCACGAGGCGCGCGCCGTCAAGAGACCCACCCGGGATCTGCGGAGCCCTCGATCAGCCGCCGATCAGCCGCACCACCGCCCGCTCCACCGCTGCGCGCGTGGCGTCGTCGGTCAGGTCCGGCAGCGACGACGCGTCCTCCAGCCGCCGCAGCGCGCGCAGCACGGTGCGCCCCTCCTCGAACCGCGCGATGACGCGCGGGTCGACGTAGGAGCCGCGGGCGACCGTCGGGGTGTTGCCGAGGTGGGTCGACACCTCCTCGATCGCGCGGTTCACCACGCGCTTGCGGGCTCGTTCGGCCTTCGGCACCCCGCCGCGCGCGGTGCCGGCAGCGAGCGTGACCGCGGCCAGCACGGTGGCGTTCCAGGTGCGCAGGTCCTTGCAGCTGTACCGCTCGCCGACGAGCTCCTTGACCGCCGCGTTCAGGTCCTCGGCGCGCACGTCGTGCCACCCGCGGCCGTTGCGGTAGGCGAGCAGGTCCTCCCCTCCCCCGCGGCGGCGCAGCAGTGAGTTCACGACCTCGTGCAGCAGCGGGTCGCGCAGCGCGAGCGCCCGCGGGATGCCGCCCTTGGCCGGGTAGGAGAACATCACCGCGCCCCGCTCGAGCCGCACGTGCTCGCGGCGCAGGGTGGCGAGCCCGAAGGTGCCGTCCCGGTCGTCGTCGCCGGGCGCGTACTCCTCGCCGCCGGGCCGGAAGACGCCCACGTCGAGCATCCGCACGCCGGCGGCGAGCACGCGGTCGCGGCCGAGGCCCTTGGCCTGCAGCCGTCGCACGAGCTTCCGCCGCGCGTCCGGGAGCGCGGCGCCGAGGGTGAGCACGCGGTCGAACTTCTCCGCGTCGCGCCTGCGCCGCCAGTCCTCGTGGTAGCGGTACTGCTTGCGGCCGGCCGCGTCGATCCCGATGGCCTGGATGTGGCCGTCCGCGTCGGGGCAGATCCAGACGTCCTGCCAGGCGGGCGGGATGACCAGCGCCTTGATGCGGGCGATCTCGACGGGGTCGGTGATCGGTTCGCCCGAGCAGTCGTAGAAGCTCCAGCCGCGGCCGCGGCGCCGCCGCGTGCAACCGGGCTCGGTCGGATCGACGCGGACCAGGCCCTCGGGCACCTCGCTCACGCGATCCGGCTACCCGCTGCGATCCACGTCAACCGGGCTACGTGACCACCGGGGTGTCGGCGTGCTCGCGGCAGGTGCGCACCTCGGGGCGGCTCTCGAGCCGTTCGTCGTCGATCTCGCGGTCGCAGACGGCGCACCGGCCGTAGTCGCCGCCGTCGAGCCGTTCGAGCGCGTCCCGGACGCGCCTGCGCTGTTCGGCGATCGTCTCGACGGTCATCCGCGCCTCCATCGTGGCGGTGACGTCGGAGCCGTGGTCGCCGGGGTGCTGGCCGATGGCGCCGTCGGGGCCGTTCGGGTCGGGGGCGGCCTCGGCGCGGTTGTCCTCGGCGACGCGCAACCGCTCGTCGAGGGCGGCGAGCTCGCCGGTCAGCAGCTCTCGGGCGCGGTCGGGGTCCACGGTGTTCTCCATCCTCTCTCGGCGGTCCCGCACCGCGTACCCGCTCCGCCCCCGGGTACGCACCCGCTCAGCCGCCGGGGTGGCGGGCCTTCGGCGCCCGCCCGTGGGGCTGCTCGACCGGTTCCACCGGTTCCAGCGGCGGCAGCGGCAGCACCTGCGGCTCCTCGTCGGCGAGCGCGATCGGTTCGCCGTGGTGGCGCAGCCGCATCGGGGGCCCGTCGACCAGCCGGTACTCGGCC
>NZ_DATGOP010000098.1:0-31660 GCF_035305885.1 Pseudonocardia sp.
GGGCGTGGCGATGCCGGGGGTGGCCTCGAGCTGGCGGGCAAGGCCCTCGTGCAGGGCGCGCTCGATGCGGCCCCACGCGTCGGCGGCGCGCAGCGCGTCGAGCGCGGGCAGCACCCGCTCGTCGTCCCGGTCCACGCGGAAGCCGCTGGACACGTGGTGCAGGGCGACGAGGTCGGGCTCGCCCGGGAAGTACCGGTACATGCCCGCCATCGGCTCGAGCATGCGGCGCAGGCGCGCGGCGCGCTCCGGCAGCGGCGCGGCGACGACCTCCCGCATCGCCGCGTCGCTGTCCAGGACGTGGATCTTCATGCCCGCGACGCTAGGGGTTCCAGCGGCTGGAGGGTCAAACCGTCACGCGGGCTTGCCCCGCCGGGACCGCGCCGCCCGCCGCTGCAGGGCGGCCTTGGCCAGCTTCTCGTCGATGCCCACCAGGATCCGGCCGTTCTCCTCCCGCACCGGGAAGACCGGGACGGGCCGCGTCGCCGGCGGGGAGAGCGGCTCGCCGGTCTCGTAGTCGAAGACGCTGCCGTGGCAGGAGCACAGCAGCCCCTCCTCGGTGACCTTCCCGCTGGAGAGCAGGCAGTCCAGGTGGGTGCAGTAGTTGGAGGTGGCGTAGACGGTGCCGTCGTGGCGGGCGACGGCGATCTCGACCTCCCCGACGAACATGCGGCGGACGACGCCCTCCGGGACCTGGCCCGACCGCGCGATGTCGTGGAACTCCATGTCGTCTCCCGGTGTCAGGCCTCGACGGCGTCGAGGAGGTCCAGCAGGTCGATGTCCTCGTCGGCGAGCGCGGCCTCCGGGACGGGGATGCCCCGCGCGATGAGCTCGCGCGCGGCGGTGACGTCGCCGCCGCGGTCCACGGCGAACGCGGCGTGGATCCGCCCGTCGGCGACGTAGAAGGCGGCGAAGTCGCGGTCGTCCACGCTGCCGCGGACGACGACCTCGGCGTCCGGCCGCGGGGCGCCGACGAATTGCAGGCCGTACTCGTACTGGTCCGACCAGAACCAGGACGGCTCGGGGGCGGGCACGCTCTGCCCGAGCAGGGCGCGGGCCACCGCCGTCCCCTGGCGGGTGGCGTTGTCGGAGTGTTCGACGCGCACGTGCCGCCCGGCGGCGGGGTCGAAGCGGCTCGCGATGTCGCCGGCGGCGAACACGCCCTCGGCAGCCGTGCGGCACTCGGCGTCGACGAGGACGCCGCCCGCCTCCGGGTCGACCGGCAGCCCGGACGCGCGGGCGAGCTCGTCGTTGGGGACCGCCCCCACGGCGACGACGAGCAGGTCGGCCTCCACCGCCCCGTCCGCGGTCCGCACGAAGACACCGGACGGGGTCTCGGTGACCGCTTCGACGTGCTGGGCGAGCCGCAGGTCCACCCCGTTCTCGCGGTGCATCTCGGCGTAGACACGGGCCATCCGCGGCCCGAGCTGCCCGAGCAGCGGCAGGGGCGCGAGCTCGAGGCAGGCGACCTGGACACCCAGGTCGCGCGCCGACGCCGCGACCTCGGAGCCGATCAACCCGGCGCCGATGATCGCCACCCGTTCGGCGCTGGGCAGCAGCGCGCGGAGCCGGTCGGCGTCGTCGACGGTGCGCAGGTACACCACGCGGTCGCCGGCCACGCCGGGCAGCCTCCGGGCGCGGACCCCGGTGGCGAGCAGGACGGCGTCGGCGCGCAGCTCCTCGCCGCCGGCGAGGTGCACCCGGTGGGCGCCCCCGTCGGAGGAGATCCGCTCGGCCCGCGTCCCGAGGCGCAGGTCGACGTCGTTGCTCTCACACCACGCGGGGTCGAGCACGGTCACGTCGTCGCGGTCGGCCTCGCCGCGCAGGTACTCCTTCGACAGCGGCGGCCGCTGGTAGGGGGCGTGCGGCTCGTCGCCGAGCACCACCAGGCGGCCGTCGAAGCCGCGGCGGCGCAGCAGCCGCACGGCGGTCGCCGTGGCCTGCCCGGCGCCGACCGCGACGAGCGTGGCGGGGGTCGGGGTCACGTTCGCTCCTGGGGATCTGGGTTTCGGACGCGGCGCGGGCGGGGGTCGACGTGGATCACGCCGTCGACGACGCGCACGTCGTGCACGGGCTGGCAGTCCTCCTGCCCGTCCGCCCGGCCGGTCTCGGGGTCGAACATCCACTGGTGCCCGGGGCAGACCACCCTGCCCTTCCACACCGTGCCGCGCGCGAGCGAGCGTCCCTTGTGGACGCAGGCGTCGGCGAAGGCGAACACGCGGTCACCGACGAGGAACAGCGCGACCGCCGTCCCCGCCACGTCGACCTGCTTCTTCTTGCGGCGCTGCAGCTCCGCGAGCGGAGCCACCGCGACCCACTCGGCGGTGGCCGTCTCCGGGATCACGTCCCCTCCTCCTCCGTGCGCCGTGGTGGCTCCGTGCGGGGCGGACTCAGGCGGCGTCGGTCAGGGTCGGGGCGACGTAGGTGTCGTACAGCGCCCGCGTGTAGGCGTAGCGCATCTCCGCACCCCACCGGACGAAGTCGAGGCAGCGCTGCTGCAGCTCCGGGGTGTCGGCGTGGTCGAGCACGATCTGGTAGCCGCGCTCGCCGTGAACCTCGTCGGAGGTGATGTGCAGGTCGAAGAACTCGATCTCGTCCTCGGAGAAGCCGTAGACCTCGCGCAGCGGCACGATCTGCTTCTTGTAGATGCTCGGCACCTGCGACTCCAGGCCCACCACGAGCGCCGCGGTGGCCACCACGAAGTGCTCGCGCATCGCCACCGCGTAGCACCACGACTGCAGGCCCCGGGTCACCGGGTTCATGTTGTTCGGGTCCTCGATGCGCTCGCGGGTGGTGCCGCACGCCTCGCCGAAGCGGATGAGGAGGTCGGTGTGGCGGATGTCGGCCAGCTCCTCCTCGTACATGTTCTGGAGGGTGAAGTCCTTGGCCTCGGTGTACTGGTCCGGGGTGTTGCCGTAGATGTAGCCGAGGTAGTCGGCGAAGGGGCCGACGTAGTGGTAGTGGTTCTCGGCCCACCGGGCGAAGTGCTCCCGGGTGAGCTTGCCCTCGGCCCACGCGGTGGAGAAGGAGGCGTCCTTGGCCTCCCGCCCCTTGATCGCGTTCTGCAGCGCCGCGCGGAACTCGTCACGGGACAGGAGGGTGTTCGTCGAGCTGTCGGCGGTGAGCGTCATCGGTGTCTCTCCTGAGGCTGGAGGGAGGGCTGACACCGAGAACGGTATGGACGACGCGCGCCGCAGAGTTCGGTGAAGCTGCACAAGGATCGCCGAAATGTTGCAGCACCCTGCACTGGACACGTGCAGGGTGCTGCGGTGCGGACGGGGCGCGGCGTCAGAGCACGAGCGCCGCGCACAGCGTGGAGATCACGAGCCCGGCGACGACGGGCACGAAGCACTTGCGCGCGAGGTCGATGACCGGCACGCGGGTCACGCCGGCGACGACCAGCAGCGACGACCACGCCACCAGCACGCCGCCACCCGCCCACACCGAACCCATCTGCCCGACGGCGGCGAGCGTCGCCGGATCGACGCCGACGGTCGAGCCGAACGCGCCGGACAGCGAGCCGGTCAGCGGGAGGCCCGAGAAGCCGGACCCCTCGAGGCCCGCCGCCATGCCGACGAGCAGCACGCCGAAGCACATCACCACCGGGTTGCCGGGGATGAACTGCTCACCGGCCTGCACGAGGTCCACGAGCAGGCCCGGCACGGCGTGCTCGTCCTCGAACCCGAGGATCCGCCCGGCGAACTCGGCGTTGCCGAGGAAGAAGAAGCCGGCGATCGGCAGCACCACGCCCATCGCGCGGAACGCGAAGACCAGCCCGTCGACGATGTGCTCGCCGCAGGTGGTCAGCGCCTTCGTCGGGCCGTCGAGCGCCAGGACCGCGATGACCACCAGCACGGCGGCCACCCCGCCGACCAGCGCGGCGGCGCTGCCGCCCGCCACGTCGGGCACGAGCGTGGTGAACTTGCCCAGCGCCATGTACGCGACCATCAGGGCGAACGCGACCGGGACGCCGACGGCGAACGCCTTGGACACCCGCTCGGTGCGCGCGTCCAGCGGCGCTGCCCCGTCGTCGGGGTCGTCGACGCTGTCGGCGCCGCCGCTCGCGCCGGTGCCGCCGCCGGTCGGGCGCTGCACGGGCGGTTCCCCGCCTCCCCCGCCCGCCCCGACCCCGGCCGCGACCGGGACGCGTTCCTCGACGACGGCGAGCGGCTCCGCGGTCGCCTCCTCCGCGTCGGCCCGGGCGCGGGCCTTGGCGAGACCCAGCCGGGTGGTGATCGCAGCCATCCACCGGGTGGTGCGCTCCACCGGCCGCCCGGCCGCGATCACCCCGTTCTCCCACTCCACGAGGTTCGCGTCGTCCGGTGCGCGCATCTGCCTGCGCAGCACCACCCCGGTGAGCACGAGGGCGACCGCACCGGTGATCAGCGACAGCACCAGCGCCGTGTCGGCGACTGCGGCGGTCGACACGCCCGCGGCCGTCGCCGAGAGCCCGGGCGCGACCTGCATGACGTAGTCGCTGGACAGCGCCATCCCCTGGCCTGCGATCGCGATCGCCATCGCCGCACCCATCGCGGGCAGCCCGGCCCGGATCGCCGCGGGCACGAGGATCGCGCCGATCAGCGGCACGGCCGGCGTCGGCCAGAAGAACAGGCTGATCAGGTACGTCACCACGGCGAGCACGGCGTAGGACGACCAGCCACCGCGCATGACCCGCTGGAACGGCGTGACCATGCGCTGGTCGGCGCGCATGGCCCGCAGCGCCCCGAGCAGGGCCGTGACCAGCGCGATGATGAGGAAGATCGTGAACAGCTCGGATGCCGCCGTGAGGCTGGCGTTGAACACCGCCTGGATCCCGGTGACGGCGCTGCCGGTCATCACCCACGCGGTGAGGATCGTGGCGACCAGCGCCGGGACCACGACGTTCTTCCGGGCAACGGTGACCCCGATGATCACAAGGACACCTGCGAGATAGACCCAATGTGCGGCGACGAGTGCCACCCCGGCCTCCTTCCAGCCGCGGTCTGCGCGGCGTCGAAGTGTCGGGCGCCACAGTCCATGACCAGGGCGGACAGCAGCTAGAAGTACAGTGCACATGGCCCTTGTTTCTGTTTGTGCACTGTGCTGTGACGGCAATGTGCACACGTCGCGGGCCGCGGATTGGGCAAAGTGCCCCTGTCGCGGCCGAGTGGCCGCCTGCATCGTGCAGATGTGAGCACCCCGGTCGATCTCGCGCGCGCGTTCCCGGCCGCCCCGCGCCCCGCGGCGTTGGCGGCGCAGGCCATGGTCTCGGCGAGCCATCCGGTGATCAGCCAGGCGGGCGTCGACGTGCTCGCGCGCGGCGGCAACGCGATCGACGCGGCGCTGGCGATGGCGGCGGTGTCCTGGCTCGCGCTGCCCGGTCAGTGCGGCATCGGCGGCGACGCGTTCGCGCTGGTCCGCCGGCCGGACGGCACGGTCGTCTCGATCAGCGGCAGCGGGTTCGGCCCCGACGGCGGCACGCCCGGGTTCTACGCGTCCCGCGGCCTGCGCGCGATCCCCCGGATCGGCCCGCTGTCGGTGGCCGCGCCGGGCGCGGTCGCCGCGCTCGCCGCCCTGCACGCGGCGGGCGCGACCCGCGGGCTCGACGAGCTGTGGGACCCCGCCGTGCGCCTCGCCCGCACCGGGCTGCCGTGCACCGCGAAGACCCGCGCCGACATCGCGAGCCTCCGCGACGCGCTGCGGGCCGACCCGGATGCCGCCGCCACCCTGCTGCGCGACGGCGCGCCACCTCGGGTCGGCGAGCGGATACCGCAGCCCCTGCTCGCGGAGACGATCGCGTGGCTCGCCCGCGACCCCGCCGACCTCTACACCGGCGGGCTCGCCGAGCGGGCGGTGGACGACCTGCGCCGGCGCGGCGCACCGTTCTCCGGCGAGGAGTGGGCCGCGGCGGGCACCGCCCGCGTCGAGCCCGCGCTGCGCGGCCGCTACCGGGGCTACGAGGTGCACCAGACCCCGCCGCCGAGCCCGGGCTGGATGGTTCTGGACCAGCTCGCGGTGTGCGACGGGGCACTCGCCGGCCTCCCGCCGCTCGGGACGCAGGCCGTGCACTGGCTCGCCGGCGCCGCCCGCATCGCGTTCGCCGACCGCGTCGCCGCCGTCGGCAGCGACACCGACGCCTGGCGGCAGGGCTCCCGGCCCGAGCGGGTGGCCGAGGCGCGCCGCCGGATCCGGGAGAACGACCTGCCCGTCGCGGTCGGCGGCGACCCGCGGGGCGACACGACGTCGATGGTCGCCGTCGACGCCGAGGGCCGCGCGGTCAGCCTGATCCACTCACTGGCGTTCACGTTCGGGGCGTGCACGACCGTCCCGGGCACGGGCGTGCTGCTGGGCAACCGGCTCGGCCGCGGCGCGTACCTGATCCCGGGGCACCCCAACGAGGTGCGCCCGCGCCGGCTGCCGCTGCACACGCTCAACGCGTGGCTGGTCACCGACGACGCCGGGCGGCTGCTGCACGTCGGCGGCACCCCGGGCGGCGACGGGCAGGTCCAGTGGAACGCCCAGCTGATCTCCCACCTGCTCGACCACGGCGCCGACGCCCAGGAGGCCGTGTCCGCGCCGCGGTTCAGCGTCTTCCCGGGCAGCGACGCGGGCGACCTCGGCGCGACGCCCGAGCTGCGCTGCGAGGACCGCCTCGGGCCCGCCACCCTGAACGGTTTGCGCGACCTCGGCCACCCGGTGGTCGTCGGCGGGCCGTGGAGCGGGGGCGGCAGCGCCCAGGTGATCTCGCTCGACCACGAGCTGGGCTGCCTGGTCGGTGGGTCCGACCCGCGCCAGGAGGGGGTGGCCCTCGGTGTCTGAGCCGGCCACCCCGGTCCTGCCGCCGGCGCCCCGGCCGCAGGGCAGCTACGTCCCGGCCGTCGTCGTCGACGGGATCGCCCACAGCGCCGGGATGACCCCGCGCCGCGACGGCGAGCTGGTCGTGCGCGGCGTGGTGGGCGCCGATGTCGCGCTCGAGGAGGCCGCCGCCGCGGCGGGCCTCGCCGCCGCCAACGCGCTCTCCGCGATCGCCGCGGCGGCGGGCGGGATCGACCGGGTCCGCCGCCTGGTGCGGATGACCGTCTACGTCGCCTGCTCGGCGGGGTTCACCGCGCTCTCCGCGGTCGCCGACGGCGCGTCCGCCGAGCTCGCCCGCCACGTCGGCGCCGGCGGCCTGCCCGCGCGCACCGCGGTCGGGGTCTGGCGGCTACCCGGCGGGGCGCCGGTCGAGGTCGAGCTCACCGCCTCCGTCCACCCGGGCGCACCCGGGTCGGGGCGCTGATGGGCGGGACGAGGCTCGGGCTCGTCGCGACCCCGCTCGTCGTCGGGACGTTCGCGAGCACGATCGCGAACACGCTGGTCAACGTCCCGCTCGCCACGATCGTCGCCGACCTGGACGCGCCGATCGCCGGTGGCGCGCTCGTGGTGGTCGCGTTCAACGTGCTGTGCGCGCTCATGCTGCCGATCGGCGGCTGGCTGGGCGACCGGTTCGGCAGGCGGCGGCTGTTCCTGGTGTCGATGGCGGTGGTCGCGTTCGGGGCGGCGGGCGCAGCGCTCTCGCCGAACCTCGCGGTGCTCGTCGCGTTCCGGGCCGTCCAGGGCGTGGGCGGGGCGCTGGTGCTGCCCACCGTGCTCGCGCTGCTCACCAGCGCCGCGGGCCCGGCCCGGAGGGGCCGCGCGGTGTCGTGGTGGGCCGCGGCCAACGGGGCCGGGCAGGCCGCGGGGCCGACGGTCGGCGGCCTGGTCACCGACGCGCTCGGCTGGCGCGCGGTCTTCGCGGTGATCATCCCGTTCGCCGTGGTCGCGTTCGCGGGCGGGCTGCGATGGGTGACGAGGACGCCGCCGCGCCCGACCCGGCTCGACCGGGCCGGGGTGCTGACGCTCACCACCGGCGCGGGCCTGCTGCTCGTCGCCGCGTCCGCGGTGCCGACGCTGGGGGCCACCTCGCCCCTGGTGTGGGCGGCGGCCGCAGCCGGTGTGCTCGGGCTGGTGGCGTTCGTGCTGGTCGAGCGGCGCAGGGCCGATCCGTTCATCCCGCCCTCCCTGCTGGTCGAGCCGCGATTCGCCCGGTCGTCGGTCGCGGCGCTCTGCCAGATGTTCTGCCTCACCGCGACGCTCGTGACGGTGCCGCTCCACCTCACCGCGCAGGCGGGGACGTCGGCCGCGGTGGCCGGGCTCGTGGTGGTGGCGCTGCCGCTCGCGATGACGCTGCTCGCCCCGCTCGCCGGGCTCCTCACCGAGCGGTGGAGCCCGCGGCGGGCGCTGCGGTTGGGCCTGCTCGCGCTCGGGCTCGCCGAGCTGGGCCTCGCCGCGCTGATCGCGGGCGGGCACGGCGCGGGGGTGCCGCTCGTCGCGGCGGTCACCGCCATCGGGGTGGGCATCGCGTTCACCCAGACCCCGGCGACCGCGGGGGCCTCACGGGGCACCGGCGGGGCCGGCCTCGGGCTGTTCAACATGCTGCGGTTCGTCGGCGCCGCGTTGGGTGGGGCCACGGTCGCCGTGGTCCTCGACGGCGGGGGCGGGCACGCCACCGTGGCGGTGATCAACGGTGCGGTGGCGCTGCTCGCCCTGGGGGTGGCGTTCCTGGGGCGCAACCCGGAGGCGGCGGCCCCGGTTGCAGCATGGCCACCTTCACGCAAGCACGCTGCATGAAGGTGGCCGTGCTGCGACGCCGGCGGGATCAGGCCCCGACCGCGGCGGCGACGTGCGCCTCGAACGCGGCCAGCGCGGCGCCGCCGACCGCCTTGTCCTGCTCGCCGTTGCCGCCGCTCACCCCGATCCCACCGACGACCTGGTCGCGGTAGACGATCGGGAAGCCCCCGACGAACACCGTGAACTTGCCGGGGTGCATGTGCTGGATGCCGAACGCCTCGTTGCCCGGCAGCGCGGGCCCGTTCGGCGGCTCGTTGAACAGGTGGGTGGCGCGCTGGTGCCCCGCGGCGGTGAACGCCTTCGCGATCGCGATCTCGACGCCGGTGAGCCGCGCGCCGGTCATGCGGTGCAGCGCGATCGGGTGCCCGCCCTCGTCGCAGATGCAGATCGTCTGCTTCACCCCGATGCGGGTGGCCTCCTCCTCGGCGGCGCGCAGGAGCACGAGGGCGTCCTCGAGGGTCAGGCGGTGGATCGTGTGCATTCAGCTCTCCCCGTAGTGCAGGTAGACGGTCTTGGTGTCGGTGACGAAGTCGAGGGCCTGCCGCCCGCCCTCCGGGAACGCGCCCCCGCTGGAGGCCTTCCACCCGCCGAACGGCGGCGCGACGCCGTTGCCGGTCGTCCGGTCGTTGATCTTGACGATGCCGCAGGTCGCCCGCTGGGCGAACCGGTGCGCCACCGCGAGCTCGCGGGTGTGGACGGCGGTCACGAGGCCGTGCGAGGAGGCGTTGACGACGGCGAGGGCCTCCTCGACCGAGTCGACCGGCACCACCGTGAGGTAGGGGCCGAACACCTCGCCGGCGACGAGCGGGTGCCCGTCGGGGACGTCGGCGAACAGGGTGGGCACCACCCACCAGCCGGCGGGGTCGCGGTCGTCGTCGAGCGAGCCCTCGGCCACGACCCGGGCCCCGGCCGCGACCGCCGACTCCTTGAGGCCGGTCAGCCGCTCGTGCTGGGCCGCCGTCGCCACCGGGCCGGTCGTCACGCCCGCCCGGTCGCCCGGCCCGACGCGCAGCGCGCGGACCTTCTCCGCGAGCCGCTCGGTGAACTCGTCGGCGACCGCCGCCGCGACGAGCACGCGGTCGGTCGACGTGCAGGCCTGGCCGGTGAGGTCGAACGCCCCGCCCGCGACCTTCGCGGCAGCCGCGTCGAGGTCGGCGTCGGCGCAGACCACGGCGGCGTTGTGCCCGCCCAGCTCCAGCTGCAGCCGGGCCCGCGGGTTGGCCTCGCGGCGCAGCACGGCCCCCACGGCGTCGGAGCCGGTGAAACTGATCGCGGCCACCTCGGGCGCGGCCACCAGCGCGCGCATCGCCGCCGGGTCCTGGCCCTGCACGAGCTGCAGCACGCCGTCCGGGACCCCGGCCTCGGCCGCGACCCCGGCGAGCCACGCCCCCACCCCCGCCGTCACCGGCGACGGCTTGAACACCACCGCGTTGCCCGCAGCCAGCGCTGGCGCGATCTTGCGGGCGGCGAGCGAGAGCGGGAAGTTCCACGGGGTGACGGCCACGACCACCCCGAGCGGGCTGCGCAGGGTGTAGGCGAAGGTCGCGGCCGCCTCCTGCGGGTAGGTCGCGCCCTCGACCAGGTAGGCGAGCTGCGCGGCGAGGCGGAACTGCTCGGCCGACTTCCCGGCCTCGCCGCGGGCGGCGCCGAGCGGCTTGCCCTCCTCGCGGGTGATCAGGGTGGCGATCTCGTCGACCCGCTGCTCGATGAGGTCGGCGACGGCGGTCAGCGCGGTGGCCCGGCGCGCCGCGGGCAGCGCCGCCCACGGCCCGGCGGCCGTCGCGGCCGCCCGCACGGCGGCGAGCGCGTCCTCGGCGGTCGCGTCCCGGAACCGGGCGACGACGGTTCCGGGGGACGCCGGATCCACGGATTCGCCCCCCGTCACGGGGGCGGCTGGTGCGGAGTGCACGAAAGAACTCCCGGACGATTGTGGAAAGTGACGGCTAGCCGCGATTCTGTGCGGGCGTCACCATGTCGGGCACTGGACGAGTTGCACCCTTCAGGCACCGGGATGTGGGCACATGGCACAGCGCGTGAACCAGCCGATCGACGACGGGATCGACGTGGGGGCGCTGCTCGCCGAGCCGCTCCTGCGCAACACCCTCGTCGCCGGGCTGGCCGGGGTGGGCCGCGCGGTGCACTGGTGCCTGCCGCTGTCGGAGTTCGACGGGTGCGCCGACGGGCCGGACCCCGCGCACGGCGGGATCGTCGTGCACGCCCATGCCGCCCAGGTGCGCGGCCCCGAAGGGGGCGACACGATCCGCAGGGTCGCCTCCCGCGGCGGGGTGGCCGTGCTGGTCCGCACCGAGCCGGGCGACGTCGCCACCCCGAGCGAGCTGCCGTTCGCCTTCCCCGAGGCGCGCCGCGCCGCCGACGAGACCGCGCTCCCCCTCGCCCTGCTGCCGCCGACCGCCGACTACCGGACCGTGAGCCAGCTCATCGCCACGAAGGTGCTGGCCCAGACCACGCACGTGCTGCAGTACAGCGACCGGGTGCACCGGTCGCTCGGCGAGATACTGGCCCGCGGCGCGGGCATCCCGCCGCTGGCCTACGCGATGGCCCGGATGAGCGAGTCCCCGGTGATGGTGGTCGACCTGGACGGGGCGGTGCTGGCCTACGAAGCGACGTCGGCCACGATGTCGGCCGGCGCGAAGCCCGACCCGGGCGTGGTCGCCGACGTGCTCGCCCACCACCTCGAGACGCTGGTCAAGGGCGAGCGCGGCGACACCCCCGGCGTCGAGGTGCTCGACCCGATCACGCACGGCGGCACGACCTGCACCCCGATCGTCGCCCCCGTGGTGTACGGCGGGGAGATCACCGGGCTCGCGGCCGTGCTCGAACCCCCAGGCGGCGACCCGCACGACCGCGCCCAGCGCCGCATCGTCGCCTCGGAGGGGGCGGTGCTCGTCGGCTCGGAGATGCTGCGCATCCGGTCGATGACCGAGGCGGAGGAGCGGGCGCGCGGCGACTTCGTCGTCGGGCTGGTGCACGGCCGCTTCGAGGACGGCCAGCAGCTGCTCGCCCGGGCTCGCCACCACGGCTTCCACCCCGACGGCCGCTACGCGGTGTGCGTCGCGGCGATGAACCCGCCCGACACCGACGACGAACGCGCCCGCCGCCGCTCCACCTCGCTCGCGTGGGCCGCGGAGAAGCTCGACCCGCTGCCCGGCAGCGCGACGCTCGCCACCCACATCGGCGGCAACCTCGTCGTCGTCCGCCCGGTGCCGCCCACCGGGCCCGCCCACGACGCGCTGGGCGAGCTGGAGCTCGTGCGCAGCTTCGCGGGGAACCTGCGCAGGCTGATCCGCGAGCGCACCGCCACCGAGGTGAACCTGGCGTTCGGCCGGGTGGGCACCGGCGCCCGCGGCGTCGCGACCAGCTACCGGGAGGCGCGCACCGCGCTCGCGCTCGGGCGCAAGGTCGACCTCCCGCCGATCGCGGGCTACGACGAGTTGCGCATCTTCGTCGCCCTCGCCGACCTCGCCGACAGCGAGAACGGCCGGACGTTCGCCCGCGACGTGCTCGAGCCGCTGCGCAAGGCCGACGGCCACGCGCGCAGCCTGGAGAGCGTGGTGCTCGCCTACATCGCCGAGTCGGGCAACCTCAACGCCGCGGCCCGCCGCCTTGGCCTGCACCGCAACACCATGCTCTACAAGCTGGACCGGGCCTCCCGCGCGCTCGGGCTGGAGGTGCGGTCGGCCGAGACGCAGTTCATGGTGTGGCTCGCCCACCACATCGACAACCTGGTGCAGGTCAACGACAGCCTGGACGCCGAGCTGGCCCCGCCCCCGTGAGGGCGGGGCCAGCTCGGGCCGGCTACCAGAGGAATCCGGCCGCCGTGGTCGCGACGACGAGGCCGCCGACCACCGGCAGGAAGAGCTTGCGGGCGAGGTCGACCACCGGCACGCCGGTGATCCCCGCGACCGCGATCAGCGTCGACCAGATCACGAGCGTGCCGCCGCCGACCCAGGTCGAGGCGTTCTGGGCCACCGCCGCGAGCGTCGCCGCGTCGATCCCGGACCCGCCGCTGATCCCGGCGGCGAGCGTGCCCGTGAACGGCAGGGCGGGCCAGCCGTTGCCGTCGAGCCCGAGCACCATGCCGATCAGGAGCATCGTGAACAGCGCGGCGAACCCGTTGCTCGGGATCCAGCCCTCGACCTGCTTGACCACGTCGAGCAGCAGGTCCGGGCCCGCGGCGTCGTCGTCGAGCCCGAGGATCCCGCCGGAGAAGCTGCCCAGGCCGAGGTAGATGAAGCCGGCGATGGGGATGACCATCCCCATGATCCGGAAGGCGAACGAGACGCCGTGCACGAAGTGGCCGGAGGCGCGCTCCAGCCAGTTCGGCCCGCCGGACAGCGCGCTGATCACGACGAGCAGCAGCCCCGCGGCGCCGCCCACGAGCGGCGCGGCCGCGCCGTCGTCGAGCGGCGGGACGAGCGGGGTGAACCGGCCGAGCAGGATGATCAGGAGCAGCGCCCCGAAGACCACGGGCACCGACAGCCCGAGCAGCCGGGCCCGCCGCGGGCCCACCTCGATGCGCGGCCCGGTGCCGCCCATGTCGAGCTCCCGGTCCGCCGCCTCCCGCTCGTCGGGGCCGACGGCCCCACCGGTCCCGCCGCCGCCCGCGGCCACCGCCACCGCGTGCAGGGGCGCCGGCTGCGCTTGCGCGCCGATGGTGCGCCGCACCGTCAGGAACCAGGCCGCGACGAGCGCGACCGTCCCCACGATCAGCGCGATCACCATCGCCCGGTCCGCGATGAGGTTCGCCGGCACACCCGCGCCCTCCGCGGACAGGCTCGGCGCCACCCCGAGGACGTAGTCGGACGCGAGCGCGATGCCCTGGCCCGAGATCGCGATGGCGACGGCCGCGCCCATCGGGCTCAGCCCGACCCGCAGTGCCGCGGGGATCAGGATCGCCGCGAGCAGCGGCAGCACCGGCGTCGGCCAGAACACCAGCGACAGCAGCAGCGTGATCACCGCCAGCACGACGTACGCGGTCGGGCCGCTGCGCATCAGGCGCTCGAACGGGCCGACCATGCGCTCCTCGGCACCGGTCGCGCGCAGCGCCTGGATGAGCGCCGTCATGACCGCGATGATCAGGAAGATCGTCAGCAGCTCCGTCGTCGACGCGATCGCGGCGCGGAAGACGGCGCTGACCGCGGTGGCGGCGTCGCCGGTGAGGGCGAACGCCACGCAGAACGTCGCGGCGATCGCCGGACCGACCACGTTCTTGCGGAACACCACGAGCAGGATCAACAAGGCGATGCCGGCCAGGTACAGCCAGTGCGCAGGGGAGAGCGACAAGTCCCACCTCCGGGGGCGAGGGGTGCGCGTCGAGCCGGCGCGGACGGGACGTCGCGCCGGAGGGTGATCGGGGTCATACGGACCCTGGCACGCGGCCCCGGGATGATCCAGCTCGACTGTGCACAGCTCGGACCACCGCGCTTGTGCAACCTGCCGAATCAGCACAGTGCCCACGCCCGCGGCCCGCAACTGTGCACGGTGCTCCTGGCGGTCGCCGCCGCGGCGGCCGAGACTCCTGCCCGGCGGCGGGGCGAGGGCGCCTCGCCGGGTGGGAGGAGACCGCATGACCGCACGCGCGACGAGCACGCACGCCCCCGAGCACCGGGTCGTCAGCACCAACGGGGTCGAGCTCGCCACCTGGATCACCGGCGACGGGCCGACCGTCGTGCTGGTGCACGGCTCGCTCGACGACCACCGCGTCTGGGACCGGATCGTGTCCCGCCTCGCCGCGGACTTCCGGGTCGTCACCTACGACCGCCGCGGCCACGGCGCGAGCACCTGCCCGCCCGGGCAGGGCCGCATCGGCGAGGATGTCGACGACCTCGCCGGCGTGATCGAGGCGGTCGGCGGCGACAAGCCCCTCGTCGTCGGTCACTCCTACGGCTCGAGCACCACGCTGCTCCTCGGCGCCCACCACCCGGGGCTCAGCGCGGGCCTGCTCGTGCACGAGCCGCCACTGTTCACGCTGCTGGCCGACGACCCCGCCACCAGCGCGCTCGCCGCCGAGGCGGCCGAGCACATGCGCCGGGCCGCGGCCATGATCACCGCGGGCGACGTGGCCGCGGGCGTGCAGCACTTCGTCGACAACGCCGCGTTCGGCCCGGGCACCTGGGAGGGGCTGTTCACCGACGAGATCCGCCGGTCGTGCGTCGCGCACGCCGACACCTGGCTCGACCAGTCCCGCGACCCCGACCGGCTCGCCGTGCGCCCGGAGCTGCTCGCCGACTACCCGAACCCGATCGTGATCAGCCACGGCAGCGCGAGCCTGCCCACCTACGAACCGGTGGCCCGGATCGTCGCCGACGCGCTCCCCCGGGCCCGCCGCCACGTGGTGGAGGGCGCGGGGCACGCACCGCACCTCAGCCACCCGGCCGAGTTCGCCGAGCTCGTGCGCGAAACCGCGCGGTTGCTCGGTGCACCGGTGGCAGGGTGAGGGCATGCGGATCAACGTCTTCGGGTTCCTCGGCGACGGGGGCGGCCGGTCCCCGGTCGACCGGTACGTCGAGCACGCCCGGCGCCTGCGCGACGAGGGCTTCACCCGCCTGTGGACGGCCCAACTGGCGCACGAACCCGACCTGCTGATGACCATGGCCGTGGCGGCCCGCGAGGTGGACGGGATCGAGTTCGCCACCGGCGTGCTGCCGATCCAGGTCCAGCACCCGATGCTGCTGGCACAGCGCGCGCTGACCGCCAACCTGATCGCGGGTGGCCGCCTGCTGCTCGGCATCGGCCTGAGCCACCAGGTGGTCTCCGAGCACGTGTGGGGGGTGCCGTGGGATCGGCCGGTGCGACGGATGTCGGAGTTCCTCGACGGGCTGCTCCCGCTGCTCGCCGGTGAGCAGGCCGACGCCACCGGCGAGTTCACCTCCACCCGCGGTGCGGTGCAGATCCCCGGGGCGCCGGCCCCGCCGGTGTACCTCGCCGCGCTCGGCCCGCAGATGTTGAAGCTCGCCGGGCGGCGCGCGGCGGGCACCGTCACCTGGATGACCGGGCCGCGCACGGTCGCCGGGCACGTCCGCCCGGTACTCGAGGAGGCGGCGGGCGACCGGCCGGTCGAGGTCGTCACGGCGCTGCCGGTCTGCGTCACCGACGACGCCGGCGCCGCCCGCGCGCAGGCCGCGGAGGAGTTCGCGGTCTACGGCAAGCTGCCCTCCTACCGCGCGATGCTCGATCGGGAGGGCTGGGCCGGGCCGGAGGACGCCGCGCTCATCGGCACCGAGTCCGAGGTCGCCGAGCGGATCGAGGCGCTGCGCGCAGCGGGCGTCGACGAGTTCGTGGGGGCCCCTTTCGGGTCGAGTGAGCAGCGCGCCCGCAGCCGGGCCCTGCTCGCGTCCTGTCGCTCGTAGGCTTCCCGCCGTGGACGAGCTGGCATCGGTCGACGGCACCATCGGCCCCGCCGCGGAGGCGACGATCCCGGTCACCGACGACGGCCTGCTGCGCGGCGACGGCGTGTTCGAGGTCGCCCGCCTCTACGCGGGTCGGCCGTTCGCCTGGGACGAGCACGTGGAGCGGCTGAAGCGGTCGGCGGCCAACCTCCGGCTCGAGTTCGACCTGGACGCCGCGCTCGCCGAGGTCGACGCGCTGCTGGCCCGCGCGGGCGCGGTCGACGGCACGCTGCGGCTGGTGATCACGCGCGGCGGGCGGCGGATCGCCGTCGTCGCCCCGCTCCCCGCGCACACGCCCGCCGTCGCGCTCGCCACGATCCGGTACGCGCCCACGCGGGTGCTCGACGGGGTCAAGTCGCTGTCCTACGCGGCGAACATGCTCGCGTCGCGGCTCGCGCGCGAGGCGGGCGCCGACGAGGCCCTGCTGGTGACGCCGCACGGGCGGGTCCTGGAGGCGCCGACCTCGGCGTTCTTCTACGTGCTCGACGGCGAGCTGCACACCCCGCCGCTGGCCGAGCACATCCTCGACTCGATCACGCGCCGCCACGTCGTCGCGCTCACCGGGGCCACCGAGCGCGTGCTGCACTGCGACCAGGTCGGCGAGCTGGAGGAGGCCTTCCTCGCCTCGACCACCCGCGAGGTGCAGCCGGTGTCGGCGATCGACGGCAGGCCACTGCCCGCCACCCCGGGACCGCGGACGGCGGCGGCCGCCGAGGCCCTGCGGCGGCGCATCGAGCAGAGCGTGGGGGTCAGCTCTCCTCGAGCCTGAACCCCACCTTCATCCCCACCTGGAAGTAGGTCAGCTGGTCGTCCTGCACCGCCCCGCGGATCTCGGTGACCTCGAACCAGTCGACGTTGCGCAGCGTGCGGGTGGCGCGGCCGATCCCGGTGCGGATCGCGTCGTCCACGCTGCTGGTGCTGCTGCCGACGATTTCGGTGACGCGATAGACGTGGTCCATCGCAGCAGCGAACCACGCCCGAGCGGTCCGCACAGCGCATTCCGCTATTCGGGTGGCTGCTTCGGTGGCAGCGTGCGCGCGTGGGCGGCACCCCGCTGCACCCAGGCGGCGAGCTCGTCGTCGGTGCGCACGTGCGCGGCGTCGACGCGCAGGAACCCCCTCATGGTGCGCCCGCCCATCTCCATCGGGGCCGTGGCGGTGGACGCGAGCAACCGGTCGCGGTCGGCGGGGCCGACGCGCACCAGGACCCCGCCGACGTGGGTGGCGCAGACCGCCATGTTGCCGGCGAGGAGGAACGCCAGCCCGCCGAACATCCTCTGCTCGGTCAGGTCCGGCTCGCTCGCCAGCAGGTCGCGGATCCGCTGGGCGAGCGCCTCGTCGTACGCCACGGGACGGGACGCTACGCGCGAGCACCGACAACACGGGCATGATGGGGTGTCGTGACGACCTCGGCACTCCGCTCCGGGCTCGACCTGCGCTGGGTCGACCCCGCAATCCGACCCCAGGACGACCTGTTCTCCCACGTCAACGGCAAGTGGCTGCAGACGCACGTCATCCCCGACGACCGGGCTCAGGACGGCGCGTTCCGGGAGCTGTACGACAAGGCCGAGCGGGACGTCCGCGCGATCATCGAGCAGGCCGCGGGCGAGCCGGGCACCGACGAGCGCAAGATCGCCGACCTCTACGCGTCCTTCATGGACGTCGAGCGGATCGAGGCGCTCGGCACCGCGCCCCTGAGGCCGCTCCTCGACGAGGTCATGACCGCCGCGGACAAGGCGGCGCTCGCCGCGGTGCTGGGCCGCCGCCAGCGCGAGGCGAACACGGCGCTCTTCGCCGCCTTCGTCTCCACCGACCCGAAGAACGCCTCGCGCTACCTGGTGCAGCTCGAGCAGTCCGGGCTCGGCCTGCCCGACGAGTCGTACTACCGCGAGGACGCCTACGCCGAGATCCGCGAGAAGTACGTCGCCCACCTCGCGCGCCTCGCCGAGCTCGTCGGCCTGCCCGACCCGGCCGGGCTCGCCGAGCGCGTGATGGACCTCGAGACCGCGCTCGCCGCCGCCTCGTGGGACCGCGTCACCAACCGCGACGCGGAGAAGACCTACACCCTCATGACGCTGCCCGCGCTGCAGCAGAACGCCCCGGAGTTCGACTGGGAGCCGTGGCGGGCGGCGTTCGAGGCCGGCCGGGAGGACGGCTCCGCCTTCGACGAGATCGTCGTGCGGCAGCCGAGCTTCGTCATCGCGGCCGCGAAGCTCTGGGCCGAGCGCCCGCTGTCGCAGTGGCAGGAGTGGCTCGCGATCCACATCGCGTCCGCCTGCGCCGACTACCTGAACGAGGCGGTCGTCGAGGAGGACTTCAACTTCCACGGCCGCACGCTGTCGGGCACCCCGCAGCTGCGGGAGCGGTGGAAGCGCGGCGTCGGGGTGGTGCAGGGCGCGCTCGGGGAGGCGGTCGGCCGGCTCTACGTCGAGCGGCACTTCCCGCCACGGGCGAAGGAGCGGATGGTCGAGCTCGTCGCCAACCTCGTCGAGGCGTACCGACGCAGCATCAGCGAGCTGGACTGGATGAGCCCTGCGACGCGCGAGCGGGCGCTCGCCAAGCTCGCGAAGTTCCGCTCCAAGATCGGCTACCCGGACCGGTGGAAGGACTACTCGGCCCTGGAGATCCGGGCCGACGACCTGCTCGGCAACGTGCTGCGCGCCGGCGCCTGGCACACCGACTACCAGCTCGCGAAGATCGGCAAGCCGGTGGACCGCGACGAGTGGCTGATGACGCCGCAGACCGTCAACGCCTACTACCACCCGCGGATGAACGAGATCGTGTTCCCGGCCGCGATCCTGCAGCCGCCGTTCTTCGACGCGGATGCCGACGACGCCGCCAACTACGGCGGCATCGGCGCGGTCATCGGGCACGAGATCGGGCACGGGTTCGACGACCAGGGCTCGAAGTACGACGGCGACGGCAACATGACCGACTGGTGGGAGCCGGCCGACCGCGCCGAGTTCGAGCGCCGTGCCCAGGCGCTGATCGAGCAGTACAACCAGCTCTCCCCCGCGGGGCTGCCCGACCACAAGGTCAACGGCGCGCTCACCGTCGGGGAGAACATCGGCGACCTCGGCGGGCTCACCATCGCGATCAAGGCGTACGAGATCGCGACCGCGGGTGAGGAGCCGCCGGTGCTCGACGGCTACACCGGGCTGCAGCGGGTCCTCGTCGGCTGGGCGCAGGTGTGGCGGATCGTCACCCGCGAGGCCGAGGCGATCCGGCGGCTCGCCGTCGACCCGCACTCGCCGCCGGACCTGCGCTGCAACGCCGTCGTGTCCAACCTGGACGCGTTCCACGAGGCGTTCGACGTGAAGGAGGGCGACGCCCTCTACCGGGCGCCCGAGGAGCGGGTGCGCATCTGGTGACCGAGCGGTGGTCCGCGGCCGAGTGCGCGGCCGCGTGGGGCGTGAAGCCGGGGACGTGGCTCGGGTACGTCTCGCGCGGCCAGGCGCCGCAGCCGCTGCCGGAGCGCGACGGACAGGGGCGCAGGCAGTGGGACGCCGACGAGGTGCGCCGCTGGCCGCGTCCCGGCGCGGGGCACAGCCGGGCCGGGGCGGGCCCGGAGGCCGAGGCGCTGCTCGCGCAGATGCGCGAGGTCGCCGAGCGGATCGAGGAGCTGCGCCGCCGCCAGCGGGAGCTGCTCGTGGCCGGGAAGGAGCAGGGCCTGGAGATCAGCGCGATGGCGAAGGCGCTCGGCATCTCCCGGCAGACCGCGTACGGGTGGCTCGCCGACTGACCCCGC
Organism: Pseudonocardia sp.; assembly: GCF_035305885.1. Classification (GTDB taxonomy): domain Bacteria; phylum Actinomycetota; class Actinomycetes; order Mycobacteriales; family Pseudonocardiaceae; genus Pseudonocardia. The sequence goes on from NZ_DATGOP010000098.1 coordinate 19,782, forward strand.
CCCGTCAGCCGCGGGGTGTGGCGTGGTCGGCGAGCACCGCCCGGCCCAGCTCCGCGTCGGCCCAGGTCCCGGTGAGGTCCAGCACCGCGACGGACGAGGTCTTCATCTCCGGCCGCTCGCCGGTGAGCACGGCGACCAGCTCGGTGACGCCGGGGTTGTGGCCGATCAGCACCGCGGTGCGCGCGTCGGCCGGGAGGTCGCGCACGACGTCCAGCAGCTCGTCGACGGTCGCCGCGTAGACCCGCTCGTCGAAGACCGCGTCGGGCGGCCCGTCGAGCTCGGCCGCGATCCGCGCCCACGTCTGGCGGGTGCGGGTCGCGGGCGAGCACACCACCGCGTCCACGCGTCCGACGTGGTCCCGGATCCAGCGGCCCGCGGCCGGGGCGTCGCGCCTGCCGCGCGGGTTGAGCGGGCGCTCGGCATCGGGCACGCCGTCCGGCCACGCCGACTTCGCGTGCCGGACGACCACGAGCCGCCGGGACTCCATGCCACTCACCTCACGGTTGCGGGACGAACTCGCAGAAGCTCTCGTAGTGGTCGTCGGTGTAGTACCAGTGTTCCGGGTCGCGCTCGTCCGGCCCACCGGTGACGATCCGGCGCGGACCGCGGTGGTTCAGCCCGGGCGTCTCCACCGTGAACTCCCGGTAGTAGCCGGGCTCCTCGTCGGGCAGCAGCCCCTCGCGGTTGCCGAACGTCACGCCGTCGTTGCGCGGGTAGTCGTACGGGCCGCCGCGCTCGATGTCCTCGATCACCTCGTGCGCCTCCGGCGGCAGGCTCTCGACGGCGCAGTCGGGGATGCCGTCGTCGTCGGCCGCGGCCGAGCCGGTGGCGGCGCTGGTGGCACCGGTGGCGCTGGTCGCCGCCGGGCTGGTGGCCGGCGCGGGTGCCTCGGCCGGCGCCGACTGGCAGCCGACCAGGGCGAGCCCGGCGAGCAGCAGGCCGACGAGCCGGGTCATGCCGGGCCCTCCCGCAGCGCCCGCACGCCGTGGCCGCCGACGAACGCGACCGTCTCGAACAACCGGTCGCCGGGGCCGCCGCCGCGCCACAGGTCGTCGGTGGCGGCGCGGAGGATGTCGGTCAGGGTGAGGAAACCGGGCAGGTCCGCTTCCACCAACCGCTCCGCGCCGGGCCAGAGCAGGGCGACCCGCTCGTCGTCCGGCCACCAGGTGGCGAGGTCGCGCAGCGAGTCGACCAGCGCGTCGAGGTTGCGCCCGGCCGTGGCCGGCAGCCGCAGCGCCCGCGCGATCGCCGCCTGCGCCTCGCGCAGCCCACTGGTGTCGCCCTCGACCTCCGCCACCGCGTAGCCGCCCTCGGCGAGCGCCCGGCGCACGCGCTCGGCGTCCGCGGGCGCGGCCAGCAGCACGCCGCGGCCGCGCAGGCCGGGCAGCAGCTTCCCGACCCGCACCGCAGCAGCCCCGTTCACGCGGTCATTCGATCACAGCGCCGGAGCCGACCGCAGCGGCCACGCCGGCGCGTTCGTGGTCGACGAGGACCCGGCGCAGGATCTCGCCCGCGGGCGAGCGCAGCCGTGCTCGGAGGGCCGCGCCGGCGGCTTCTGCGGAACCCCACTCACCGGCGTCCGCGCGCGTGATCCCGGGCAGGCCTCCTGCCGGAGGCTCGCATCGTGCGGAGCCGCCCCTCGCGGTTCCCCGGGAGCCGTGAACCGCACCGCCTCCCCTTCCCGGGGCCTCGCCTCAGCGCGCCAGGGCCCCGGGTTCCAGGGCGCCCGGGTGGTCGGCGAGGACGCCGTGGTCGTCGCCGTGCGGCCCGACGTGCACGGTGGCCGCGACGAGCTTGGGCACGTCGTGCAGCAGGCGGTGCTGGACGGCGGTGGCGATGTCGTGCGCCGCCACCACGCTCAGGCCCGGGTCGACGGCGATCCCGACCTCCGCCCGCACCCGGTGCCCCGACCAGCGCAGCCGCAGCTCCTCCACCGCGACGACGCCCGGGACGGCGCGGACCGCGGCCTCCGCGGTGTCGACGAGCCGGGGGTCCACGGCGTCCATCAGCCTGCGGTAGACGTCCACCGCCGCGCCGCGGAGCACGACGAGGATCGCGGCCGTGATCAGCAACCCGACGATCGGGTCGGCGAGCGGGAAGCCCGCCATCACGCCGAGCGCCGCGCCGACGACGGCGAGCGAGGTGAAGCCGTCGGTGCGGGCGTGCAGGCCGTCGGCGACCAGGGCGGCCGACCCGATGCGCCGGCCCACCCGGATCCGGTGGACCGCGACGAGTTCGTTGCCCACGAACCCGATCACGCCCGCGGCCAGCACCGCGCCGACGTTCTCGACCGGTTGCGGCTCAACGAGCCGGTGGATCGACTCGTAGCCGGCGACGACCGCGGACAGCGCGATCATCGCCACGATGAACACCCCGGCGAGGTCCTCGGCCCGGCCGTAGCCGTAGGTGTAGCGGCGGGTGGCCGCGCGCCTGCCCAACACGAACGCGATCCACAGCGGCACCGCCGTCACCGCGTCGGAGAAGTTGTGGATCGTGTCGGCCAGCAGCGCCGCGGAGCCGGACACCGCCACCACGACCAGCTGCGCCAGCGCGGTGGCGGCGAGGACGAGCAGGCTGGTCTTCAGCGCGCGGATGCCCGCGGCGCTCGCCGCGAGCGCGGAGTCGATCGAGTCCGCGGGGTCGTGGCTGTGCGGCCGCAGCACCTCACGCAGCCGCTGCCGCAGCGAATGCCCGTGACCGTGGCCGTGCCCGTGCCCGTGATCGTGGTCGTGCGAACCCACGGCACGAATCTGCGTGAATCACCGGGAATCCACAAGGATCTGCGCAAAAATGCCAATTCCTTGCAGTCAATCCTTTTCCGCAGGTGCACCGCCGGTGTTCTGGCTGATCAGCAGCGCGAGCTGCTCGGCGTAGCGCTCCACGAGCTCCGGCGAGGTCGGGTCGGCGCCGAACAGGCCGCGGGCGATGTGCGGGTAGACGGCGAGCGCGTTGGCCGCGCTCAGCGCGATGAGGTGCAGGGCGGCCGGGTCGAACCGCGCGTCGATCTCGCCCGCCTCCTGGCGCCTGCGCAGCGCCTCGACCTCGTGGCGCAGCCGGGCGTTGCGCTCCTGCGCCTCCTCGCTGTCGTCGTCGCCGGTGTCGGCGAGGCCGTCCCAGGCCAGCAGCCGCCCACCGAAGTTGTCGACGCTCTCGCGGACGTAACGCTTGATCAGCTCCGCGAGGGGCAGCTCGTCGGGCATGGCCTCCGCCTCGTGGGCGCGCCACCGCCTGCCCATCTCGCGGTACAGGCCTTCCTTGCCGTCGAAGTAGTACGAGATGAGCTGCTGGTTCACCCCGGCGCGGGCGGCGATCTCGGACACCCGGGCGCCGGCGAACCCCTTGGCCGCGAAGACGGCGGTGGCCGCCTCGATGATCCGCGCCTTCGTCCGCTCGGGGTCGCGCTGCCGCTCGTGCGGGGCAGGCGCCCGTCGCCCCTTGCTCGTGGTCACCCGCGGCATTCTGCCGAAGCGGCGGCGCGGGCGAGCGGTTCGCCGCGTCAGAGCCACACCACGATCTGCCGCAGGACGACCGCGGCGAAGAAGACCACGATGAACGCCAGGTCGATGCCCACGGACCCGAACCGCACCGGCGGGAGGACCCTGCGCACCGGCGCCAGCACGGGCTCGGTGAGGGAGTGCGTCACCCGTTGCGCACTGCGCCGCCACTCGGGCTCCGGGCCGGACGACAGGGCCGCGATCCAGTCGACGACCGCCCGTGCCACCAGCACGATCTGGAAGAGCAACAGCAGCGTGCCGAGCAGTGCACCGATCGCGGACATCCCGTCTCCTCCCGATTCCCTGACCGTGCAACGTCGGGAGGGGTGGCAAAGTGTCCGGATCCCCCGGATCGCGACGTGTGGACCGGGCCTCACCCGCCCCACACCGCGACTCGGCCGCACCCACACCGCGACTCGCGTGCACTCACAGCGCGACTCGCGGAACGGCGGCGCCTCGCCCCTCGGCGAGTCGCGGTCTCGGAGCGGGCGAGTCGGGGTCCCGGTGCGGGCGAGTCGGGGTCCCGGTGCGGGCGAGCCGGGGTCCCGGTGCGGGCGAGCCGGGATCTCGGTGCGGGCGAGCCGGGGTCCCGGTGCGGGCGAGTCGCGATCTGCGCTCTCCGCTCTCGGCTACGGCGCACTCCGCCCGCGACTCGGCCGCACCCACACCGCGACTCGGCCGCACCCACACCGCGACTCGCCGGCACTCACAACGCGACTCGGCCGCACCCACACCGCGACTCGCCGGCACTCACAGCGCGACTCGCCGGCACTCACAGCGCGACTCGCCGGCACTCACAGCGCGACTCGCGGACACCGGGAGCGCGACTCGCGCGGGCTCAGGGCGCGACTCGCGGGAGGACGCGGTAGCGGGTCAGGAGCGTGTCGCTCTCCGCCACGACGGACAGCAGCTCCAGCCGGGCCGGCTCGATGTGGGGGCCCGCCGCGATGCGCCCGGCGTCGCCGGCCACGAGCAGGGGCGAGACGGTGAGGCGCAGCTCGTCGACCAGGCCCGCCGCGAGCAGCGCCCCGAACAGCTGCGCGCCGCCCTCGCAGTCGATCCGCTCGAGGCCGTGCTCGGCGAGGGTGTCGACGGCGCGGCGCAGGTCGGGCTCCCGCTCCCCCGCCACCACGACCCTGGCCCCCGCCGCCGCCCACGCCTCGCGCGTGCGCGCGGGCGCCGCCTCGCTGGTGATCACGAACGTCGGCACCGCCGCCTCGGTGATGACCGGCGCGTCCTCCGGCAGCGACCGCCCGCTGGTGACCACGGCCGTGGGCGGGATCGGGGCGAGCCCGTGGCGCTCGCGGCGCGCGGCGGTCTCCGCGTCCGGGTGCACGCCGCGGAACTCCTCGACCATCGCGGTGGTGGCCCCGACCAGCAACACGTCGGCCAGGTCGCTGCCCAGCTTCAGCACGCGCCGGTCGGGGTCGTTGGACAGCCCGCGCGCCCGGCCGTCGAGCACCATCGCGCCGTCGGCGCTGGCCACGAAGTTGACGCAGAGCCACCGCCCGGACGGGTAGGTGTAGAGCCGTTCGAGCCCCTCGTCGTCCAGCTCGCCCGCGCGCTGCGGCGGCCAGATCTGGTGCATCAGGAGATCCACTCCGAGGGTCGCGCGGGCGGCCGCCCGTGGAAGACGCTCGCCACCATCTCCAGTGCGTGCCGGGTGGGCTCCACCTCGTGGGCGCGGAAGACGTGCGCGCCCGCCTGCGCCGCGATGGTCGTGGCCGCGAGCGTGCCCGCGAGCCGCTCGCCGAGCCCGACGCCGAGCGTCTCCCCCACGAAGGTCTTGTTCGACAGCGCCATCAGCACCGGCCACCCCGTGGCCACGAACCGCGGCACGGCGCGCAGCAGCTGCAGGTGGTCGGTGGTGTTCTTGCCGAAACCGGTGGCGTCGATCAGGACGCCCTCCCGCGGCACGCCCCTGGCCACGGCCTGCTCGGCGAGCTCGACCACGTGGTCGAGTACGGCGGAGACGACGTCGTCGTAGTCGGGGCGCACGGGCACGGCGCGCGGCTCCCGCCCGCCGGTGTGGGTGCACACGTAGCCCGCGCCGTACTCGGCAGCGACGTCGATCAGCTTGGGGTCGAACGCCGCCCACGCGTCGTTCATCAGGTCGGCGCCCGCCCGGCACGCCGCGGCGCCGACCTCGTGCCGCCACGTGTCGACGCTGATGATGATGTCCGGGTAGCGCTCCCGGATGTACTCGACCGTGGGCACGACCCGGCGGATCTCCTCGTCGACGTCGACGTCGTCGCCGGGACTCGCGGCCACCCCGCCGATGTCGATGATGTCCGCTCCCTCGGCGACCGCCCGGTCGATGGCGGCCTTCGCGGGCTCGTCGTCGAACGTCGCGCCCCGGTCGTAGAACGAGTCCGGGGTCCGGTTCACGATCGCCATCACCAGCGCGCGATCGCGCACCGGTCGGCGCCCGCGGATCACCAGGCCGTTCGCCGCCTCTGCCATCACGCTCCTGCTCTCCGCGCCGCTCCGGCGCTCTCCGGCCCGACTCTACGTCGCGGCCCCGACGACCGACCCGGCGACGAGATCCACACCGCCCGAAAAATAGGGACATGTGCGAATTCATGCATATCGAGAAAGGTCGCTCGATCGGGTGTTCCCAGTTCTCGGTGCGCGTCGTAGCGTCTTTTCACGTCACGTTCGATCGAACTCGGGAGGTTCGGTGTCTCTGACGGTTCCAGCGGCCTTGCTGGAGAAGGCCCAGCAGGGGGCGGTGGACGACGAGGAATTCGTGGCGTGCATCCGGGACTCGCTGCCGTACGCGTGGTCGATGGTGGAGCGCCTGGCGAAGGAGCTGGCGGCGAGCGGCGCGCCGTCGGCACAGAACACCGAGGTACCACCGGACGACCGGGCCTGGGGGGAGATGTTCCGGCTGGTCGCGAGCGACTCGATGCGGGGCGCGGTGCAGCGGCACTTCGGCGTGAAGCTCGCGTTCCAGAACTGCTGCCGCATCGGATTGTTCCGGCCTGACGCCACGGCAGAGTACGAGGAATTCATCTCGCCCCGCGCCCAGCTTTTGAACCAGAAACCGGAACTGCTCAACTGCTGAATCGGCGCACCGCGGCCGCGGTGCCGTAGGCGACGGTGAGCGCGATGCTCACGGCCATCGCCCAGAGGGCGACGTCGCGCACCTGCGGCACCGCGGCCGCCGCGTGCCCGAGCAGCACCGTCCCGACCGCCCACAGCAGCGCACCGGTCGCGTTCGCGAGGGCGAACGCGGCCACGTGCATCCGCCCGACCCCGGCGAGCGTCGGCACGACCGCGCGCACGCCGGGGAACCACCGGCAGATCACCACGGCGAACCAGCCGTGGCGGGCGTACATCCGCTCCGCGGCGTCGACGAACCGCCTGCTCCAGCCGTGCCGCCCCCACGGCCGTCCGATCCCCCGCCCGATCCCGTAGCCGAGGGCGTCACCGAGGACGGCGCCGAGCCACGCGCAGGCGGCGAGCAGCGCGATCGGCACGTCGATCCGGCCGGTGCCCACGAGCAGGCCGGCGCCGAAGCGCAGCGAGTCGCCGGGCAGGACGACCCCGACGAGCAGGCCGGACTCCACCAGCAGCAGCCCGAGCACGGGCAGGCAGGCCACGGGGCCGGGGACCGCGAGGAGATCAGGCATCGGACCGCGGCGTGAACCGCACCGGCAGGGCGCGCAACGCGGGCGAGAACCCCGGCTCCCACGCCAGCTCCTCCGGCGCGCAGTCGAGCCGCAGGTCGGCGAACGCGAGCACGGCCGAGAACGCCGCCCTGGCCTCCCGGCGGGCGAGCGCCGCCCCGAGGCAGTGGTGGGCGCCGTGGCCGAACGACAGGTGCCCGCCCGCCCCCTCCGGGTCCCAGCCCGCGCCCGCGGCGAACCGGTCGGGGTCGCGGTTGGCCGCGGCCACGTCGACCACCACGGCGTCGCCCGGCGCGAACACGGCCCCGCCGACCTCCACCTCCTCGGCCGCGATCCGCGCCTCCAGCAGCGGGAACGGCGCGACCTGGCGCAGGCACTCCTCGACGACCGCGTCCAGTAGGCCCGGGTCGCGGCGCAGGCGCTCGAGGCGGACCGGCTCGGCGAGCAGGAGGGCGAGCCCACCGGAGATGAGGTTCGCGGTGCTCTCGTACCCGCCGACCAGCAGGTCCCGGCCGAGCGCGATCACCTCGTCCCGGGTGAGGCGCGCGGCGCCCGCGAGCTCGCCCAGCACCCCCGCGGCGCCGTCGGCGATCCGGTCGCCGAGGTAGCGGTCGAGCGCCGTCACGGCCTCCATCGCGCGCAGCCCGGCCTCGGCCCCGCCGTCCATCCCGTGGATCCGCCGGACCCACGGGCCGAACCGGGCGTGGTCGGCGACCGGCAGCCCGGCGACGGCGCACAGCACGCCCACCGCGAGCGGCACGGCGAGGTCGCACACCAGGTCGGCCCGCCCCGAGCCCTGGCAGCGGTCGACCAGCGCCGCGGCCAGCTCGTCGACCGTCGAGCCGTGCTGCTCGACGCGCCGGGTGGTGAACGCCGGGCTCACCGCCCGACGCACCCGCGTGTGCTCGGGCGGATCGAGGTGCAGCAGCGTCGCCGCCCGGCCGCCGCAGGGAGGCGCCGGGTGGCCGCGCAGGCGGGCGACGCGCACCGGGTCGCGGACGAAACGCGGGTCGGCGAGCACGGTGCGCGCGTCGGCGTACCGGGTGACGAGCCAGCCGTCGACCCCGCCGGGCAGGGACGTCCGGTGCGGCGGTCCGGGAGGAGATGGCATGCTACGAAACGTAGCACTACAACTTGTAGAAGAAATGGCCGGGGGGAGGGGTGCGAGGATGACGCGGTGCGCAGGGCCCGAGGAGAGCTCGAACAGGACGTGATGACCGCGCTGTGGACGCACGCCGAACCGGTCACCGCGCGCGCCGTGCTGCGCACGATCGGCGACCCGGACCTCGCCTACACCACGGTCAAGACCGTGCTGGAACGGCTCACCCGCAAAGGGGTCGTCACCCGGGTCAACATCGACCGCACCTGGCACTACTCGCCCGCGGCGTCGCGCGACGACTACGTCGCGGAGCTGATGCTGCGCGCGCTGGACCGCACCGGGGACCGCGACGGCGCCCTGGTGCGCTTCGCCCGTGCGGTGAGTCCGTCCGACGCCGAGGTGCTGCGCGCCGCACTCGACGACCCGGACCGATGATCTACGTCGCCCACCACGCCACCACCCTCGCGCGCGCCGTCGCCGGGGCGTGGGCGCTGACGAGGGGGCGCTGGCAGGTGCGGGCCCCGCGGCTGGCGCTGCTGCTCTGGCACGCCACGGCGATCAGCGCCGTGACCGGCGCGGTGGGGCTGCTGCTCAGCGTCGGCCTGCAGCCGTACCGGCTGGGCATCGGCCCCGCGCTCGGCGCGCTCGTCACCGGGGCCGGGCGCCCCGCCCCGCTGACCGCGGCGCACCTCGGGGCCGTGGCGGCGGGCCTCGCGCTCGGGGCCGCGGTGCTCGCCGTGCAGGCGAGCAGCTCGTGGCGGCTGTGCCGGCAGCGATCGCGGCACCGGCTCCTGCTGCGGCTCGTCGGGCGCCCCGAGCCGCGGGGGCGCGCGCTCCTGCTCGACCACCCCGCCGCCGCGGCGTACTGGGTGCCGGGGCCCGCCGGGTGCGTCGTGGTGAGCACCGGCGTCCTCGACGCGTTGACCGAGCGCGAGCTGGCCGCGGTGCTCGCCCACGAGCACGCCCACGCCCGCGGGCGCCACCACCTGCTGCTGGCGCCGTTCCAGGCCCTGCGCCGCGCCCTCCCGGTCCGCCCGGTAGCCCGCGCCGCCGCCACCGTCGAGCTGCTCGTCGCGATGTGCGCCGACGACCGGGCCGCCCGCCGCCACGGCGCCGACCCGCTCGCTTCCGCGCTCCGCCGTTTCCACGAGCTGGGCGCCCGGCCGGCGCCCTCGGGCACGATCGCCGCGGCGGATACCGCGATCGCCGCGCGCATCGCCCGCCTCCGCGGAGCGCACCCGCCGATCCGCCGATGGGTCCAGTGCGCCGTGACGCTCACGGCCCTGGCCGTCGCCACCACCCCGGCCAGCCTCTTCGTCCTGCCCTGGTGAGATCCGCCCCGCCCTACCTCGATCGGCGCAACGATCGGACCGCTGATCGACGCAACGCGCCCTACGCCCCACGGACCGGAACGGATCGGCCCCGCAGGTGCACGTGCGAGTAGTATGTCCGTCACCGAGAGTCAGGGGCGGGGATGGCCGAGCGCGGGGTGGACCGGTTCGCGGTCCGGGTTCTGGAGCAGGTCGGCGCGCGGCTGTGGGGTTTTCCGCCGCGGTTGATGGCCCCGATCGTGGACCGGCTGGGCGGCGCGCGGGCGCTCGGCTGGTTCGCCCGCAACATGCCCCGCTACGAGCGCACGCTGCGCGTCCTCGGCCCGTTGCGCACGCACCTGGTGTGCGGGCTCATCTCGCTGCACAACGGCTGCCGCTACTGCTCGTACGGCCACCTCTACGCGGCGGAGCTCGTCTACCTGAAGGAGCGCGGGAAACTGTTCCCGCTCGACGCGCGCACCGTGCCCGAGTGGATCGGGCTGCCGCCCGCGGAGCTGCGCCGGCGGATGGTCGACGTGCTGCGCGATGCCGACCTGCACTCCGAGATGCTGTGGGTCGACACCGCCCTCGGTCTGGCCACCGGGGCCCAGCGGCCCGTCGACGCGCAGGAGGCCCGCGTCGCCCACCTCGTCTCGATGTTCCGGGTGCTGAACGACGTCGGGATCGCGGCCGCCGTCGAGCCCGACGCGGCGCACGACCCGCTCAACAAGGACGAGCGGCTCACCGCGCACCACCGCGAGCTGCGGGCGACCGCGGCCTGACCCGGTCCGCTGCCGCGGTAGCGTCGGCGCGTGCCCACATCGCTCACCGTGCACCCCGACGTCCGGGTGCGCTTCCCCGACCTGCGCGTCGAGCTGGTGGTCGCAAGCGGCCTGGACAACACCGGTCACTGGCCCGAGGCCGAGGCCGCCCTGGCCGCGGCCGAGGCGGACGCGGCGGCCGGCGCGATCACCTGGTCCGAGGACGACCCCGCGATCGCCACGTGGCACACCGCCTACCGCGCGTTCGGGACCAACCCGCGCCGCGCCCGGCCCAGCGTCGACGCGCTGCTGCGCCGCCTCGTGCGCCAGGGCAGGCTGCCGCGCGTCAACGGCGCGGTCGACGCCTACAACGCGACGTCGGTCCGGTTCGCCGTGCCCGCGGGCGCGTTCGACCTCGACCGGCTCGGCCCACAGGTGCAGATCCGGCCCGCCACCGCCGACGACCGGTTCACCCCGCTGGGCGAACCGGACGAGGTGGAGGTGCCCGGCACCGGGGAGGTCGTCTACGCGCAGGGCACCGAGGTGCTCACCCGGCACTGGAACCACCGCGACGCCCACGCCACGCGGGTGCGGGAGAGCACCACGGCCGCGGTCTTCATGCTGGAGCGGGTGAGCGCGGGCGTCGCGGCCGAGCGGCTTTCCGACGCCGCGACCCACCTCGCCGCACTGCTCGCCCCGCACGCCGACGCCGTGACGCGCTCGACGCTCACCGCGGACGCTCCCGAGGTGGTCCTCGCCGCCGCCGGGCACGCCGTCCGGTGACCCCGGTACCGGGGCCCGCGCGCGGTGCCCCGACCGGGGATGGGGCACCCTGTCACCGTGCGTCGACGCTCCGCCACGCCCAGCCTGTCCCGCTACTGGAACCGGTACGTCGGCCACTGCGCGGGATCGGTGGCCCGGTTCCGCCGGATCACCTACGCGCTGCCCGCCGGCCCGGCCCGCACCTGGCTGAGCGAGATCGCGCAGCGCCTCGACGTCGAGCTCGACGCCGTGCGCAGGCTGGCGATCGTCGGCGACTCGATCGAGTCGGCGTGGTTCCGGGTGCGGGAGGCGCCCGCGAAGCGCATCGCCCAGCGGCTCGACGCCGCGCGCACCGCGTTCGCCGACGCGGTGTCGCAGGCGGCCGAGGTGGCCGAGCAGGTGGCGCTCGACCCCGCCCACAGCGACGTGCGGGCGAACCTCGAGGTCCTGAGCCGCCAGGCCTCGCAGCTGGCGCTGGCCCCGCCGCCGCCCGACCCGGAGCCCGAGCAGCCGAAGCGCCGGCTGCGGCTCCGCCGCGAGGCCTGAGCGGCGGCGCCGGCGGGTCGGGTCAGCCGGTCTGCCGCAGCGGCTCGCCCGGCACCATCGGCACGGAGGGCTGCACCGCGATCTCCGGGAAGATGCGGCGGACGCCGTTGCCGGACATCCGCGAGCGCGGGGCGCGCCCGTGGGGCTGCTCGACCGGTTCCACCGGTTCCAGCGGCGGCAGCGGCAGCACCTGCGGCTCCTCGTCGGCGAGCGCGATCGGTTCGCCGTGGTGGCGCAGCCGCATCGGGGGCCCGTCGACCAGCCGGTACTCGGCC
>NZ_DATGOP010000099.1:0-11732 GCF_035305885.1 Pseudonocardia sp.
GCCGACGTAGAGCTGGCGGGGGCGGCCGATCCGGGTGCCGGGATCCTCGATCATCTCCCGCCACTGGGCGATCCAGCCGGGCAGGCGGCCGATGGCGAACAGGACCGTGAACATGTCGGTCGGGAAGCCCATGGCCTTGTAGATCAGGCCGGTGTAGAAGTCGACGTTCGGGTAGAGCTTGCGCTCGATGAAGTAGTCGTCGTTGAGGGCGATCTCCTCCAGGCGGAGGGCGAGGTCGAGCAGGGGGTCGCCCTGGCCGGCGCGGGACAGGACCTGCTGGGCGGCCTTCTTCACGATCGCGGCGCGCGGGTCGTAGTTGCGGTAGACGCGGTGGCCGAAGCCCATCAACCGCACGCCCTTCTCCTTGGCTTTCACCCTGCGGACGAAGCCCTCCACGTCGCCGCCGGAGGCGTGGATGTCCTGCAGCATCTCCAGCACCGCCTGGTTGGCGCCGCCGTGCAGCGGGCCGAACAGGGCGTTGATGCCCGCCGAGATGCTCGCGAACAGGTTGGCGTGCGACGAGCCCACCATCCGGACGGTGGAGGTGGAGCAGTTCTGCTCGTGGTCGGCGTGCAGGATCAGCAGCACGTCGAGCGCCCGTACGAAGTCGGGGTCGATCTCGTACGGCTCGGCCGGGAACCCGAACGTCAGCCGGAGGAAGTTCTCCACGAGGCCCAGCGAGTTGTCCGGGTAGAGGAACGGCTGGCCGACCGACTTCTTGTACGCGTACGCCGCGATCGTCGGCACCTTGGCCAGGAGCCGCACCGTCGACAGCTCCACCGCGTCCTCGTCGAACGGGTCGAGGCTGTCCTGGTAGAAGGTCGACAGCGCGCTGACCGCGCTGGACAGCACCGGCATCGGGTGCGCGTCGCGGGGGAACCCGTCGAAGAACCGTTTCAGGTCCTCGTGCAGGAGCGTGTGGCGGCTGATCCGGTTCGTGAACGAGTCCAGCTGCTCCTGGGTGGGGAGCTCCCCGTAGATCAGCAGGTAGCTCGTCTCCAGGAACGTCGAGTTCTCCGCGAGCTGGTCGATCGGGTAGCCGCGGTAGCGGAGGATGCCGGCGTCACCGTCGATGTAGGTGATCGCCGACGCGCAGGACGCCGTGTTGCCGTAGCCGGAGTCGAAGGTGACGAGCCCCGTCGACGGGAGCAGCTTGCTGATGTCGAACGCGGACGCACCCTCGGTCGCCGGCCGGATCGACATCTCGAACTCGCCGCCGGGGTGGTGCAGAACAGCGGCGTTGGTGGTCTCGTCGGACATGTGGAGGTTCCCTCACACTCATGTTTTGCGTGGTTGGCCGCAACGCTAGTGCTCCCGATCGCGTTTGCGCCCGTCCTGAGGCTGACGCCTTCATCACGGCGGGCGTCACGTCGCGTGAACGGGGCGGTAACGCCAGAAGGCCGGGAACACCGCGGCCACCACGACCGCACCGACGATCACGAGGACGCCGCCCACCGTCGCCGACATCCCCGGTCCCCACCAGTCGGCGGCCGGACCGTGCCACATGTCGGCGAGGCGCGGTCCCCCGACGACCACCACCGAGAAGACGCCCTGCATGCGCCCGCGCATCTCGTCGGTGGCCACGGACTGCAACATCGACATCCGGAACACGCCGCTCACCATGTCGCCCGCGCCCGCGACAGCGAGGAAGATCACTGCCCACCACAGGGAGCCGGCGAGCCCGAAGAGGGCGACGCCCACGCCCCACACGCAGATCGCGAGCGTCACGGCGACGCCCTGCCGCTGGATCCGGTTCAGCCGCCCGGAGAACACCGCGGCGATGACCATCCCGGCCGGGATCGCGGCGAACAGCACCCCGAGCGCGAACCCGCCCGTCGGCGGGTCCCCGTGGACGACGTGGGCGATCTCGGGGAACACCACGCGCGGCATCCCGAACGCCATCGCCACGATGTCCATCAGGAACGACACCAGCAGCACCGCGTGCATGGCGGCGTACCGGAAGCCCTCGCCGATCTCCCGCAGCCCGGCCTTCCTGCGCTCGCCGCGCGTCTCCGGCGGGACCGGCGGCAGCTTCCAGGTGGCCCACAGCGTGGCGAGCAGCGCCAAGGCGTCCAGCAGGTAGAGCGTCGGCAGCCCGACGACCGGGATCAGCACGCCCGCGAGCAGCGGGCCCGCGATCGCGCCCGTCTGGTAGACGGTCATGTTCAGGGTGTTCGCCGCCGGGAGCTGGTCGGCGGGCAGCAGCCGCGGGATCACGGCGTTGCGCGCGGGCTGGTTGACCGCGAGGAACGCGGTCTGCACGGCGAAGAGCCCCAGCACCGTCCACACCCCGCCCAGGCCGCTGGCCGCGGTGACCCACAGGGCCAGCGACGACAGCGCGATCCCCGCCCCGGACAACAGCAGCAGGGTGCGCCGGTCCATCGCGTCGGCGATCGCCCCGCCCCACAGGCCGAACACGACCAGCGGCACGAGACCGAACAGGCCCGTGAGCCCGACGTAGGCCGAGGAGCCGGTCAGCTCGTAGATCTGCGCGGGCACCGCGACGACCGACAGCTGCGCGCCGATGACCGTGACGATCCCCGCGCTCCACAGCCTCCGGTAGGCCGGGGTGCGCAGGGGCCGGGTGTCGGTCAGCACGCCGCGCACGGCCCGCGCGATGCGCTTGGTGGTGGGCTCGCGGGGGGCGGTGGGGCCGGTGGGTGCGTCCGGGCCGGTGGTGATCGGCTTCGTTGGGCCATCCGGGCCGGACGTTGTCATACGACAACGAGTACCATCCGGCGCCCGCGCTGCGCCCCCCGGTTCCCGTCCGGAGTGCCGGGCCTCACGGTCGAACCCCGCGAGTCGCGCGCTGGATGTCGGCGAGTCGCGGTCTCGGTGCGCGCGAGTCGCGGTCTCGATGCGCGCGAGTCGCGGTGTCGGTGCGCGAGTGGGTCAGGGGGCGAGGCGGCGGATGCGCCAGGCGCGGCTGTGCGGGTCGTGCTCGTAGCGCAGGCGGTCGTGCATCCGGTCCTGCCTGCCCTGCCAGAACTCCACCTGCTCCGGCAGGATCCGCCAGCCGCCCCAGTGCGGCGGCGGCGGCACCTTCTCCTCGTGGGCGAAGCGCTGGGTGATCGTGGCCAGCGCGTCGTCGAGCACGCGGCGGTCCCGCACCTCGGTCGACTGCGCCGACGCCCACGCCCCGAGCTGGGCGCCGCGCGGGCGGGTGGCCCAGTACGCCGCGTTCTCCTCCGGGGTGACCAGCTCGACGTGCCCGCGGACGTGCACCTGCCGGTGCTGGGCGTACCAGGGGAAGGTGGCCGAGGCGTACCGGGTGGCGCGCAGCTGGTGGCTCTTGGCGGACGTGTAGTTGGTGAAGAAGACGATGCCGCGGGCGTCGATGCCCTTGCACAAGACGGTGCGCGAGGACGGTTTGCCGTCCTCGTCGGTGGTGGCGAGCACCATCGCGTTGGGCTCGACGACGCCGTCGGTGATGGCCTCGTCCATCCACCGCGTCAGCTGCTCGTGCCACGTCGCGGCGAGATCGCCCACGTCCAGCTCGTCGGTCCGCGCGTAGTCCACTCGCATCGTCGCCAGCTGCTTCGCCATCGACGCCCTCCCCCAGGTAGCGGACCCACCACGCTATGTGCAAGAACACCCGATCGGCACCTCCGGTGACCGATGCCACCCGGCCGCCCTTGCCGTCCTGCGGCGGCAACGGCAGGGTGACGCCAACCACGACGAGGAGGACGCGGTGACCACTGCGCCGACCGCACCCGGATCCGGCCAGGGCGAGGAGGCGGTACCCCCGCCCCCACCCGGTTTCGCCCCCGGCCTGGAGGGCCACGTCGCCTTCCGCACCCGGATCGCGGAACCCGACAAGGACGGCGGCGCGCTGCGCTACCGCGGCGTCGACATCGAGGACCTCGTCGGGAAGGTGACGTTCGGCAACGTGTGGGCGTTGCTGGTCGACGGCCGGTTCGGCCCCGGCCTGCCGCCCGCCGAGCCGGTCCCCATCCCGGTGCACACCGGCGACGTCCGGGTGGACGTGCAGGCGGCGCTCGCGATGCTCGCCCCGTACTGGGGCTACCGCCCGCTCCTGGACATCAGCGACGAGGAGGCGCGCGACCAGCTCGCCAGGGCGTCGGTGATGGCGCTGTCGTACGTGGCGCAGTCGGCGCGCGGGATCGGCGTGCCCGCGGTGCCGCAGTCGCGCATCGACCGGTGCGCCACGATCACCGAACGGTTCATGACCCGCTGGCGCGGCGAGCCGGACCCGGCGCACATCGCGGCCGTCGACGCGTACTGGGTGTCGGCCGCCGAGCACGGCATGAACGCCTCGACGTTCACCGCGCGCGTCATCGCCTCCACCGGCGCGGACGTCGCGGCGGCGCTCTCCGGCGCGATCGGCGCCATGTCCGGTCCGCTGCACGGCGGCGCGCCGGCTCGGGTGCTGCCGATGATCGAGGAGGTCGAGCGGACCGGCGACCCGGAGGGCCTGGTCAAGGGCATCCTCGACCGCAAGGAACGGCTGATGGGCTTCGGCCACCGCGTCTACCGCGCCGAGGACCCGCGGGCCCGCGTGCTGCGCCGCACCTGCCGCGAGCTGAAGGCGCCGCGCTACGAGGTCGCCGCCGCGCTGGAGAAGGCGGCGCTCACCGAGCTGCGCTCGCGCAGGCCCGACCACGCCATCGAGACCAACGTCGAGTTCTGGGCGGCGGTGATCCTCGACTTCGCCGAGGTGCCGCCGCACATGATGCCCGCGATGTTCACGAGCGCCCGCACGGCGGGCTGGTCGGCGCACATCATGGAGCAGAAGCGCGAGGGCAAGCTGGTGCGCCCGAGTGCCCAGTACATCGGTCCCGGCCCCCGGCGTCCCGAGGAGGTCGAGGGCTGGGACGAGATCACGAAACCGGGCTCCTGATCCCGCCCTGGTCCCGACGAGCGGCGCGCCCGTCGGAACCTACGCGACGAGCGCGCCGCTCGTCGGAACGCGCTTGCGCACGAGCAGCGAGGCCACGCCCGCGACCATGCACATCGCGCCGCCCGCGTACCACGCGGCGTCGTAGGCGCCGAGCTCGTCGCGGACGATCCCCGCGCCCAACGCCATGGCCGCGGCGCCCACCTGGTGCGCGGCGAACACCCAGCCGAACACGACCGGCGCGGCGGCCCCGAACAGCTCGCGGCACAGCGCCATCGTCGGCGGGATCGTGGCCACCCAGTCCAGGCCGTAGAACACGATGAACGCGAGCATGCTGGCCTGGATGTCCGGACCGAAGAGCGCGGGCAGCGCGAGCAGCGACAGCCCGCGCAGGACGTAGTAGACGAGCAGCAGGTAGCGCGGGTCGATCCGGTCGGTGAGCCAGCCGGACGCGATGGTGCCGGCCACGTCGAAGATCCCGACGAGGGCGAGCAGGCCCGCCGCGACCGTCTGCGGCATGCCGTGGTCGTGCGCGGCCGGGACGAAGTGCGGCTGGATCAGGCCCATCGTGGTGGCGCCGCAGATCACCATGCCGAGGGCGAGGTACCAGAACCCCCTGGTCCGCACGGACTCGGCGAGGACGCGCAGGGCGAGCCGGCCCGCGCCGCTGCGCACGGGGTCGACGTCGTCGGCCGGGGTGCCGCCGTAGGGCGCGACCCCGAGGTCGCGGGGCCGGTCGCGCAGCAGCCACATCACGAGCGGCGCGACGCCGAGCGCCGCGAACGCGACCGCGAGCGACGCCGGCCGCCAGCCGTAGGCGTCGGCGAGCTGGGAGACGAGCGGGAGGAACACGAGCCCGCCCGCGGCCCCGCCCGCGGTCAGCACGCCGGAGACGAGGCCGCGCCGGGCGACGAACCAGCGTCCGGTCACGGTGGCCACCAGGGCGAGCGCCATCGACCCGGTGCCGAGGCCGACGAGCACGCCCCAGCAGAGGACCAGCTGCCAGCTCGCGGTCATGAATATCGTGAGCCCGCTGCCCGCCGCGACCACCACGAGGGCGGCCGTGACGACCCTGCGGATGCCGAAGCGCTCCATCAGCGCCGCCGCGAACGGCGCCGTGAGCCCGTAGAGCGCCATGTTGACGGCGGCCGCGAGGGAGATCGTGCTGATGGACCAGCCGAACTCGTCGTGGAGCGGGTTCATGAGCACGCCGGGCACGGCCCGGAACCCGGCGGCGCCGACGAGGGCGAGGAACGTCACGGCGGCCACCCACCAGGCGGGGTGGATGCGTCGGGCGGGGTGGAGCTGGGTCACCCAGCGAGCATCGCCGGCCCGGGGGCCCGGCGACAGTGGCCCGACGGCCAATACGTGAAAGAATCCGGCCATGGCTGCGCCGCACGACGTCGCGGTGCTCGCGCTCCCGAACGTGGTGGCGTTCGAGCTCGGGCTCCCGCACAAGCTCATCGGCACGGCCGTCGACGACGAGGAGCGGCCGCTCTACCGGGTCCGCGTGGCCACCCTCGACGGCGGCCCGGTGCGCACGTCGGCCGACTACCAGGTGCTGCCCGAGCACGACGCGTCGATCCTGCGCGCCGCAGACACCGTGATCATCCCCGGCATCTACGGCGGCTCGGCGATGGCGCGCGGCGTCCTCGAACCGGAGCTCGCGGAGGCGCTCGACGGCCTCTCCGCGCGGATGGTCTCCATCTGCACCGGGGCGTTCGTGCTCGCCGCCGCCGGCCTGCTCGACGGTCGGCCGGCCACCACCCACTGGAGGCACGCCCAGGCGTTCCAGGCGCTGTTCCCGCAGGTGAAGCTGGACCCGGACGTGCTGTACGTCGACGACGGCGACGTGCTCACCTCGGCGGGCAACGCCGCGGGCATCGACCTGCTGCTGCACGTCGTCCGGCGCGACCACGGCCCGACGGTGGCCAACCGGGTGGCCAGGCGCAGCGTCGTCGCGCCGTGGCGCGAGGGCGGCCAGTCGCAGTTCATGGAGCCGATGCCCGACCCCGACGGCCCCGGCACGGCGAGGACGAGGGCGTGGGCCCTGGAACGGCTGCACGAGCCGCTCGGGCTCGCCGACCTCGCCGCCCACGCCTCGATGAGCGTGCGGACCTTCACCCGGCGGTTCCGGGAGGAGACCGGCATGAGCCCGGCCCGCTGGCTCACGGCGCAGCGGGTCGCGGCGGCGAGGCGGCTGCTGGAGACCACGGACCTGCCGGTGGAGCGCATCGCGGCCGAGTGCGGGTTCGGCACCACCGCGTCGCTGCGCCAGCACCTGCACGCCGCGATCGGCGTCTCACCGCTGGCCTACCGCCGCACCTACCGCGGCGGGGCGTAGCGGGCGAGCTCGAGGTCGAGGCGCTCC
The DNA here is from genome assembly GCF_035305885.1 of Pseudonocardia sp. GTDB lineage: Bacteria > Actinomycetota > Actinomycetes > Mycobacteriales > Pseudonocardiaceae > Pseudonocardia. The sequence continues at coordinate 7,230 of NZ_DATGOP010000099.1, forward strand.
CGGCGGATCCGCTGGTCGAGGTAGAGCAGCCCCACCACCGCCGTGCCGAACGGGGTGGTGACGGTGCCGAGGACGATCGTGGCGATCGCGGACCGCACGATCTGCGATGCGTCCTGCGGCTCCGGGGTGAGCACACCGAACACGCCCAGCACGACGACCGCGACCGCGGCCACGACGAGCGTGCAGGCCAGCAGGATGCCGAACACCCGCCACCACGAGCCGCGCACGAGCCTCCACGACCGCCCGAGAGCCGCGGTCACCCCGATGGGTTCCAGCACGTAGGCGGTGGTCGCCAGCGCCCACCGCACCACGAGGTACGCGACGAAGGCCAGCGCGCCCAGGACGAGGAGCGCGCCCACCCCGATCGCCCTGGCCGACCCGATCGCGGCGACGACGAACGCGAACATGATCGGGAACGCCACGATCGCCCCGATGACGAACGCGATCAGCAGCGACAGCCCGATCAGCCCCGGCACCCTGGGCGCGGCCGACCGCCACGCCTCGCGCACGTCGACGAGCTGCCCGAGCACGGCCCGGCTGAAGGCCACGAGCAGCACACCGGAGAGCCCGGCGCTGAGCACGATCGCGACGGCCGCGGACACCAACGAGCCGACCATCGCCGCCACCGGCGCGCGGACGGCGCCACCCGGCCCGACGAAGGCGAGGTCGACGAAGAGCTGGACGAGGCCGGTGACGACCATGACCGCCGCGGTCACCCCGAGCGTCAACGCCGGGTTGCCCCTGATGAAGCGGACGGCCCCGGCCACGATGTCGCCGAGGCCGAGCGGGCGCAGCGGCACGATGCCCGGCTGCGGGGCCGGCCCGGAGGGCGGCGGCGGTCCGTAGGCCGCAGGCTGGCCGTAGCCGGGCGGCGGCCCGGACACCGGCTGCCCGTACTGGCCGTAGCCGGGCGTGCCGTAGCCCGGCGTGCCGTAACCCGGGGCCTGGCCGGGGCCGGCGGACCCGTAGCCCACCCAGTTCCCGGCCGGGTCGTACCCGGGGCCGTAGGCGGCGGGTCCGTAGCCGGGCTGGGGGTAGCCGGTCGGCCCACCGAACTGCGCGGTGGGGCCGGGTTCGGTCGGCGCCGCGGCGCCGGCCGGTGCGCTCGGCCCGGGGATCGTCGGCCGGTCACCGGCGGGCTGCCCGGTACCGGGTGCTCCGGCGGACGCGGCGGCCGGCGGCGAATCGGCCGCAGCGGGCGCCTCCGCAGCGGTCGGGCCGCTCTCGGCGGCGGGGCCGGCCGGCCCATCCGCAGCGGACCCGTCGGCGCCGTCCTCCGTTCCCGCGGCGACCGGCCCGGTAACCCGCTCGGCCCCGGCAGCGGCGGCCTCCCCCGTACCGGACCGGCCCGCGGCGGAATCGACCCCGCCCTCGGTTCCGGCACCGGACCCGCTCCCCGGCTCGACCGGACCGGACCCGGCCGCACCCGGTGCCGACGATCCCTGCCCGGCTTCGGGAATCCCGGTCCTCGTGGCCTCCTGCGCACCGGACGGTCCCGCGACGGGGCCGGTCGCTCCCTCGGCCGCGGCACCGCTCGCAACGGGCCCGCTCCCGGACTCCGACGGAGACCCGGCCGGAGCCGCCTTCCCCGGCTCGCCGGTGGCAGATGCGCCCCCGCGCCCGCCGGACGCGGCGGGCCCCGCCGCGTCCGACGCTCCACCCGTGGGCGACCCGCTCCCGGCCGCGGCCGCAGGCGACCCGACCGCCGCTGCGCCGGCCTCACCGCCACCCGCACCGGGTTCGGCATCCCCGGCCGCCGAGGCCTGCTCCGCACCGGACCGACCCGCACCGGCGCCGGCCCCACCCTGCGCAGCCGCACCGCTCGCAGCGGGCCCGCCCCCGGGCTCCGACGGAGCGGCCCCGGCCGCAGCCGCAGCACTCGGCTCGCCCACGGCAGCCGTGCCCCCGCTCCCGCCGGCCCCGGCCGAGTCCGCCGCCTCCTCCGCACCACCCGAAGGCGACCCGCTCCCGGTCGAGGCCGCAGCCGGCCCGACCGCGGCTGCGTCGGCCTCGCCGCCACCCGCAGGCGCCCCGGCCGGCCCCGACGCACCCGATCCGGGTCCGGCGGCCCCGGTCGCCTCGGCCCCCTGCCCACCGGGCTTCCCGGCGGCACGGCCTGCCTCGCCCTCGGCCTCCGCGCCGCGCGCAGCCGAGCCGCTCTCCGCCTCGCGCGACGCGGCAGGCCCGGCCGAGCCCGCCGCGTCCGCCGCCGGCTCGGCCCCTGCTCCCGTCTCCTCCGCGCCGGACCGACCCGCAGCGGTGCCGGCCTCCCCCGCTGCAGCGGCCGAACCCGGCTCACCGGCGGTCGCCGGGGTCTCGCCGCCCGACCCGGCGCCAGCGCCGGCACCAGCAGCAGACGCGTCCGCGGCCGACCGCCCCGGCTCGCCGGCCGGCCGCCCGGGCTCGCGGTCCGGCGGCACCGCGCCCGGTTCCGCGCCGTCGTCCGGTCGGTCCGTTGCGTTCGACATCTGCGCCTGCCCCCTTCGCCGATGATCTCCGGCGCCCATGGTGGCAGCGAACAGCCGCACGCGTAGGGCCGAACGGCCGCGCGCCGCGGGGGCTTGTCGGCGTGACCTCACCCACCCGGACGGGCCGTACGGCTCCGATCCGGTCCGATTCGGCCCGTGACGTGCGGTTCGAGGCGCCCGGGGTGGGGACCCACACCCGTTCGGGCCGTGACACGGCTGCAACACTGGAGCCCGTGACCGCTTCGACGTCCGCCGACCTGCAGATCCCCGCCGACCTCAAGCCCGCCGACGGGCGCTTCGGCTGCGGCCCCTCGAAGGTGCGCCCGGAGCAGCTCGCGGCCCTCGCCGGAGCGGGCGCGGAGCTCATGGGCACCTCGCACCGCCAGAAGCCGGTGAAGTCGCTGGTCGGGCGGGTCCGCAGCGGGCTGCGGGAGCTGTTCTCCCTGCCCGACGGGTACGAGGTCGTGCTGGGCAACGGTGGGTCGACGGCGTTCTGGGACGCCGCCGCGTTCGGGCTGGTGCGCGAGCGCGCGCTGCACCTGGCCTACGGCGAGTTCTCCTCCAAGTTCGCCGACACCACCCGCGGCGCCCCGTTCCTCGCCGAGCCGGTCGTCGTCAAGGCCGACCCGGGCAGCGCGCCCGAGCCGACCGCCGACCCGTCCTGCGACGTGCTGGCGTGGGCGCACAACGAGACCTCCACCGGCGTGTCCGTGCCGGTCGTGCGGCCCTCCGGGGCCACGTCCGACCAGCTCGTGCTCATCGACGCCACGTCCGGCGCGGCCGGGCTGCCGCTCGACGTGACCCAGGCCGACGCGTACTACTTCGCGCCGCAGAAGGGCTTCGCCTCCGACGGCGGGCTGTGGGCCGCGCTGATGAGCCCGGCCGCCCTCGAGCGCGTCAAGGAGATCGCCGCCACCGACCGCTGGATCCCGCCGTTCCTGTCGCTCGCCACCGCGGTCGACAACTCGGTGAAGGACCAGACCTACAACACGCCCGCGGTCGCCACGCTGTTCCTCATGGCCGAGCAGATCGACTGGATGCTCGGCCTGGGCGGGCTCGACGCGTGCGTCGCGCGCACCGCCGACTCCTCGGGCCGGCTCTACGCGTGGGCGGAGAAGTCGGAGTTCGCCACGCCGTTCGTGAGCGACCCCGCGCACCGCTCGCAGGTGGTCGGCACGATCGACTTCGTCGACTCCGTCGACGCCGCCGCCGTCGCGAAGGTCCTGCGCGCCAACGGCATCGTCGACACCGAGCCCTACCGCAAGCTGGGCCGCAACCAGTTGCGCATCGGCATGTTCCCCGCGGTCGAGCCTTCCGACGTCAGCGCCCTCACCGCCTGCATCGACTGGGTCGTCGAACGGCTGTCGTGATCACCGCTGTAAGCGGTGCGTAGTCACATCAGTAACATGCGTCCCAGCTCAACCCGGGTGATGTCGTCGGCGCGCCTCCGACGCAGGGTGCGGTCCGACAACTAACGTCACCCGGACGGGGAGAACGAGAGCGGGAGGGCCGCTGATGCGGGCGCTGCGGGTCGTCGGGATCACCGAGGGTGGCGGTGAGTTCTCCGTCGTCCTCGAGGACCCGATCCGACACGAGCGTTTCACCGTGCCTGCCGACGAGCAGCTGCGGGCCGCCGCGAGGGGGGATCTCACCCGGCTCGGACAGATCTCGATCGAGTTGGAGAGCCAGTTGCGTCCACGTGAGATCCAGGCCCGCATTCGTGCCGGGGCGTCCGTGGAGCAGGTCGCCGCTGCTGCCGGCGTACCGCTGCAGAAGATCGAGCGGTTCGCCTACCCCGTTCTGCTGGAACGCTCCCGCACCGCCGAAATCGCCCAGCGCGCGCACCCGATGCGCGCCGACGGCCCCGACACCCGCACCCTCGGCGAGGTCGTCGCGCACACCTTCGGGCTGCGCGGGCAGGACTACGCCGACGCCGAGTGGGACTCGTGGAAGGGCGAGGACGGCAAGTGGATCGTCGCCCTCTCCTGGCGCGCCGGGCGCTCCGACAACCGGGCGCACTGGACGTTCCAACCGG
>NZ_DATGOP010000100.1:0-3912 GCF_035305885.1 Pseudonocardia sp.
GGTTTCACCGCACTTCGGAACACGGGCCGGTTTCACCGCACTTCGGAACACCGGCCGGTTTCACCGCACTTCGGAACACCGGCCGGTTTCACCGCACTGTGGAACAGGAGGCGGTGAGATCGCACTCCCTGCCGCTCCCGCCTCTCCCAGCGCGGGACCTGACACGGTCCGGCGCCCGGGTCAGCGCCGCAGCAGCCCCGGCACGTCGACGGGCTCGCCCTGCTCGATCGAGCGCCACAGCGCCTCGCCGGTGGCGACGGCGAGCGCACCCTGCCGGGCGTCGGCCATGAGCCCGAGGCGGCGGGACTCCTCGTCGGGGCCCTCGAACAGGTCACGGCGCAGCAGCGGGTCGGCGCCGTCGTGGCCGCCGGCCGCCGTCGGCACCTCGATGGTGCGCGCGGGCCCGAAGAGGGGTCGGAGCACGAGCTCGCCCGACCCGGGCAGCGCCTCGCCGTCGGGCGTCCGGCCGACGAACGCCTCGATCGTGCCGTGCGTGCCGCGGATCGCCAGCCGGTAGCCCTCCCAGGGCGCGGAGAACTCGACCGAGTAGGCCGCGGTGGCGCCGCCCGCGTAGGTGACGAGGCCGGCGACGTGGTCCTCGACGTCGATCTCGTCGTCGTAGAGGGTCATCTCGCGCGAGGCGGGGTACTGGACCTCGTAGGGCAGGTCGAACATGCCGCGGCGCGCCTGCCCGGTGGGCTCGGGGAACGCCCCGCTGCCGGCCTGCGCCCGGTGGTAGGGGTCCCGCTCGCGCAGCTCGGCGGGGGTGGTCGCGCCCGCCGGGCGGTGCGGGCTGCCCGGCCCGTAGTAGTCGCGACCGCCGACGGCGTAGGCCCGGACCGGCTCGTCGTCGAGCCACCAGGCGATGAGGTCGAGGTGGTGCGTGCTCTTGTGCACGGTCAGCCCGCCGGAGTCGGCGCGGCGGCGGTTCCAGCGCAGGAAGTAGCTGGCGCCGTGGCGCACGTCGACGTGGTGGTCGTAGCTGACGTGCAGCGGCCGGCCGATCGCCCCCTCCGCCACCAGCTCCTTGATGCGACGGTGCCGGGCGGGGTAGCGGAAGTTGTGCGTGACGGTCACGCTCGCAGTGCTCGTCCGCTCGGCGGCGAGGACCTCGGCCGCCTCGGCCGCCGTCGCGACCATCGGCTTCTCGGAGACGACGTCGACGCCGGCCGCGAGCGCGGCGAGGATGTAGCGGCCGTGGCTGTGGTCCGGGGAGGCGACGAGGACGGCGTCGGGCCGGCTCGTGCGCAGCATCTCCTCGACGTCGTCGGGGCCGAAGACGGCGACCGGCGGGTAGCCGTCGGGGACGATCGTCTCGACGAAGGCCTCGGCGCGGGTGCGGTCGACGTCGAGCACCGCGACGAGCTGGCCGACGTGGGAGAAGTCGTCGCTGCTGGCGCCGTAGCCGAGGCCGGAGTCGGCGCCGCCCGCGACCCCGAGCAGGGGACGGGCGAAGCTCGCCACGCCACGGTTCGACACCCCCACGAGGGCGTAGCGACGGCGCTCCGATGCAATTGCCGCAACCGCATGCATCGTCCTACTGTAGCGTGCTGGACCACGCCGACGGAGGAGACCCATGGCCGAGGAGCTCGGCTTCCGCCGCAACCTGGACGGCCACCACGACACCTCGCTCGACCTTCTCCGGCACGTCTACGCGCGCACCGAGGAGACGCTGCGGCGCACGGCCGCCGCGCTCGACGGCGCCACCGACGCCGCGGCGGTCCGGGCGCACCAGGCGCGCACGCGGGAGGCGGTGGTCGCCGGGCTGGGCGGTCTGCCGGAGCTGCCTGCCGACCCGCCGCCCGTGCAGTGGCGAGGACCGGCGGAGGCGATGGGCTGCGTCGTCGAGCAGCTGGTGCTGGAGACCCACCCAGGCGTCCCGGTCCCCGCGACGCTCTACCGGCCCACCACCGGCGGCGGTCCGCGACCCGCGGTGCTGTTCGCGTGCGGGCACACGACGACCGGCCGCGCCGACCCCGAGTACCAGCGGGTCTGCAGCCGGCTGGCTCGCGCCGGGCTCGTGGTGCTCGCGATCGACCCGTGGGGGCAGGGCGAGCGGCTCGGCTACCTCGGCCCGGACGGCACCCCCACGGTCGACCCGGGCACCGCGGAGCACACCTACGCCGGCTTGCAGGCGTGGTGGCTGGGTCAGAGCATCGCGCGGTGGTTCGTCCACGACGCACGGCGTGCGATCGACCTGCTCCAGACGCTCCCCGACGTCGACCCGAGCCGCATCGGCATCACCGGCAACAGCGGCGGCGGCACGCTGTGCACGCTCATGGTCGCGATCGAGGATCGGCTGGCCGCGGCGGCGATCGGCACGTTCGTCACGAGCCGGGGCGCCTACCTGTGGTCGGGGCAGCACCAGGACGCCGAGCAGGTGCTGCTGGGCGGGTCCGCGGCAGGCGTGGACCACGCGGACCTGCTGGCGGCGATGGCGCCGCGCCCGCTGGCGGTGCTGGCGGCCGAGCACGACTTCTTCCCGCTCGAGGGCACGGTGGAGTCGGTGGAGCGGGCGCGGGCCGCGTACCGGGCGCTGGACGCCGTCGACCGCCTCGAGCTGCACACCGCCCCGGTGACGCACCGGTACGCGCGGCCGCTGGCCGCGGCGGCGGCGCGGTTCTTCTGCGCCGCGCTCGGGCTCCCCGAGCCGACGGACGACGACGACTCCGAGCCCCTGCCCCCGGAGGCGATGCGCGCGCTCCCCCGCGGGCAGGTGGCGCTGGACCGGCCGGGCTCGCTGTTCCTCCACGACCTCGTCCGCGCCGACGCCGAGGGGCTCCCGACGCCGTCGCCCGCCGAGGCGCGCGCGTGGCTGAGGGCGAGGGTGCACACCGGCCGCCGCGCACCGGGGGCGGCCTATCCGCGCTGGCTGCCCGGGCCGGCGGGCACGGTGCACGGGATGTGGCGCAGCGAGGCGGACCTGTGGGGCGCCGGCGTGCTGCTGCCACCGACCTCGGGCGCCGGTGCGCCGCGGCCGCTCCGCATCGTGCTCCTGGACGCCGGGACGCCGGCGCTCACCTCGGACCACCCGCTCGCACGGGAGCGCGGCGCGGAGGCGGTGCTGGTGCTCGACGTGCGCGGGCACGGCGCGCTGGCGGTGCACGACAAGGACGATCGCGACCACCGGGACCACCGCAGCGCCGTCTACAAGCTGCTGTGCGACCTGCTCTGGCTGGACGACTCGCTCGCCGCAGCCCGCGCGTACGACATCACCCGCGCGATCGACGTCGCGCTGACCGACCCGCACCTGACGACCCTGGTGCCGGGCCTGGGCCCGACGTCGCCCGTGCACCTGGAGGCCGAGGGCCCCCTGGCATTCGTCGCGAAGGTGGCGGCCGCCGTCGACGACCGTGTCACGCGTGTGACCGTGCACGACGACGTCGTGGACCCGGCCGCGATCCTGCGCCGCCGCCTGCACGACACCGGCGACGGGTCCTGGCAGTCCGTCGTCCCGGGCGCCGCCACCCACGCCCCGCTCACCACCCTCCATACCCTCCTCGGCCCGCGCCTCCACACCGCCGGGTAGGCGCGCCGTCGCCGCCGGCGCGCACCCGCGAGACGCCTGAAGGCACGGTGGAACCGGTAGGTGGCATGAAGTGCGGTGGAACCCAGCAAGCGAGGCCGGCGAGCTCGCTCGGCCCTCACAGTGCGGTGGAGCCCGAGCCGTGTTGCAAAGAGCGGTGAAACCGAGCGATGTTGCAATCTGCGGTGAAAGTGGGAAGCGCAGGGCTTCATCCCCCCGCGGCGACGTACCTACGAAGCCGGGAGCGGGGAGTCGTGCGCGCGAGGCTGGATGGGCCTAGCGGGAGCGAGCGAGGAACGAGCGAGCGAGTGGTCGCCTCGCGCGCACGACTCCCCGATCCCCGGCGCCCCGACACACCCGATCCCCGGCGCCCCGACACACCGCCT
>NZ_DATGOP010000101.1:0-6432 GCF_035305885.1 Pseudonocardia sp.
GTTCGCGGTGGTGCATCGGTCGACCATCGCTCGGCCCACCGGGCCGGACCAGGTCGTCGATCCGACATCGCCCCGACATTCGGCCACACCGCCGCGCGGCAGCACCGGGGCTGAGCGGCCGCCGGGTCCGCCGCGCGCGCCGGACGTAAGGTGGCGCGGTGCCCGGCCAGGTCCATCCCGGGACGCTCGTGCGAGCGTGGCGGGAACGCGCGCTGCTCACCCAGGAGCAGCTGGCCGAGCGGGCCGGGCTGAGCGCCCGGACGATCGGGCGGCTGGAGTCCGGCGGCACCGGTCGGCTGCGGCCGTCCTCGCTCGAGCTGCTCGCCACCGCGCTGGGCCTGACCGACGCGGAACGCTCGACGCTGGTCGCCGCGGCCCGCGCCACCGCCGAGGCGGAGGTCGGGCGGAGCCCGCCGGACGACGTCCCCCGCCAGCTGCCGGCGCCGTTGCCCGGCTTCACCGGGCGCCGCGCCGAGATCGCGGCCGTGGACCGGCTCGTCGACGCCTCCGCGGTGGTCGTCGCGTCGATCGACGGGATGGCCGGGGTCGGCAAGACGGCGTTCGCGGTGCAGGTGGCGCACCGGCTCGCGGAGCACTTCCCGGACGGCCAGCTCTTCGTCGACCTGCACGGCAGCACCGACGGGGTGGCGCCCGTCCGGCCGGACGGGGCGCTCGCGAGCGTGCTGCGGGCGCTGGGGCTGCCCGACGAGCGGATCCCGCAGGGGCTCGACGACCGCGCCGCGCTCTACCGCAGCAGGCTCGCCGGTCGGAAGGTGCTGATCCTGCTCGACGACGCGGCGAACGAGGGCCAGGTGGTGCCCCTGATCCCCGGCACGCCCGGCTGCATGGTGCTGGTGACCAGCAGGCTGCGGCTGCCGGGCCTGGACTCCACGCACGCGTTCTCGCTCGACGTGCTCCCCCGGCGCGATGCGGTGGTGCTGTTCACCCGCGTCACGGAGGAACCGTCGATCGCGCCCGAGCTGCTGGCCGAGGTCGTCGAGCTGTGCGACCGGCTGCCGTTGGCGATCCGCATCGCGGCCGCACGGCTGCGGGCCCGTCCCGCCTGGACCGCCGCCCACCTGATCGACCGCCTGCGGGACCACCGCCGGCGCCTCGGCGAGCTCGAGGCGGGGCTGCGCAGCGTCACCGCCGCGCTCGACCTCTCCTACCGCCAGCTCGCCCGGCCCGAGCGCCGGGCGTTCCGGCTGCTCGGCCTGCACCCCGGCGGCGACCTGGACGCGCACGGGGCGGCGGCGTTGATCGGGTGTTCGCCCGGGGAGGCGGAGGGGTTGATCGGCGGGCTCCTGGACGCCCACCTCATCCAGGAGCCGACGCCGGGGCGGTACCGCTTCCACGACCTGGTCCGGGCCTACGCCGCCGCGGGCGAGCCCGAGCCCGACCGCGCCGAGGCCCTGACCCGGCTCCTCGACCACTGCTGCCGCACCGCGTCGGCGGCGATGGACCTCCTCCACCCGTACGAGCGCGAGCGGCGACCCCCGGCCCACCCGACGGACGCCCCGACCCCCGCGCTGCCCGACGAGGCCGCGGCCCGCGCCTGGCTCGACGCCGAGCTCGCGAACCTGCTGGCCGCCGCGCACCTCGCCGCCGACCAGGACCGGCCGGGCCACCTGCGCCACCTGTCCACCACCCTGCACCGGCACCTGCGCACGCTGCAGCGCCACGCCGACGCCGCGGCCCTCCACGAGCGGGCGCTCACCCTGGCCAGGGCCCGCGGTGAGCGGCGCGGCGAGGCCGAGGCGCTCCTCTGCACAGGCCACGTGGAGCGGCTCGTGGGGCGCTCGGACCGCGCGGTGGGGCGCTACCGGGCGGCCCTCGCCGCGGCCCGCGCGTGCGGGCACCGGACCGTCGAGCTCGACGCGCTGGTGTTCCTGGGGCACATGGACCGGTTCCGCGGGCGGTACGAGACCGCCCGCGCCCGCTTCACCGAGGTCCTCACGATCGCGCCGGGTACCGGCCACCACGCGGCGCAGGCGGAGGCGCTCGTCGGCCTCGGGTTCGTCCGCCTCGAGAGCGAGCACGACGTCGACGACGAGTTTTAGCGCGGTCTGCAGCTGGCCCGCGTGCTCGGTCACCGCATCGGGGAGTGCATCGCGCTGCAGGGGTTCGGCTACGCCCACCGCCTCCGCGGCCGCCACGAGCGGGCCGTCGAGGCGTTCGAGGAGGAGCTCGCGCTCGCCCGGGCCATCCGGAGCCCGTGGAACGAGCTCGGCGCGCTGCTCGACGTCGCCCGGCAGCGCAGGCTCATGGGCCACGCGGAGGCGGCCGCCGCCCACTACCGCGCGGTGCTCGACCTCACCGCGGAGGCGAGTAGCCCCGTCCACGAGGCCCACGCCTGGTACGGGCTCGGGCGGCTCCAGTTCACCGCGGGCCGGATGGACCTCGCCGTCGTCCACCTCGAACACGCCCTCGGGCTGGCCGGCGACCTCGGGCTGGACGTGCTCCGCGCGCAGGTCCACGACGGCCTCGCCCACGTGCACCGCGCCCTGGACCGGCCCGACCTCGCCCGGGAGCACTGGGAACGCGCCCTCGACCGCCTCGCCGGCGTCGTCGTGGCCCACACCCAGGACGACGACGTCACCGCCGACGCGGTCCGCGCCCGCCTCGACCGGCTGGACCGGTCGCCCTGACCTCAGATGTGCCGTCCGTCCAGCCGCTCGACGAGCGAGAGCACGGCGGCGGCGCCGTCCTCGGCGCGGATCCGGCGGCCGAGCTCGGCGGCGCAGTCGCGCAGGCCAGGCCGCTCGAGGCAGGACCGCAGCGCGTCGGCCAGGGTGTCGGCGGTCAGCTCGGGCATCGGCACCGGTGCCGGCGCGACGCCGAGCCGGTGCAGCCGGTCCGCCCAGAAGGGCTGGTCGACCAGCACGGGGACCGGGACGGCCGGCACCCCGGCCCGGAGCCCGGCCCCGGTGGTGCCCGCCCCGGCGTGGTGGACGACGGCGGCCACGCGCGGGAACAGCCACTCGTGCGGCACGTCGTCGATGACCAGGGTGTCGCCGCCCGCGGACGCGAGCTCGGCCCACCCGGACTGCACGACGGCCCGCGCGCCGACGCGGGCGACGGCGGCCGCGACGACGTCGTGCAGCCGCTCGTGGGACGGGGTCATGCTGCCGAATCCGATGAACACCGGGGGAGGCCCGGCGTCGAGGAAGTCGACCAGCTCGGCGGGCGGTCGCCAACCCGGCGGGTCGGCCGGCCACCAGTACCCGGTCACCTGCGCCGCGACCGGCCAGTCGGCGGGCCGCGGCACCACGGCCGGGCTGAAGCCGTGGCAGATCGGCCAGTCGTCCGGGGGGACCGGCGCGGTGGCCGGCCGGTCGAGCCGGGCGCGCAGCCGCTGCAGCACCTCGGCGTAGAGGGCGCCGGTGCGGGCGAGCACCTCTCCGCCCGCGGCCAGGTTCGCCTCGGGCGAGGGGTCCGCGACCGCCTGGCCGGGCGGTGGGAACTCGCGCGTCGGCACCCCCGGCGCGAGGTAGACGCCCGCGCTCGGGATGCCGAGGCCCTCGGCGACGAGCCGGCTCAGCGGGGCCGGGCCGAACGCGGTGAGCACGAGATCGGTGCCCGCGGCGACGGCGGCGAGCACGCCGTCGCCGAGCTCGTCGAGGAACGCGGCGAAGACCGCGCGGGCCGCCTCCGGCGACGGGGCGGCGGTGCGGGCGCGCACCTGCTCGACCGGGTCTCCGGGGAGGAGCCGGTGCTCCAGCCCGGTCTCGCGAACGAGGCCGGCGAAGCGGGCGTGCGCGGCCAGCGCCACGTCGTGGCCCGCCCGCTGCAGCCGACGGCCGAGGCCCGTGAACGGTGCCACGTCGCCTCGCGAGCCGGCCGTCACGATCAGGATCCGCACGACGTCCCCCGGGTCGCACCGCGTTCGGTAGCCCCGATCCTGGTGGACGGGCGGGCGCGAGCCCGCGGCGGGGAGCTACGCCACGGCCACGCTCCGCGCGAACCCCTCCCGCCAGGAGCGGTACCGCGGCGCCCAGCCGCGCTGCTCGCGCGCCAGCCGGTTGTCCGCCCCGCGGGCCCATCCGGGCCGCGGCGCGGTGGAGACCGGGGGTGGCGGCGCCCCCACCGCGGCGCAGAAGGCGGGCACCCACTCCTGGCCGGTGGCGGGCTCGTCGTCGCACACGTTGACCGCGCCGGACGGCCACCCGAGCGCCGCCACCGCCGCCGCGGCCGCGTCCTCGACGTGCAGGAAGCTCGTGACCGCGGTGTCGGCGACGAGCTCCCCGGCCCGCGCGGCGTCGGCACGCGCGCCGTCGGGGGCGAACCACGTCCCGGGGCCGTAGAACGAGCCGTAGCGCAGTACGACCCACTCGGGCGCCTCCCGCACCGCCGCCTCGAGCGCGGCGACCCCGCGCACCGATGTCCGGCGCGGCTCGGGGGCGTCGAGGTCGAGCGGGACGTCCTCGGTCGCGAGGTCGTCGCCGCCCGCGTAGGCCCAGCAGATGCTCTGCGCGACGATCCGGCGGGAGCCGGCCGCGAGCGCGGCGTCGACCAGGTTGCGGGTGCCGGTGACGCGCAGCGCGGAGTTGGCGGCGAGGTCGGCCGCGGACAGGTCGGTGAGCTGGTGGACCACCACCTCGGGGGCGGCGTCGCGCACGGTGGCGGACAGCGCGCGGGCGTCCTTCACGTCCACGACGGCGGGCTCCGCCCCGGCCGCGCGCAGGGCGGGGACGCGGTCGGGCCGACGGGTGAGCGCGGTGACGTGGTGGCCCTCGGCGACGAGGAGCGGCACGAGCAGGCGACCGACGACCCCGGTGGCCCCGGCGAGCAGGATGCGCACGGTCACGCCACCTCCGGTCGCGGGGCCCGCAGGTGCGCGCGCGCCTCGAGCTCGGCCTCGTCGACGAGGGTGAGCATCGGCGCGCCCGGCTCGTGCAGCATGACCACCACGAAGCGGCTCCACTCGTCGGCCAGCGCGTTGCCGGCCTGGTAGTGGATGACGTCGCCACCCGGCTCCCAGAACGGTTCTCCCGCCCGGATCACCCGCTCCGGCTCGCCCTCCAGCTCCCAGACGATCGCGCCTTCCACGACGAAGCCGTACACGGGGCCCGAGTGCCGGTGCGGTGGGGTGCCCGGATCGCCCGGCGGGACCTCTACGGTCGCCGTCATCACCTCGGCGCCGGCGGGCACCGCCGGCAGCGGTTGGTGGGCGAGCGGGGTGAGGATCGAGTTCGACGACTGCACGGGAGGACGCTATGCCAAAACCGGTGCACCGGGATGAGCCAGTTCCATTCGCAGTTGCTGTACCGGTTCCCGCGACGCGACGCGCTGAGACCCCGACTCGCGCGCACCGAGAGCGCGACTCGCCGGAGGCACCACTGCACCCCGGCAACCCGATCACGACGAAGGAGCAACCACGATGAGCGGGTCCGGTCACTCGATCGCGCGGGTCCGCGGTCGGCAGATCCTCGACTCCAGGGGACGCCCCACCGTCGAGGTCGACGTCCAGCTCGCCGACGGCCGGACGGCGCGGGCGTCGGTGCCGTCCGGCGCGTCGACCGGGAGCCACGAGGCGCACGAGCGCCGCGACGGGGACCCGGAGGAGTACGCGGGCCTGGGTGTCCGGCAGGCGGTGCGCGCGGTCAACACCGAGATCGCCGAGGCCCTGCACGGCAGGCCGGTCACCGAGCAGCGGGAGATCGACACCGTGCTCCGCGAGCTCGACGGGTCGCCCGCGCTGACCCGCCTCGGCGCCAACGCCGTGCTCGGCGCCTCGCTCGCGGTCTGCCGGGCGGGCGCGCTGGCGACCGGGCGACCGCTGTACCGCTACATCGCCGAGCTGGCCGGCACCACGCCCGCGCTGCCGACGCCGGTCGTCAACATCCTCTCCGGCGGCCTGCACGCCGGACGGGGCATGGACGTCCAGGACTTCCTCGCCGTCCCGGCCGCGGCGGCCACGCTCCCCGAGGCGATCCACCTCGTCTCCCGGGTGCGCTCCGCGGCGTCGGACGTGCTCGCCGCCCGCGGCCTGCCCACCCTGCTCGCCGACGAGGGCGGCCTCTCCCCGGGCTGCGCGACCGGCGAGGAGGCGCTCGACCTGGTGGTCGCCGCCATCGAGGGCGCGGGCCTGCGACCCGGCCGCGACGTGCTGATCGCGATCGACGTCGCCGCCCACTCGCTCGTCACCCCGAGCGGTGACTACGCGTTCGCTCGTGAGGGCGTCACCCGCACGAGCGCCGAGATCGTGGAGTTGCTCGAGGGCTGGGTGGACCGCTACCCGGTCGTCTCGATCGAGGACGGCCTCGACGAGGAGGACTGGTCCGGGTGGACCACGCTCACCGAGCGCCTCGGCGGCCGCATCCAGGTGGTCGGGGACGACCTGTTCACGACCAACCCGGACCGGCTCCGCCACGGCATCTCCGTCGGCGCGGCGAACGCCATCCTCATCAAGCTCAACCAGAACGGGACGCT
>NZ_DATGOP010000102.1:0-111651 GCF_035305885.1 Pseudonocardia sp.
CGTCGACCTCGACCCGATCGCCGCCACCGTCGCGCGCTCCGCGGAGGGCTCGATCAACCCCGAGTACGGCATCCGCGGCGGCGCCCCCTACGGCGGCGTCTGCCTGCCCAAGGACACCCAGGGCTTCCTCGGCTTCGCCGACGCCATCGGCGTCGACATGCCGCTGCTGTCGGCCGTGGTGGAGACCAACGACCGGATCGCCGTGATCGTCGACCACGAGATCGACCGGGTGGCGCACGCCGGCGCCGGCGACCTGCGCGAGCAGAGCACGGCCGCGACGGGACGGCGCGAGTCGGCATGAACCTACCGATCTACTACTACCTGCTCGGCACCCCGCTCGGGGTGCTCGGCCTGATCCGCTGGGGCACCTGGCTGGTGCGGCGGATCCCCGCGGTGGTGTACCAGCCCGTGATCAACGATCACCGGCTGCCGCTGTCGATCGTGGTGCCGGTCTACCAGGAGGACCCGCAGATCCTGGCGACGGCGATCGAGTCGTGGCTCGCCAACGACGTCGAGGAGGTCATCCTCGTCATCGACGCGTCCGACACGTCCAGCCAGGACGTGGCGGCCCGCTACCCGGTCACCGTGCTGATCACGGACGTGCCGGGCAAGCGCGACGCCCTCCGCAGGGGCTGGCGCGCGGCCCGCACCGAGCTGGTGGCCCTGGTCGACTCCGACACCATCTGGGCCGACGACGTGGCGGTCGAGGTGGCCAAGCCGTTCGCCGACCCCCGCATCGGGGGCGTGGGCACCCGCCAGTCCGTCTACGGGTCCACCGGCTTCCTGGCCCGGATCACGGACATGTTCCTCGACCACCGCTACTTCGACGAGAACGCCGCCCAGAGCGTGCTCGGCAAGGCGGTGTCGTGCCTGTCGGGGCGCACCGCGGTGTACCGCCGCGAGCTGCTGCTGGAGATCGAGGACGACTTCATGAACGAGACGTTCTGGGGCGTCCGGTCGCTCTCCGGCGACGACAAGCGGCTCACCACGCTGATCCTGGAGCGGGGCCACCTCACCTACCTGCAGCGCAGCGCGGAGGTGTGGTCCACTTTCCCCGACCGGTGGCGCACGTTCTTCCGCCAGCGGCTGCGCTGGGCGCGCAACACCTGGCGGTCCGACCTGCGCGCGCTGTCGCGGCCGTGGGTGTGGCGCCACCCGTTCCTCGCCTACACGATGATCGACAAGGGCGTCTCGAGCTTCACGCTGCTGCTCGGGCCGATCGCCATGGGCGTCGCCCTGGCCACCCAGAGCTGGGTGTTCGCCGGCGTGCTGCTGTTGTGGTGGCAGGTGAGCCGGGCGGCGAAGCTCGCCCCGCACATCCGGCGCCGGCCCTCGTCGTTCTTCTTCGTGCTCGGCTACGTCGCCGTCTCGTGGGTCATGGCGATCATCAAGATCACCGCCCTGCTCACCATCCGCAAGCAGGCCTGGCTCACCCGCCAGGTCGCGGTGGAGAACGGCGAGGTCGTGCGCACGGCGCAACCGACCGAGGCCCTCGGCGACGAGCACGACAACGTCATCCCCCTGCGGAAGGCCGCGGCATGAGCGGCGACACCACCAGCGGGCGCTGGGTCGGGCGGGTGCTCGCCACCGGCCTGACCGCCGCCGTCGGGCTCGGGCTGACGGCGGGCGTCGCCGCGGCCGATCCGACCGCGGCCCCGGCGGCCACCCAGCCGGTGGCGGCGCCCACCCAGCTCGTCATGCCGGACACGGCGGCGTCGGTGCGCCGGGCGTGGGAGTCCCGCGGGCGGCCGCACCGGATGGCCGTCGTCCGCGACCACCGCATCGACGTCGCCACCGAGGGCCGGGTCACCCGCCAGGTCGGGCGCGCGGGCGGCCCTCTGACCCTCGCGACCCTCGACCGGGCCCTGCCCGCGAACTGGCTCACCCTCGACGGCGACACCGCCACCCTGGACACCACGCTCGTGCTCACCCGGGGCACCTCGCTGCGCCTGGGCGGGAACGGCAGCCCGCGCACCCTCCAGCTCGTCGGCGGCGCCGAGCCGTCGGACGCCGCGTCGATCCACACCGGCGGCGGACGGATCGAGCTCACCGGGGTCACGGTCACCTCGCTCGAGCGCGAGACCGGACAGCCGCTGCCTGCCACCGCGAAGGGCCGCCCGAGCATCGTCGTCTCGGGCGGGGGCCGGCTGGACGCCACCGACGTCACGATCACCGACCTCGGCACGGTGTCGGAGGGCACCCCGGGCGCCGAGGAGGACGGCGCGGCCGCCGTGGAGTTCCGCCGCGGCAGCACCGGCTCCCTGGTGCGCACCACCGTGACGCGGGGCAGCACCGGGGTGAGCCTCTCCCACGCCGAGGGCGTGCGCCTCGAGCAGCTCACCGTCTCCGACAACACCGAGGACGGCCTCGTGCTCGCCGGCGACCGGGGCACCGAGATGAGCGGGATCCGCGCCACCGGCAACGGCGGCAACGGGGTCCTCGCCTCCGGCGAGACCGCTGACCGTCCGGTCACCTCGATCAGCACCAACGCCAACGGCGCGTTCGGCGTCGCCGTGGTCGGCGAGACCGGCACCCGGGTGAGCGACGTCGACACCACCGCCGACGACGCGGGCGGGCTGCGCATCTCCCGCTCCACGGACGTCACGGTCACGAACTACACCGCCACCGACCAGCGGATGGGCGTGTTCACCCACGTCCACAGCACCGGCGTCGTGCTCGACGGGGTGCGGACCATCGGGGGCGGCCGGGGGCTGGTGGTCGAGAAGAGCACCCGCGGGCTGGAGGCGCGCAACTCCACGTTCGACGGCGCCCGCGTCGCGGGCGTGGCCGTGGGCGGCGCCGACGTCGCGCTGAACGCCGTGCACGTGTCCGAGTCGCGGTCCGCTGTGCGGATCGAGCGCGGCGCGCACGACGTCCGCCTGGCCGGGCTCACCGTCGACGGCGGGCGCGACGGGCTGGTCACCGCGGGCGGCACGTCCGGCGTCGTCGTCAGCGACCTGACCGTCAACGACGTCGAGTCGGACGCCGTGCGCAGCTTCACCCCGGACGCGCGGATCACCGGCGCCGCGATCACCGGCGGCGGCACCGGCTTGGACCTCGCGGCGGGCGCAACGATCACGAACACGACGATCGTCGCCGCCCGGGAGGGCATCCGCTCCCGCTCCCCCGAGCCGGTCTACGCGTCCCGGGTCACGGTGGACACCACGGAGCTGGGCGTCAACGCCGCGGAGGGCAGCCCGTTCACCCTGGTCGACTCGAACGTGCACGCGCTGGAGTCCGTGCGCGGCGCGATCGAGCAGCGGGGCACCAACGACCTCAGCCTGCCCCCGCTCAACCTCCTCGGCGCCATCGGCATCCCGCTGATCGTCCTCGCGGTCGTGCTGGAGGAGCTGCACACCCGGCGACAACGGCGCATCGGCGGCACCGCCCGGCGCCGCCGCCCACCGCTCCCGGCGGAGGCGTCGTGAGGTCGCGCATCGTCCGGCTGATCGTCGCGGCCGCGGCCGGGGTGGTCCTGCTCGCCAGCTCGGCGTGGCTGATCGTCATCCGGGCGCCGTCGCGGGCGAGCAGGAAGCTGCGGCCGTCGTCGTGGGCGGTGTCGACGGTGCCCTGCGCGGGGTCCCACGACGTGACGCAGCTGCACTTCCTCGGCCACGGCGACGTCGAGTCCTACGGTCTGTCCTGGCGCACCGCGGGCACCGGCGGGGCGATCACCGACAGCCTCGTGTCGCACCTCTACTACGGCCTCTACACCTACCAGGTGAGCGGGCTCGAGGTGCTCGACAACGAGTTCCGCGACAACGTCCTGTACGGGATCGACCCGCACACCGGGTCGTCGAACCTCGCCATCGAGCGCAACGTCGTGCACGACAACGGCAAGCACGGGATCATCCTCGCCGAGGACTGCGTCGACAGCGTGATCCGCGACAACGTCGTCTACCGCAACGCCCACCACGGGATCGTGCTGTACCTGGGCTCGGACCACAACGTCGTGGCGGGCAACGCGACGTTCGCCAACGCCTCGCAGGGCATCAACGTCAACGAGTCCGCGGGCAACGTGCTGCGCGGCAACGAGGTGTACGGCAACGGCGAGACCGGCGTCGGCGTCACCCAGCTCGCCGAGGGCAACGTCGTCGAGGGCAACCAGGTGCGCGACAACCGGCAGGACGGCGTGCGCGTGGTCAGCGAGTCGGCCGGCACGGCGGTGCGCGACAACGTCATCGCCGGCAACGCCCGCTACGGCGTCTACGTCGACACCAGCGGGGCGGTCGACCTCACCGGCAACACGATCACCGGCAACCGGTCCGGGATCATGTCCACCGGGGCGCCGGTGGCGCCGGAGGACGCCAACGACGTGCGGGGCAACGAGGAGTCCGACGTGGTGGCCGACCGGGGCTGACGGCCCCGGCTCACGGGAAGGCCCGCCACGGCCCCACCTCGATCGTGGCCCCGTCCACCAGGTCGAACGGGGCGGGCCCGGCGCCCAGCGGCACGGTGCTCGGGTCGCCGTCGTCGACGACGACGCGCAGCTCCTGCGGGGTGTCCGCGTCCGCGGCCGCGCCGTGGCCGGCCCAGATCAGCGGGAAGGACGCGCTGCCCCCGGGTGCCAGCCCGACCCGGCCCGCCGGGCCCGGCCCGGCGGTGGGTTCGGTGGTGAGCCGCAGCTCCCGACCGCCCTGGGCGATCGCGACCCCCGGGGTCCCGTCGAGGTAGCAGGGGTGGTCCGCCCGGCTGGTGGCGACGACCGTCACCGCGCGGGTCCCCATCGCTGCGTCCCACCCCGTGGTGCTCCACGCGAGCTCCGCGGGCGCGCAGGCCACCCGGGGGTCGACCGGGGTGCCGGCCGGGGCGGGCGGGGACGACGGCCCCGGGGCCGCCGGGGCGGGCGCTGCGGCCCGCGGCGAGGGGCGCGGCTCGGAGGACGGCGCGGCGCGGTCCACCCGGTCGGCCGCGGTCGACGCCCCGACCACCACCACCGCCGCCGCGCCGAGGACGCCGAGCACGCCCGTCGCGGCGCGCCACGGCCGCACGCCGCCTGCGGCGGCGCGCCGGACCAGCAGGGCCAACGCGACGGCGGCCCCGTCGACGACCGGCACGGCCTCGACCGGCCCGCGCAGCGCGACGACCCACCCCACCACCGCGACGACCGCGACCGCGCCGACGACCAGGCCGGTGCACCACCCCCGGGCCGCCGTCGGCTGCGGGACCGTCCGCCACTGCAGCCCGGTCACCGCGGCGGCGTGCGCCAGCCAGAACACCGTCACCGCCGCCGGGACCGCCTGCTCGGACAGGAGCACCCCGACCAGCGCGAACAACCCCGCGATCGGGCCGACGACCGCGCCGGCGAGCGCGCCCGCCGCCACCTCGGCCCACGCGGGCGCGGGGTGCGGGACCCGCGGGGCCGGCGCCCGGCGCAGCAGCCACCCGGTGCGGAGGAGCCCGGCGAGCACGAGCGCGAGCCCGACCGCCTCGAGCCCCCACCACACCGCGGGCGGCACCGCCGGGTGCGCGGGCCCGTCGTCCGGGTCGAACCCGGGCGGCGAGTACCGCGAGGCGGTGACACCGGCGCCGACCATCACGAACACGCCGGCGGCGGTCCCGGCCACCCAGGGCCCGACCCGCGGGAGGGACGAGGCCATCGCTACGGCTCCGCGGTCCGGTCGAGGCCGGTGATCACGATGTCGAGGCCGGCGCGGAACTCGGCCACGGGGTTGCTGGTGGTGGTCGCGGCGCCGACCAGGCGCGGGTACCGCCCGGGCGGCAGGGCGAGCACCTGGTCGACCAGCCCGCCCCGCTCCCCGCCCGCCACCGCGCTGGCGAACTCGACCTGCGCGAAGCCGTTGGCGAACGCGGTCACCGCGCGGAAGGCGGCGAGCAGCGCCGGTCCCGGTGTGTGCGGCGCCCCGAACCCCATGTTCTTGCCTCGGCCACCCGTCAGCGCGCCGACCGCGAGCAGGATGAGCACGGCGCTCGTGGCATCGAGGGCGCCCCGGCCGCTGATCACCTCACCGTGCCGCGGGTGGGGAGGGTGTGGCGGCGAAGAGGTTGCGCTGCACCTCCGCGCGGTAGCCGGCCAGCGCATTGTCGATGTGGAGGCGCATCGCCGACTCCGCAGCCGCCGGGTCGCCATCGGCGACGGCGTTGGCGACGGCCTGGTGCTCGGACGCGCCTCGACGCATCCCTGCACCGGGCTCGTCGCCGAGCCCGACCGTCAGCACCCGTCGTTTGAGCGTCGTGACCGTCTCCACGATGGATGCCAGGAACGTGTTGTGCGCGGCCTCCGCGAGCGCCTGGTGGAACCGCTCGTCCGACTCGGCGAACGCGGCCGGGTCATCGTCGTGGGCGGCGCTGAGCGTGCGTTCCGCGAGCTCCCGGAGGGCCCGGACCTGCAGCGGGGTGGCGCGCTGAGCTGCCAGCGCCGCTGTCTGCCCCTCGACCGTCCGGCGGCACTCGAACAGCATCTCCACGTGCTCGAGGTTCTCGACCAGCAGACTGCCCCAGACCTCCGGTGGTAGCCGGTCCTCCGGCTGCCCCACGAAGATCCCCGCGCGTTTGCGGACGGTGAGGTGACCGCGCGCACACAGCAGTTTGACGGCCTCGCGGGCCACCGTGTGGCTCACCCCGAGGTCGGCGGCGAGCTGCTTCTCGGTCGGCAACCGGTCGCCCGGGTTCAAGCCGGCCGAGCGGATGTGCGCCAGTATCCGCTCCGCCGCGATCTGGTAGCCCGGGCGGTAGGCCCGCTCATCGGTCACGTCCACCTCACCGTTCCTCGTGCGGCCGCCATCCTCCCGCAGGGCATATTTGATAGCAACCATTGACCCGCGCTCCTCGGGGATCTACTGTCGCGCAGCGTTAGTTGGTATCTAACTGCAGCGGATCAAAGGAGACCGATGCGACCCGACCTCGCCCGGGCAAACGCCGTCCGCTGCTGCCTGACCGCCGCTCCCCGCGCCGTTCCCGGCCCCGCGCAGCGCGGTCCCATCCATCCATGCCCCCCGGCGCCCCGGGACGACCGGCGCGCCGCGGCACGACCCGAGGAGAAGACGTGGTTGCCGTCACCGGTGTGACAACCAGGGTTTTCGAAGTTCCCTACCAACGCCCGATCGGCGACGCCAACGATCCCGTCGGACGCAGTCGGACCACGGCCCTGGCGGTGCAGCTGGAGACCGATGAAGGGCTCACCGGTCTCAGCGTCGGGAACCCGGCGGCCCGCCAGACCGTCATCGAGTTCGCGGAGATGCTCAAAGGCGAGGACCCCGCAGGCGTCCGGGGGCTCTGGCAGCGGATGGTCGATCGCGCTTTCAAGGGCGGTGTCGAGGGGATCGTCAAGGAAGCCATCTGTCACCTCGACGTCGCGCTGTGGGACCTCAAGGCCAAGGCCAACGGCGAGCCGCTGTGGAAGACCCTCGGCGCCTCGTCCGGCCAGGTCCTGGCGTACGCGAGCGGAATCGACATGCCGCTTCCGGACGAGGAGATCACCGCGTTCTACCGGCGGATGGCCGACCACGGGATCACCCTCGGCAAGCTGAAGGTGGGCCGCGACCTCGATTCCGACCTGCGGCGGCTCGAGCTGATGCGCCAGGCCCTGAGCACGGGCGGGCGCACCGCACGCCTGGCCATCGACGCCAACGAGTACTGGTCGCCGAAGGAGGCCGTGCGGTACGTCCGCGAAGTCGAGAAGACCTTCGACCTGGAGTGGTGCGAGGAGCCGACGCGCCGGTGGGACGTGCGCGGTCTGCGCACGGTGTCGCGCCAGATCAGCACCGCCGTCGCCACCGGTGAGAACCTGAACGGCACATGGGACTTCCTCCCCCTCATCCACGGCGAGGCCGTCGACATCGTGCAGGTGGGCCAGTACACGAGCGGCATCACCGGGGCATTGCAGGTGGCGGAGCTCGCGGCGGCGTACGAACTGCCGGTGGCGACCATGAACTGCCCCGGCGACTTCATGGCGCACATCGGAGCGGTCATGCCGCAGCACCTGGGCGTGGAGCTGGTCTGGCCGGGGTGGGACGCGATCGTCGACAACCACCAGGTGGTGGCCGACGGCTGGATCACCCTGAGCGACCGGCCTGGCCACGGGGTGGAGCTGCGC
This sequence comes from Pseudonocardia sp., assembly GCF_035305885.1. Lineage (GTDB taxonomy): Bacteria > Actinomycetota > Actinomycetes > Mycobacteriales > Pseudonocardiaceae > Pseudonocardia. The sequence continues at coordinate 8,057 of NZ_DATGOP010000102.1, forward strand.
GCGGACGCGGGGCGGTACGAGCTGGCCGAACTCCCGTTCGGCGCAATGGTGTCCACGCAGGGACGGCGCCGCAAGCACTCGTGGTCCGACCACGTCGAGCCGGCCTCACCGGCCACGACGGCCAAGGGGGCGTGACGATGAGTGCCCAGAAGACGAGCATCAGCCGGCGCACCCTGCTCCGCGGAGCGGGACTCGCGGCAGCGGGAACCGCCCTGAGCGCCTGCATCCCGGGACCGGGCACGGGGGGTGGCGGTTCCTCCGGCGGATCGCAGAAGCTGCGCCTGCGCTACTGGGCGTGGGTCGACGACCCGACGTCCCGCGTGCTGAGCGACCTGGCAGACCGGTTCAACGAGAACCACCCGTCGATCGAGGTCGACGTGGAGCTGATGCCGGCGAGCGCCGTGTACGAGCGGCTGCTGGCCGCGATCAACGCGGGCGACCCGCCGGACGCCTCGGCGATCCACGTGAACAACGTTGCGGACATCGCCGCGATGGGCGCGCTGCACCCGCTCGACCAGTACTTCGACGCGATGCCGGACAAGGACGACTTCGTTCCCACCGCCGTCCTGGGTTCCCGCCTCGGAGACGAGAGCGCCCCACTGCACACGATGCCGTGGTACGGGCTGGTCAGCTACCTGTACTACCGGCCCGACTGGTTCCGGGACGCCGGGCTGCCCGAACCGCGGACCACCGACGACTTCGTGTCGGCCTGCCGCGCCGTCACCGACCCGGCTGCGGGCCGGTACGGTTACGGGCTGCGCGGCGCCACCCACGGGCACATCCACTACTTCATCTGGCTCGCGACCCTCGGCGGGCTGGAAGCGGTACAGGGACCCGACGGTGCGCCGGTCTTCCACCAGCCCGAGCACATCGCGGGTACCGACTGGTTCCTGGACCTCGCGCGCACGCACCAGGTCGTGCCGCCCACCGCGTCCGGCGACGGCTTCGAGCAGCTGATGAACAACATGAAGGCAGGCGTCACCGGCACCGCCATCCACCACATCAAATCGTCGGAAACCCTCGTCGCGGCGCTCGGTGCGGAGAACATCCGGGCGGTCCCGATGCCCGTCGGGCCGTCCGGGCGACGTTGGACTGAGTTCGGGCCCAGCATGAACGCGGTCTACGCAGGCGGACAGGATCCCGAGGCCGCGTGGGAGTGGGTGTCCTACCTGGCCTCCCCCGAGGCGATGCGGATCTTCTGCACGGAGGACGGCGGGCTGCCGGTGCGGCAGTCGGTCGGCGCCGACCCGTACTTCCAGGAGAACCCGTTCGCGAAGGTGTCGATCGACAGCCTCCCCGACGCGTACCTCATCCCGTTCACCGAGCGCCCCGGCTACGCACGGCTGGCCGAGCAGACGTGGCCGCAGCTCACCCAGCCCGCCCTGGCCGGCGAGATGACCAGCGCGGAGTTCGCCGGCCGGCTCGCCGAGGACGTGCGGTAGACCGTGAGCGCTGGCGCAACCGCCGGCGTCGCGTCCCGTCGCACCGGCCCCCCGGCCGCGCCGGTGCGGCGGGCCCGCCGCCGACCTCGTGACCTGTTGCTCCCGTACCTGCTGCTGCTCCCGGCCTGCGGCATCGTCGCGCTGGTGGTGGCCTTCCCGATCGTGCAGTCGATCGGCTACAGCCTGCACCACTACAACCTGCGTGAGCCGGACAACGCCTACTTCTCCGGCCTGGACAACTACATCCGGGCGCTGACCGACGAGATGTTCTGGCGCGCGCTGCGGGCGACCGCGATCTGGGTCGGCGCGGTGCTGCCGATCCAATTCGTGATCGGCATGGCGATCGCGGTGCTGATGAACCGGGCCTTCCCCGGTCGGCTCGTGCTGCGCGCCTCCGTCCTGCTGCCGTGGGTTGTACCCAGCGCTGTGGTGGCCCTGCTGTGGCGCTGGCTCCTCGACGGCAACCTCGGCGTCATCAACGACCTGTTGATCCGCGTCGGCATCATCGACACCGGCATCCCGTGGCTGAACGACCCGAGCACCGCCATGGCCGTGGTCGTGATCGCGATGACCTGGCACGGCATGCCGTTCTTCGCGCTGATGCTGCTGGCTGCCCTGCAGGCGGTGCCCGCGGAGATGTACGAGGCTGCACACCTGGACGGTGCCTCCGCCCTCCAGCGGTTCCGCTACATCACCTGGCCCAGCATCATCGACACGATCCGCACGACGACGCTCCTGCGGATCATCTGGCTCGCCAACTCGATCGAGATCATCTGGATCATGACGGCGGGTGGGCCGAACTTCGCGACGACCACTCTGCCGGTGGTCACGTTCTTCGAGGCCGTGCGCGGACTCGACTTCGGTTACGCGTCGGCGGTCAGCGTGCTGCTCGCGCTGATCCTGCTGGCCGTCGTGCACCTCTACGTCCGGCAGATGCGGAAGGACGACTGACCATGGCAACAGCTTCCCCAGCCGCCGCACGGAGGCGCCGCAGCATCGTGGTGATCTGGCTGCTGGCGCTCCCGGTCATCCTGTTGTCCCTCGGTCCGTTCCTGTGGCTGCTGAAGACGTCGCTCGTGCCGGAGTCGCGTATCTTCGTGCGCCCGCTGGAGTACCTGCCGTCGACGGTGACGCTCGAGAACTTCGTGATGCTCTTCGAGCGGATGAACTTCTTCGGCTACTTCGCCAACAGCTTCGTCGTCGCGCTTGGAAGCACCGCGCTCGGACTGATCATCTCGATGTCGTCGAGCTACGCGTTCGCCCGGTTCCGGTTCCGGGGCCGGCGCTTCTTCATGACCCTGTTCCTCGTCATCCCGATGTTCCCGACGGTGCTGATCCTCATCCCGATCTACGACATCATGCGGGTGACGGGGCTGCTGAACACCTACGCGTCGTTGATCGTCGCGTACAGCTCGTTCACGATCCCGTTCGCGGTCTGGATGATGACCGGCTACTTCGCGGCCCTGCCGGTCGAGATGGAGGAAGCCGCCCGGGTGGACGGCTGCAGCCGGTTCGGCGCCTTCGTGCGCGTGCTGCTGCCGACCGCCGTTCCCGGGATCTCGGCGACAGCCCTCTACATCTTCATCGTGTCCTGGAACGAGTACACGTTCGCGGCGATGCTCGCGCAGGACGAGGCGGTGCGCACCTTGCCCGTCGCACTGCAGTTCTTCATCACGGAGTTCACCGTGAACTGGGGGCTGCTGGCCGCCGGAGGCGTGATCGTCTCGCTCCCGGTGATCCTGCTGTTCATCGTGTTGCAGCGGCAGCTGATCGCGGGCCTCACCGCCGGAGCCGTGAAGTAACGGCCGCCCGGGCCGCGCGCTACCTGGACCGGACGGAACCGGGCGAGCGCGGCCGCCCCGGCGGCACGCCACTCCTCGCACGAGGGGCGCGGCCCGGGCCTGCGCCGCCGCGCTCGTCCGGCTGCACGACCGGTACCGCGCCGACCTCGCCGCCATCCGCCGGGACGTCGAGCGCGTGCTCGCCGGGGAGCAGACGGCGCTTCCGGCACGGGAGACCTGGAGGCGCACTGCCTGGCGTTCTGCACCCGGCTGCACGAGCACCACGGCGTCGAGGACTCCACGCTCTTCCCGACCTCGCCCGCGAGCGCCCGAGAGTTGGTGCTGCACCGGCTCGGCGGCGAGCACCGCCAGGTGGCCCGCGGGCTGGACGCCCTCCGGGAGGCCCTCTCCCGGTTCGCGGCCGCCGAGGACCCGGGCGCGGCGCGGGCTGCGCGACGAGGTCGGGCGCCTGACCCGCGTGGTGGAAGCGCACCTGGACCACGAGGAGACCGACCTCGTGCCGCTGCTCGACCGCCCGACGTCCCTCCCCGACGGGGTGTGACCGGCGGCACCCACGGTCGGGCCTACATCGCGCCCAGCACCGGCTCGAACGCCAGCTCCGCGGCCCCGACCAGCTTGGCGTCGCGGCCGAGCGGGCTGGTCTCGATGCGGGTGCCGCCGACCGCCCGGCTGACCAGGCTGCGCTCGTGCACCCGGGCCCGGACGTGGTCGACGACCGCGGGCGGCAGCGCCGTGAACAGGTCCCCGAGCACCACGAGGTCCGGGGCGGTCACGTTGACCACCGTGACGAGGCCGGTCGCGAGCCACTCGGCGAACTCGGCGAGGGGACCGAGGCCGGGGTCCTTCTCCAGGGAGCGCAGCTCGGCGACGATCACACCGCGGGCGGTGTCCTCCGGCAGCCCGAGCGCCCGGCACACGGCCGCCTCCCCCACCTCGGTCTCCCAGCAGCCGCGGTTGCCGCAGTAGCACTCGCGACCACCGGGGCGGACCACGATGTGGCCGATCTCGCCGACGTAGCCCCGGGTGCCCCGCAGCGGGCGGCCGGCCGCGATCACCCCGCCGCCGACGCCGCGGTCGGCGGAGATGTAGACGAGGTCGTCGACGTCGTGGGCCTGGCCCCGGACGTGCTCGGCGAGCGCGCCGAGCTCGGCGTCGTTGGCGACCTGCACCGGGATCCGCAGCACCGCCCCCAGCCGGGTGCCGAGCGCGACGTCGCGCCAGCCGAGGTTGGGCGCCTCGTGGACGAACCCGTCGTCGCGGCGCACCACGCCCGGCACCGACACCGCCGCGGCGCGTGCCGTCACCGCGAGCTCGTCGGCGAGCAGCTGCGCCGACTCCGCGATGTGCGTGATCACCTCGCCCGGCGTGCGGGTGCGGTGGTGCAGGTTCCAGCTGTGCCGGCCGAGCACCTGCCCGCCGAGGCCGACCATGGCCATCGCGACCTGCTCGACGCGCACGTCGATCGCGAGCACGACGGCCGCCTCGGGCTCGGGCAGCACCATGAGGGACGGGCGGCCCGCCCCGTTGCGCTGCGCGGGCACGGCCTCGGTGACGACCCCGGCCTCGGCCAGGCCGTCGACCACCGCCTTGATCGTGCTGCGGTTGAGCCCCAGCTCCGCGGCCAGCGTGGCCCGGGTGCAGGGACCTGCGACGTGCAGCCGGCGCAACAGGGCGGCGCGGTTGTGCCGGCGGGCTTCGTCCGGCCGGGCTCCCGCTGTGCCGGACGGTGCCCCGCCACCGCCGTCACCGCCCCACGTGCGACTCACCTGCCGGCGACCGCCGATCGCCGCCGGGACAGGACGTCGACCCCCGCCGCGAGCAGCAGGACCAGCCCGTTGACGAGGAACACCACCGACGCGGGCTGGCCGAGCAGGCCGAGGCCGTTGTTCACCGTCGCGAGCACCGCGCCGCCGATCACGGCGTTGCTGACCCGCCCGCGGCCGCCGAAGAGCGACGTGCCACCGATGACCGCCGCGCCGACGGCGAACAGCAGGGTGTTGCCGCCGCCGGACGCCGGGGAGACCGACCCGACCTTCGACGAGTAGACGATCGCGCCGAGCGCCGCGCACGCCGAGCCGATGACGAACACCGTGGCCCGCACGCGCGTGACGTCGATGCCGGCCCGGCGCGCCGCCTCCCGGTTGCCGCCGACGGCGTAGACGTGGCGGCCGAAGCGGGTGCGGTCGAGCAGGTAGGTGCCCGCGACCAGCAGCGCCAGCACGATCGGCACCACGTAGGGCACGCCCGCGATCGGCGTGGCGCCCGGCGAGCGGTCGAGCGTGAGCAGGAACGTCGCCACCGCGCCGAGCAACACCACGGCGCCGACCTTCAGCAGCACCAGGCCCGTCGGCTGCGCCACCAGCCCGAGCTTGCGCCGCGACCGCTGCCGGTTGAGCAGCACCGCGGCGTAACCGCCCGCGGCGACCACGAACAGCAGCCAGCTGGCGAACGTCGAGAGGTTCCCGTTGGCCACCGCCATGATCACCGGGTCGCGCAGGCCGAGCGTGCCGCCGTCGCCGATCAGCTGGAGGGTCACGCCCTGCCACGCGATGAACAGCGCGAGCGTGACGACGAACGAGGGCATGCCGAGCTTCGCGACCGCGAATCCGGTGAGGCAGCCGATCGTGATGCCGACGCACACCGCGAGCAGCATCTCGAGCCACGGGTTGGGCGGGAACCCGACCAGCATCAGCACGAGCGCCAGCGCCGAGAGCGCCGCGCCGAACCAGATGCGCAGCATCAGCGCGAGCACGATCGCGAGCACGATCGCCAGGCAGAACAGCACGAAGACCGTGGTGCCCATCCCGCCGAGCAGGTTGCCGCCGCTCACCAGGTGCAGCGCCATCACCGCGGCGGCGAGGCCCGAGGCCGTGCCGGCCGCGAGGTCGATCTCGCCGGTCAGCAGCACGAACACCAGGCCCATCGCGATGATCGTCTGGCCGGCGCCCTGCTGGAGCAGGTTCGCGAGGTTCAGCAGGCTGAGGAACGTGCCGCCCGAGTCGAGCACGGTGAACAGCACGAACAGCGCCGCGAGCCCGAGCAGCGCGGGCAGCGCACCCAGCTCGCCGTTGCGCAGGTTGCGCACGTAGGCCTGGATGGCCTCGCCGGTGGTGCGCGCGGTGGTGTCGATGCCGAAGTCGGCCGCGCGCGCCGACGCGGGCGCGGCGCGCTCCGCCGCCCCGGCGGCACCGGCCGTCCGCTCCACCCGGGTCTCCTCCGTGCGCGTCTTGTCCGCGCCCGTCTCCTCGGGGCGCGACTTCGCGGTGTCGATGTTCTCAGGAGGCATCAGATGGCCACGCTCTCGGGACGCTGCAGGCCGAGGTCACCCGACCGGCCCGCGGTGATCAACTCGACGACCTGGCCGTGGGTCACGTCCTTGGTCTGCACCTGCGCGACCATCCGGCCCAGGTAGAGGGTGGCGATCCGGTCGGCGACCTCGAAGACGTCCGCCATGTTGTGGCTGATGAGCACGACGCCCAGGCCCTGCTCGGCCAGCCTCCGGACCAGGTCGAGCACCTGCCGGGTCTGGGCGACGCCCAGCGCGGCCGTCGGCTCGTCCAGCAGGACGACCTTCGAGTCCCACAGCACGGCCTTCGCGATGGCCACCGTCTGGCGCTGCCCACCCGACAGCGCCGCGACCGGCATCCGGACCGACGTGACGGTGCGCACCGACAGCGACGCGAGGGTGCGCCGGGCCGCCTGCTCCATGTCGGCCTCGTCGAGCAGCCACGGCTTGCCGCGCTCCCGGCCGAGGAACATGTTCTGGACGATGTCGAGGTTGTCGCACAGCGCGAGGTCCTGGTAGACGACCTCGATGCCGAGCCGCGAGGCGTCGGTGGGTCCGTGGATCGTCACCGGCTCACCGGCGAAGCGGATCTCGCCGCTGTCGATCGGGTGGATGCCCGCCACGCACTTGACCAGCGTCGACTTGCCCGCACCGTTGTCGCCGACGAGCGCGGTGACCTCGCCGGCCCGCACGTCGAAGTCGACCTCGTGCAGCACCTGCACGGCGCCGAAGCTCTTGTTCACCCCGCGCAGCTGCAGGATGGGTTCGCTCATGATCTCCTCCGATGCCCGTGCGCGGAGGGCGCCGCTCGTGGCGACGCCCTCCGCACACGCGGGGTCGACGGGTCAGCTGGCGCTGATTCCCAGCTCCTGACACGCCGCGGCGGTCTCCGCGACGCAGATCTCCTCGGCCTTCACCTGGCCGTCGTCGACCACGGTCTTGACGTTGTCCCGCGTGATCAGCTGCGGCTCGAGCAGCACCGACTTGACCTGCCGGTTGCCCTGCGGGTCCTCCACCGAGTCGGTGGCGAGCGCGTCGGCGGCGGCCGTGTCACCGTTCGCGAGGGCCGCGGCGAGCTTCGCGGCCGCCTCGGCCTCCTGCTTGATCGGCTTGTAGACGGTCATGTACTGGTCGCCGCGCAGGATCGCCTGCAGCCCGTCCGGGGTGGCGTCCTGGCCGGTGACCGGGACCTGGCCGTTGAGGCCGTACTTCGCGAGCACGGTGATGATCGCGCCGGCGAGCCCGTCGTTGGCCGCGACGACCCCGTCGACCCGGCCGCCGTTGCCGGTCAGGATCTGCTCGAACGTGGTGCCGCCGATCTGGTTGTCCCAGTCCTCGATCTTCTGGCTCTGCACGAGCGTGTACTCGCCGGACTGGTACTTCGGCCCGAGCACCCGCTGCTGGCCGTTGTAGAACAACGTGGCGTTGTTGTCGGTCGGCGCGCCCTCGATCTCGATGATCTGCGGGTTGGCGACGCCCTTCTCCTCCAGCGCCTGCACCAGGCCCTGACCCTGCAGCTCGCCGACCTTCTCGTTGTCGAACGAGACGTAGTAGTCGCTGGACCCGCCCAGGTTGAGCCGGTCGTAGTCGATGGTCGGGATCCCCTGGGCCTTGGCCTTCGCCGCGACCGCCGAGCCGGACTCGCTGCTGATCGAGGCGATCACGAGCACCTTGACGCCGCTGGCGATCATGCTGTCGGCCAGCGTGGAGAACTTCTGCTCGTCGCCGAGGGCGTTCTGGATGTCGGCGTCGAGCCCCTCGGCACGCATCGCCTCCTCCAGCAGGGGCTTGTCGAAGCCTTCCCACCGCGCGGAGCTCTCGGTCTCCGGGAGGATCACCCCGACCTTGACGCCGCCGGAGGGCGCCTCGCTCTCGGCTGGCGCGGACGGGGCGGCAACGTTCTGGCCACAGGCGGCGAGCACGAGGGCGAATCCCAGCCCTGCGGCCGCGAGCGCGGTTCTCCTGATGCGCATGGTGGTCCTTCCACAGCTGCGGGGAATGTTGTGACCGACAACGTATGCCTCCGATCCGGGTGGCGCCAAGCACACTGGATCGTTACAGGCCGGCCTCGACGGTCACATTTCGGTCTCGTCGGCGGGTATTTGTTGCGACCACCGCGCTTCTGGGCGCCTCGCCGTGCACATGCCCGGTGCAATCGCACGGCAACGGGTGATCGCGTTCGAAGTTCACCCGGACCGTCGCGCGGTCACTCGATCAGGCGGAACCGCATGACAGATCGTGAGGCCTCCGGCGGCTACCGAGCGTCATCATGCTCCCGTTCGGCCCACCGCCTCCGGGGTGTCCCCGTCGCGGGATCGCAGCGCCACGGCCGCAACGACGGCCGCGATGCCGAGCGCCTCCGCGAGCGTCGGGATCTGCGCCAGCCCGAACAGCCCGACCACGGTCGCGGTGGCGGGCAGCAGCGCGAGCAGGACGGCGAACCGGGCCTGCCCCAGCCGGCGCAGCACGACCTGGTCGAGCACGTACGGGATCACGCTCGACAGCACGCCGACCCCCACCGCGAGCAGGAGCACGACCGGGTCCGCCAGCGCCGACAGCGCCCCCGTCCCGCCGAGCAGCAGCAGCGGCGAGAGCACCACGGTGGCCGCCGCGAACCCGACCGTCATGTCGTCCACGCCGTTGCCGGCGGCCGCCACGCGCTTGCCGAGCACGATGTACGCGGCCCACATCGTGGCCGCGCCGAGCGCCCACAAGACCCCCGAAGGGCTGCCTGACCAGCGCACATCCGCGATGAGCAGCACCCCGACCGCGGCCGACAGCAGCGCGGCGACGTCCCGGGGGCGACGGGTGGCCACCGCCGCGACCACCACCGGGCCGCAGAACTCGATCGCCACCGCCGTGCCGAGCGGCAGCCGGGCGATCGCCTCGTAGAACGCGATGTTCATCAGCGCGGTGGCGAGCCCGAACGCGGTGGCCCGCCAGAACCGGGGCCCGCGCCACGCCGCCCGCGCCGGGCGACGCCAGGCCAGCAGCACGAGCGCGGCCCCGAGCAGGCGCAGCACCGCCACCGCGGAGGGCAGCAGCCGCTCGAACAGACCCACGGCGAGCGCAGCGCCGACGTACATCGACAGGGCCCCGACGACGAACAGGAGGGGCGCCGGAACCCGGGTGGCCACGGTGCTGCGCACGTGTGCTCAGAGTAGTCAGCGCAACAGAAGTGTTTACACGGGCAGTGTTGCGGCATCCCGTGAGGGACCGCATCATTCACTCGTAGTCAACTGGATCTGCAGGAGTCACCGAAGCGCTACCAGCGCGACAACGGGCTCGGCCACTCGGACGAGCGTGACGTCCGTCGCGACGCGCCACGGGAACACGTGCAGGGGTGCTGAACGTCTGGGAGAGTGGGCGCACCGCGCGAGCGGTCGTCACAGCAAGCGATCCCGGGTCCACCGCCCGGGGTCGAGACGGAGGGAGACCGCTATGCAGCCAGGAACCCTGACCAGGCCCGCGTTGACCGCCGCTGACCGCTGTGACCGGTGCGGAGCGGCCGCGAAGGTCCGGGCCGTGTTGCCGAAGGGCGGCGAGTTGCTGTTCTGCGGTCACCACGCGCGGGCGCACGCCGACAAGCTCCGCGAGCTGGACATCGACGTGCAGTCGGGCAGTTGACCAGGCCGGCTCCGGCCGGCTGATCAGAGACGACGTCCACGACGGGGCGGGGACCACTGCGGTCCTCGCCCCGTCCTTTTTCGTGTCTCGCCCGCGCTCGGAGCGCGACTCGCACGCACTCTCGGCGCGACTCGCCCACACCGAGAGCGCGACTCGCCCACATCGAGGGCGCGACTCGCCCACATCGAGGGCGCGACTCGCGGAGTGTGGGACTTCTCACGTCGGCGAGTCGCGGGCTGGGTGCGGGCGAGTCGCGCTCGGGGTGTCAACGCCAGGAGCGGAGGGTCGCGATGCGCTCCTCGAGCTGCTCGATGGTCGCCATCGCCGTGGGCGGGCCCCCGCAGGTCTTGCGCAGCTCGCTGTGGATCACGCCGTGCGGCTTGCCGGTGCGGTGGTGGTACAGCGCCACGAGCGTGTTGAGCTCCTTGCGCAGCTTCGCCAGCTGCTCGCGGACGGTCAGCTGGGGCCGCTCGGCCGGTGGGGGCGGCTGCACCGCGGGCGCCTTCTTCTGCGCCCGGGTCATCCACTCCTTCTGCCGCTGGTTGAGCAGCGTGCGCACCTGCTCGGGGTCGAGCAGGCCCGGCAGGCCGATGTAGTCCTCCTCGTCGGCGGAGAACGACGTGCCCTCGTAGATGAGCTGGTCCAGCTCGGCCTGCGCGCCGAGCGCGGTGAACGACTTCTCGTCCTCCCCCGGCTCGTCCTCCCGGCGCTGGGCGCGGGCCAGCAGGTCGTCGTCCCAGCCCTCCTCGCCGCGGTGCGGCTTGCCGAGCACGTGGTCGCGCTGGGCCTCCAGCTCGCTCGCCAGGCCCAGCAGCACCGGCACGCTCGGCAGGAACACCGAGGCGGTCTCGCCCGCCCGCCGCGACCGCACGAACCGGCCGATCGCCTGCGCGAAGAACAGCGGCGTGGACGCGCTCGTGGCGTACACGCCGACCGCGAGCCGCGGCACGTCGACGCCCTCGGACACCATCCGGACCGCCACCATCCAGCGGTCGTCGGACTCGGCGAACCGGGCGATGCGCTCGGAGGCCCCGGCCTCGTCGGAGAGCACGACGACCGGGGGCGTGCCGGTGATGCCGGCGAGGATGTCGGCGTAGGCGCGCGCGGTGGTCTGGTCGGAGGCGATGACGAGCCCGCCCGCGTCGGGCATCCCGCCGGTCCGGTGGGCGGTGAGCCTGCGGTCGGCCGCCGACAGCACCGCGGGGATCCACTCGCCCGCCGGGTCGAGCGCGGTGCGCCAGGCCCGCGCGGTCTGCTCGGCGGTCATGGGCTCGCCGAGCCGGGCGGTCATCTCCTCCCCCGCGCTCGTGCGCCAGCTCGACGTGCCGGAGTAGGCGAGGAACACGACCGGGCGCACGACGCCGTCGGCGAGGGCCTCGGCGTAGCCGTAGGAGTGGTCGGCGCGGCTGCGCAGCGTGCCGTCGGCGTCGGGGACGTACTCGACGAACGGGATCGGGTTGTCGTCGCTGCGGAACGGCGTCCCGGTGAGGCAGAGCCTGCGGGTGGCGCCCTCGAACGCCTCCCGCACGCCGTCGCCCCACGAACGCGCGTCGCCCGCGTGGTGGATCTCGTCGAGGATCACCAGCGTGCGCCGGTTCTCGGTGCGGGCGCGGTGCAGCAACGGGTGGGACGCGACGCCGGCGTAGGTGACCGCGATACCCCGGTAGTCGGCCGAGGTGGCCCCGGTGGAGTTGCGGAAGTCGGGGTCGATCGGGATGCCGACGCCCGCCGCCGCGGCGGCCCACTGGTGCTTGAGGTGCTCGGTGGGCGTCACCACGGTGATCGCCTCGATCACCCGGTCGGCCAGCAGCTCGGAGGCCACCCGCAGCGCGAACGTCGTCTTACCGGCGCCGGGGGTCGCGACGGCGAGGAAGTCCTTCGGGGAGGCCGCGAGGTAGCGGGCGAGCGCGCTGCGCTGCCACGCGCGCAACGGCCGGGCGGAGGGAGCGATCTGCTGGGACTGAGGGGTCGGTGCGGACACACATCTCCCTGACGTCTCGACTGCTCACCGAACGGCCCGGTGCGCAGGACCCCGCGTCGACACCGTTGAGGTCGCGGGGAGCGGCTGCGGGGCGCGGATCAGGTTAACCGCCGCGGGGCGCGGAACCGGTGGGACCCGCCGATGGTGCATCCTGACCGCGGACGCCGCCGTCCGGCCCTCCGGGTGGGCGCCGGCCCGCCCCGCGGCGGGAGCTGGGACGATGCCCGCCACCGCCGCCGGCCACCGAGGAGCCCGCGATGACCGACCAGCACCAGCCCGCGACGGCCGCCGCCGAGGCCGCCGCCACGGGCCTGGACGCGCTGATCGGCCAGTGGCCGTCGGGACCGCTGGGCGTGCTGCCGGCGGGCCCGGCGGTACGGATGGCGGCCGCGCTCGCGGCCCGACCCGGCGCCCTGGTCCGGCGCGGCGCGGGCCTCGCCGCCGAGCTGGCCCGCATCGGTGCGGGGCGCTCCCGGGTGCTGCCGGGCGCCGACGACGAGCGCTACGCCGACCCGGCGTGGACGCGCAACCCGCTCCTGCGCCGCCTCGCCCAGGCCCACCTCGCGGCGAGCGCCTCGGCCGAGGCGCTCGTGTCCGACGCCGGGCTGGGCGCGGACGACGAGGCCCGGCTGCGCGCCGCCGTCTCCCTGTTGTCCGGGGCGCTGTCCCCGGCCGCGTCGCCGCTGAACCCGGCCGTGTGGCGGGCGGCGGCGGGCAGCGGCGGGGCGAGCGCGGTGCGCGGGGCCCGCAGGCTCGTGGCCGACGTGAGCGCCCCGCCGCGCGCCCCCGTGCCCGCCGCGGGCCCGCTCGAGGTGGGGTCGGACGTCGGAGCCACGGCGGGTGCGGTCGTGCTGCGCACGCCCGTCTTCGAGCTCATCCAGTACCTGCCGCGGACCGAGCTCGTGCACGACGTGCCGCTGCTCGTCGTGCCGCCGGTGCTGAACCGCTTCTACCTCGCCGACCTCGCGCCGGGGCGCAGCTTCGTCGAGCACCACGTGCGGGCGGGCGTCCAGGTGTTCGCCCTGTCGTGGCGCAACCCGCAGCGCGCGCACGCCGACTGGGACCTCGACACCTACGGCCGCGCCGTGCTCGAGGCGATGGACGCCGCCCAGCACGTGGCCCGCACGGAGCAGGTGTCCCTGATGGCCTTCGGCGCGGGCGGCACGATCACCGCGATGCTGCTCGCCCACCTCGCCGCGACCGGCGCCCAGCACCGCGTCGCGGCGGTGACGCTCGCCGGCGCCGCGCTCGACGCCGTCGGCCGGCCGCCGGAACCGCTGGCGGCCCGGGTGGCCGTGGCCGAGTCGCAGCGCACCGGCCACCTCGACGGCCGCCCGCTGCTCGCCGAGCTGGCCCGCCGGGCTCCCGACGCCCTGCTGTGGCCGCAGGCCGTGCGCACCTACCTGTGCGGCGACGAACCGCCGTCGTCGGAGGTGTTGTTCTGGCTCACCGACACCACCCGAGCGCCCGCGGGGCTGCACCGCGACCTCGTCGACGTCGCCCTGCGGACCCCGCTGTCGGTCCCGGGCGCGGCGAGCCTGCTCGGCACCCCGCTCGACCTCGCGAAGGTCGACCGCGACTGCTACGTGGTCGCGGGCGCCGGCGACCCGGTCACGCCGTGGCGCGCCACGTACGCGGCGGCGGGCCTGTTCGGCGGCGCGTGCCGGTTCGTGCTCGCGACGGGCGGGCACGCGGCGTCGCTGGTCAGCCCGCCGGACGGCGTCGGGGCGGGCTACCGGGCGGCGGCAGCGGTGCCCGGCGAGCCGGAGCGCTGGCACGCCGGCACGGAGGAGGAGCCGGGGTCGTGGTGGGCCGACCACCTGACCTGGCTCACCGCGCGCAGCGGCCCGCTGCGCGACGCCCCGCCCGAGCTCGGCGGGCGCGGGATGCACGCGCTCGCCCCCGCGCCGGGGGCGTACGTGCTGGACCGCTAGCGGCCCGTCAGGCGGCCTCCGGCACCCGGGCGACGGCCAGCCGGTAGGACGAGTGGCTGGTGCCGCGCATCGTGGTGAGCTCTTCGATCTCGACACCCGCGTCGGCGAACGCCTTGCGGAACTCGTGCTCGTAGGTCACGCGCCCGAAGTGGATCGTGGTGACGTGCTGGGCGAGCGGCTTCGCCCACTCCAGCAACGCGTTGCGCCGGTGGTGGAACGTCTGCGTGGCGAACAGCCGCCCGCCCGGGGCGAGCAGGGAGGCCACGTGCGCGATGGCGGCGGCCGGGTCGGGCAGCAGCATCAGGCTGGCGCTGAAGTACACCGCGTCGTAGGGCCCGCCGCGGTGGTCGTAGACCGAGCCGAGCACCGGGGTGACGCGCCCGGTGAGGCCGGCCCGCTCGAGCGCCGCCCGGCACCGCGCGAGGTAGTCGCGGTCGATGTCGAGGCCGACGACGGTGAGGTCCTTCGCCCGCACCAGGTCGGCGCACCGCGCGAGCGCGGCCCCGGTTCCGATGCCCACGTCGAGCAGCCGCGCGCCGTGCGGGAGCCGCGTGAGCACCTCCCGGTACCACGTCGCCGTCATCCCGGCGATCACGCGGTCGTACACCCAGGCGCGGACGGCACTGCGCAGGGGAACCCGGTCGGAGGACGACATGCCGCCGGGTACCCCGCTGGGTTCGTCGGTCAACTGCCCGGCCGCTCAGTCCCCGCCGCCGTCGCCGTCGTCCTTCCGGAAGGTGTCGTAGATCTCCTTGCACTCCGGGCAGACGGGCGAACCGGGCTTGGGCGACCGCGTGACGGGGAACGTCGCGCCGCACAACGCGACCACGTGGCTGCCGAGCACCGCGCTTTCGGCGATCTTCGCCTTCTTCACGTAGTGGAACAGCTTCGGCGTGTCGTCACCCGAGGTCTCCGTACCCTCGGGCCGGGTGTCGACGTCGGGCAGAACCTGCGTGGCCATGTCATCCATGATGCCCCACGTGTCCGTTCCCGTCTCCCCACGTGATCCGTTGCGGATCTCACCCGAGGTCGCCGACGCCGTCGCGGCCGGCCGCCCCGTCGTCGCCCTGGAGAGCACGCTGCTCGCCCACGGCCTCCCGGCCCCGCAGAACCGCGCGGCGGCCGAGGAGCTGGAGGACGCCGTCCGCGCGAACGGCGCCGTCCCCGCCACCGTCGCCGTCCTCGACGGGGAGGCCAAGGTCGGGCTGAGCGCCGCCGAGCTGGACCGCGTGTGCGCGGGCGGGCTCGCGAAGCTCTCGGCGCGCGACCTCGGCGCCGCGGTGGGCCTGCGCCGCGACGGTGCCACCACCGTCGCGGCCACGGCCGCGCTGGCGCACGCCGCGGGCGTGCAGGTGTTCGCGACCGGCGGGCTGGGCGGCGTGCACCGCGGAGCGCGGGAGAGCTGGGACGTCTCCGCCGACCTCGCCGCGCTCGCCACCACCCCGGTGCTCGTCGTCTGCTCGGGGGTGAAGTCGATCCTCGACGTGCCGGCGACCCTCGAGGTGCTCGAGACCGAGTCGGTGCCCGTGCTCGGCTACCGCACCGACGCCTTCCCCGGCTTCTACCGGCGCGACTCCGGCCACCCGGTGCCGTGGCGGGCCGACACGCCCGCCGAGGCCGCCGCCGTGTGGCGGGCGCACCGGGCGCTGGGCAGGCCATCGGGCGCCGTGCTGGCGCAGCCGGTGCCCGCCGATGCCGAGCTGGACGCCGTGCTGCACGACCGGCTGCTCGACGAGGGCCTCGCGCTGGTGGCCTCGCGCGGCGTCACCGGCAAGGACGTGACGCCGGTGCTGCTCGAGCACTTCCACAGCGGCAGCGGCGGCGCGAGCCTGAAGGCCAACCTCGCCCTGGTGCGGGCCAACGCCGAGCTCGCCGCGCAGGTGGCGGCGGCGCTCGCCGCATGACCCGGCCCCGGGTCGTCGTGGTGGGCGACGTCGCGGTCGACGTCCTCGTCGAGCCGTGCTCGCCCGCGGTCGCGGGGGCCGACGTGCCTGCCCGGATCCGCATGCGCGCGGGCGGGGCGGGCGCGAACACCGCCGCGTGGCTCGCCCACCTCGGCGCCGACGTCACGCTCGTCGCGCGCGTCGGCGACGACCCGGCCGGCCGCGGCGCGGTCGACGACCTGCGGGCCGCCGGGGTCCGCGTGGCAGCGGCCGTCGATCCGGACCTGCCGACCTGCACGGTGGTCGTCCTGCTCGTCGACGGCGACCGCACGATGCTGTCCGACCGCGGCGCCGCGGGCCGGCTCTCCCCCGCCGACCTGCCCGCCGTCGACGCCGCCGACCACCTCCACCTATCCGGCTACGTGCTGCTCGACCCGGCGACGCGCGCGGCCGGCCGGGCGGCGCTGGACCGGGCGCGCGCCGCCGGGCTCACCACGTCGGTCGACCCGCAGGCCGCCCCCGCGCTCGGGCCCGGGTTCCTCGACGACGTGCGCGGCGTCGACCTGCTGCTGCCGAACGCGGCGGAGCTGGCCGCGCTCGGCGGGCTCGACGGGGTGCGCGCCGCGACGGGGGCCGTCGCGGCGACCGACGGCCCCGGCCCGGCGCGCTGGACCGACCGGAACGGGACCTGGACCGCCGAGCCGCCGCCTGCCGACGTGGTGGACCCGACGGGGGCGGGGGACGCCTTCGACGCGGGCGTGCTCGTCGCCTGGCTCGGTGGGGCGGACCCGGCGGCCGCCCTCGCGGCGGGCTGCGCCGCCGGAGCCGCCGCGGTCGGTCGCCTCGGCGCGCGGCCCCGCTGACCAGCGGCGGCCGGGCTGACCGCCTGCTGGTGGCGCCGCGCGCCCCGGGCGGGCAGGCGCCGGCCTGCCCGTGAGCGCCTGCCCGGAGGGGCCGCAGAGCACAGGTCGCCCCGGGGCGGCTCAGGCACCCACCGCCGCGAGGTCGAGCGCCAGCCACTCGTCGAGCCCTCGGCTGCCCCCCGGCGTCACGCGCACCACCCGGCTCGCCTCGGCCAGCCGCAGCCAGCCCAGCTCGATCAGCCTGCTGGTGAGCGCCGCGCCGAGGCTGCCGGCCAGGTGGTGGCGCCGCTCGCTCCAGTCCATGCAGGCGCGCGCCAGCGGGCGGCGGCGGCGTTCGAGCCGCTCGACCACGACCCCGATCTGCGCGAGCACCGCGGGCGCCGCCGGGCCGAGGGCGTAGCCGCCGTCGCCGCCCGGCACGAGGACCCCGCGGGCGGTGAGCGCCTCGGCGAGCGCGACGCCGGCCGTGCCCGCCAGGTGCTCGTAGCACATGCGCGCCCGCCGCAGGTTCTGCCCGCGCACGGCCGCCCGCAGCGAGGTCACCCGCTCCGGCGGCGCGAGCACCATCAGCGCCTCGAGGGCGTCGGCCACCGCGTTCGCGAGCCGGTACAGCCGCTGCCGCCCGCTGGGCTCGACGAGCAGCAGGCCGCCGTCGACGAGCTTGCGCAGGTGGGCGCTCGCCAGCGACGGGGACGCGCCCGCGGCGTCGGCGAGCGCGGACGCCGACATCGGGCGGCCGCCCAGCAGGGCGAGGAGCATCGCGGCGCGCGTCCGGTCGGCCAGCAGGGAGCCGATGCGCGCGATCTCCGCCTCTCCCGGCACGGGACGGACCTCGTGGGTCACCCGTCGATGACGGGGTGCTCGCGCTGCTCGAGCTGGCGGCGGTCGGGTCGGTAGCGGTGGGGGCGCTCCGCCTTCTTCGGCAGCCGGTCGTTGGCGACGAGGACGGCCACCCACGGCAGCGGGATCGACAGCACCAGCAGCGTCACCGCCAGCCACGGGATCTGGTAGCAGGCGGCGGCGGCGATCATGAACGGGATCCGCATCCCCATCATGACCTTGTAGCGCCGCTTGCGGATCGCGAGCTCCTCCTCGTAGGAGCGGCCCGCGTCCGTGATGAGCACCGGGTCGGCTGCGCGCTGCGGGTTCGGCACGATTCTCCCTCTGGCACCGGCTGTGCCGTCGCGCTCCATCGTGCCACTCGGGGAGGGTGGCGTCTGCCCTACCCGCCCGCGGGTTTCGCCGGCTGTTCTTCGAGCAGCGCGTGCAGCTCGGCGGCGGTGCGGGGTCGCGCGTCACAGCCGGTGGCGCGCAACAGCCGGTGCACGGCGGGCGCCCACGCCGGCCCGAGCCGCGCTTCGCGCAGCAGCTCCGCGTCGCCGAGCACCTCGTCCGCGGGCCCGGTCCGCACCCGGCCGTCCGCGACCACGGCGACCTCGTCGGCCCAGCGGTGGGCGAGGTCGACGTCGTGGGTGGACAGCACCGGTGTCGTGCCGCCCGCCTCGAGCGCGGCGAGGGTGGCCAGCAGCGCCTCGACGCCCGCGGGGTCGAGGCCCGCGGTGGGCTCGTCGAGCACGAGCAGCCGCGGCGTCATCGCGACGGCGCCCGCGATCGCCACCCGCTTCTTCTGCCCGAACGACAGCAGGTGCGGGGGCCGGTCGGCGACGTCGGTGAGGCCCAGCGCGGCGAGGGCGGCGTCCACGCGGGCCCGCACCTCGGCCTCGTCCAGACCCATGTTGACCGGGCCGAACGACACGTCCTGGGCCACGGTGGCGGCGAAGAGCTGGTCGTCGGGGTCCTGCAGCACCAGCTGCACCTGCGTGCGCAGCGCGGTGCGGCCCGCCCGGGTGCGCCGCACCGGGACCCCGTCGAGCAGCACCTCGCCCGCGTCCGGGGTGAGCGCCCCGGCGAGCAGGCGGAACAGCGTGGTCTTCCCGCCGCCGTTGGGCCCGAGGACGGCGACCCGGCGCCCGGCGTGCAGCTCCAGGTCGGCGCCGGTGAGGACCGGACGGCCGCGCTCGTAGCCGAAGTGCAGGCCGCGGGCCTGCAGCACCGGGGACGTCACGCGACCACCAGCGTCAGGGAGACGACGGCCGCGAGCAGCACGCCGGTCGCCGCGAGGAACCTCCGGGAGAGGTGCTGCCGCGGCAGCAGCACCCGCAGCGATGCGGCGTCGCCGCGCAGGTCGAGGCCCTGCTCCATCCGCCGGGCCCGCTCGAACGCGCTGACGAACACCGCCCCGGCCTGTCCGGCGACCGACCGGAACGTGGTGCGCACGGAGCGGAACCCGAGCCGGCCCGCCTGCGCCGCGCGCACCGCGGCGGCGCGGTCGAGCAGCAGGAACAGCAGCCGGTAGACCAGCCCGGCGACGTCGACCACGGCCGCAGGGACCCCGAGCCGGGCGAGCCGCGGCAGGGCGTCGGCGAGCGGGGTGGTCGCCGCGAACAGCAGCAGGCACAGCAGGGCCGCCGTGGCGCGTCCGGTGAGCGCGAGCGCGGCGCCCACGCCACCGGGGTCGAACCGCACGAGCCCCGGGCCGCCCACCGAGAACAGCAGCGGCACCGCGCCCACCACGACGAACACCAGGGGGGCGCGCACGGCGCGCAGCAGCCGGCCCGGCCCGACGCCCGCCGGGCCGAGCAGCAGCGCCAGCGCCACCGCGCCGACGACGAGGGCGCCCGGCCACGCGGGCAGCGCGACGGCGCAGCACAGCAGGCCGAAGGCGAGCACCGCCTTCTCCCCCGGGTGGCGGTGGCGCCACGGGCCCGTGCAGGCGAGCGCGTCGAGCGCGGGCATCAGGCGGGCGGGTCCACGCGCCGGCGCCTGCCGCGCGCCACGCCGAACACGTAGCCCAGCGCCGCCCCGCCGAGCGCCGCCTGCAGCGCGAACAGCCCGGACGCCGTCTCGGCCGACGGCTCGAACACCGGGGCGAACCACGGCTGGTAACCGCTGTCGTCGATGCGCTCCACGGCCACGCCGTCGGCGCCGGCGAACTCGGTGTCGCTGCCGATGAACAGCAGCGGCACCGCCGCGAGCACCACGACGCCGAGGACGAGCAGCCAGTTGGTCAGGCCGAACCGCGACATCATGCCTCCTGGCGGGCGGGGCGGATGCCGAGCCGGGCCAGCTCGGCCGGGCCGATCCGGGTGAGCAGCCGCACGACCAGCACGGTCAGCAGGCCCTCGCTCGCGGCGAGGGGGATCTGGGTCACGGCGAAGATCGCGAGGAACTCCGCGAGCGCGCCCGGCACGCCGGACGCCGCGTCCGGGTGGGCGATGGCGAGCTGGACGGCCGTGGTGCAGTAGGTGGACAGGTCGGCGAGCGCCGCGCCCAGGAACACCGCGATCGACAGGCCGCCGCCGAGCCCGCGCACCAGCGAGTAGACGCCGTAGGCGACCCACGGGCCGACCACGGCCATCGAGAAGGCGTTCGCCCCCAGCGTGGTGATCCCGCCGTGGGCGAGCAGCAGCGCCTGGAAGGTCAGCACGATCGTGCCGAGCAACGCCATCACGGGTGGTCGGAACAGGATCGCGCCGAGGCCGGTGCCGGTCGGGTGCGAGCTGGAGCCGGTGACCGAGGGCAGCTTCAGCGCCGAGAGCACGAACGCGAACGCACCGGCCGCGCCGAGCAGCAGCCGGGTCTCGGGCTCCTGGCGCACCTGCCGGACGACGGCGCGCGCCCCGTGCACCACGAACGGGGCGGCCACGGCGGTCCAGGCCACGGCGTGCAGCGGCGGCAGGTACCCCTCGGCGATGTGCACCGGCGGACATTAAGCCGACGGCGCGCCCGCCATCAAGTCTGAACAGTCATTCAATCGTTCAGCGGTGATCGCCGCCGTGGGCGTGCAGCACGACGTCGCCGACCACGCCCTCGAACACCACGTCCAGCAGGCGCGTGGTGAGCTCGCCGGTGACCCGGTAGCGCACGAGCCGCCCCTGCCGGTGCGCGCTGACCATGCCGTGCGCACGCAGCAGCCGCAGCGCGTGCGAGACGGCGCTGTCGCTCATCCCGACGGCGAACGCGAGGTCGGAGACGCACAGGTCGCCCGCGTGGTGCAGCGCGAGCAGGATGCTGAGCCGGTTGACGTCGCCCAGCGCGTCGAGCACGGCGGCCGCGCGCTGCAGCTTCTCGGCGTCGGCGAGCACGGCCGCGGCGTCGCACACCTGGCCGGGGTCGATCACCCGCGCGTCGCGGCGGGCCGCCGGGACCCGGTGCACTCAGCCTCCAGCCTTCGCCGCGTTCTTCGCGGCGCTGTTCTTCGCGGCGCTGTTCTTCATTGCGGCCTTCTTGGCCTGCTTGTACTCCCGGACCTGGGCGAGCGAGGCGGCGTCGACGACGTCGGCGACCGAGCGGTGCACCCCCTCCTCGCCGTAGCCGCCCGCCGCCTCCCGCCAGCCCGGCGGGGTGACGCCGCGCTGTTTGCCCAACAGGGCGGTGAAGATCTGCGCCTTCTGCGTGCCGAAGCCGGGGAGCGCCGAGAGCCTGCCGAACAGCTCGCGGCCGTCGGTGACGTCGCTCCAGATCCGGGAGGCGTCGCCGTCGTAGTCCTCGACGATCGCGGCGGCGAGCGCCTGCACCCGCCCGGCCATCGAGCCCGGGTAGCGGTGCACCGCGGGCGGGCCGCGGAAGACCTGGACGAGCGCCTCGGGGTCGTACGCGGCGAGCTGCCGGGCGTCGAGCCGGTCGACGCCGAGCCGCTGGGCGATCAGGGCCGGGCCCGCGAACGCGCGCTCCATCGGGAACTGCTGGTCGAGCAGCATGCCGATCAGCAGGGCCAGCGGATCGCGGTCGAGCAGCGCGTCGGCTTCGGCGTCCTGGGCGAGACAGAGGGCCACGACCGGAGGGTAGCGCCGCTGCGGGCCCGGTGAGGACATCGGACGAGATCGGGGCGCGGTTGCGGCACGTCGTCAGGGGGTCGCGGTGCGCGAGCGGGCGGCGCGCGAGACTTGGGCCGTGCTTCCCGATCTCTCCCCCCGTGCCGCAGAGGCGCTGCGCACCGCGTTCCGGCGCGCCCACTACACCACCGACGGCGTGCGCGAGCTGCTCGGCCCGTCCGCGCACGCCGCCCTCGGCCGCGGCGAGATCGAGCCCGCCGCCCGGGCCACCCGCGACGGCGGCGAGCTGGGCGTGCTGGTGCGGCTGCTCCTGCTCGGGTTCGCGGAGCCGGACGCCGCCGTCGCCGCCGCGCTCGCCCCGCTCGCGCCCGCCGACGCGGCGGCCGCGGGCCTGCTCGCCCCGGCCGACGGTGGCTGGCGGGCCGCGCTGGACGTGCGGCCGTACGGGGACTCCGACGGCGACTGGTGGGTGCTGTCCGACCTGGACAACCGCCGCCAGGAGCGCGACCACGTCACCGGGGTCGGGGCCGCGTCGCTGACGCTGGCCGCCGCCACGGTGCGCCGCCCGGTCCGCTCGCTGCTCGACCTCGGCACCGGCTGCGGGGTGCAGGCCCTGCACGCGAGCCGGCACGCCGAGGCCGTCACGGCCACCGACGTCGCCCCACGGGCGCTCGCGATGGCCAGGGCGACGTTCGTGCTCAACGACGTCGACGTCGAGCTGCTCGAGGGGCCGTGGATGGAGCCGGTGGCCGGGCGCCGGTTCGACCAGATCGTGTCCAACCCGCCGTTCGTGCCGGGCCCGGCGCGGGTCGACTACGTCTACCGCGACTCGGGCGAGGACGGCGACGCCGCGCTCGCCGCGCTCCTGCGCGCCCTGCCCGGGCACCTCGAGCCCGGCGGCGTGGCCCAGCTGCTCGGCTCGTGGCTGCACGTGCGCGGCCAGGACTGGCCGGACCGGGTGCGGTCGTGGCTGCCGCCCGGGGTCGACGCGTGGGTGGTGCAGCGGGAGGTGTCCGACCCGGCGCTGCACGTCGGCACCTGGCAGCGCGACGCGGGGCTCGACGTCGCCTCCCCCGAGGCGCGGGCGCAGGCGGGCGCCTGGCTGGACTGGATGGAGCGGGAGCGCGTCGAGGCGGTCGGGTTCGGCTACCTGACGGTGCGGCGCACGGACGGGGAACCGGCGGTGGTGTTCGAGGACCTGCTGGGCGACGTGCCCGACCCGCTCGGCCCGGAGACCGAGGGCTGGCTGGACCGCGTCGACTGGCTGCGCGCGCACGCCAGCGACGAGGCCCTGCTCGCCGCGCCGCTGGCGGTGGCGCCGTCGGTGGTGCTGGAGACCCATTCACACCCGGGCCCCGAGGGGTGGACCGAGATCTCCCAGGCGGTCATGCGGGTGGACGGCCCGCGTTGGCGGCACGAGGTCGACGGCCCGGCCGCCGCGCTGCTGGCCGGCTGCCAGGGCACGCTCGCGCTGGGCGAGCTCGTCGAGCTGCTCGCCGTCGCGCACGACCGGCCGGTGGACGAGCTGGTGGCCGCCGTGCTGCCCGCGGTGCGCGAGTTCGTCCGGCACGGGGTGCTGGTGCCGGCATGAGGGCGGTGGTGGCGCGGGTCGTGCGGGCCGCGGTGCGGGTGGACGGCGAGGTCGTCGGCGCGATCGACGGCCCGGGGCTGCTCGTCCTGCTCGGGGTGCACCGCGACGACACCGCCGACGCGGTTCCCGTGATGGCCCGCAAGCTGCACGAGCTGAGGATCCTGAAGGGCGAGGTCTCGTGCGCCGACGTGGGCGCCCCGCTGCTCGTGGTGAGCCAATTCACGCTCTACGGCGAAACCCGCAAGGGGCGGCGCCCGTCGTGGTCGGCGGCCGCCCCGCCGGAGCGGGCCGAGCCCCTGGTCGACGCGGTCGTGGCGGCTCTGCGGGAGCGCGGAGCCACCGTGGCCACGGGTGTTTTCGGGGCGATGATGGAAGTGGAGTCGGTGAACGACGGCCCGTTCACGGTGCTCGTCGAGGTGTAAGTCGCGGCGCTGAGGGCACGCTGAGAGTGCAGGAGCGCACACTACCGTCCCGGGAACGATATGAGCGCAGGGTGCGTTGACCCCCGTGAGAGCCCTGGGCGGCAGCTGAAGCCAACGCCCCGCCCGGGTCGCGCAAGGGGAGGACCACCATGACAGCGCCCACCATCAACGGGCCGAAGACCCGTCGGCCCGTCATCCCGGGCCAGCGTACCGACTCCGACCCACTGGAGACCACTGCTGGCGATGTTTCCGAGGTTTCCGAGGAGATCAACCCCGAGATCTCCGCGGAGGACCTCGACGCACAGAGCCCCGCGGCCGACCTGGTCCGCGTGTACCTGAACGGCATCGGCAAGACCGCCCTGCTCACGGCCGCGCAGGAGGTGGAGCTGGCCAAGCGCATCGAGGCCGGCGTCTTCGCGCAGCACGTGCTCGACGAGGCGGAGCCCGGAACGCTGGACAAGCAGTACGAGGCCGACCTGCGTGCGATCGTCCGCGACGGCCAGCGGGCCCGCAACCACCTGCTCGAGGCCAACCTGCGCCTGGTCGTGTCGCTGGCCAAGCGCTACACCGGCCGCGGCATGCCGCTGCTGGACCTGATCCAGGAGGGCAACCTCGGCCTGATCCGCGCGGTCGAGAAGTTCGACTACACGAAGGGCTTCAAGTTCTCGACCTACGCCACCTGGTGGATCCGCCAGGCCATCACGCGCGGCCTGGCCGACCAGGCGCGCACCATCCGCCTGCCGGTCCACCTCGTCGAGCAGGTGAACAAGCTCGCGCGCATCAAGCGCGACCTGCACCAGAAGCTCGGCCGTGACGCCACCCACGAGGAGCTCGCGGCGGAGTCGGGCATCGACGAGGAGAAGATCGCCGACCTGCTCGACCACGCCCGCGACCCGGTCAGCCTGGACATGCCGGTCGGGTCCGAGGAGGAGGCACCGCTCGGCGACTTCATCGAGGACGGCGAGGCCGCCGACGCCGAGAACACGGTGATCTCCCACCTGCTGCACGAGGACCTGCGCCGCGTGCTCGCCACGCTCGAGGAGCGCGAGCAGCAGGTGATCCGGATGCGCTACGGCCTCGACGACGGCCAGCCGCGCACCCTCGACCAGATCGGCCGCCAGTTCGGGCTGTCCCGCGAGCGGGTCCGCCAGATCGAGCGCGAGGTCATGGCCAAGCTGCGGATCGGCGAGCGCGCCGAGCGCCTGCGGGCCTACGCGAGCTGACCCGGTTCGCCTGACCGGCGCCACCCGAATGGGCTCCCCGTGAGCCGGGTGGCGCCGGCCAGCGCACTGTGTACCTGCTCTGCCGGTGCACCCCGGACGGGGCACACCGGCGTTCTATCGACTTCACCCCAACGGGTGGCAGCGGTCGTGATCGGTCGTGATCCGCGGCTCGGCCGCGGCAGCGACGGCGTCCCCTAGGCTGCAGGGCCATGGGGGTTCCCGCCGGACGCGTCTCGCCCGCCGTCATGCGGGAGGTGCTCGGGCACTTCGTGTCGGGGATCGTCGTGGTCACCGCGGCCACCCCGGACGGCCCGAGCGGATTCACCTGCCAGTCGTTCGCGTCCCTGTCGCTGGACCCGCCGTTGGTGAGCTTCGCGCCGGCCCGCACGTCCACCACGTGGCCGCGGATCCGGGCGGCCGACACCTTCTGCGTCAACGTGCTCGCCGCCGACCAGCAGGAGCTGTCCATCGGGTTCGCCCGCTCGGCGGGTGACGGGGTGGACAAGTTCGCCGGCGTGGCGTGGCGGCCGAGCCCGTCGGGTTCCCCGGTGCTGGAGGGCGTCAGCGCCTGGATCGACTGCACCCTCTGGAACGAGTACGACGGCGGCGACCACACCATCGCCGTGGGGCGGGTGCTCGACCTCGGGGCCACCCCCGACCGGCCGCCGCTGCTGTACTACCGCGGCCGGTACGGCGTCGCCGCGGACCACCCCGAGGGCTGACCGCACCCAGCCCGCGACTCGCCGACACCCCGGCGAGTCGCGGGCTGGGAGTGCGCGAGTCGCGGGCTCAGTGCGCCTCGCGGACCGCCGCGGGGCCCTCGGCGGTGAGGGCGTCGGCGGCGCGGCGGGCGGCGTCCCCGGCGTCCAGCTCCCGCACCACCTGCTTCGCGGCCGGGACCGCGGGCGGCGCCGTGCTGAGCTCGCGCACCCCGAGGCCGACCAGGAGCTCCGCGGCCACGGGGTCGGCGGCGGCCTCGCCGCACACCGCGACGAGCACCCGCTCCCCCGCCGCCCGGCACACGGCGTCGACGAGCCGGAGCACGCCCGGGTCGAGCGGGTCGGCGATCGCCGCGACGGCCGGGTTGCCCCGCTCGGCGGCCAGCGCGTACTGCGTGAGGTCGTTGGTGCCGATGCTGAAGAAGTCCACGTGCGGCGCGAACGCGGCCGCCTTCAGCGCCGTCGCCGGCACCTCCACCATGATCCCGACCTGCAGTCCCGACGGCGTGCCGCGGCCATCGGCGGCGATCGCGGCGTCGAGGGCCGCGCGGGCGGCGACCAGCTCGTCGACCGCGGCGACCATGGGGAACATGACGCTCACCGGCGCCTCGTGCGCCACGCGGACGGCGGCGAGCAGCTGGTCGGCGAGCAGGCCGGGGAACCCCTCGGCGAGCCGGATGCCCCGCATCCCCAGGAACGGGTTGGCCTCGGCAGGCAGCGGCAGGTAGGGCAGCGGCTTGTCGCCGCCGACGTCGAGCGTGCGCAGCGTGATCCGCCGCCCGCCCACCGCCTCGGCGATCTCCCGGTACGCCGCCTCCTGCTCGTCGACGTCCGGCGCCTCGGTGCGGCCGAGGAACAGGAACTCGGTGCGCAGCAGCCCCACCAGGTCGGCCCCGGAGGCCGCCGCATCCGCGGCGTCGGCCGGGGAGCCGACGTTGGCGCCCACGAGCACCGAGACGCCGTCGCGGGTCGCGGCGGGCGCGGTCGCCTCCCGCCGGGCCCGCTCCTGTCGCTCCGCCTGCGCGGCGGCCCGCGCGCGGAAGGCGTTCAGCACGTCCGGCGCGGGGTCGACGACCACCTCGCCCGCGGTGCCGTCGACGACGATCGGGGTGCCGTCGGGCACCTCGAGCACGGAGGGACCGGCCGCGACGACCGCGGGCACCCCGCGGGCCCGCAGCAGGATCGCGCTGTGCGCGGTGGGGCTGCCGCCCGCGAGCACGACGCCCGCCACCCGGTCCCGGTCCAGTGCCGCGGCCTGCGCGGGGGCGAGGTCGTCGGCGACCAGGACGGCCGCGGACCCGCCGTCGTCGAGCGGGGCGAGCTCCGGGCCCCCGACCAGCGCCCGCAGCACCTGTGCGGACACGGCGCGCACGTCCGCGGCCCGCGCGGCCAGGTAGGGGTCGGGTACCGCCTCCCACGCGGCCGCGACGCGTTCCGCGGCGTCGGCCCACGCACGCGGCGCCGACGCGCCCGCGTCGATCCGGGACCGGGCGTCGTCGAGCAGGGCCGGGTCGTCGAGCAGGACGAGGTGGGCGTCGAAGATCGCCGCCTCGTCGGCCCCCAGCTCCCGGGCGGCGGCGTCGCGCCCGGCGCGGATCTCGGCGGCGACCACGGGCAGCGCGGCGTCCAGGCGCGCCCGCTCGGCCGCCGGGTCGCCCGCGGGCTCGTCCGGGACGACCGGCGCGGGCGGCTCGGCCGCCCGCTTCGGCCCGATGCCGATCCCGGGTGCCGCCGGGAGCGGGCCGCCGCCCGCCCGCGCCGCGGGCCGCGCCGCTGCGGGTGCCGGTAGGGCGGGGGCGGCGGTCAGCGGCTCGTCGAAGTGCCGGGCCGCGAGGCCCAGCACGGCCTCGAGCGCCGCGGACGCGCCCGGCCCGGTCGCGGACACCTCGACCCGGTGCCCGGCGAGCGCGCCGAGCGCGGTCAGCCCGGCGAGGCTCGCCGCGGGGATCCAGTCCGACCCGGTGGTCGCGTTGCGGACCCGGACCTCGGCCCCGTCCAGCCCCCGAACGAGCGCGGCGAGCCGGGCCGCCGGGCGGGCGTGCAACCCGTGCGGGTTGGCGACGGTGAACTCGGCGACCTCTCCCGCGGCCGCCTGGCCCGCGCTCGGGGCGCCGGCCTCCGGGCCGCCGCCCAGCTGGGCGAGCTTGCCCCCGAGCGCCGCCGCGGCCTCGGCCGCCACCTCCTCGCGGCCCGCCCCACCCGCCGCCGTGACGGCCGCGACGACGAGCCCCTCGACGAGCGGGGCCGGGCAGAGCACCACGCGGTCGCGGGCGTCCGGGTCGTCGAGCAGGTCGAGCGCCATCTCGGCGGAGAGCACCGCGCTGCCCAGGTCCATCAGCACGACGACGCCCGCCCCGGAGTCGGCCGCGCCGATCGCGGAGGCGATCGCGACGGCGTCGGTGCCGAACGTGGTCTGGTCCAGCCCGGCCGCCACCTCGATCGCGAGGTCGCCGCCCGGGGCCATCTCGCGCGCCAGCGCCACCGCGGCGTCGGCCAGCGCCCGGCTGTGCGAGACGACGACGAGCCCGACCCGCTCGCTCACGCCAGCGCGTCCGCGGCCGCCTGCAGGAGCAGGGTCGCCGAGGTGGCCCCGGGGTCCTGGTGGCCGATGCTGCGCTCGCCGAGGTAGCTCGCGCGGCCCTTGCGCGCCAGCATCGGGATGGTGGCGTCGCGGCCGGCCGCTGCGGCGTCCGCGGCGGCCTGCAGCGCACCGGCGGGGTTCTCCCCGCCGAGCGCGGCGTCCAGCGCGTCGACGGCCGGGGCGAGCGCGTCGTACATCGTCTTGTCGCCCGCCTCCGCCTTGCCGCGCGCGACCACGCCGTCGACCCCGGCCCGCAGCGCCGCCGCGAACAGCTTCTGGTCGACGGTCTCGGCGTCGCCGATCGCGGTGGCCATCCGCAGGAAGAACGTGCCGTAGAGCGGGCCGCTCGCGCCGCCGACGGTGCTGACCAGCGTCATCCCGGTTTGCTTCAGCAGCGCGGCCGGGCCGGTCGCCGAGCCCTCGTCGAGCTTGGCGAGCACCGCCTTGAGCCCGCGGTTCATGTTGGCGCCGTGGTCGGCGTCGCCGATCGCCGAGTCGAGCCGGGTGAGCTCCTGCTCGTGCTCGGCGATGGCGGCGGCGAAGGCGCGGATCCAGCGCTCGATGGCGGCCGCGTCGATCGCGGCGAGCTCCTCGGCCGCCATCAGACCCCCCACCGCAGGCCGGGCGTGCGCACCGGCGCGTCCCACAGCCGCAGCAGCTCGTCGTCCATCTTCAGCAGCGTGACCGAACAGCCCGCCATCTCCAGGCTCGTGATGTAGGGACCCACCAGCGACCGGGCGACGGGGATCCCGGCCTTGTTCAGGATCCGCGACACCTCGTTGTACATCAGGTACAGCTCCATCAGCGGCGTTCCGCCCATCCCGTTGACGAACAGGAGCGTGCCCCCGTCCCCGGTGAAGTCGTGGTCGGAGAGGATCGGCTCCACCAGCATCTCGGCGACCTCGCGCGCGGGCGCGAGCGGCACCCGCTGCCGTCCCGGTTCGCCGTGGATCCCGATCCCGATCTCCATCTGGTCGTCGGGGAGGTCGAACGTCGGCCTGCCCGCCGCGGGCACGGTGCACGAGGTGAGGGCCATGCCCATGCTGCGCCCCTGCTCGTTGACGCGGCGGGCGATCGCGGCGACCCCGGCGAGGTCGCGACCCTCGTCCGCGGCGGCGCCCGCGAGCTTCTCGACCAGCACGGTGACGCCGACGCCGCGCCGGCCCGCGGTGTAGAGGCTGTCCTGCACGGCGACGTCGTCGTTGGTGACGACCGAGACGACCTCGACCCCGGTCTCGGCCGCGGCGAGCTCGGCGGCCATCTCGAAGTTCATGACGTCGCCGGTGTAGTTCTTCACGATGTGCAGCACGCCGGCGCCGCCGTCGATGCCGCGGGTGGCCTCGAGCATCTGGTCGGGCACCGGTGAGGTGAACACCTCCCCCGCGCAGGCGGCGTCGAGCATGCCGGGCCCGACGAAGCCGGCGTGCAGCGGCTCGTGCCCCGATCCGCCGCCGGACAGCAGGCCGACCTTGCCCTGCACGGGTGCGTCCGCCCGGTAGACGATCTTGTGTTCGAGGTCGACCCGGAGATCGGGGTGGGCCGCGGCCATACCGCTCAAGGCCTCGGTCACGACGTCGGCAGGATCGTTGATCAGCTTCTTCACGCCGGCCCTCCGCATCGAGTGGGGACGATCTCGCGGACACTACGACTCGAACGTGTCGCGCGCCACGTCCCCAGGTAGGGCAACGCCCGGCTGGGCCAGCAGCACTCGTCCCAACGCCGGACGGAACCGGGCCTCGACCTCCCCCGGATCGCGTGGGCCCCGGATCAGCGTCGTGAACATCAGGCCCTCCAGCGTGGCCAAGACCTCCTCGGCGGAGCGGGCCGGGTCGGTGGCGCCGAGCGTCCGCAGCACCTCGGCGGCGAACCCGCGGACGGTGTCGCCCGCCCGCAGCAGCACCTCGCGCAACTGCGGGTCGCGCAGGGCGGCGAGGTTCAGCTCGTAGCGGGCCACCGTGCGGTACCGCTGGGTGGTGACCCTCGAGACCGAGATGTCGACGAGGGCGTCGAACACGCCGCGCCCCGCCTCGGCGACGGCGCGGATGGCCCGTCCCTCGATGCCGAAGTCGAGCTCCACCAGCCGCTCCACGCACCCCGCCACCAGCGCGGACCGGCTGCGGAAGTAGTACGACGTGCTGCCCTGCGGGATGCCCGCGGCAGCGTCGACGGCGCGGTGCGTGAGGCCCCGCATGCCGTGCTCGGCGATCACGTGCAGGGCGCCGTCGAGGATCTGGGTGCGGCGGTCGGGCATGGGTCCTCTACATCTGTAGAACCGGATGGGGTACGGTCGACTCTACAGACGTAGAGGGGGACTCATGCACATCGCCGTGATCGGGGCCGGCCTCGGGGGGTTGGCGGCCGCGGTGGCCGCCGACCGGGCCGGGCACACCGTGACCGTCCTGGAACGCGCGCCGGCGCCACGGGAGGCGGGCGCGGGCATCGCGATCATGCCGAACGGCGTGCTCGCGCTCGACGCCCTCGGCGTCGGGGAGCCGGTGCGGGCGCAGGCCTGCGCGGGCGACACCGGCGGCGGGATGCGGGACCGCCACGGCAACCCGCTGCTGACCACCGAGCTGGCCACCGTGCGGGAGCGGGCGGGGGCCCCGCTCGTGGTGGTCCGCCGGTCCTGGCTGCACCGCCTGCTCCTCGACGCGCTCGCGCCGGGGATCGTGCTCACCGCGTCCCCGGTCAAGCAGCTGCGCGACGCGGGCGACCACGTCGAGCTGCGCACGGGCGGCGGCCCGGTGCACGCCGATGCGGTCGTCGTCGCCGACGGGGCGCGCAGCGCACTGCGGTCCGCGCTGCTGCCCCGCCACCCCGGCCTGCAGGGATCGGGCGAGTTCGCGGCGCGCGCGATCGCACCCGCCGCGCCGGCCGGCGTCGCGCTGCCGGTGGGCGAGCTGATCGATCACCGCACCGGCGACCGCTTCGGCTGCTTCCCGCTCGCCGACGGCGGCGTCTACTGGTTCTCCAGCTCGCACGAACCCGCCCCGGCCGACCCGGCGGAGCGGCACCGCTGGCTGCGCGAGCGCCGGTCCGGGTGGCACCCGGCGACGGTCGGGCTGATCGAGGCCACCGCGCCCGACGCGGTGCACGTGGTGGAGACCGCACAGCTGGTCCGGCCGCTGCCCACCCTCGTCAAGGGGCGGGTCGCGCTGCTCGGCGACGCCGCGCACGCGATGACGCCCGACCTGGGGCAGGGCGCCTGCCAGGCGTTCGAGGACGCAGCCACGCTGGGTGCCGTGCTCGACCGGGTGGGGCCCGCCGACGTGCCCGCCGCGCTGCGCGAGTACGACGCCGTGCGCCGGCCGCGCACGGCGAGCGTGCAGCGCGAGTGCCGCCGCGTGCACCGGTTGCTGGGCCTCACCGGCTGGCGCGGTCGGCTGCGTGACACGGCGCTGCGCCTGGTGCCGTCCGGGCTCGCCGTGCGCTCGCTCGCCGCCCAGTACCGCTTCGACATCCGCAGCAGCGTCCCGGCGTAGGCGCCCCAGCCGGCCGGCGTCGGCCAGGCGAGCGGACGCGGGCCGGCCGGCACCCGGCTCAGCCGGGCAGGCGGACCCGGGCCAGCACCGCCCGGTGGTCGGTGCCGGCGAGGTCGACCACCTCGAACCGCGTGGTCTCGGCGCCGGCGGGGACGAGCACGTGGTCGATCTGGATGCCGAGCCACCGCGGGGCGCCCGCCGGGAACGTGCCGACCAGCCAACGCCCGGTGCCCTCGGCCGCGCTGCGGCAGCCGCCCAACGCGGCCTGCAGCGCGGGGTGGTCGAACGTGGCGTTGAAGTCGCCCACCACGAGCGGCGCGACCGGTCCCGTGGTCCAGGACCGCACGAGCGCCAGCTCGTCGTGCCACCACGTGGTGCTGCGCCGCGACATCGGCGCGGTGGGGTGCACCGCGTAGAGGGTGCGTTCGCCCAGGATGCCGCCGGTGGCCTCCAGGTGCGGCAGCCGCATCCCGCGGCCCCGCACCACCCGCACGTCGCCCGCCCGCTCGCCGACCAGCAGGGTGACGTCGTAGCCGTCGCGGCGGCCGTCGTCGGCGGCCACCCAGGCGCGGTAGCCGAGCCCGGCCAGCAACGGCATGAGCTTGTCGCGGAAGTCGGCGCCCGCCTCGGGCAACACCACGAAGTCCGGGCGCTCGTCGGCCACGAGCGCGGCGAGCGCACCGGTGTCGGCGCGGCCGTGGCGGACGTTGGCGGTGAGGACGGTGACGTCGCCCTCCCCCGGCGCGGCGGCGGGCCGACGGGCGGCGCGGCGCGCGACGGGAGCGCCCGCGGCGACCCCGGCCGCGGCGAGACCCGCGGCGAGGACCCGGGTGCGGGGCGCGAGCAACGCCGCCCCGGCGAGCGCGGCCACCGCCGCGTGCGGCCGCCAGGCCTGCCCGACCGCGGCGAACGTGGCCCGGCCGCCGCGCGCGAGCGCCGCGGCCATGTAGGTCTTCTGCTCGACCAACGGCCGGAGGCGCCGCGGGACGAGCGGGCGCACCAGCGCGGTCAGCAGCGGTACCAGGGCCATGGGGGCCGGAGTCCTTCCTCGGGGGCGCCCGGCGAAGCGGCGGCGGGCATCCGGTCAACGTCCGCGGCGCGCGGCCGGTTCCTCGGCTGCCGGCCGCGCCCGGGCACCCCACGGTATCGCCCCGATCATGAGCCCGGTCGGAGGCGGGCGGCCAGCACCCCGAGGGTCAGCATGAGGCGGTCGCGGGGGTCGGCGATCGAGCGGCCGGTGGCGGCCTCGATGCGGCGCATCCGGTAGATCACCGTGTTGCGGTGGCAGAAGAGGGCGGCGGCCGCGTGCGTGGGTGAGCCGCCCGCGGCGAGCAGCTCCTCGAGGGTGCGCAGGAGCGTGTCCCGGTCGGCGGGCGGCAGGTCGAGCAGGCCGCCGAGCCCGGCCCGCGCCACGCGGGGGGCGAGCTCGGGGCTGTCGGCGAGCAGCGCCTCGGGCAGCCGCTCGTCCAGCTCGGCGAGTCCGGGGCCGTCGAGGGTGCGGGCCGCGGTGTGCGCGAGCCGGTAGGCCGTGTCGACGGCGGCCAGGCCGTCGACCACCGGGGAGACGCCCACGCGGCCGGTCGCGCACGGGCGCAGCGCGTCCAGCACGACCCGCGGGGAGCGGGTGCCCAGCGCGGCGACGCCGACCTCGTCGCGGGGCCGCAGGAACCAGGCCGACGCGACGCCGACGCCGGCGAGCGCCTCCTGCGGGCCGCGCAGCGCGTCCTCCCCGGACGGGTCGACCGGCGCGACGACGCACAGCACCGGCCCGGTCTCCGGGAGCCCGAGCACGGCCGCGGCGTCACGCAGGAACACCGGGTCGCTGCCCCGGCCCTCGATGAGCCCGTTGAGGACGGCGTGGCGGCGGCCCAGGTCGTGGCTGTGGGCGCGCAGCTCCTCCTGCCGGTAGGCCTTCACGAGCGCCGACGAGCTGCTGTCGTTGACCCGCCACACGTAGGTCGCCGCGTCGAGCAACGCGTCGTCGTAGCGGCCGTCGAACCGGCGCCGCGAGACCTCCAGCAGCGCCTCCCACAGCACCCGCCCGCCCAGCCGGTACGCGCGCAGCACCACCTCGAGGGGCACGCCGTCGCGGGCCCGCTTCCGCCCGGTCTCGCAGGAGGTGTCCTCGGGGTCGACGCCGTCGGGCACCCGGTCGGCGATCACCTGGACGCCGCGTTCGAGGTTGGCCCGGCAGGCGGCACGCAGCTCCTCGACCATGTTCCGCTCGGTGTAGCCGGGTTCGCGCTGCAGCACCAGGACGGTGAGCCGGTCGGCGAGGCCGTCGATGTCGTCCAGCAGCGCCTCGCCCAGCACGCGCAGCGCCTCGTCCGCGTCCGGCGGCAGCCGACGACCCTGCTGGCGCCCCGTGGGCAACATCCCGGCAGATTGCAGCAGCGCGCACAGCGTCGTCCAGCCCTCCGGGCGCCCCGCCCAGATTCCGGCTGTGGATGTTGGGCGGCGCGCCCATGGCGTTCGTTGGGCACGGCGCCCAAAGTGTGGAACCGGTCACCGCTGACAGCCCGGGAGGACGCACCGTCGTGAACCCACCCGCCGAGGACGTCCCGGTGTTCGCGGTGGAGCGGGTCGGCGTGCGGTTCGGCGGGCTCGTGGCGCTCGACGACGTGTCGCTGTCGGTCGCGGGCGGCGCCGTCCACGGCGTGATCGGCCCGAACGGCGCGGGCAAGACCACCCTGTTCAACGTCTGCTGCGGGTTCGTGCGCCCCGACACCGGCCAGGTGCTGCGGCACGGCCGCCCGGTGCGCGACCTGCGCCCGCACCGGCTCGCGGGGATGGGCATCGCCCGCACCCTGCAGGGCGTCGGGCTGTTCCGCGGGCTGACGGTGGTCGAGAACGTCATGGTCGGCGCCGACCGGCACCGCCGCGCCGGGTTCGGCTCCACCCTGTTCGCGCTCCCCCGCTCCGACCGCGACGAGGACGCCCTGCGCGAGCGCGCGATGGCGGCGCTCGCGGAGCTGGGCGCCGACGCCTACGCCGACCGGCTGCCCGGCAGCCTTCCCTACGCCGTGCAGAAGCGGGTGGCGCTCGCCCGCGCGCTCGCCGCGGACCCCGACCTGCTGCTGCTCGACGAGCCGGCGAGCGGCCTCGGCGCCGAGGAGATGGAGGAGCTGGGCGCGCTGATCCGCGGGCTCACCTCCCGGATGTCGGTGGTGCTGGTGGAGCACCACATGGACCTGGTGATGGCGGTCTGCGACCGCATCACGGTGCTCGACTTCGGGCGGGTGGTGGCCGAGGGCACGCCGGAGGAGATCCGCGACGACGAGGCGGTCGTCGCCGCGTACCTGGGTGAGGAGGCGCGGCGGTGAGGGCGGCGGCGGCGAAAGTGCAGGAAAGCCACACTCCTGAACCTGGGGTACAGCGATGTGGCTTTCCTGAAATCCCGGGAGGCCTGCCATGAGCACCGGCAGGCTCGAGGTGCGCGGGCTCACCACCGCCTACGGGGCCGTCGTCGCCCTGGACGGGGTCGACCTCGTCGCGGAGCCGGGGCGGATCACCGCCGTGCTGGGGGCGAACGGCGCGGGCAAGACCACGCTGCTGCGCACGGTCTCCGGGCTCGTGCGGCCGCAGGCGGGCGCGGTGCTGCTCGACGGCGCCGACCTCACCCGCGCCGCCGCGGAGCAGATCGCCCGGGCCGGGATCGCCCACGTCCCCGAGGGCCGTGGCGTGATCACCGAGCTGACGGTCGAGGAGAACCTGCGCCTCGGCGCGATGCTCGGGGCGTCCCGGCAGCGCACCGACCGCGGGCTCGCGCAGGTCTACGAGATGTTCCCGCCGCTCGCGCAGCGCCGCCGCCGCGAGGCGCACACGCTCTCCGGCGGCGAGCGGCAGATGCTGGTGATCGGGCGCGCGCTGCTGTCCGGCCCGTCCGTGCTGCTGCTGGACGAGCCGTCGCTGGGGCTCGCGCCGCGGATCGTGGCGCAGATCTTCGAGCTGCTGCGCGGTCTCGTCGACGCCGAGGGCACCACCGTGCTGCTGGTGGAGCAGAACGCCCGCAGCGCCCTGTCCATCGCCGACGTCGGGGTCGTTCTGAACCTCGGCCGGGTGGTCGCCCAGGACAGCGCCGCCACCCTCGCCGCCGACGCCGCCCTCCGCCACGCCTACCTCGGGTTCTAGGGAGCGCGATGCAGCAGTTCCTCAACGTCACGCTGACCGGCATCGGCCAGGGCGCGGTCTACGCCGCGTTCGCGCTGGCGCTGGTGCTGATCTGGCGCTCGACCCGCATCGTCAACTTCGCCCAGGGCGCGATGGGCATGTTCACCACCTACCTCGCGCTGACGCTGATCGAGGCCGGCCAGTCGTACTGGGTCGGGCTCGTGGTGGCGCTTTCGTCCGGGCTGGTGTTGGGGGCGGCGGTCGAGCGGCTGGTGATCCGCCGCGTCGAGGGCGGCCCCGAGCTCAACGCCGTGATCGTCACGCTCGGGCTGTTCGTGGCGCTGCAGGCGCTCGCCGCGATCCTGTTCGGCTCGACGTTCCGTTCCTTCCCCGCCCCGTTCGACCTGCGCGGGTTCACCGTCGGCGGGGTCAACATCGCGCTCACCCCCAACAGCATCTACGTGATCGGCGCGGTCCTGGTCGTGATGCTCGCGCTGGTGGCGCTGTTCCGCTTCACCGACCTCGGCCTGAAGATGCGCGCCGCCGCGTTCAACCAGGAGGTCTCCCGGCTGCTCGGCGTGCCGGTCGGGCGGATGCTCACGCTGGGGTGGGCGCTCGCCGCGGTCGTCGGATCCCTCGCCGGGCTGCTCATCGCGGGCGGGAACCTGGTCTTCCCCGCCTACATGGACGCCGTCATCGTCTACGGGTTCGTGGCCGCGGTGCTCGGCGGCCTCGACTCCCCCGGCGGCGCCGTCGTCGGCGGGCTCACGATCGGGCTGCTGCTGTCCTACGTGAGCGGGTACCTGGGCAGCGAGCTGGTCGCGCTGGCGGCGCTCGCGATCCTCGTGGCCGTGCTGCTGGTGCGCCCGCAGGGCCTCTTCGCGCGCACCGCGGCGAGGAGGGTCTGATGGTCCAGCAGACCGAACGGCCCGCCGCCCGGCCCGCCCCGCCGCTCACCCGCCGGCTGCGCTGGCGGCCCCGCTCCACGCTCGCCCGCCACGGGCTCGCGGTCCTCCTCGCGCTGGTCGCGGTGGTGGTCGTGGTGGAGACCACCAGCCCGTTCCGCAACTCGCAGCTCGCGACGATGTCCTACTACGCGATCGCCGCGGCCGGGCTCACCGTCCTCACCGGGCTGAACGGGCAGATCTCGCTGGGCCACGGCGCGCTGATGGCCGTCGGCGCCTACACGACCGGGCTGCTGCTCGGCCCGGACGGCGAGGGCGCCCCACCGCTGCCGCTGGTCATGCTCGCCGCCGCGGCCGTGACGGCGCTGGTCGGGGCGGTGGTCGGGGCGGCGGCCGCCCGGCTGCACGGCCCGTACCTCGCCGGTGCCACGCTGGCGCTGGCCGTGGCCGTGCCGGGGCTCGCCATCTACTTCGACCACCCGCTCGGCGGCGAACAGGGCCTGCGCATCGCCTCGCCGGACGTCCCCGACTGGTTCGACGCCGCGATCTGGTTCTTGTTCGCCCACGAGACGCCCGGCGCGAAGTACCTCGCCTACCTCGGCTGGGGCACGCTGCTGCTGGTCCTGCTGCTGCTCGCCAACCTCATGGCGGGCCGTGTCGGGCGGGTGTGGCGCGCGGTGCGCGACGACGAGGTGGCCGCCGAGCTCGCGGGCATCCGGCTGGGCCGGGTGCGGGTGCTGGCGTTCGTCGTGAGCGCCGCCTGCGCGGGCCTGGCGGGCGCGGTGCTCGGGGTCGTGGTCCGCCTCGCCGCGCCGAGCGGGTTCACGATCGTGCTGTCGCTCGGGCTGCTCACCGCCGTGGTCGTCGGCGGGCTGGGCAGCCTCACCGGCGCGCTGCTCGGCAGCGCGCTGCTGGTGTTCCTGCCGCCCGCGGTCACCAACCTCGGCATCGGCGCCGGGCTGGACGGCACGCAGGCGGCGCAGCTCGCCCCGTTCGTCTACGGCGTCGTGCTGGTCCTCGTGATGCTGCTGGCCCCGTCCGGGGCGGTGGGCGTGCTGAAGACGGTCTGGGGTCGCCGGAGGAGGTCACCACGATGAAGGCAAGGGCTCTCTGCGCCGCGGTGGCGGCGGTGCTGCTGCTCAGCTCCTGCGGCGCCGGTGGGCGCCCGCAAGGGGGTGGGGGCGGCGACGGCGAGGCGGAGGTCGGCATCACGCCGACGTCGGTGAAGGTCGGCGCCCACTTCCCGCTCACCGGCGTGGCCGCGCCGGGCTACAGCGAGATCCCGACGGGCGCGAAGGCCTACTTCGACTTCGTCAACGCCCACGGCGGCGTGCACGGCCGCCAGATCGAGTACATCTTCCGCGACGACGCCTACAACCCGACCCAGACCAGCCAGGTCGTCAACGAGCTGGTGCTGCAGGACCAGGTGTTCGCGATCGTGGGCGGGCTGGGCACGCCCACCCACTCGGCGGTGCTCGACTACCTCAACGGCGAGGGCGTGCCCGACCTGTTCGTCTCCTCCGGCTCGCTGCTGTGGGACCAGCCGCAGGAGAACCCGATGACGTTCGGCTGGCAGCCGGACTACGAGGTCGAGGCCAAGATCATCGGGCAGTACGTGGCGCAGAACTTCCCCGACGCCCGGGTCGGGCTGTTCCTGCAGGACGACGACCTCGGCCGCGACGCCGAGATCGGGGCGCGCCGCTACCTGGAGGACCAGATCGTGGCCGCCGAGCGGTACACGCCCGGCAACACCGACGTGGCGCCGCAGATCGCCGCGCTGCAGGCGGCGGGCGCCGACCTCGTGATCGGGTTCAACGTGCCGTCGTACACGGCGCTGTCGCAGCTGCAGTCGCTTCGGCTGAACTACACGCCGCAGTGGATCTACTCCAACATCGGCTCCGACCCGGCGCTCGTCGGCTCGCTGCTCGCCCGCTTCTCCGAGGGCGCCGTGACCGACGCCGGGCTCCTGGAGGGCGTGCTGACCACCGAGTACCTGCCCGGCGTCGACACCCCGGAGAGCCCGTGGACGCAGCTGTTCCAGCGCGTCTGGGACGAGCACGGCGGCGAGGGCGAGCTCACCAACTACCGCATCTACGGCATGGCCGAGGCGTACACGTTCGTGCAGGCGCTGCAGGCCGCCGGCCCGAACCCGACGCGTGAGGGCATCGTCGAGGCGGTCGAGCGGGTGGGTTCGACGTTCACCGGGCCGTGGGTGGCGCCGTTCCGCTACTCGGCCGACCGGCACGCGGGCATCTCCGGCGTACGGGTCTCGCGGATCACCGGCGGCGGCACCGAGTTCCTCACCCCGGTGCTGGTCACCGACAACGGCGACGCCCCGATCACCGAGCTCGCCGAGGAGCCCGCCCCGCCGCCCGCGGACGGCGTCCCGGACGTGCAGCCGGCGAGCTGACGCCGGGACCGGCGTAGATCCACCGCACGTGCCGGAGGTCCTGTTCGGACGGGAGGAGTTCAACCCCGGCCTGCCGTGGACGCGGCTGCAACCGCTGCTTCCCGGGTGGCGGATCCGCGGCTGCCGGGCCGCGGAGCCGGCCGCGCACGTGGACGGCGCCGACGTGGTCTGCCCGTTCGGGGCGGAGGTCGGCGCCGAGGTGATCGCGCGCGGGCCGTTCGGGCTGATCCAGCAGTACGGCGTCGGGCTGGACCGGGTGGACGTGGACGCCGCCACCGAGGCGGGCGTCTGGGTCTGCCGGCTGCCTGGCGACCGGACCGGCAACGCCGACAGCGTGGCCGAGCTCGCGGTGCTGCACGTGCTCGCGCTGCCGCGCCGGCTCGACGACGCGCGGTCCGCGCTGGCAGCCGGGCGGTGGGGGCAGCCGGTGGGCCGGTCGCTGCTCGGCACGACCACCGTGCTGGTCGGCCTCGGCGTGATCGGCACGGCCGTGGCGCGCCGGCTCGCCGGGTTCGGCACGCGCCTGGTGGGGGTGCGGGCGCGGCCGGAGCTGGGCGGGCCGGAGCCGGTGGAGCGGGTGGTGGGGCCGGACGCGCTGCTCGACGTCCAAGCCGAGGCGGACGTCGTGGTCTGCTGCGCGATGGGCTCGCCCGAGACCGGGAACCTGTTCGACGCACGGGCGTTCGAGGCGGTCAAGCCGGGTGCCGTGTTCGTCAACGTGGCGCGCGGGAGCCTCGTCGACGAGCCCGCGCTGGTGGCCGCGCTCGACTCCGGGCGGGTCTGCGCGGCGGGCCTCGACGTGCACGCGGCCGAGCCGGCCGACCCCGCCGGCCCGTTGCTCACCCACCCCCGGGGTGCTGGCCACCCCACACGTCGCGGGCCTCACCGAGGAGATGTTCCGGCGCAGCGGCGAGCTGTTCACGGACAACCTGCTCCGGTGGTGGGGCGGCGAGGGGCCGCGGTGGGCGGTGAACCGCCCCGCGGCGCAGCGCCGGCCGGCGCGCCCCGCCTGACCCACCGGGTCACCGGGCCTCGCGGGTGTGAAGCGGATCTCCGTAGCGCGGCGTCGTGATCGTGAGCCTTCGCAATTAAGGTGAGGCGGTCCTAATCGATGGAGACCGCATGCGACTGATCGGCCTGCTCCTCTGCGGCCTGCTGGCCGTCACGGCCTGCTCCACCCCGGCGCCCGAGCCCACCGGCACCGGGGGCTGGTCGTACACCGACGACCTCGGCAACACCGTCACGCTCGACGAGCGTCCCACCCGCATCGCCGGGCTCACCGACGTCGTCGCATCGCTGTGGAACTACGGGATCGAGCCCGTCGCCGCGTTCGGCTACACCGCCATCAGCCAGGACCAGCGCTTCGCAGGACGCGACCTGTCCGGCGTCACCGAGCTCGGCATGATGTACGGCCAGATCGACCTCGAGGCGCTCGCCGCGGCCGAGCCGGACCTGATCGTCACGCACGCCTACCCCGTCGACGCGGCCGGCACGATCGACCCGCAGCAGCCGCTCTACGGCTTCGCCGACCTCGCCCAGCAGGAGGCGGTCGCCCGGATCGCCCCGATCGTGGCGATCACGATGGACGGCTCGGCGGTGCAGGTCATCGACCGCACCGCGCAGCTGGCGCTCGCCCTCGGCGCCGACCCGGCCGTGGTCACCGGCGCCCGCGCCGAGTACGACGCCGCGGCCGACCGGCTGCGCGCCGCGGCGACGTCCGGGCTGCAGGTGCTCGTGGTGGCCGCCTACCCCGACGAGGGCTTCTACGTCGCGAAGGCGCCTGACGACCCGGCGCTCACGTCCTACGCCGACCTCGGCGTCAACTTCGTCGACCCGGGCGGCACCGACTACTACTGGGAAGTCGTGAGCTGGGAGAACGTCGGTTCGCTCCCGGCCGACGTCGTGCTCGAGTCGCAGCTCGACGAGATGACCGCGGAGCAGATCATCGCCCAGCCGACGTTCGCGCGGACCCCCGCCGGGCAGGCCCGCCAGGTCTACCCCTGGGTGTTCGCGAGCATGGACTACGCCGCGCAGGCCGCGTACATGAACGAGTTGGCCGGGCACCTGGAGTCCGCGCGCAAGGTGGCGTGATCGGGCGCTCTCCGCGCTGATGCCGGTGACCGCCCTCCTGCGCCGTGCGGCGGTGGAGACCCGGGGAGGAGGCTCCCGTGGCCGACGACGTTCCCACCCTCTACGAGTGGTGCGGCGGTTCCGCCGCGCTGCACCGCCTGACCGACGTCTTCTACGAGAAGGTGCTCGCCGACCCGGTGCTCGAACCGCTCTTCCGGAACATGAGCCCGGACCACCAGGACCACGTGGCCCGCTGGTTCGGCGAGGTGTTCCACGGCCCCACCGAGTACACCGACCAGCTCGGCGGCTACCCGGCGATGCTCGCCCACCACATCGGGCTCGCGATCACCGAGGAGCAGCGGGCGCGCTGGGCCCAGCTGATCGCGCAGAGCGCCGACGGGGCCGGACTGGCCGACGACCCGGAGTTCCGCTCGGCGTTCGTCACCTACGTCGAGTGGGGCACGCGGATCGCGAAGGCGAACTCGGCGCCGGGCGCCGACCCGCCCACCGACTACCCGACGCCGCGGTGGGGCTGGGGCGAGGCGCCGCCCCCACCCGCTGACCGCTTCAGGCGAGCGCCCGGCCGCCCGCGAGGAGCGCGACGGTCGGGTGGCGCAGGCTGAACCCGCCCGCCCCGCGGACGACGGCCTCCTTGACCGCCGCGGCGACGCGGCCGGTGAGCATCGGGCCGACCGGACTGCCCCCGCGGGCGTACTGGAAGAGGCCGTCCTTGCGCCCGAGGCTGATGCACTGGCCGTCGTACGCGACGGCCAGCTGCCGCGGGGTGCGGCCGGCCAGGCGGTCGGTGATCGCGCGGACCGCGCAGGCGCCGGCCAGCCCGCCGGGCCCGCAGCCCATGCGCATCTCGCGGCCTTCGGCGTCGCGGGCGGCGCCGGCGTCCCCGATCGCGTAGACCTCGGGGTGCGACACCGACCGCATCGTGCCGTCGACCAGGATGCGCCCGTTGTCCCCGACGGCGAGGCCCGCCTCGCGGGCCAACGGCGGCACCCGGAAGCCGGTGGTCCAGACGACCACGTCCGCGTCGACGCGCTCGCCCTGCTCGAGCAGCAGGCCGTCGGGGCCGACCTTCGCGACCGGCGCGTGCTCGTGCAGCCGGATCCCGAAGCGATCGAACGTGCGGTACAGGTGCTCCTGGCCGCGCTCGGACAGGGCAGGGCCCAGCCGGCCCGCGCTGACCAGCCGCACGGTCCGGTCCGGGTGGGACTCGGCCAGCTCGGTGGCGACCTCGATGCCGGTGAGCCCGCCGCCGACCACGGCGACCGTCGAGGCGGCGCGCATCCGGTCCTGCAGCTGCACGGCCCGCTCGGCGTCGGCCACGGCGACGGCGTGCTCGGCCGCACCGGGGACGGCGTCCAGGTCGGCGGTGCTGCCCAGCGCGTACACCAGGAGGTCGTAGCCGATCGGCTCGGCCCCGCTCGCGAGCTCCACCTCCCGCCGGTCCGGATCGATCCGGGTGACCCGGTCCACGACGAGCCGGATGCCGGTGCCCGCGACCAGGTCGCGTAGCGGCGTGCCGCGCACCGGCTGCCCGGCGGCGAGCTGGTGGTTGCGCATCCGCTCCACGAACCGGTCCCTGTCGTTGACGAGCGTGACGGGGGCGCGCCTGGCGAGGAGCTTCGCGGCGGTGAGGCCGGTGTAGCCGGCGCCGAGGACGACGATGTGCG
The DNA here is from genome assembly GCF_035305885.1 of Pseudonocardia sp. Taxonomy (GTDB): domain Bacteria; phylum Actinomycetota; class Actinomycetes; order Mycobacteriales; family Pseudonocardiaceae; genus Pseudonocardia. Next base: position 50,908 of record NZ_DATGOP010000102.1, read on the forward strand.
GTGTCGGTGTCATGCCCACGAGACGCCCGCGCCGCCACTCGTGTGACGTGACGCGCGTCACCCCCGCTTGCGCCTCGAGGACGCGCACCCCGCCCGCGGTCGGCACCTCCCGCCGGAGCCGGCACCCCGCGGCGCCGAGCAGGGCGGGCTCGGCCGCGGTGCGCGGACCGCCGGCGAGTCGCGCTTCGGGTGCGCGCGAGTCGCGGGCTCGATGTCGGCGAGTCGTCAGCAGCCACCCTGGTGTGGCGCAGGTTCGAGGTACCGGCCGCGAGCTGCTGCGCGATCCGCACCAGCGCCGAGGTGTCGTCACCGATGACCCGGCCGATCGCCCGCACCTTCCGCGGAACCCGCCTCCTGGCGGCGCCGCACGCGAACCGGGCAGGCCTCTCCGGCGAGGTCGCACGGCAGGTTCCGCGGAACCGAAACGGGAGGCCGCTTCCGGTCGGCGCTTCGCCGGCTGCGCTCAGAACCCGCCGATGGCCGCCGTGGCCTCCTCCAGCTCCGGGAGGAAGGCGAGCGTGGCGGCGGTGCGGGCGCGGAGATCGCCCGGGCCGCGCACGCCGACCAGCTCGGCGAGCGCGGCCGAGAAGTCGGGGGCGTCCGGGCGGTCGCCGAGGATCCGCTCGCAACGGGCGAACGTGGCGACGATCCAGAACACCGCCTCGCGGTGGTCCCCGGCGGCGACGAGCGCGCGGCTGCCGTCGATCGCGACGGGCCGCGCCTGCGCGCTGATGTCCGACGCGAAGGGGAACCGGGTCGGCCCGACCGCGGCGGCCTCGTCGAAGACCACGGCCAGCCGGTCGAGGTGGCCGACCACCACCTCGGCATCGACGTCCGCGCACCCGAGCAGCCCCAGCATCCGGGCGTAGAGGCCGGACTCCTCACCGAGGACGGCGCGGGCACGCCGGTACCGCGTCCGGACGGTCGGCCGTTCGCCCGCCGCGACGAGCACCGCGACCGCCACGAGGCTCGCCGGGAACAGCCAGGCCAGCACCTGCTGCGGCCACGGCGCCGCCTCGTCGCGGGCGGCGAGGCGCGTGCGCACCGCGGCGAGCACGTCCGCGACCCGCTTTCGCACGGCGGCGGGCGACCGGAAGGTCGGCGCGATGTGGGCGCGGAGCCCGCCCAGCAGCCCTGTCGGGTCGGAGAGGATCGCGTCCGGGCCGGCGAACGACGGGGCGAGGTAGTGGGTGGCCGCCACCTTCTCCGGGTCGGCGAGGGCCGACACCGGCAGGTAGGTGACGTCCAGCAGCGCCCCGCGGTGGCGGATCTTGCCCGGCTTCGGCGGCGCGACCGGCCCGGCGAGCAGAACCGTGACGTCGACGTCCGACCACGCGGGCTGCACCTCGTCGAGCGACCGGTCCGCGGCGGACCCGGTGAGGAACGCCCCGCGGAAGCCCGGCCCGGCGTGGTGGCGCACCCAGTGCAGCGCGGCGGCCCGCGCCTGTCCCGCGAGCACCCTCAGTGCTGCTCGTCGAACAGCACGCTCACCGACTCGCCGTTGTGGATCCGCCGCATCGCCTCGGCGAGCGCGGGGGCGACCGAGAGCACGGTGAGCTTCGGGGCCTGGTCGGCACCCGGTACCGGCACCGTGTTGGTGCAGACGATCTCGGTGACGTCGTCGCGCTTGCCGATCCGCTCCAGCGCCCCGTCGGCGAACAGCCCGTGGGTGCAGGCCACCCGGGCCGAGGCGATGTCGTGCTCGGCGAGCCGGTCGAGCAGCTCGATGATCGTGCTGCCGCGGGCGATCTCGTCGTCGAGCACGACGACGTCCTTGCCGCGCACGTCGCCGATGATCGAGCTGATCACGACCTTGTCGTCGGAGATCCGCTCCTTCGCGCCCGCCGCGACGGGCAGGCCGAGCAGGCGGGCGAAGCGCGAGGCCTCCTTGGCGTTGCCGAGGTCGGGCGACACGACGACGGTGTTGGACAGGTCGCCCTTGCGGAAGTGGCGGGCCAACTCGTGCAGGGCGTGCAGGTGGTCGACCGGCACGCCGAAGAACCCGTGGACCTGCGGCGAGTGCAGCGTCATCGTCAGCACCCGGTTGGCTCCCGCGGTCTGCAGCAGGTCGGCCATCAGCCGGGCGCCGATCGAGATCCGCGGCGCCCCCTTCTTGTCCGAGCGGGCGTAGGCGAAGTGCGGCATCACCACGGTGATCCGGGCCGCGGACGCACCCCGCGCCGCGTCGAGCATCAGCAGCAGCTCGACCAGGTGCTCCTGCACCGGCGGGCACAGCGGCTGGACGATGAACACGTCCCGCTCGCGGCAGTTGGCCAGGAGCTGGACCTCCAGGCAGTCGTTGGCGAACCGGGTGACCCGCGAGGGCGCGAGCGGCACCTCCAGGTGGTGGCAGATCGCCGCGGCCAGCTCCCGGTGGGCCGAGCCACTGAAGATCGTGATCTCCCTCATGGCATCCCCCAGTCGGCGCGCCGGGCGTCCAGCAGCGGGGCCTGCAGCTGGGCCCATGGCGAGAGCTCACCCGCCGCGGCCGCCGCCACGAACGCGTCCCAGCTCCACCACTCCACGGACTCGACCTCGTCCGGCCGGGCCCGCGGCTCCCCCACCAGCGTGCACACGTAGACCGGGCACAGCTCGTTCTCCTCGATGCCCCCCGCCTGCGCGCGGTAGGCGAAGTCCGGCAGCACGAGCCGCAGGTCGACGGCGCCGAGGCCGAGCTCGTCGGCGAGCCGCCGCCGCACCGCGTCCTCCACCGCCTCCCCCGGGCCGGGGTGGCCGCAACAGGTGTTGGTGCGCACGCCGGGGAACGTGGCCTTGTGCCGTGCCCTCCGCGTGACGAGCAGCCGACCGTCCCGGTCGAACCCGTAGCAGGAGAACGCGAGGTGCAGCGGGGTGGTGGCGCCGTGGACGGTGGCCTTGTCGGCGGTGCCGATGGCGCGCCCTTCGTCGTCGAGGAGCACGACCTGCTCGGGAGGGCTCACGGGTCCACGGTAGACGATCCGTTGCATTCATACATACATGCATGTATGAAAAGGGGGTGCGCCGAACCGCCGAGGACACCGCCGCCACCAGGGCCGCGCTCGTCGACGCCGCGCTGTTCGCCTTCGCCCGCGAGGGCATCGACCGGGCCACGCTCGCCGGCATCGCCGAGGCCGCCGGCGTCACCCGAGGCGCGGTCTACCACCACTTCGCCGACAAGGAGGCGCTGCTCGCCGCCGTGTTCTCCGAGACGTGGGACGCCGTCGCCGCCCCGGTCTGGGCCGAGCTCGACGCGCCGGGGGTTCCGCTCGCGGACCGGCTCGAGGCGTTCGCGCTGGCCTGGCTCGACGCGCTGCACGACGATCCCCGGTTCACGGCGTTGATGGCGGTGAGCCTGCGCGCCGCGACCCCGCCGGAAGCGGTCACGCAGAAGGCAGCGGGCCTGCGCGTGTGGCGCGACCGGCTGCTCGACGCGCTGTCGGCCGACCCGCTCACCGACCCGGAACCGGCCGCGGCCCACCTGATGGCCTGGCTCACCGGCACCGCCCTGCTCGCCGCCCACGACCCCGCCCTCGTCCCCCCGGCCGACGCGGCGAGCGTGCGGCCCGTCCTCGCAGGGATGCTTCCGTGACCCCCGCCACCCCGACCCGCCCGCGCGCCGCCGTCGCGGTCGTCGCCCTCGCCCTGGCCGTGGACATGTTCCTCTACGGCAGCCTCGTCCCGCTGCTGCCCGTGCTCCCCGCCGTCGCGGGGTCCTCGGGCGCGGCCGGTCTGCTCTTCGCGGCCTACGCCGTGGCGCTGCTCGTCGCGACGCCGGTCGTGGGCCGCTGGGTCGACCGCGCCGGCCCCCGCGGGCCACTGCTCGCGGGCCTCGTCGCGCTCGCCGTCGCCACGGCGCTGTTCGCGGTCGTGGTCGACGTACCCGGCACGGCGGGGCTCGTCGCGCTCTCACTCGCCCGGGTCGCGCAGGGCCTCGCCGCGGCCGCGAGCTGGGCGGCCGGCCTCGCGCTGATCGCGAGCACCCACCCGCCCGAGCGGCGCGGCACCGTGATGGGGCTCGCGCTCTCGGCGGTCGGGGTCGGCGTGCTGCTCGGGCCCGCCGTCTCGGGCGTGCTGGCCGACGCGTTCGGGCCCCGGGCGCCGTTCGTGCTCGTCGCGGTGCTGGCCGCGGCCGACGCGGTGGCACGGATCATCTGGGTCGGGCCCACCGCCGGCGCGCCGGGGTCCACCCCGCTGCGGGTGGTCGCACACGGGCCGCGGGCCGGGCTGATGATCGGGCTCACCGCGCTGGGGGCGGCCGCGATCGCGTTCGCCGAGCCGGTGCTGCCGCTGCACCTGGCCGTGCTCGGGCTCGGGTCCACCGCCATCGGGCTGGTCTTCGGCGCCGCCGCGCTGCTCGGCGGCCTCGCCGCGCCGCTCGCCGGGATCATGACCGACCGGATCGGCGCCGGGCGGATGGCCGCGCTCGGCACGTTCGTGGCGGCCGCCGGGTTCGTGCTCTGCGGGCTGCCCGTCGCCGCCGGGTCGATCGCGGGCGTGCTCCTGGTCGGCGTCGGCGCCCAGCTCGTGCTCGCGCCCACCCTCGTGCTGATCGGGACGCTGGCCGAGCACATCCGCCCGCCCGCCTACGGGGCGGCGTACGCCCTGTACAACCTGGCCTACACGGCGGGGCTCGCCGTCGCCCCGCTCGCCGCGGGCACCGCGGCCGCGCTCGCCGGTGTCGCGGCCACGACGATCGCCGCCGCGGTCGTCTCCGCGGCCACCGGGATCTGGCTGCTGCGGCCGCGCTACCGCAGCTCGGAGGAGCGCTTGTCGTAGTCGCGGGTGACCGTCGCGACCCGCACGCGGTAGTCGCGGTACCACGTCTCCCGCCCCCGCTTCTGCGCCACGAGGTGCGCGGCGTGCTGCTTCCACGCCCGGGCCGACTCCTCGTCGCGCCAGTAGGAGACCGTGATGCCGATGCCGTCGCGGGCGGACTCGAACCCGAGGTAGCCGGGCTGCTGCGCGGCGAGCCGCCCCATCTCCTCGGCCGTCGCGCCGTAGCCGTCGTCGCCGTCCGCGCGGATCGACGTGAAGATCACGGCCACGTAGGGGGGCTCCGGGGTGTCGGCGATGGCGGGCGCGTCGGTCATGGCCCCACTGTGATCGTCGGCCAGGCCCGGACGCCAGCGAGTTCCGACGTCACCCGCAACGGCCGTCCCGGTCGCCGAGGTGCGCCCCGTGCCGCGACACCGACGAGCACGTCGGCGAGCACGTCGGCGAGGACCGACCCGACGCCGACGACCTGCCGGACCACCGTGGCTGACCGACCGGCACCGGGCGTGCTCGACGCCTGCACCTGCATCGACCTCGACACGCTGGACCCGGGTGTCCTCCCGGCCGTCCCCGAACCCACCGCCATCACCGTGGCGGAGCTCCACCAGGGCGTCGCGACGGCCGCGGACGTCGCGACGAGAGCTGCTCGAACAGAGCTGCCCGGCATGCCGTCGCGGAGTTCGATCCCGCTGCCGCTCGATCGTGGCGCGGCGGCGCGATGCGGCCCTGGTGGCGATGACCGTGGCCGCCGACCGCAACCCGCGACCGCGCCGCCTCGACCTGGTGATCGCGGCGATCGCGTCGTCGCGCGGGCTGGTCCTGTTCACGCGCAACGGGGACGACTCCGGTCACCTCGGCGACACGCTCGACGTCGTCGTCCGACCGGCCTCAGCAGCGGGGCAGGCGGTACCAGCGCCGCGCCGTCCCGGCCCGCACCTGCGCCAGGCCCGCCTCGTCGACCCCGGCGGCGACGACCGCCGCCTCCAGGTCGCGCAGGGCGGTGCCGTAGTCGGCACGCACGGTGACGACGGGCCAGTTGCTCGCCAACATCAGCCGGTCGGGCCCGAACGCGGCCACCGCGCGCGCGACGGCCGCTGTGATCGCGACACGGTGCCACCGCGGCCACACCCCGAGCAGGTCGACCCCGATCGAGAGCTTGAGCGCCACGTTCGGGCAGCTCGCCAGCGCGGCGAGGCGGGCGGCCCACGGGTCGAGGTCACCGGTCTCCAGCGGCGGGCGCGCCATGTGATCGACGACGATCCGCAGCTCGGGCACCCGCCGCGCGAGCGCGACCACCGCCTCGACCTGCTCCTCGGTCACGGCGACGACGTCCCACGCGAGCTCGGCGGCGGCCAGCTCGGCCATGAGCCCCGGGTCGAGCCAGTCGAGCGGCTCGCGGGCGACGAGCATGCGCACGCCGCACCAGCGGGCGCGGTCGGCGCGGGCGAGCTCGGCGCGGGCCGCGGCCGGGTCGTCGAGCGGCAGCCAGCCGACGACGCCCGCGACCGGGCGGAACGCGGCCGCGTAGGCGGCGAGCCGGTCGTTCTCCGCCGCGGTGTCGACCGACTCGACGAGCACGGTCGACTCGACGCCCGCCTGCGCCATCAGCGGCGCGAGGTCGTCGGGCTCGAAGTCGGCCGCCAGCTCCGTGTGCGCCGGGTCGCGCCAGGGCTGCTCCTGCAGCGCCGTCCGCCAGAAGTGGTGGTGCGTGTCGATCAGCCCGACCTGCCCGCTCACGAGCCGCTCCAGCGCGGCTTGCGCCGGGCGACGAACGCGGCGACGCCCTCGCGGAAGTCGGCGCTGCCGTAGCAGTCGGCGATCACGTCGTCGGCGTCGACGTCGACCGCGGACAGCCTGCGGTCGATCTCCTTGAGCCCGGCCAGGGTGCGCGGGGCGCCGGACGCGAGCCGCTGCGCGAGATCCGCCGCGGCGGCGTCGAGCTCCTCCGGCGGGACGACGGCGTGCACGAACCCGGCGGTCGCCGCCTCCGCCGCGTCGATGGTGCGGGCGGTGAGCAGCATGCCCATCGTGCGCGAGACGCCGAGACGGCGCTGCAGCCGGGCCACGACGGCGGGGGCGAGCACGTTGCCGAGCGTCCGCGCGATCGGTGCGCCGAACACGGCGCGGTCGCTGGCCACCAGCACGTCGCAGCACGCGGCGAGGGCGAGCCCGCCGCCGACCGCGGGCCCGTCCACCACGCCCAGCACGGGCACCGGCACGGCGAGGAGGTCGTCGAGCACCGCGCCGACCCTCCGCTCGTAGTCGAGCCCGTCGGCGGCGCTGGTGAACTCGGTGAACTGCGCGATGTCCGTACCCGCCGCGAACGCCTCCCCCGCCCCGCGCAGCACCACCACCCGCAGGTCGGCGTCCGAGCGCGCCTCGACGCACAGCCGCTGCAGCTCGTCGTACATCTCCCAGGTGAGCGCGTTGCGCCGGGCCGGGTTGGACAGCTCGACGTGCAGGACGGGCCCGTCGCGCCTGCTGCGGACGGTCCCCCGCTCCGGCTCCGGCGCCTCGACGCGGGAGAGCACCTCGTCGTTGTGCTGGCCGAGCAGCGGCGGGGGCGTGCGGACCGTCGGCGGGGTGCCCGACATGTGCAGCGGCGAGGACAGCACGCGGATCCGCCCGTCGACCGGGTGCTCCACCGTCGAGACCATCCCCCGCGCCTTCACGTGCGGGTCCTCCTCGAGGACCTGCTGGTAGTCCTGGATCGGCCCGGCGGGCACGCCCGCGGCGAGCAGCCGCTCGACCCACGCGGCGGTGTCGTCGGCGGCGAGGCGGCGCTCCAGCTCGGCCTCCAGCTCGGCGCGGTGGGCCATCCGGTCGTCGTTGGTGGCGAAGCGCGGGTCGGCGGCGAGCTCCGGCGCGTCGAGGGCCTTGCACAGCCGCTGCCAGAGCCGCTCGTTGTTGGCCCCGACGGTGATGTAGCCGTCGCGGGTGGCGAGCGCCTGGTACGGCGCCGACATCCGGTGGGCGGAGCCCAGGGCTTGCGGGGCCCGCCCGGTGGCCCAGAACTCCGTCGACTCCCACACCGACAACGCCACCGCCGCCTCGAACAGCGAGGTCTCGACGTACTGGCCCTGCCCGGTGCGCTGCCGCGCCGCCCACGCGGCGAGGATCCCGACCGCGGTGAACAGGCCAGCCCCGAGGTCGGCGAGCGGGATGCCGGACTTCACCGGCCGGTCCCCCGGCTCCCCCGTCACGCTCATGACCCCGGACATCGCCTGCGCGATGAGGTCGTAACCGGGGCGGTCGGCGTAGGGACCGGTCTGGCCGAACCCGGACACGCTCGCGTAGATCAGGCCGGGGTTGAGCGGGCGGAGCGCCTCGTAGTCGACCCCGAGCTTCGCGGCGACGCCCGGCCGCCAGTTCTCGACGACGACGTCGGCGGAGCGCGCCAGCTCGTGGAACGTCGCCCGCCCGGCGTCGGACTTGAGGTCGAGGGTGATGCTGCGCTTGTTGCGGTTGAGCGCGTGGAACGCGCCGGGGTGGGCCATCGCCGAGCGCGTCTGGTCGCCGGACTCGGGGTTCTCGACCTTGATCACGTCGGCCCCGAGGTCGGCGAGGATCATCGTGCAGAACGGGCCGGCCATCACCTGGGTGAGGTCGAGCACGGTCATGCCGGCGAGTGCACCCTCGTTCGCCATGCGTCTCCCTTCGAACTGGTGACGGGTCACCGGCCTGGATCCCGGGCGGCGGCCGCGTGCGCCTCCACCCGTGCCGCGAGCGTCTGCGCCAGCCACCCGGCGAGGGGCACCGGCACGTCCGCGGCGCGCGCGGCCTGCACGACCTCGGAGAGGTCCTTGCTCCACGGCCGGGCGGACACCGGCGTGCCGCTCGCGTCGTAGGCCGCGGCCGTGCGGTCCCAGAAGTCGAGGTTGCGCACGTGCCACGAGTCGGCGAGGCCGGTCGAGAACACGGTGAGCAGGGCATCGGTGCGCACGCCGTGGGCCGACGCGAGGTCGATCGCCTCGTACAGCCCGGCGAGGTTGGCGAACATCGCGAGCTGGTGTGCGAGCTTCGTGGCCGCACCGGCCCCGACCGGCCCGACGTGGAACACCGGGTCGCCGACGGCGTCCAGCAGCGGGCGCAGCCGCTCCAGCGCGGCCGCGTCACCACCCGCCATCACGGTGAGCGTGCCCGCAGCCGCGCGCTCGGCTCCCCCGCTGACGGGCGCGTCGACCACGTCGACACCCCGACCCGCGGCGCGTTCGGCCAGGCGGATCGCGGTCTGCGGCAGCACCGTGCTGTGCACGACCGCGGCCCGCCCGGGGCGGTCGATCGCGAGGTAGGCGTCGAGAACCTGTTCGACGGCGGCGTCGTCGGGCACGGCGAGCACCAGCACGTCGCGGTCGGCGAGGGCGGCGGCGTCCGGCGCCGCGGCCGCACCGAGCTCGACGAGGGGTCCGGCGCGTTCCGGCACGGTGTCGAACACGGCGAGGTCGAAACCCGCGCGCACGAGCGTGCCGGCCATCGGGCGGCCGAGGTTGCCCAGGCCAGCGAACCCGACCGAGCGTCCTGCCATCAGGCGCCTGCCTGCGCGATCGTCATCGAGCGCCTTTCGCGTCGCGGGGCATCGACTATTGTCTACAACGGCCCTCGGCACGGGCGCAAGCACCGGCCCCCCGCCGCCCCCCGCCCGGGCGTGCGGGATGCTGGGCCCCGAAGGGAAAGCAACGGGAGGGCGGCATGACCGGCGTCGGCGAGCGGATCGACCCGCCCAGCCTGGTCGCGCTGGCCGCCGAGTCGATCCGCAAGATGATCCTCTCCGGGGCGCTCGCGCCCGGGGAGCGGCTGATCGAGGAGCGGCTCACCGAGCAGCTCGGCATCAGCCGCCCGCCGCTGCGGGAGGCGCTGCGGCTGCTGCAGAACGACGGTCTGGTCGTCACGCGCCCGCGCTACGGCTCCACCGTCGCCACCCTGACCGACCAGGACGTCTTCGAGATCCTCACCCTGCGCAGCGGCCTGGAGCGGATGGCCGTCGAGCTGGGCGTCCCGGTCACCGACCGCTCCCGCCTGGCCGCCTGCCACGAGGCGCTGGAGCGGATGGAGCGCAACGCCCGCGACCACGACCGCGGCGCGCTCGTCGAGAGCGCCTACGCGTTCCACGCCTCGATCGTCGCGCTCGCCGGGCACCGCAGGCTCTCGGACATCTACCGCTCGGTGCAGCAACAGATGATGCTGTGCATGTCCCGCAACCTGGACGTGCGGGAGCGCTACTACGAGACCCTCGACGAGAACGTCGCCCGCCACCGCCACCTGCTCGAGCTGATCGAGGCCGGCGACCCGCAGGCCGTGCTCGCCGAGCTGGCCGTGCACGGGGAGCGCACGTTCGCCGAGCACGGCGCCCCCGAGACCGCCGACCGCGCGCCATGACCTGCCGGGTCATGGCGACCGCGCCCGCGCGCCGGTAGAACTCGGACGGTGGAGGTCGGCGAGCTGCTGCGGGAATGGCGCCGCCGGCGCAGGCTGAGCCAGCTCGACCTCGCGATCCAGGCCGACGTCTCCTCGCGGCACATCAGCTTCGTCGAGACCGGCCGCACGGTCCCGAGCCGCCGCATGGTCCTGCACCTCGCCGAGCACCTGCAGGTCCCGCTGCGGGAGCGCAACCGGCTGCTCGTCGCGGCGGGCTACGCGCCGGTGTTTCGGGAACGCCCGCTCGACGCCCCCGACCTGCGGGCCGCGCGGCAGGCGCTGCGCCAGATCCTGCGCGCGCACCTGCCCAACCCGGCGGTGGTGGTCGACCGCCGCTGGAACCTGCTGCTCGCCAACGACGCGGCGCGCGTCCTGCTCGCGGGCGCGGCGCCCGCGCTGCTCGAACCACCGGTCAACATGATGCGGCTGGGCCTGCACCCGGACGGGTTCGCCCGCCGCCTGGTCAACGAGGCGCAGGTGCGCCGCTTCCTGCTGTCGCGGCTGGCCCGCCAGGCCCACCAGACCGGCGACCCGGAGCTGCTCGCCCTGCACGCCGAGCTCGCCGGCCACGGTGACGGTGACGACGAGCCGCCGGACCCGGCCGAGATCGCGATGCCGCTGCGGATCACCTACGACCGGGCCGAGCCGTCGTTCCTCAGCACGATCACCACGTTCGGCGCCGCGTTCGACATCACCCTCGACGACATCGTCGTCGAGGCTCTCTACCCCCACCGACGCCGCGACGGCGGCCGCGCTGCAGGAGTTCGGCACCCGCGAGGGGTGGAGCGCCGCCCCCTGAGCGCGGCCGGCCGAGGTCAGGTCAGGGGAACCACGTCCGGGCCGGGGACGATCCGGCCCGTCAGCGCCCCGAGCTGCTCCACCTCGATCGTCACGACGTCACCGGGCTTCAGCCACGGGTAGGCCTCCGAGCCGTGCAGGCCCGACAGCTCCAGCAGGCAGCCGGTGCCGACCGTGCCGCTGCCGATCACGTCGCCCGGCAGCAGCCGGGTGCCGCGGGAGGCGTAGGCGAGCATCTGCCCGAACGACCAGTGGATGTCGGCCCAGCTGCCGCCGCCGGTGTCGCGGCCGTTGACCGCCGCCCGCATCGCGAGCCGGAAGCCCTTGCCCTCGCGGTACGGCTCCAGCTCGTCCGGGGTGACGAGCACCGGGCCGAGGCTGGTGGCGCCGTCCTTGCCCTTCGCCGGGCCCAGCCCGGCCGTCGACTCGCGCTGCTGCACGTCCCGCGCCGACCAGTCGCAGAAGATCGTGTAGCCGGCGATGTGCGACTCCGCCTGCGCGGGCGAGAGGTCGCTGCCCGCGCGCCCGACGACCGCGGCCACCTCCACCTCGTAGTCGAAGGCCGCGCACCCGGGCGAGATCGGGACCTCGGCGTCGGGGCCGAGGATCGCCGCCGGGTTGGAGAAGTAGAACACCGGCTGCTCGAACCACACCGGCGGCACCCGCTCCCGGCCCAGCGCGCGCAGCGCGTTGCGCAGGTGCTCCTCGAACGACAGGAAGTCGCGCACCGACGGCGGCCGCGGGATCGGCGCCGCGAGCTGCACGTCGGCGAGCTCGACCACCTCCACCGGGTCGGACAGCGCCCGCTCCCCCGCGGCCGAAAGCCCCGACTCGATCAGCTCCAGCAGCGTGCCGTCCAGCCCGTGCACGCGCCCGTCCTGCAGCAGCCCGGGGCGCTCGCCGCCGGCCGCCGTGCGATATGTGACCCAGCGCATCAGGCGTAGCACCCTATCGGTCCGCCGTGGAAGGCGATCATGTCCGGCCACACCGAGTCGAGCGGGATGCGCGTGCCCAGCGGGTTGCCGTCCAGCTCGTTGTAGGCGCGGTGCAGGTTGCCGACGAGCCGCTCGCTCTCCTGCCACGAGGCGAACCGGTTGTCCTTCTCGGCGGTCGCGGCCTCGAGCGGCGTGTGCCCCGCGGCGTGGTGCTCGCGCGCGACGGCGTCGACGAACGCGGCGTACTCGGCCAGGTCGTCGAGCAGCGCGGGAATCTCCTCGCCCCGGCACACCGGCCCGTGGCCCGGCACGAGGACCTCCGGCTCCAGCGCGCGGATCCGGTCGAGGGCGGGCCGGTATCCCGCGACGCTGCCCTCGACGAGGAACGGCTGGCCGCCCGCGAACGCGAGGTCCCCGGAGAAGAGCACCCGCTCCTCCGGCAACCACACGATCACGTCGCTGCGGGTGTGGGCCGGCCCGACGTGGACCAGCTCCACCCGCCGCTCCCCGAGGTGCAGCGTCATGGCCTCGGTGAACGTGAGGTCCGGCGGGCGGATCTCGATCCGGCCGTAGTCGGGCCCGGTGAGCACCTGCGCGGCGACGAGCCCCGCGGCCAGCACGTCCTCGCGGCAGGTGACGTGGCCGATGACCGGCGTCTGCTCCGGGACGAGCCAGTTGCCGTAGGTGTGGTCACCGTGGTGGTGGGTGTTGACCAGCCCCCGCGGCTGCCCCGGGCAGACCTCCGCGACCGCGGCGAACAGCGCCCGGTTGCGCGACTCGGTGGACGTGGTGTCGACGAGCAGGTGCCCGGTGTCCCCGGCCACCGCTCCGGTGTTGTTGATCATCCAGCTGCCGTCGGGCTGGACGTAGGCGAACACGCCCGGTGCGAGCTCGGCCAGCTCGGGCGGGGGCATCGTGGTCATGCGGTCCTCTCGGGTACGGCGGTGGGGACGTCGGTGCGGGGCAGCAGGAACGTCAGCAGGCCGGCCGCGGCGAAGAACGCCGCGCAGACCAGCAGGCCACCGGACAGGCCGATGACCCCGGCCACGGCGGCGAGCCCGAACGGCGCGAACGCCGACACCCCGCGGCCGACGTTGAAGCAGAACCCGGCCCCGGTGGTGCGGATCCGGGTGGGGAACAGCTCTCCGATGTAGGAGCCGAACAGGCCGGTGAACGCCGCGAAGAACGCGAACAGCGGGCCGAACCACAGCAGCGCGGTCTGGTTGGTGGTCAGCGCGTAGAGCGGGAGGGTCACCGCCACGCCCAGCAGCGAGACGATGATCGCCGAGCGGCGCCCGATCCGGTCCGCGATGAGGCCGAACGCGTTGTAGCCGACGAACATGCCGAGGTTCAGCACGGTCATGAAGACTGCCACCGTCGCGGTCGGGATGCCGCGGTCCTGCGCGAGGTAGGTCGGCAGCCAGGTCGAACCGCCCCACCACCCGGTGAGGGCGAGCCCGGCCACGAGGGTGGCGACGATCGTCCGGCGCCGCACGTCCTTCGCGAAGATCTCGGTGACCGACACCCGGCCGCCCGCGTCGGCGGCCTTCACCTCGCTCCACGCCGACGACTCCGGGAACAGCGGGATCACCACCAGCAGCGGCAGGACCACCCCGGCGCCCGCGACGAAGAACATCAGCCGCCAGTCGGGCAGGAACACGCCGGAGAGCACGGCCGCCACCACGCCGCCGATCGGGAAGCTGCTCAGCACGAACGCCGCGGCCCGGCCGCGGGACTCGCTGGGCCACGTCTCGACGACGTACGCCGACACCACGCCCCACACCCCGCCGAGCCCGAATCCGGCGACGAACCGCAGCAGCAGGAACAGCTCGAAGTTCGGCACCACCGCGAGCGCCGCGGTGAACACCCCGAACGTCGTGAGCGAGGCGACCAGCGCGGTCTTGCGGCCGAAGTTGTCGGAGACGTAGCCCGCGAGCACGCTGGACAGGCCGATGCCGAGCAGCGTCGCGGTGGCGAGCAGGCCGCCCTGGGCCGGGCTGAGCTGCAGGTCCTCGCGGATCGCCGGGAGCGCCAGGGACAGCAGGATGATCTCCATCGCGTCGAACATGTAGGCGAGGAAGCTGCCGCCCAGGACCACCCACCGCATGCGCCGCATCGCGTCTCCCCTTCGAGCCGGTGCCTCCCGACTGTACGGACGTCCAGTCAGTCGGGTCAATATCCGACTGGACGCTCGTGCAGTACGGTGGCGGCATGCCGGACGACGCGGGGCCGCCACCGGAGAGGCGGGAGCGGATCCTGGACGCCGCGGAGCGGGTGTTCGCCGAGTCCGGCTACCACGCCACGACGCTGCGCCAGGTCGCCGCGGCCGCCGGGGTGCAGCTGTCGCTGGTCGGCTACCACTTCCCGTCCAAGCTCGAGCTCTACGTCGCCGTCTTCGCCCGCCGCCAGCACGTCAACGAGGAGCGCCTGCGGCTGCTGCGCGAGATCGACGACTTCGCGGCGCCGGACGCGCTGGAGCGGATCGTCGCCGCGTTCATGGACCCGGTGGTCGCGCTCGCCGAGGAGGGCGCCTGGTACCGCAGGCTGGTGCTGCGGGAGGCCGCCGACCCGTCGAGCATGCAGCGGCCCGTGATCCGCGAGATGTTCGACCCCATGGCGCGCGAGTTCATCGCCGCCCTGCGGCGCGCGCTGCCGGGCAAGCCGCCGGGCTTCTACGAGTGGAGCTACCTGTTCGCGGTGGGCGCGCTCACCCAGAGCGCCTTCGACGACCGGATCGGCAACCTCTCCGACGCTCCCCCGCCCGCCTCGAGCACCGAGCTGCTCCGCTCGTTCATCACCGCGGGGTGGCGCTACGGCTGACCGGCCTCGTCCGGTGCGAGGATCCGGCGCGGGGTCGCGGCCCGGGGCGCGGGCGTGGGCGTCGGGGGCGGTGCCGCCGCGGCGCGCGGGCCGGTGGTCGGCAGGGCGGTGGTGGGAACGGTGCGCATGGCGGCGAGCGGCGCCGGGGCGGGGCCGGGACACGCCTCGCCCTCCTCGACCACGCCCAGCTCGACGACGGTGCCCGCCGGGGCGGGGACCGGCCCGGGGTCCTGCGTGCAGACGACCCACGTGCGGCCGACGGGCCGCGCGCGGTGGCGCAGCGCGTCGCGGGGGGCGGCGGCGAACCCCGCGGCGTCCAGCGCGGCCGTCGCGACGTCGAGCGGTGTGCCGACCACGTCGGGGACCGGCAGCCGGACCGGCGGCTGGGCGGCGAGCGGCGCGTCGACCGCGCCTGCGCAGCCCGCGAGCGCGGCCGCGGTCAACCCGGCGGCCGCGAGCCGGACCGCGCGGCCCGCCGGGGCGGAACCAGAACGTGACACGGTGGAGCTCCTGAACGGGGTACGGCCGCCGCGCCGTGCGGGGGAGCTGCCGCGGCGAGCCGTGGTGCTGGGGGCATCAGGTGCTCGCAGTTGCCCGCGGCCGCGTTACGCCCGCCCCCGCCGCCCGCGTGACGTAGGCTGGCAACCGCTTTCCGTTGGGAGGACCATGACGGTGGACGCAGCGCCGCGCGTCGCCCTGCTGGGCGTGCACGGCTTCGGACGGGTGCACCTGGACGGGCTCCTGCGCGTCGCCGGCACCGGTGCGGTGCGGGTGGCCGGCCTCGCCGACCCGCGACCGCCCGATCCCGACGCCCTCGAGCGGGTGCGGGCCCTGCCCGGCGGCGCGGACGTGCCGGTGCTCGCCGACGCAGCCGAGCTGCTCGACCGGGTCCGCCCCGACGTCACGATCGTCTCGACGCCGATCCACACCCACCTGCCGCTCGCGCGGCTCGCGCTCGCGGCGGGGTCGCACCTGTACGTGGAGAAGCCCCCGACCGCGTCGATGGAGCAGTTCCGCGCGCTGGTGGCGGAGGCCGCCGCGGCGGGGCGGGTGTGCCAGGTCGGGTTCCAGTCGTTCGGCTCCCACGCCCTCGCGCACGCCGCTCGGCTGGTCGCCGACGGCGCGGTCGGGCGGGTGCGCGGGATCGGGGTGCACGGGGCGTGGGTGAGGGAGCGCTCCTACTTCACCCGCGCCGCGTGGGCGGGTCGCATGGAGCTCGACGGCGCGCCGGTCACCGACGGCGCGCTCACCAACCCGTTCGCGCACGCCACCGCGTCGGCGCTGCGCGTCGCCGGGGTGGCCGACGACGCCGAGGTCGCGGTCGAGCTGGAGCGCTACCGGGTCCTCTCCCCCGAGAGCGACGACACGGCCGCGGCCCGGCTCACGGTGGACGGGCTGCCGATCGTCGTGGCCGTCACCCTGTGCGCGCCCGACCAGTCGCCGCCGCGGATCGTCGTGCACGGCGAGCGGGGCAGGCTGGAGCTCGAGTACACCACCGACACGCTCACCGGGCGCACGGCCGACGGCGCGGAGGTCAGCGGGCCACCGGGGCGGGCCCCGCTGCTGGACAACCTGGTGGCCCACCTCGCCGACCCGGCGGTGCCGCTGCTCGCCCCGCTCGCCGCGTGCGCGCCGTTCATGCACCTGCTGGAGGCGGTGCGGCGCGACGGCCCGGCCCGCCCGCTGCCCGCGGAGGCGGTGGTGCTGCTCGACGGCCGCCCCGTCCTGCCGGACGCGGCCGCGCTCGTGCGCGACTGCGCGGAGAACCTCAGCCTGTTCTCGGAGCTCGACCCGCCGTGGCCCGCTGCGCGCGGTGCCCTCGCCGGATAGTGGCCCTCCCCCGGACCGGATGCGCACGGCCGCCGCGGCGCAGAGGATCACCGCGACGCCGCCGAGCCCGGTCGGCCAGGTCAGCTCCTCGCCGAGCAGCAGCGCCGCCCAGCCGATCGTGAGCACGGGCTGCACCAGTTGCACCTGGCTCACCCGCGCCATCGGCCCGATGGCGAGCCCCCGGTACCAGGCGAAGAAGCCGAGGTACATGCTCACCACCCCGAGGTAGGCGAACGCCGCCCACTCCGCCGGGGACGCCGACGGCGGCTCCGCCAGCGCCGAGGCGCCCGCCAGCGCGACCATCAGCGGGGCGGAGGTCGCCGTCGGTGCGGGTCGCGGCCGTGGTGGCCCGCGGTCCGGTGCGCGACCGGATCCTGTCCGACCGCGGCGCCGAGTCGATGTACGTGAGCGACGTGCTGCAGGCCGCCGCGCTCGACGTCGTCACCCAGCGCGGCTGGCACGCGCACCTGCGCCACCTCGGCCGCCAGCTGCGGGCCCGCCGGGACCTGCTGGTCGAAAGCCTCGCCGAGCACGTGCCGGACGCGCAGCTCGACCACGTGCCCCGCGGCGGCCTGCACCTGTGGGTGCGCCTGCCCGAGGGCACCGACGCCGAGCGGCTGACCCGCGACTGCGAGGCCGAGGGCGTGCTGATCGCGCCGGGCACGGAGTGGTTCCCCGCCGAGCCCGCGGGCGCCTACGTGCGCCTCAACTACTCGGGGCCCGCGCCGGAGCGCTTCCCCGACGGCGCGCGCGTGATCGCGGCCGCGCTCGCCCGTCAGGCCGGCGCCGTGTGACGCGCTGACCTGCGACAAGTGTCGTAGCGCGGGTGAGCCGGTTGCGCGTGGTGGGCCGCTCGCGCAGGCGCCTACGTTCCGGGTGTGCGATGGCGCCGGGTCAGCAGCGTTGCGGCAGCGCTCCTCGCGACCGGGCTGGCGGCGGCCTGCAGCTCCGCGCCCGCGCCGGCCTCGCCCCCGCTGCCCGAGCGCTCCTGCGACGCCCTGCGCGAGCTGGCGCGGCCCGCCACGACCGTGGCGGAGGCCCACGAGGACCCGGGCGACGCCACCACGCCGCGGTCCTGCCGGGTGACGCTGACCGTCACCGACCCGGTCGACGACGGTGTGGTCACCGTGTGGGTGTACCTGCCGGTGGACGGCTGGAACGGGCGGTTCCAGGCCGTGGGCGGCGGCGGGTTCCTCGGCGGCGACCCGGAACGGCTGCTCGAGCCGTTGCGCGCCGGCTACGCCGCGGCGGCGACCGACGCCGGGCACACCGGCCCGACGGCGGACTTCGCGCTGGACGCCACCGGCAACCCGAACTGGCCCGCGATCGAGGACTTCGGCCACGAGGGCGTCCACGACATGACCCTCGCGGCGAAAGACGTCATCCGCGCCTTCTACGGCAGCGACCCCGCTCGCTCGTACTTCAACGGCTGCTCCACCGGCGGCCGCCAGGGCGTGATGGAGGCCCAGCGCCACCCCGAGGAGTACGACGGGATCGCCGCCGGCGCCCCGGTCATCAACTTCCCGGAGATGCAGACGGGCCAGATCTGGGGCCAGGTCGTCATGCTGTCGGCGGGCAACCCGGTGCCGGCGTGCAAGTTCGAGGCCGCGCTCGCGGCGGCGGTCGAGGCCTGCGACACCCTCGGCGACGGGGTCGTCGACGGGGTGATCGGCGACCCGCTCGCCTGCCGGTTCGACCCGGGCACGCTGGTCGGCCGGGAGACGCCGTGCGGCGCGATCACCGCGGCCGACGCCGAGGTGATCCGGCGGATCGGCGAGGGCCCGCGCCGGACCGACGGCCGCTTCCTCTGGTACGGGCTCGCGCCGGGCGCCCCGTTCGCCGGGCTGCACGACACCGAGGAGGTCGACGGGCGGCTCGTGGGCAAGCCGTTCCAGTACGACCTGTGGTGGTTCGGGCTCTTCCTCGCCCACGACCGCGGCTGGGACTGGACGACGCTCACCCCCGCCTCGTTCGAGGCGTTCTTCGACCAGGCCGTCCGCACCTACGACGACGTGCTCGGGGCGGCCGACCCCGACCTGTCGGCGTTCGCCGACTCCGGCGGCAAGCTGCTGCTCTGGCACGGCGCCGCCGACTTCGGGGTCCCGTTCCAGGGCACCGTCGACTACTACGAGCGGGTGCGGGCGACGCTCGGTCCCGAGCAGGCGAGCGAGTTCGTGCGCCTGTTCCTCGCGCCGGGGGTCGGGCACTGCCGGGGCGGCGCGGGCGCCCAGCCGGCCGACCCGCTCGGCGCGCTCGTGGAGTGGGTCGAGAACGGCACCGCGCCCGAGACCCTGGCCGGGGTGCGGCTCGACGAGAACGGGGCCACCACCGCGACCCGCCCGATCTGCCCGTACCCGACCGTCGCCCGCTGGAACGGCGAGGGCGACCCCGACGACGCCGCGAGCTACGCCTGCGCCGAGGCGACCCGCATGCCGGTCGCGGGCCCCTGAGACACCGCTCCCCGGCGAAGTTCAGGAAAGCCACATCCATGAAGCTGCACTTCGTGAATGTGGCTTTCCTGAAGTCACCTCAGCGCTGAAGTCACCTCAGCGCAGCGCGGCGTTGCCCACCTCCTGGGCCTGGGCCAGGCCCTCCGCCACCGGGGTTCGGCCGGCGAAGACCTCGTTGAGCACGGGGTTGAACGCGGTGGAGGCGGCCTCGAACTTCGGCCCGAACGGGGCGGGGATCGTCTCCGTGCCGCCTGCGTCGCCGAAGAACCGCGTGTCGACGCCCTGGCCCTCCCAGTAGTCGTAGAAGGCCTGCTGCGCGGCGGTGACGGCGGGCAGCGCGGCGCCCTCCTCACCGAGGTAGGAGGCGCCCTCCTCCGAGCCGATCCAGCGCAGCACCTTCAGGATCGCGTCGCGGCGCGGGCTGTCGGCGTTGCCGGCGGCGATCACGCTGTTGACGACGCTGACCCGGCCCTGCGGCCCGGCGACGAGCGGCGCGATGCCCCACTCGAACGTGGCCCCGTCGCCGACGTTCTTGAGGTTGTAGGTGCCGGACTGGAACAGCGCCATCTTGCCCTGCAGGAACTGGTCGCGGCTGAAGTCCGGGTTGTCGTTGGTGTCGGCGGCCGACGGCGCCACGTGGTGGGTGTTGACCAGCTTGACCATGTAGTCGAACGCCTCGACCGTCTTCGGGTCGGTGAACGTGAGCGTCCCGTCGTCGGCCTGGATGCGCCCGCCGTTGGAGCCGACGAAGTTGTAGTAGATCGCCTGCAGGTCGCGGGCGGCGTTGAAGCCGTACTGGGTGATCGCGCCCGGGTCGAAGTCCGGCTGGTCGGCGGTGCGGCCCGCGCTGTCGCGGGTGAGCTTGCGGACCGCGGGCAGGAACGTGTCGGCGGACGGGTCGGTCGGGTGCCAGGTCAGGTCGTTCGGGTCGACGCCCGCGGCCTCGACCAACGCCTTGTTGTAGTAGACGGCGATGCGCCCGTCGGTGAGGGCGGGCACGCCCCACAGCGTGCCGTTCCGCGAGTACTGCTCCACCGCGGCGGGCACCCAGCCCGCCTGCAGGTCGGCGAGCTCGCGGCCGACGTCGATCAGCTTCCCCTGGTCGGCGAGCGCCCCGAAGTTGGAGCTGTTGAGCCAGTAGATGTCGTCGACCGTGCCGCCCGCGACGTCGAGGGGCAGCCGGACGAAGTAGTCCTTCCACGGCACGACGTCGAGCTGCACCTGGATGTCCGGGTTCTGCCGCGTGAACTCGTCGAACGACTGCTCGTACGCGGCGGCGACCTGGTCGTCCCACAGGCGCACGGTGACGGTGGTGACGCCCTCGGCGGAGGGCGCGTCATCGGGTCCGGCGGGCGAGCAGGCCGCCAGGGCGAGCGCGGCGACGGCGGCCGCGACGAGTGCGCGCATTCCCATGCAGAACTCCTACCGGAATCCGGTGATCGTGATCGAGCGGACGACGTGGCGCTGGAACACCAGGAACAGGATCATGAGGGGCAGGATCGCGATCGTCGTCGCGGCCATGACGATCGTCCAGTTGGAGTTGTACTGCGACTGCAACGCTGACGTCGCCACCGTGAGCACCTGCCACTGCCGCCCGCTGGTGATCACCAGCGGCCACAGGAAGCTGTTCCAGTGGGTGACCACGGTGATGATCGAGAGCGTGGCGAGGATCGGCCGGCTCACCGGGACGACGACGTGCCACAGGATCCGCAGCGTCCCGGCGCCGTCGAGCTTCGCCGCGTCGAGCAGGTCGCCCGGGATGCCGCGGAAGTACTCGCGCAGCAGGAAGATCCCGTACGGGTGCCCGAAGACGTACGGGAGCACGAGCGCCCAGAACGTGTTGCGGATGCCCAGGTCGGAGAACAGGGCGTAGAGCGGGATGATCGTGACGATCTGGGGCACCATCAAGGTGGCCAGGTACACCCAGAACAGCGCGTCGCGGCCGGGGAAGCGCAGCCGGGCGAACGCGTAGGCGGCGAACACCGAGAACACCAGCTGCCCGGCCAGGATCACGGCCACCACCTGCGCGGTGACCACGGTCGGAGCGATGAAGTCGTAGCGCTCGCCGAACAGCTCGGCGAAGTTGGCGAGCGTGGGCGGGTCGGGCGGGGCGAGCACGGGTTCCGACGCGAACTGCCGCGGCGACTTCAGCGCCGTGGCGAGCCCGAGCAGGAACGGGCCGAGCGTCACGACCGCGCCCAGCCCGAGCAGCAGGTACGTCGCGGCGGCCCTCATGTCGTGAGCTCGTAGGTCGTGCGGCGGGCGAACCACCGCTGCTGGACGACGGTGACCGCGACGAGCAGCACGAACAGCACCAGCGCCATCACCGCGGCCTGCCCGACCGCGCGCTGCTCGAACGCCTCGTAGTAGATGCGCCCCGCGACGACGTCGGTGACGCCCTGCGGCCCGCCGTCGGGGGTGAGCGCGTAGACGGAGTCGAACACCTGGAACGTCGCGATGACCTGCGTGACCAGCACGAAGAACGTGGTGGGCCGCAGCAGCGGCAGCGTGATCCGCCAGAAGCGCTGCCACGGGCCCGCGCCGTCGAGCATCGCGGCCTCGTGCACGGTGTCCGGGATGGCGCGCAGCCCCGCGGAGAAGAACAGCGCGACGTAGCCGACGTGCGTCCACACCGTCACCGCCGCGACCGACGGCAGCGCGAGCGCGGGGTCGGCGAGCCACTCGACGCGGCGGCCGATCAGCGCGTTGAGCGCGCCGTCGGTGGGGGCGAGCACCCAGCTCCACAGCACGCCGAGCGCGAGCGGCGCGCAGATCCACGGCAGCACGTAGATCACCCGGAACGCGCCCGACCCGGGCAGGCCCCGGTTGAGCAGCAGCGCCACGACCAGCCCGAGCACGGTCTGCGCCGGGATCACGATCGCGACGAACACCGCGGTGATCAGCAGGGAGCGGGCGAACCGCCCGTCGGCGGCCACCGCCACCACGTTGTCGAACCCGACGAACGTGCGCGGTCCGATCAGGTCCCAGCGCTGCAGGGCGAGCACCGCGACGACGAGGATCGGCAGCACCAGGAAGGCGCTGATCCCGAACAGGCTCGGGGCGAGCAGCAGGTACGCCGTGCGCGTCTCCCGCCGTTGTGCCACACCCGCCCCCCGAGCTCCCGGCGCGTCATCCCATCAGATCACGTGTACAGCGTGAACTCCGGGTACGTCCCGTTGAGGAAATGATCACCCACCTCGCGGCGCTTGTACGCGACGGGGTCGTGCAGCGTGTGGGTGCGCACGTTGCGCCAGAACCGGTCCAGCCCGACCTTGTTGCTCGTGGCCCGCGCCCCGGTCACCTCGAAGATCGTGTTGGTGACGTCGAGGGCGACGTCGGTGGAGACCACCTTGAGCGCGGCCACGTGCTCGGCGAGCTCGCCGCGGGCCTCCCAGGTGAGGTCGTCGCCCGCGGCGTCGGCGCGGTCGAGGTGGTCGGCCACGTCGTCGGCGAGCGCCTCCACCGCCCGGGTGGCGGCGACGAGGCGGCCGTAGGTGGCGAGCACGTACGGGTCGGCCGTCGCGCTCGGGCTGTCCGACAGCAGCCACGGCCGGGACGTGGTGCGGGTGTAGTCGCGCGCCGTCGCCAGTGCGCCCTGCGCGACGCCGAGGTAGAACGCCCCGAACACCGCCTGGATCGCGGGCGTCACCAGCGAGGCGCGCGGGGTGGCCGCGCCCGCGCCGAGGCCGCCGAGAACCTGCTCCGGGGTGATCGCGACGTCGGTGAAGGTGACGCTCCCGCTGGCCGACAGGCGCTGGCCGAGGTTGTCCCAGTCGCCGCCGGGCACGAGGCCGGGCGCGTCGCCCCGCACCACGACGAGCAGGTGCGTGCCCGCATCGGGGCCGGACTCGACGACCCCGGACACCACCGAGGCGTCCCCCACCGACACCCCGGTCGCGAACGTCTTGCGGCCGTTGAGCCGGTAGCCGTCGCCGTCGGGGACGAGCACGAGGTCCGGGTCGGTGGGGTTGACCGCGTCGCCCCACAGCCACTGCTCCGCCGCCGACCGCGGGCCCCACGCCCCCAGCCCGCCGACCCACCACAGGTTGGCGACGTTGACGTAGTGGTAGCCGAGCAGCTGGGCGATCGAGCCGTCGGCCACCGCGATCTCGCGGACCACCCGCAGCGCGGTGGCCCAGCCCAGGCCCGCACCGCCGACGGACGCGGGCAGCAGCAGGGCGGGCAGGCCGGCGTCGCGCAGCAGCCGGGCCTCGGCGACCGGCTCGGCGTTGGCCCGGTCGCGGTCGAGGGCGTCCTTGGCGAGGACGGCGGCCACGCCGCGGGCCGCCTCGACCGCCTGCTCGTGGGTGAGGCTCACGAACTCCTCCTAGACCAGGCCGCTCGGGGGCGGCGGGACGTCGTTCAGGGCGTGGTTGCCGATGTGGAAGACCTTCATCCGGCGCGGGTCGTGCAGCGTGTGGGTGCGCGCGTTGCGCCAGTGGCGGTGCAGGTTGAGCTCCTGGGCGCTGGCCCGGGCCCCGATGAGGGCGAACACGTCGCTCGCCACGCTCACGGCGGCGCGGTCGGTCTCGGCCCGGGCCGCCGCGACCGCGACGGAGGCCTCCGCGGCCGACTCGACGGTCGGTGCGGCCCGCGCCGCGTCGAGCGCGTCGCCCGCCTCGTGCAGCAGGGCGGCCGCGGTGCGCACCCGCAGGGCGAGCTCGCCGAACTCCTGGATGATCAGCGGGTCGTCCGCGGGCCGGTCCACGGTCGACTCGATGCCGGGCCGGGCGATGCGCCGGACGAGGTCCTTCGCGTCGCGCAGCGCCGCCCGCGCGATGCCCAGGTCGACCCCGGCGTGCAGGTAGTTGCCGAACGCGCCGAACACCTCCGGCCGCTCGAAGATCGTCCAGACCGGCACCACCCAGTCGGCCGGGATCACGACCTGGTCGAACCGCACCGTGCCGCTGCCGGTGGTGCGCTGCCCCATCCCGTGCCAGTCGTCCTCGACCGTGACGCCGGGCGCGTCGGCGGGCACCCACGCGGCGACCAGGCGGCCGTCCGGGTCGTTGGCGTAGATCGGGATCCAGGGCGCGAACGGCGAGCCGGTCGCGTAGTACTTGGTGCCGTCGACGAGCACGTCGCCGCCGGGGCGCGGCTCGAACCGGATGGCGTAGTCGCGGGGGCTCTTGGTGCCCCGCTCCGACAGCGCGTTGCCGAAGTGCCGCCCGGCGAGCACCTCGGCGAAGAAGAACTCCTTCTGCGCCGGGCTCGCCGCCTCGCGCAGGACCTCCACGAAGAAGAAGTGGTTCTGCGGGATCTGACCGACGCTGGCGTCGCCCTCGGCGAGCACGGCCATCAGCTCGCCCATCGTGCGGGCCGAGACGTCGGCGCCGCCGTGCTCGCGCGGCACCGTCACCCCGAGCAGGCCGGACGCGGCGAGCGCGGCGACCTCGGCGCGCGGCAGCCTGCGCTGCGCGTCCCGCTCGCTGTCGCCGGTGGCGAGCTCGGCGGCGAGGTCGCGGGCGACCGCGAGCGCCTCGGCGTCGCCGGTGATCACCCGGGCGGCGGTCGCGGTCATCGCGACACCGCCTTCGCGGCGAAGCGGGCGCCGGGGTGGTCGGGGCGCAGCCGCACCTGCCCCGGCCCGTAGAGCTCCTCGCGCAGCGTGCTGCCCGCGTAGCGCTCGGGCACCAGGCCGCGGCGGCGCAGCTCGGGCACCACCAGCTCGACCAGGTCGACGAACGTGCCGGGGGTGATCGCGTAGGCGAGGTTGAACCCGTCGACGTCGGCGACCTCGACCCAGCGCTCCATCTCGTCGACGACCGTCTCCGGGCTGCCGACCACGACGACGCCCATGCCGCCGATGCCGACCCACTCGGCGATGTCGCGGGGCGTCCAGTCCCGGTCCGGGTCCACGGTGGTGAACGCCTCGACGGCGCTGCGCACGGCTTCGGTCTCGGCGTAGCGCAGCGGCTCGTCGGGGTCCATCCGCGACAGGTCGAGCCCGCTCCAGCCGCCGTAGAGGGTGAGCGCGCCCTCCAGGCTCACGTAGCGGCGGTACTCCTCGTACTTGGCCTGCGCCTCCTCGTCGGTGGCGGCCGTGATCACGGTCATCAGCGAGAAGAACTTGATCGAGCGCGGGTCGCGGCCCAGCTCGGCGGCGAGCCTGCGGGTCTCGGCGATCGAGCGGCCGAGGATCTCCGGGCGGGTCGCCGTGGTGAAGATGCCCTCGGCGTGGCCGGCGGCGAACCGGCGGCCCCGCGGCGACGCGCCCGCCTGGAAGATCACCGGGGTGCGCTGGGGCGACGGCTCGGTGAGCGCGATGCCGGGCACGTCGAAGTAGCGGCCGTGGTGGCCGATCGGGTGCACCTTCTCCGGGTCGGCGTAGACGCCCGCGGCCTTGTCCAGCCGCACCGCGTCGTCCTCCCAGGAGCCCTCCCAGAGCTTGTAGACGACCTCCATGAACTCGTCGGCCACGTCGTAGCGCTGGTCGTGGGGTACCTGGTGCTCCAGGCCGAGGTTGCGGGCCGCCGACTCCAGGTAGGAGGTGACGACGTTCCAGGCGATCCGCCCCTGCGTGTAGTGGTCGAGCGTGGCGAACCGGCGGGCGAACGCGTACGGCTTCTCGTAGGTCAGCGAGACGGTCACGCCGAAGCCGAGGTGCTCGGTGACCGCGGCCATCGCGGGGACGGCCAGCGTCGGGTCGCCGACGGGCACCTGCGCGCCGTCGCGGATCGCGGTCTCGGGGCCGCCGCGGTAGACGTCGTAGACCCCGAGCACGTCGGCGATGAACAGGCTGGTGAAGCCGCCGCGCTCCAACAGCTGGGCGAGGTCGGTCCAGTAGCTCAGGTCGCGGTAGCGGTGCGACTGGTCGTCGGGGTGCCGCCACAGGCCGGGCGCCTGGTGCCCGGCGCAGGTCATGTCGAAGGCGTTGAGATGGATCCGGCGAGTCAACGGACAGCTCCCTGGGAGAGGCCGCCGACCAGCGCCCGCTGGGCGAGGACGGCGAGGACGTACACGGGCACGATCGCGACCAGCGAGGCCGCGGCCTGCTGCCCGAACTGCACGGTGCGGTCGCCCTGGAACAGCGACAGGCCGACGGTGAGCGTCTGGGCGGACGGGGACTGGGCGAACGACACCGCGAACAGGAACTCGTTGTAGGCGAGGAAGAAGCAGACCAGCGACGCCGCCACCAGGCCCGGCACGATCAGCGGCAGCACCACCCGGCGCAGGCCCGCCGCGACGGACAGGCCGTCGACCCAGGCCGCCTCCTCGACCTCGGCGGGCACGCGGCGGACGAACCCGTCGAGCAGCCACACCGCGACCGGCACGTTCGCCAGGCCGTTGACCAGGGCGAGCCCCACCACCGAGTTGGTCAGCCCGACCGACTTCAGCAGGAAGTACAGCGGCAGCACCGCGACGATCGGCGGGGCGCAGTAGGCGGCGAGCAGGGCCGAGTGCAGGCGCTTGCCGGAGCGACCCGCGCGGGCGGTGACGTACGCGGTCGGCACGGCGACGAGCGCCGTGAGCAGGGTGGCGCCGAGCGCGACCACCCAGGAGTTGGCGAGCATCTGCGCGAGCGGCACGGTCTGGAACGCCGCGGGCCAGTTGTCCCAGCGCACCCGCTCGGGCAGCCAGCCGCCGTTCTGCACGTCGTCGACCCCGCGCAGCGAGAGGGACACGAGGAACACCACCGGGGCGATCGCGAGCAGCGCCGCCACGGCGAGCACGGCGCGGGAGGCGGCGGCCCTCATGCGTCCCCCCGGGTGTGGCGCGTGACCAACCCGGCGGCGCCGAGCACCACGCCGACGAGCAACCCGAGGACGATCGTCTCGGCCGCGGCCGTGCCGACCTCGAAGCTGCCGCGGAACGCGGTGCGGAACACCTCGAAGCTCGCGACGATCGTCGAGACCCCCGGCCCGCCCGCGGTGACCACCGCGACCAGGTCGAACACCTTGAACGCGATCACCAGCTGCAGCACGGCCGCGGCGAGCACCGTCGGCGCGACCACCGGCGCCACCACCGAACGCAGCGTGCGCCACCAGCCCGCCCCGTCGAGCGCGGCGGCCTCCCACAGCTCGGCGGGCACCCCGAGCAGGGCCGCGTAGACGAGCAGGAGCACCAGCGGCGCCCACTGCCACGCGTGGGTGACGACGAGCGTCGCGAACGCACCCACGCCGGACCCGAGCGGGTTGAAGCCGGAGACGCCGAGCGCGTCCCACAGCCCGGTGAGCCCGCCGCCGACCGGGGCGAGCAGCAGCTTCCACGCCACGCCGACCGACACCGGCGGCGTGACCATCGGCAGCAGCAGCACCGCGCCCAGCAGCCCGAACCGGCCGCCGCGCGCCTGCAGCGCGAGCGCCCCGGCCGTGCCCGCGACCACGGCGAGCGCGGTGGCGAACACCGCGAACAGCGCCGACCGCACCAGCGACCCGCCGAACGCCACCGACTCGGCGGCGGCGACGAAGTTGTCGAACCCCACGAACCCGCGCAGCGGCCGGGCCAGCGACGAGTCGGTCAACGCCAGCGCGAGCCCGGCCGCCGCCGGGTAAAGGCCGGTGATCAGCAGCGACACCACGGCGGGGATCGCGAGCCACCGGGGGACCCGATGGCCGGCCCGCCGCTGCGCACGCGTCCGCGCCCGCGCCGCCGGGGCACCGGTCGCCGGGCGCTCGAGCGTCGCCGTCACGTCAGCGCCCGCTCCCAGCTCGCCTGCGCGTTGGCCAGCGACTGCTGCGGCGTCTGGGCTCCGGAGATGGCGAGCGCCAGCTGGTCGACGAGGTCCTGCAGCAGCCGGGGCGCGTCGGTGTCCTTCGGCCACACCAGCGGGGAGCCGGTCAGCGCCTGTCGGATGACCTCGGTGGCCGGTGCGGTCGCGGCGGCGTACTCCGGGGACTCCAGGGTGCTGCGCCGGGCCGGGTCGATGCCGGCACCCGCGGTGCTCGCCAGCAGCAGGTTGCGGGTGCGGTCGGTCGCCCACAGCACGAACGCCGCCGCCTGCGCCGGGTCGGCCGCGGCGGTGGACACGCCGAGCCCGAAGCCGGCGTTGAGCGCGGTGCGGTGCTCGGTGTTGGAGCCGCCGACCGGTAGCGGCACCACGCCCCACTTGTCGACGATCTGCGAGCTCGCCGGGTCCTGCGCCTTGAGCCCCAGGTCGGTCCAGGTGTCCAGCATCGCGGCCTGGCCGGACAGGAACGCCGAGTTGGCCTGGTCGAAGCCGATCTGCAGCGGGGTCGGCAGCGCGTAGGGGGCGACGTCGACCAGGTGCTGCAGCGCGGCGTGCGCCGCGTCCGACGTGAGCGCCGGGGCGCCGTCCGGGCCGAGCAGCGAGCCGCCGTATCCGGCGAGGCGGTTGATGAACGAGCAGCCGAGGATCATCGGCACCTGCTGGCCCTCGACCACCGCCCCGTAGACGGAGCCGCCGCTGCGCTCGGTGATGGTGCGCGCCGCGGCGTCGTACTCGTCCCAGGTTCGCGGCGGTTCGAGGCCGTAGGTCTCGAAGACCTCGCGGTTGTAGTAGAGGACGTGCACGTCGCCGTCGAACGGCACGCCGTAGCGGCGGCCGTCGAGCAGCGTGTAGGCGTCGTAGACCGAGCGCAGGAAATCCGACGTGTCGACCGCGGCGAGCTGGTCGGTCAGGTCGACCAATGCGCCGGCGTCCACGAGCGCGCCGAGGCCGAAGTAGAAGTAGTCGAACACGTCGAACTGCCCGGCGCCGCCCTGCACGTCCAGGATCTGTTGGCTCGTGAGCTGGTCGTAGGGCACCGCGGTCGTTTCCAGCCTGCCCCCGAACTCGCGCTCGAACGCGGGCGCGAGCAGTTCGGTGAACGCCAGCACGTGCGGCTGGTTCACCATCGCGCGGATCGTCGCGCCCGTCAGGTCGGCGGTCTCGCCCGCGGGCAGGGCCGTGGTCGAGCCGCCGTCGCCGCAGGCGGCCAGCAGCGGGCCGAGGCCGACGACGGCGCCCGCGCCGAGGGCGGAACGCAGCAGCAGACGACGGGAGAGCACGGGGGAGGGCATGCGGGGCTCCGGGGAACGAGCAGGGACGAACGACGAGGCGTCAGGCCGGACAGACCGCCGTGCTCGTGCGGCAGAAGTCGACGTGGTGGCGACGGACCAGCACAACCGAGAACGGTAGGGAAAAAGGCTTCCGCGATCAAAGCTCCGACGTTTTTGCGACGGACATCACGCCGATTTGTCGGGACAACTCCGGGCCCCGTCCACACGGTGGAACAACAATGTCCGGACGATTGCCGACGTTTGCATTCGCGCCGCCGCCGTGCTGCATTGGAAATGCTTTCTGTGCCCGTTCGGCGAGGAGAGATCCTTCGTGTCCCTGACCGCTCACTGGTTCCTGCCCACCTACGGCGACGGCCGCCAGCTCGTCGGCGGCGGCCACGGCGTCGGCGTCGGCTCGGCGGGCGGCGTGCGCCCGGCCTCGATCGGCTACCTGACCCAGGTCGCCAGGGCGGCCGAACAGGTCGGGTTCGCAGGCGCCCTCACCCCCACCGGGGCGTGGTGCGAGGACGCCTGGCTCACCACCGCGATGCTGGTCGGCGAGACCGAGCGGCTGAAGTTCCTCGTCGCGTTCCGGCCGGGCTTCGTCTCCCCCACGCTCGCTGCCCAGATGGCGGCCACCTACCAGCGCCACTCCGGCGGGCGGCTGCTGCTCAACGTCGTCACCGGCGGCGAGCCGGCCGAGCAGCGCGCCTACGGCGACTTCCTCGACAAGGACGCCCGCTACCGCCGCACCGCCGAGTTCCTGCAGGTGGTGCGGGCGCTGTGGCGCGGGGAGCGGGTCGAGCTGACCGGCGAGCACCTGCGCGTCGAGGGCGCTCACCTCGACCGGCTGCCCGACCCGGTGCCGCCGCTGTACTTCGGCGGCTCCTCCCCCGCCGCCCTGCGGGTGGCCGCCGAGCACGTCGACGTCTACCTGACCTGGGGCGAGCCGCCGGCGCAGGTCGCGGAGAAGATCACGGCCGTGCGGGCGCTCGCCGCCGAGCACGGCCGCACCGTCCGCTTCGGCATCCGCCTGCACGTGATCACGCGGGACACCTCGGAGCAGGCGTGGGCGCACGCCGAGTCGCTGCTCGCGGCGATCGACCCGGCCACGATCGAGCGGGTGCAGGCCGGGCTCGCGCGCAGCGAGTCGGAGGGCCAGCGGCGCATGCGCGCCCTGCACGGCGGGTCGACGGCCGACCTCGAGGTGTCCCCGAACCTGTGGGCGGGCGTCGGCCTCGTGCGGGGTGGCGCGGGCACCGCCCTCGTCGGCAGCCACACCGAGGTGGCCGACCGCATCGCCGAGTACCACGCGCTGGGCATCGACGAGTTCGTGCTCTCCGGCCACCCCCACCTCGAGGAGGCCTGGTGGGTGGGCGAGGGCGTGTTGCCGATCCTGCAGCGGCGCGGGTTGTGGGAGCCGCCGGGTGGCGGGGAGCTCGTGCCGGGCCGGGCCCGGACGGTTCCGTTCGCGGCCGCTCGGTGACCGCGGTGCGGGCCGTCGGTGGGTTCCGCGGGACCCGATCCGCGTTGCCGCTGGGGGCGGGCGAGCGCGATACCCGCTGCGCCGGGCGGCGCGAAGGCGAGCTCAACTGGGCGAGGTCGTTCCGCGACCGGTGCGGCCGACGACGGCTTCGCGCCGGACGGACGGGATGACCTCGTCGCGGAAGAGCCGCAGGGAGCGCAGCGCGATGTCGGGGTCCAGCGAGCCCCATGCGAAGGCGCCCGCGAGGTAGTTCACCTCCCCGCAGGTGACCGCTTCACCGACCTGCGCGCTCACCGTCTCCGGCGAGCCGACGAACAGCTTCTGTTCGGCGACCAGCCGGTCGAAGTCGAGCGGCTCGGAGAACCGCTCGCTGCCGTGCTTGCGCCACAAGTGGGTGAAGTTCGTGTGGTGGTCGGCGAACGCCGCGCGACCGACGGCGAGCGCTTCCTCGTCGGTCGGTGCGACCAGCACGTGGCGCATCACACCGAAGCGCGGCGCCCGGCCCGGCAGGCTGCAGCGGGCCCGGCCCCGCGCCTCCGATTCCGAGAACCGCTCGGCGAAGATCCGGCGCTGCTCGCGGACCACCTCCAGGGGCGGGGAGACGAAGCCGAACCCGAACAGCACGTTGTAGCCCTGCTCGCCGAGCCGTGGGATCGACGCCGGGTTGGACGTCGGGTACCACAGCGGCGGATGGGGCCGCTGGCGCGCTGTGACGTGCAGATCGACCTCGTCAGCGGTCGTTCCGTCTCCGGCCGGCCGCCGGAACCGGCCGGTCTCCAGCGCCTCGAGGATGCTCGGGACGAGCAGATCGAACCGTTGCGCGGCCTCCGGCGGGGTCAGCCCGTACATCGCGGCCTCGTACGGGGACGATCCCCTGCCCACGCCGATGTCGAGCCGGCCGTGGCTGAGCTGGTCGAGCATGGCGATCTCCTCGACCAACCGCAGCGGGTCGTAGAGCGGCACGACGAAGGTCGTGGGCGCGAGGCGGATGCGCTCGGTCGCCCGCGCCGCGGCGGCGACGAACACCGCCGGGGACGGGGCGAGCCCGAGCGGGGTGCCGTGGTGCTCGGCCAGGTGGTAGACGGCGAACCCACCCTGGTCGGCTTCGGCGAGGATCCGCAGCCGCGCGTCGTACACCTCACCCGCCGTCAGCCCGGGGTGGGCGTCGACCCAGTCGAAGAGACCGAACTCGAGGTCGAACCGTGGTTCCTGGCCGGCCGGTTCCGCAGACATGCGATCACCCTCGTCGATCCGAACGCGCACCGCCACGGCGAAGCAGCCGCATCCGGAGCGCAACCCGGGGTCGGCCGGCAGCCCGGGCGTCTCGAACGTTCGGTCAGCGCCGGCCCGAGCCGGCCCTTCGGCCGGCCCCGCCGTCACGCCGACAGCGGGGCCGCGCCCGCCCTCAGATCTGCGGCGTGATGGCCTGCAACGCCCCCGACCCCCGCACCGCCGCCGCGAGGTCGACCAGCGCCGCCCCGTGCGCCGCGGCGAGCTCGGCGCTCTGGTCGGTGAGGGTGGTGCGGTCGACGTAGCCGCCGTGGTCGAGGTACAGGCCCGGGGAGAGCACCTGCACCGCGAAGAAACCGGCGAGCACGTTCCGCAGGTCGCCGAGGGCGAGGTAGTGGTGGCCGCTCGCCCCGGTGAGGACGGTGGCGGCCGCCTTGCCCTGCAGCGGGGCCGTGGACTCGCCCCACTTGCCGCGCTCGGTGCGCTCGAGCAGGTCCTTCAGCAGGGCGCTGTAGGTGGCCCGGTAGATCGGGCTGCCGAACACCACGGCGTCGGCGTCGCCGAACGCGTCGATCACCGCCTCGACGCCCGCCTCGGACAGTTCGATGATCGACGTGGTCGCGCCCGCCTTCTCCGCGCCGGCGAGCACGCCGGCCACGGCGGTGGCGGTGCGGCCACCCGGCTCCGGTCCCGCCACCACGCCCAGTACCCGTGTCATCGGTCCTCCTCGATGTGCCTGGCCAGACCGTAACGGCCCCGGTGGTACAGCAGCGGGGGCCGGGTCGGGTCGGCGCCGAGGTCGCGCACCCGGCCGACGACGATCGTGTGGTCGCCGCCGTCGTACTCCCGCCACAGGGTGCACGCGATCCACGCGCACGCGCCGTCGAGCACCGGCGCGCCCTCCGGGCCCGGCCACCAGCTCACGCCGGCGAACTTGTCCACGCCCGAACGCGCGAAGCCCGCCGACAGGTGCTGCTGGCCCGCCGAGAGGACGTTGACGCAGAACGCCCCGGTCTCGCGGATCCGCGGCCACGTCGACGACGTGCGTGCCGGTGCGAAGCTGACCAGCGCCGGCTCCAGCGAGAGCGATGCGAAGGACTGGCAGGTGAACCCGAGCGGTCCGGACGGGCCCGACGCGGTCACGACCACGATGCCGGATGCGAAATGCCCGAGGACTTCCCGCATCGTCGCGGGTTCGACCGTGACCGTCACGCCTGCAGGTCGGGTCGCGGCGGGGTCCGCTCCCCCGCCTCCACGGCCACCGACAACCGGTTCTCCGCGGGCGGGAGCGGGCAGGTCGCGTAGGCGGTGAACGCGCACGGCAGGTTGACCGTGCGGTTGAAGTCGATCGTGACGCGGCCGTCGGCGTCCGGGTCGGGCAGCGCGACCGAGCGCCCGCCGCCGTAGCTGCTCGTTCCCGAGGTCGCGTCGCGGAAGTGCAGCGTGAGACCGCCGGTCTTGCCCGGGAACGCGATCAGCTCGTGCTCGGCGCCGCCGAGCGCGAAGCGGACGACGCCGACCGCGGTCGGGAAGTGCTGCAGCCCGTCCACGACGGCCCCCACGGTGAGCCGCTTCGGCTCGGGGTAGGGCTCGAACCGGCCCTCGACCACCCACCGCTCGTCCACGTCGAACGCGGGCGCACCGGTGAACGCGGTGCGGGTGATCGCCTTCGGGTCGCGCACCCGCAGCGCGTAGTCGTCGGTGCGGCGGATGACCTCCACCCGCCGCTCGCCGATCTCGACGAGCACGCCGGGCTGCCCGTCGACGGGCTCCAGCCGGACGGTGCCGGTGACCGGGGCGCCGTCGAGCGCCGGGCCGTTCTCCGCGTCGCCGTCGGCGGTCAGCTCCACCCCGCCGTCACCGGTGGCGCGCCAGGTGCCGGGGATGCCGTCGAAGGCGCGGCCGGTGTCGTCGAGCCAGTGCAGGGCGGTGAGGCTGAGCCAGCCGTGCGGGGTGCGCAGCTGCTCCTCGCGCTCGCGGTGCCATGCGTCCCACTCCTGCCGGAGCGGGCTCTCGGTGGTGGTCACGCGCTCTCCTTCCGGTTCAGCGGTGCGTGCGGGTGGCGCAGTCCGAGGTGGTCGCGCAGGGTGGGTCCGGTGTACTCGGTCCGGTAGCTGCCGAGGTCCTGCAGCTCCGGGACGACCTCGTCGACGAACCGGTCCAGGCCGCCGGGGGTCAGGTGCGGCACCAGGATGAAGCCGTCGCAGGCGTCGCGCTGCACGTACTCGTCCATCTGGACGGCGACGGTGCGGGGGGTGCCGATGAACGACTGGCGCGCGGTCTTGTCGATCACGACCTCGCGGATCGACAGGCCGCCGTGGGCCTCGGCGTAGTCGCGCCACTCCTGGGCGACGGCGCGCGGGTCGCGGACGTGCCGCACCCGGCCGCGGGTGATCGAGACGTTGTCGACGTCGGGTTCGACGTCGGGCAGCGGGCCGTCGGGGTCGTAGTCCGACAGCTCGCGGCCCCAGATCTGCTCCAGGAACGCGATCGCGGTCTGCGGCGAGACCTGCTGGCGGCGGATCCGCGCGGCCTCCTCGCGCGCCTCCTCGTCGGTGTCGCCGAGCACGAACGTGACGCCCGGCAGGATCTTGAGGTCCGAGTCGCCGCGGCCGTGCTGCGGGAGCCGGGACTTGACGTCGGAGTAGAACGCCCGGCCGGCCTCGAGGGTGCCGTGGATGGTGAAGATCGCGTCGGCCGTGGCGGCGGCGAAGTCGCGGCCCTCCGCGGAGTCCCCGGCCTGGATCAGCACCGGGTGGCCCTGCGGCAGCGGGGCGAGCGGGAACCGGCCCCGCACGTCGAAGTGGCGGCCGTGGTGCTCGACCTCCTCGCCGTTCGAGTCCCACAGCGCCCTCGTCACGGCCGCGGCCTCGGCCGCCCGCTCGTAACGCTGCTCGCGCGGCAGGAACCCGCCCCGGCGGAAGTTCTCGCCGGTGAACGCGTCCGACGTGGTGACCATGTTCCACGCCGCCCGGCCCCCGGAGAGGTGGTCGAGCGAGGCGAACTGGACGGCGAGCTCGTAGGGCTCGTTGAAGGTCGTGTTGATCGTGGCGGCGAGCCCGATCCGGGAGGTGACGGCGGCGAGCGCCGACAGCACGGTGAACGAGTCCGGCCTGCCCACGACGTCGAGGTCGTGGATGCGGCCGCGGTGCTCGCGCAGCCGCAGCCCCTCGGCGAGGAACACGAAGTCCATCAGCCCGCGCTCGGCGTTCTGCGCGAAGTGCACGAACGAGGAGAAGTCGGTCTGGCTGCCGGCCCGGGGGTCGCTCCAGACCGTGGTGTTGTTGACGCCCGGGAAGTGGGCGCCCAGGTGGATCTGCTTCTTCGGCGCGCTCACGAGGTCGCTCCAGCGAAGTGGTTGGCCGGACGGGGCAGCCCGAACCGGGCGCGCAACGAGCCGCCCGCGGAGCCGGTGCGCAGCAGGCCGCGCCCGGCGAGCAGCGGGACGACCTGGTCGGCCACGACGCCGAGGTCGGCGGGCAGCACGAGCGGGATCAGCGTCACGCCGTCGGCGGCGAAGGTGCGCACCGCGGCGCCGATGAGGTCGGCGAGGTCGGTGGGCGCGCCGAGCACGCGCACCGACGACGGGGGCAGCTCGGTGCGCGCGAGGCGGTCGAGCTCGGCGAGGTCGCGGCGGGCCCGGTCGCGGTCCGCGGCGAGGTGCACCTCGACGTCGAGCAGCACGGTGACGTCGTCGGGGTCGCGCCCGGCGGCGGCGACGGCCTGCCGGATCCGCTGTCGGGCGTCGGCGGCCGCGGTGAGGTCCGGGGCCGAGATCCGCACGACGTCGGCCCAGCGCGCGGCCACCGGGAGCGCCTCGTCCTCGTCGGCCCGCAGCACGACCAGCGGGTGTCCCTGCGGCGGGCGCGGGGTGATCGACGGGCCCTTCACGGAGAAGAACTCGCCTTCGAAGTCGATGTAGTGCAGCTTGTCGCGGTCGATGTAGCGCCCGGTCGCGGCGTCGCGGATGACCGCGTCGTCCTCCCAGGAGTCCCACAGCCGCACCACGACCTCGACGGCGTCGGCCGCCTCCCGCCACAGCACGTCCGGGGGCGCCGCCGGCTTGCGACCGAACAGGTCCGCCTCGGCCTGGGTGCGCGAGACCGCGGGCTCCCAGCCCGCGCGCCCGGAGGAGACGATGTCGAGCGTCGCGATGGCCTTGGAGATGTGGAACGGCTCGGTGTGCGTCACGGTCGCGGTGGGCACCAGGCCGATCCCGGGCACCACCGGCGCGATCCGCGCCGCCAGCGACACGGCGTCGAGCAGCGGGCCGTCCGCGTGGAACGTGTGGGGCAGCAGCACCATGTCGAGGCCGCGGCGCGCGGCCGTGCGCGCCAGCGCCGCGTGGTGGGCCGGGTCGAACGCCGCCGACGGGGCGAGCTTCGCCCAGCGGGCGGCCGCGGGGTGGCGGCCCGCCACGGTGAGCTCGACGGCGAGGTGCATCCGCGCCTCGGTGAAGGGACTCATCGAACGCTCGCCTCCGGATGTGACTCCTGCGCGGTGGAACCCGTCCGGGCTCCCGCGTGTTCCGCCCACGCGTCGGCGAGCAGCTCGGTGCTGCGCACGCGGTCGGCGTGGTCGGTGGTGATCGTGGTGACCAGCAGCTCGTCCGCGCCGGTCACGCGGGCCAGGGTGGTGAGCCGGTCGACGACGGCCTCGGGCGTGCCGACGAACTGGGTCTCCACCCGGTCGGCGACGATCGCCCGCTCGGCCGGGGTCCACTCGCGGGCCGCGGCCTGCTCCGGGGTGACGTAGGGCCGGGCGCCCACGCCGGTGCGGATGTCGAGCACCCACTGCGCGTACGGCGCGGCCAGCCGTTCGGCGCGCTCCTGGGTCTCGGCGACGACGACGTCGGCGGAGACCACCACGTACGGCGCCGCGAGCCGGGCCGACGGGCGGAACGCGCGGCGGTAGGCGTCGACGGTGTCGAGCACCGTGCTCGGCGAGGTGTGGTAGCTCGCCGCGAACGGCAGCCCCCGCGTCCCCGCGACCCGCGCGCTCTCGCCCGCGCTCGAGCCGAGGATCCACACGTCGAGGTCGGCGCCCTCGGCGGCGGGCACCGTGACCGGCGTCCCGTCCGGGCGCCGGGCGGCGCCGCCGATGAAGTCGAGGATCGACCCGACCTGCGCGTCGTAGTCCGGCGCCGGGTCGTCGGGGCGGATCCCGATCAGCCCCGCGAGGTGCACGTACGTCGACAGGTCGCCGCGGAACCGAGCCGGCGGCGGGACCAGCAGCCCGTCCACCACCCGGGCCGGCGGCAGCGGGGGCGGCTCGGCGTCCGGCGCGGGCGCCGAGCCGGCCAGCCGCAGGATCTTGTGCAGGTCGAACCGGCCGAGCCCCAGGTCCACCCGGCCCGGGTGCAGCGCGGCCACCGTGCCGAACTGCTCGACCGCCTGCAGCGGCGAGGTCACCGGCAGCTGCACCGCGGCCGACCCCACGCGGATCCGGGACGTGGCCGAGGCGATCAGCCCCACCAGCACCCCGGGCGACGACGAGGCCACCCCGGACGCGAGGTGGTGCTCGGCCACCCAGTACCGCCGGTAGCCCGCCCGCTCGGCGGCCCGGGCGAGGTCGACCGAGTTGCGCAGGGCGTCGGCCCCCGTGCCGCCGTGCGGCACCGGGGACAGGTCGAGGATCGACAGCGGGATCGAGCCGTGGACCGTCACGCCGACGCCCCCACCGGCTCGTCGGCCGGGCGCGCGTCGTCCGGGTCGCGGGGCACCGCGCCCGCGAGCGGGCGGCTCGGCACGGCGGCGCGCAGCGCGGGCGCCACCTCGGCCTGGAACAGCTCCAGCTGCTCGCGCTGCTGCCGCGGGGTCAGACCGTCGCCGTCGAGGCCGATGTGGATCACCTCGTGGCGGAACACCTCGTGGTAGCGCAGCACCTTGTCGACGATCTGCTGCGGGCTGCCGACCAGGGCGGACGAGCGCTCGACGAAGTCCTCGACGGTTCCGAAGACCACCGGCAGCCCGAACCGCTCCGCCGTGGCGAGCCGCGCCGCGTAGGCGGGCCGGAACTCCTCGATCGCCTGCTGCGAGGTCCGCGCGATGTGGAAGGCGGCCGTGCCCGCGCCGACGAGCGCGGCGGCCGGGTCGTGGCCGTGGGCCGCCCAGCGTTCCCGGTAGTAGGCGATCAGCTCGGCGTAGGGCTCGATCGGGTTGGTGACGTTGGCCGAGAACAGCGGGTCGCCGTAGCGCGCCGCGACCTCGACCGACTCGCGGCTGGTGGCGCTGCCGTGCCAGACGCGGATCGGGTGCTGGCGCGGCGGCGGCCACGTCTCGGCGTCCACCAGCGGCGGGCGGAACCGGCCGCTCCACGTGGTGCGCTCCTCACGCCACAGCCTGCGGAACAGCTCGTAGCCCTCGGCGTTGCGGTCCCACTGGTCCTCGGTGGTCACTGCGAACAGCTGGGCCTGCGCCGCGCCGTTGCCCTTGCCGATGATCAGCTCGAGGCGGCCGTCGGCGAGCTGGTCGAGGGTCGCGTAGTCCTCGTAGGCGCGCACCGGGTCGAGCAGCGCCAGCGTGGTGACGCCGGTGAACAGCGTGATCCGCGACGTGCGGGCCGCGATGTGCGACAGCACCACCGGCGGGGCCGACGACAGGAACGGCCGCTCGTGCCGCTCCCCCACCGCGTAGCCGTCGAACCCGAGCTCCTCGGCGAGGACCGCGTTCTCGACCACCCGGTGCAGGCGGGCGTTCGGCGTCGGGGTCCGCCCGGTGACCGGGTCCGGCCCGTTCGCGATCAGCGTGAGCACGAGGACCTTCATGCCGTCTCCTCCAGGACGCGCCGCCCCGCGATCGCGGCGAGCAGCTCGCGCGTGTAGTCGTGCTGCGGGTCGGCGAAGAGCCGCTCGGTGGGCGCGACCTCGAGCAGCCTCCCGTCGCGCAGCACGCCGACGCGGTGCGCGATCCGGCGCACCACCGCCAGGTCGTGGGAGATGAACAGGTAGGTCAGGCCCGCATCGGCCTGCAGCTCGGCGAGCAGGTCCAGCACCTGCGCCGACACGCTGACGTCGAGCGCCGACACCGGCTCGTCGCACACCACGAGGTCGGGCGAGAGGGCGAGGGCGCGCGCGATCGCCACGCGCTGGCGCTGCCCGCCCGACAGCTCGGCGGGTTTGCGGTCGAGCACCGACTGCGGCAGCGCGACCCGGTCCACCAGCTCCGCCGCGCGCGCCCGGCGCGCCCGGGCGTCGCCCACCCGGAACGCCCGCAGCGGCTCGGCGATCACCTCGGCGATGGAGAAACGCGGGTCCAGCGAGGCGTACGGGTTCTGGTAGATCAGCTGGGCGCGCCTGCGCAGCTCGCGCCAGGCCCGCCCGCGCACGCGGGTGATGTCGGTGCCGTCGAACTCCACCGTGCCCGAGGTGGGGTCGGCCAGCCGCAGCACCAGCCGGGCGGTGGTCGACTTGCCCGACCCCGACTCGCCGACCAGCGCGAAGGTCTCCCCGCGGGCGATGGAGAAGCTCACCCCGTCCACCGCGCGGAGGCGCTTGCCGCCCAGCGGGAACTCCTTGACCAGGTCGCGCACCCGCACCAGCGGCTCCTCCGCGGGCGCGGGCGCGGGGGCGGTGCGCGGGACCGCGCGCAGCCCGGGCGCGGCCTCGAGCAGGCGCCGGGTGTACGGGTCCCGCGGCGCGGCGAGCACCTCCCGCACCGGGCCCTGCTCGACCACCTTGCCGCCGTTCATGACGACGAGCCGGTCGGCGCGGTCGGCGGCCACCCCGAGGTCGTGGGTGATCAGCAGCACGGCCGTGCCGGAGGCGCGGACGAGCTCGTCGAGGCGGTCGAGGATGTGCCGCTGCACGGTGGCGTCGAGGGCGCTGGTCGGCTCGTCGGCGACGAGCAGCTGCGGGCGTGCGGCGACCGCGATCGCGATGAGCACGCGCTGGCGCATGCCGCCCGACAGCTCGTGCGGGTACTGCCGCGCCCGCGCCTCGGGGTCGGGCAGGCCCGCCTCGGCGAGCAGCTCGACGGCCCGGGCCGGGGCGCTGCGCCGGTCCGCGAGGCCGTGCACGGTGAGCGCCTCCGCGACCTGCGCCCCGACCCGCTGCACCGGGTTGAGCGCGACGCCGGGGTCCTGCGGCACCAGCCCGATGCGCCGGCCGCGCACCGTGCGCCACGCCCGCTCGGACAGCCCGGTGAGCTCCTGGTCGTCGAGGGTGATCCGGCCGGCGTCGACCCGCCCGGTGCCCGGGAGCAACCCGGTGACGGCGTGCGCGAGCGTCGACTTCCCGGAGCCGGACTCGCCGACCACCGCGACGACCTCGCCCGGGGCGACGCCGAGCGACACGCCCCGCACGGCGGCGATCGGTCCACCGCCGGTGGAGTAGGAGACCCGCAGGTCGGTGACCTCGAGCAGGCTCGTCGGCCGTGCCGTCGACCGGGCCGGCGTCGGCTGTGCCGTCATCGGCGGCGCTCCCCGTCCAGGGCGCGGGAGATCCGGTTCACCGCGAGCACCGCGGCCGCGATCGCGGCTCCGGGGATCGCGCACAGCCACCACGCCACGGCCATGTAGTTGCGGCCCTCGGCCACCAGCGAGCCCCACTCGGGGGCGGGCGGCGGCGCGCCGTAGCCGAGGAACGACAGCGACGACACCGCGAGGATCGCGAGGCCGAACTCCAGGATCGCGAGTACCAGCACCGGGCCGGCCGCGTTCGGCAGCACGTGCCGCAGCAGCGTCGCGTACCAGCGGGTGCCGACCGACCGTGCCGCCTCGACGTAGACGGACTGGCGCACCCGCAGCGTCTCGGCGCGCATCACGCGCGCGAAGCTGGCGACGCTCGCCACCCCCACCGCGATCGCGACCTTCACCGTGCCGTAGCCGAGCGCGGTGATCAGCGCGAGCGACAGCAGCACCGCGGGCACCGCGAGCAGCACGTCGACCACCCGCATGAGCATCTCGTCGACCCAGCCGCGGACGAACCCGGCGACCACGCCGATCAGGCCGCCGACGACGAGCGCGACCGTCACCGCGATCAGCGTGGCCTGCAGCGACAGCACCGCGCCGTGCACGACCCGCGTGTAGACGTCACGGCCGAGGTAGTCGGTGCCGAACAGGCCGCCCGCGCCGGGCGGCTGCAGGGCCCGGGCCGGTTCGCCCACGGCCGGGTCGCCGGGCGCGAGCACCTGCGGCGCGAACGCCGCGAGCACCACCAGCGCCACGTAGAGCACGGAGACGACGAGCCCCGGCCTGCGCAGGAAGAACCGCAGCCTGCTCTCCCGGCGCGGGGGCGCCTCGTCGACGTCGGGAGCGACCACCGGCTCCCGGACCAGCAGTTCGGTCACGAGGTCACCCCCACCCGCGGGTCGAGCAGCGGGTAGATCAGGTCCACCGCCAGGTTCACCAGCACGAACACCGTCGCGGCGAACACCACGATCCCCTGCACGAGCGGGATGTCCTGCACGCCGACGGCCGCGACCGTGAGCCGGCCCAGCCCGGGCCGGGTGAACACGGTCTCGACGACCACCGATCCGGCCAGCAGGTTGCCGACGACGTAGCCGAGGACGGTCAGCGCGGGCAGCGCGGCGTTGCGCAGCGCGTGCCGCAGGTGGATACCGGGGCGGCCGACGCCCTTGGCGCGCGCCGTCGTGACGTACGGCTCGCCGAGCGCCTGGGTCAGGCTCTTCGCGAGCACCTGCGCGACCAGCGCCCCGGTCGGCAGGCCGAGGGTGATCGCGGGCAGCACGAGCGCGGCGGGCCCGTTCGCGCCGACCGACGGGAAGAGCCCCAGCCCGAACGCGAAGACCTGCACCAAGAGCAGGCCCACCCAGAACACCGGCAGCGAGGCGGCGAGCGACGGCAGCGCCATCAGCAGCTGCCGCAGCCACAGCGCGCGCGTGTAGGTCGCGACCAGCGCGACCGAGCCGCCGAACAGCACCGCCACCACGAGGCCCGCCGCCGAGATCTGCAGCGTCGGCGGCAGCGCCTCGAGGATCGCCGCGCGCACGTCCTGCCCGTTCTGGATCGACGTGCCGAAGTCGCCGGTGACCGCCGCCAGCAGCCGCTGCCCGTACTGGACCAGCACCGGCTGGTCCAGCCCGTAGCGGGCGCGCAGGGCGTCGAGCTCCTCGGGGGGCAGGGGTTCGCCGTCGAGGCCGCCGCTCGCCATCGTCGCCACCGGGTCGCCCGGCAGCAGGTAGAGCACCACGAACGAGACGGTGAACGCCGCCCAGAGCACCCCGACGGCCGCGAGCAGCCGCCGGAGCAGGTAGCGCAGCGTCACGGCTGCACCTTCCACGCGTCGTGCAGCTGGATGCGCGAGCTCGCGTCGAACAGGACCCCCTGCACGTCGGCCGCGACGCCGAGCACGGTGGTCAGCTCGACCACCGGGATCGTGTGCCGCTCCCGCACCAGCAGCTCCTGGGCCTGGGCGACGGTGGCGAACCGGGCGGCCGGGTCGACCTGCGCCGCCTGCTCGGCGAGCAGCTCGTCGAGCGGGCCCGGCGAGAGCCGGAAGAAGTTGTTGCCCGCCGTCGAGTACTGGGTGCGCAGGATGTCCGGGTCGGCGCGGGTGAGGTTGCCCCAGTTCGCGACGAACTGGCCGGACTGCTGGATCGGGTTGCTCTCGGAGATCGGCCGCTCCCGCAGCTGCAGGTCGATGCCGACCTCGCGCACCTGCTGCTGGATGAGCTCCACGGTGGCCCGGTTGGCGGGCGAGTTGGAGTACCAGGTGAGCTCCACCGACAGCGGCGCGCCGTCCTTCACCCGGATCCCGTCCGGGCCGGGCAGCCAGCCGGCCGCGTCGAGCACGGCCTGCGCCCGCGCCGGGTCGTGCGCGAGCAGCGCGGACTGGTCGGCGTACCCGGGGGTGGTCGAGGCGAGCGCGCTGGTGGCGGGCTTGGTCTGCGACGTGTAGACGGTGGCGACGATCTCGGCGCGGTCGATCGCGAGCGAGAGCGCCTCGCGCACCGCCGGGTCCGCGCCGAGCGGCGTGGCCTGGTTGAACGTGATGCCGAACGGGACCCCGGGGTTGGCCCGGCCCAGCAGCTGCACCCCCGCCGCGGCGAGCAGGGCCTCGTCCTGCTTGGCGATGTTGCCGATCGCGTCGACCTCGCCGGACTGCAGGCTGCCCACCCGCACCCCCGACTCGGGCACGATCCGGAACTCGACGCGGTCGAGGTGGGCCTCGCCCTGCGACTGCCACAGCTGCGAGCCCCACGCGTACCCGGGCCGCTTGGCGAGCACGATCGACTCGTCGCGGGTGTAGGACTCGATCACGAACGGCCCGGAGCCGATCACCGACGCGCAGCGCTCGTCGTCGCTCTTCGCCACGGTCGCGGGCGACAGGATGCCGAGGCTGTGCGTCGAGGTGCCCTGCAGGAACTGCACGTTCGGGCGGTCGAACGACACCGTGAACCGCGTCGGGCTCTCCACGGTGGTGCCCGCGTAGCCGGCGAGGTAGCCCTTCGGGAGCGTGCCGCGGGGGCCGAGCCGCGGGACGGCGTCGAAGTTGGCCTTGACGGCCTCGGCGTCGAGCGGGGTGCCGTCCGAGAACGTCACGCCCTCGCGGAGGGTGAACGTGTAGGCGGTGGCGTCGGCGTTGCTCTCCCAGCTCGTGGCGAGCCACGGCCGCAGCTCACCGGTGGCCGGGTCCTGGTCGGTGAGCGAGTCGACCACCTGGCGCAGCGAGTAGATCGTGTCGTTGCTGGCGACCTGCTGGGGGTCGACGCAGCCCTGGTCGCTGCTCACGGCGAACCGCAGGGTGCCGCCCGGCTGCGGGACACCGGGATCGGCGGTGCTCGCGGCGGGCGTCGAGCCGCACGCGGCGAGCAGGAGCGCGGTGGCGGCGAGCCACGGTGCGAGGGATCGGGGCATGACGGTCCTTCTCGGGAATACGCGCAGGAATCGGCATCGCCGCATGGCGCGGCGGTGTGCGAAGGGATCAGGGATGGAGTTCCGTCAGCCCCGACAGAGAGCCGCGCACGTCCGGCACAGATCGACGTGACGGCGCCACGCATGCCACGTCGTGCGCTCCTCGATCCGTTCCCGACCTGGCACGGCGACCTCCATCGCTCCCGGCGGTAGCACCCTCTCCCGTCGGCGCGGGGGGTTGCTGCGGCGTCGTCGAGCCGGGTCTCTCGGCCGCTCTGGATGGCGTCTTGATTGCGCTTCGAACTTACGTAGCGATCGCATCGTTTTTCAAGCGGTGTGGCCGGAACCATTGCACGGCAAATGACCGGACAATTCGGCGCGCAAATGTCCGTGCGTTGACACGGCGGCGGGCCCGCTGCGTACCGTGGTGATCCGCGCACCGGGAGAGCTGGAGGCCGCCGTGCCCTGTCCACCGAGCCTGCTGGAACCGAGCCCGACCGCCCTGCCGACCCTCACCACCGACGTCGCCGTCGTCGGCGCCGAAGCCGCCGGAGCCGCCACCGCGTGGCACCTCGCCCGCCGCGGCCTGCGCGTCACGCTGCTGGAACGGCGCCCGGCGGGCGAGGTCTGGCGCTCGGCGGGGCCGTCGCCCTGGACCGACGCGGGGCTCCCCAGCAGGCTCGCCTCCGAGGCCGCCCGCCTGTGGCGGCAGGTCGAGCTGGCCACCGGTGCGACGTTGCTGCACGTCGTGGGCGGGGTGCGGCAGGTGCGCGCCGATCAGGCGACCGCCGCGCTCACCGCGGCGGCGACGGCGTGGGGCGCCGAGCTGCGCCACTGCGACGAGGTCGTCGGTATCGAGGGCGCAGCCGTCGAGGGCGCAGCCGTCGAGAGGACAGCCGGGGCGCTGGTGCGGACCCGCAGCGTCACCGTTTCCGCGGCCCGGGTCGTGCTCGCGGGCGCCGGACCGGCCGCGCTGCACGACGGCGGTGCCGCGGCGGTCGGGACCGTCACGACCGCGGGGTGCTTCGCCATCCCGGCGCTGACCTGCTGAGGGCG
Organism: Pseudonocardia sp.; assembly: GCF_035305885.1. Lineage (GTDB taxonomy): Bacteria > Actinomycetota > Actinomycetes > Mycobacteriales > Pseudonocardiaceae > Pseudonocardia. Next base: position 95,436 of record NZ_DATGOP010000102.1, read on the forward strand.
GGCCCGCGATCCCTCGCGGACCCGGCGGACCGGCGCCGTCCCGTTCTACGCTCGCGTGATCGATCTGCGACCGGACCCGGGGGCAACGTGGCAGACGACGGCATCGCGACCGACGTCCCGACGTCCCGACGTCCGCCCGCGCCTACGGCTGGCTGCTCGGCGGTACGGAGAACTTCGCCGTCGACAGGGCGTTCATGAAGGCCACGCTCGAGGTCTTCCCCGCCTGCCTGGACATCGCCCGGGAGAACCGGCGCTTCCTCCACCGAGCCGTCCGCTACCTGACCGAAGAGGCGGGGATCAGGCAGTTCCTCGACATGGGCTGCGGGTTGCCCACGAACGACAACGTGCACCAGGTGGCGCGGCGGTACCGCGATGACGCGCGCGTCGCGTACGTCGACATCGACCCGACCGTGCTCGCCCACGCCCGCGCGTCGCTGGCCGGCGACGACTCGACCGTGGTCGTCCGCGCCGACATGCGCGACCCCGAGGCGGTCCTCACGAACCCGGACGTGCTCCGCGTGATCGACCTCGGCGAACCGGTCGCGGTGCTGTTCTGTTCCGTCGGCCACCACATCCTCGACGAGTCCGACCCGCGCGCCGTGCTGCACGGGGTGATCGACCGAGCCGTTCCCGGCAGCTACCTGGCCTTCTCGCAGGTGGTCTGCGACGACGCCGACCGCGGTGCCCGGTTCGAGGAATCGATCAACGAGTTCGGGATCCCGTGGCGCAACCGTTCCGCGGCGGAGATCGACGCGCTGCTGTCCGGGCTGGATCCGGTGGAGCCGGGGCTGGTGAACCTCCGGGACTGGCGCCCCACCGACGACCAACCGCCGCTCGCGCCGGTACCCGCCGAGATCGCGCAGTACGACGGCGCGTCCCGCTCCGACCCCTCGATCTACGAGTACGGCGGGGTGCTCCGCACGGGCCGACGACGCGCACCGGCGGCGGCAGAAGATCCGCTTGACCGATCACCACGTCCGCCCGTAACCTCCCCCGCAGGTCAAGAGCGCCAGTGCGAAGCCCCGGCTCGCTGGCCGGCAACCCTCCTCCGCGGTGGGGTGCTCCGGGTGACGACCAGGCCGCCGTGCAACCACGGTCGGCAAGCGCGGACCCGACATCCGTCCGGGTCCACCGAGTGGGTCCGGAGGACCTTCGATGACCGCTGTGCTGTCCAGCCGCCGCGGCACCTGTGCCCCGGCGACCGTCACCGGCGCGGACCTGCGGGTCCCGCTCGTCACCGGCGGGCGGGTGCGCTACGCCAACCTCGACCTCGCCGCCAGCGCCCCCGCGCTGACCGCGGTGGCCGACCACGTGTCCGCCCTGCTGCCCTACTACGCGAGCGTCCACCGCGGCGCCGGCTACGCGTCGCAGGTCTGCACCGCCGTGCTGGAGAAGGCGCGCGAGACGGTCGCGACGTTCGTGGGTGCCCGCGCCGACGACGTCGTCGTGTTCACGCGCAACACCACCGACGCGCTGAACCTGCTGGCCGGGTGCGTGCCGGGGCCGGTGCTGCGGCTCGACGTCGAGCACCACGCCAACCTGCTGGCGTGGGGCGGCGGCCGGGTGCTGCGCGCCGCGTCCACCGTCGAGCAGACCCTCGCCGACCTGCGCGACGCCCTCGCCGCCGACCGGCCCGCGCTGCTCGCCGTCACCGGGGCGTCCAACGTCACCGGCGAGGTGCTGCCGATCGCGGAGATCGCGAAGATCGCCCACGCCGCGGGCGCGCGGGTGGCCGTCGACGCCGCCCAGCTCGCGCCGCACCGCCGCGTCGACATCGCCGCGTCCGGCGTCGACTACCTGGCCCTGTCCGGGCACAAGCTCTACGCCCCCTTCGGGGCGGGGGCGCTGGTCGGGCGGCGGGATTGGCTCGACGTCGCCCCGCCGCACCTGTCCGGCGGCGGCGCGGTGCACGCGGTCACCGCGCCCGCCGAGGGGGGCGCCGCCGAGGTGACGTGGGCACCCGCGCCGCACCGGCACGAGGCGGGCACCCCGAACGTGCTCGGCGCCGCCGCGCTCGCGGAGGCCTGCCGGGTGCTGCCCGGCGCGCTCGACCCGGCCCACGAGGCCGCGCTGCTGCACCGGCTCGAGACCGGCCTCGCGAGGGTGCCGGGCGTGCGGACGCTGCGGATCTGGCCCGACAGCACCGACCGCGTCGCGGTGAGCACGTTCGTGGTGGACGGGCACCCGGCCGGGCTCGTGGCGGCCTACCTGTCGGCGGAGCACGGGATCGGCGTGCGGGACGGGAAGTTCTGCGCCCACCCCCTGCTGGCCCGCCTCGCCGGCACCCCGGACGCCTCCGCGGTGCGCGCCAGCCTCGGCCTCGGCACGACGGTGGAGGACGTGGACCGGCTGATCGGGGCCGTCGAGCGGCTCGTGGCCGACGGCCCGGCGTGGGAGTACGCCGTCGTCGACGGCCGCTGGAGCCCGGTGCCCGATCCACGCGGGACGGACCCGCTCGGCCTCGGCGTCCCCGCCGGCCCCACCGCTGCGGGCTGCGGCGGCCGCTAGGCCGAACTTCAGGAAAGCCACATTCACGAAGCCCACGTTCATGAATGTGGCTTTCCTGAAGTTCGGGAGCCTGAACCCCGGGGGCCGCCCGCGACCACAATGGGTGTGGTGCACGAACCCCTCACCGCCGACTGCTCGCGCTGCGCGGGCCTGTGCTGCGTCGCGCTGCCGTTCGCGGCGTCGGCCGACTTCGCCGTCGACAAGGCCGCCGGCACACCGTGCGGGCACCTGCAGCCCGACTTCCGCTGCGGCATCCACGACGGCCTGCGCGAGGCCGGCTACCCCGGCTGCACGGTGTTCGACTGCTTCGGCGCGGGGCAGCGGGTCGTCCAGGTGACGTTCGGCGGGCGGGACTGGCGGCGCCACCCCGAGCTCGCAGGGCCGATGTTCGCGGTGTTCCCGGTGGTGCGCGTGCTGCACGAACTGCTGCGCCACCTCACGGAGGCCCGGGCGCTCCCCGCGGCCGCCCCGTTCGCCGCGGACCTCGACGCCGCCCTCGCCGAGACCGACCGGCTGGCCGCGGGCACCCCCGACGAGCTCGCCGCGCTGGACGTGGAGCCGCACCGGCGGGCGGTGGCCGACCTGCTGGGGCGGGTGAGCGACCTCGCGAGGACGCCGGGCCGGGGCCCGGACCGGCGCGGGGCCCAGCTCCTGGGCGCCCGGCTGCGGGGCGCCGACCTGCGCCGGGCGAGCTTCCGCGGCGCGCTGCTCGTCGGCGCCGACCTGCGCGGCGCGGACCTGCGTGAGGCCGACCTGCTGGGCGCGGACCTGCGCGGGGCCGACCTCGCGGGCGCCGACCTGCGCGACGCGCTCTTCCTCACCGGCCCGCAGCTCACGGCGGCCCGGGGCGACGCCGCCACGCGGCTCCCGGTGGGGCTGCCGCGCCCGGCGCACTGGGAGGGCGGGGTGCGCGGGCCCGCGAAGCGGGGACGGCGCCGCGCCCGCCGTCCCACGCGCTCCACCCGGCGGTAGAGCACGGCGGCATCGCCGATATCCGGCCAGGTCACGCGGGGCGTTCGTCGGTTTTTCGGCGGTCCCGGCGGGTTCCGCCGATCGGACCGTCGCGCTAGCGTCTCTTCGGGTGAAGGTGCTGATCGCGGGGGCCGGCATCGGGGGGCTCACCACCGCCCTGTTCCTGCACGATGCCGGGATCGAGTGCGAGATCTTCGAACGGAGCACCGAGATCCGCGAGCTGGGGGTCGGGATCAACTGCCTGCCCCACGCCGTCGGGCCGCTCGCCCGGCTGGGCCTGCTGGAGCGGCTCGACGAGGTCGCGATCCGGACCGAGGAGCTGTTCTACTGCCACCGGCTCGGCCAGGTGATCATGCGCAGGCCGTGCGGCCTCGCCGCGGGGTTCGACGTCCCGCAGTTCTCGGTGCACCGCGGCCGGCTGCAGGGGGTGCTGCTGCGGGCGGTCCGGGAGCGCCTCGGCCCGGACGCGGTGCACACCGGGCACCGGTTCGTCGGGTTCGACCAGGACGACCGCGGCGTCCGGGTGCGGTTCGCCGGGCCGTCCGGGGAGCCGCTCGGCGAGCGCGAGGGCGACGTGCTGCTCGGCGCCGACGGCATCCACTCGGCGGTGCGCGCCACGTTCTACCCGGACGAGGGCCCGCCGCGCTGGAACGGCGTCATGATGTGGCGGGGGGCCACCGACTGGCCGCCGTTCCTCACCGGCCGCTCGATGATCATCGCCGGCGGCACCGCCGCCAAGCTGGTGCTCTACCCGATCGGCCGGGGCAGCTCGCCCGACACCGTGCTCACGAACTGGGCCGTCTGCATCCGCACCGGCGAACCGGGCGACGCCCCGCCGCGCCGGGAGGACTGGTCGCGCCCGGGCGACCCGGCCGAGCTCGCCCCGCACCTCGGGCGCTTCGCCGTGCCGCACATCGACCTGGAGGGCCTGGTCGAGGCGACGCCGGTGTTCTACGAGTACCCGATGGTCGACCGCGACCCCCTGCCCCGGTGGAGCCACGGCCGCGTCACCCTCCTCGGCGACGCGGCGCACGCGATGTTCCCGATGGGCTCCAACGGCGCGGGCCAGGCCGTGCTCGACGCCGTGTCGTTGGCCCGCCACCTGTCGTCGGGGGCCGACCCGGAGGCCGCGCTGGCGGCCTACGAGGAGGAGCGGCTGCCCGCCACCCGGGAGATCGTCCTGCGCAACCGGGTCGGCGGCCCGGAGATGGTGATCGACGAGGTGGAGCGGCGCGCCCCGGACGGCTTCGACCGGCTCGACGACGTGATCGACCCCGCCGAGCTGGAGGAGATCGTCCGCAGCTACACCGCCGTGTCCACCGGGGCGCAGGCGGCCCGCCGGTAGGCCGGTCAGCCGAACGACTCGACGAGGGCGTCCACCTCGGCCTGGGTGGGCCCTTTCGAGCGGGCGTTCGGCCGCGGCCCGGTCGTGTAGCCCACGAGCAGCAGGAGCTCCTCGGGGCGTGGGGAGTCGGCGACCGTGACCGTGAGCGTGTCCATCGCATCGAGGTCCCACGCCTCGTCGAGCGGCCCGAAGACGAGGTCGATCGGCGTGCCCGCCACGCCGATCTTCGCGTTGCCGGGGATCAGGACCTTCCCGCGGCGCAGGGTGGCGCGCATGGCCATGCCCAGCCGCGGGTGGATCAGCGCGGCCCCGTGCTCCGGGTCTCCCGCCGTCCCGATGAGCGCCGCCTTGCCGTAGGCGCGGATGCCCGCCGGGTCGCCGATCCGCTCGAGCGCCCGCCTCGTGAGCTGCTCGCCGAGGGCCTCCGACAGCTCGACCAGCGGCGCGATGTCCGCCGTCGCGGGCGCGCCCGCGAGCGGGTTCGGTGCGACCGCGCCCGCCACCACGCGGGTCAGCGGTGGTGAGACCGTCCGCCCCGACTCCTCGTGCACCTGCTCTTCGACCTGCACGAACTTCCGTACGACCGGCTGCGCTGCCATGTCCCTCCTCCGGGTCCCGGGGCTCGTCACACCCCCGATCCCACCCGCTCCGTCAGGCGAACACCACTCCCCCGTCGACGACGACGGTCTGGCCGGTCATGAAGCCCGCCGCGTCGGAGACGAGGAACAGCACGGCCCCGACCAGGTCGTCGGGCACCATCTCCCGCGCCAGCGCCCGCCCGCCCGCGGCGGCGGCGATGTAGGCGTCGTCGTTGAGCGCGCGGGTGGCCGCGTCGCTGACCAGCCCGGGCGCCACGGCGTTCACGGTGATGCGGTCGGGCCCCAGCTCGCGCGCCGCCGCACGGGTCAAGCCCTCGACCGCGGCCTTCGAGGCCACGTAGTGGGCGAACCCCGGCACGCCCATGCGCGCGGTGGACGAGGAGATGTTGACGATCCGCCCGCCGCCGGCCGCGCGCATCGCGGGCACGACCGCCTTGATCCCCTGCCACGTGCCCCGCACGTTGACCCGCAGGACGGTGTCCCAGTCCTCGCACGCGAGGTCGGTGAGCGGGCGCTTCGCCCCGAGCGCCCGGTAGATCGCGGCGTTGTTGACCAGCGCGTCCACCCGGCCGTTCGCCCGCGCCACCACGGCGGCCCAGTCGTCGTCGCTGGTCACGTCGGCGGGGACGAAGGCGCAGCCCGTCTCCCGGGCGAGCGCGGCGCCGGCCTCGGCCTCGGCCGGGACGTCGGCTGCGATCACGTCCGCCCCGGCCGCGGCGAGGGAGCGGACGAAGCGTGCGCCGATGTCCCCGGCCGCCCCCGTGACGACCACCGTCTGGCCCTCGAGCTGCATGCAGGACTCCGTTCGTTCGCGCAGCGTCACGGGGCGAGTGCACCACCCCGCGGGGCAGGGCCGCCACGCCACGTCCGCCCCGCGGATGGCGAGATCCACGCGCACCGCGTCCGGTTCGCGTCTTTCGCCGGACGCGCCGCTCGTCGACCATCCACGTGCGTTCCGAAGATCACTTGGCGGGCTCGTGCCGCGCGATCCCGGTTCGCGACGGGAATCGGATCGGCGTTCGCGCCGTCAGGAGGATCTGGACGTCCATGAAACGCGTTCTCGCTGTTCTCGCCGCCCTCTCGATCGCCATGCTCGCTCTGGCCGGCAGCGCCGCGGCCGAAGCGACCTGCAACCGCGGCCACCTCTGCCTGTACCGCGACATCGAACTCGAGCCCCACCCGCTTTCCCTCTGGATCGACAACGGCACCCTCCGCTCCTGCGTGCCGGTCGACGTCCAGGACGGCCACTGGTCGTCGGCGAACAACCAGTCCGACTACACCGTCGAGCTCTGGAACCTGAAGGGGACCGGCTCGAAGCAGCTCGTCGCCACGCTGCGCCCCGGGCAGAAGATCATGTACTTCGGCGCCGCCGGGAACGACCGGGTGGACCGGGTGTGGAATCTGACCTGTGCCTGACCGCCGACCCGATCAGGTCCCGGAGCGCGCGGCCGCCAGCAGCGTGAGGGCGGCGGCGCGGGCCTGCTCCGCCGTCCCCGCGACGCGGTGGTGGGCGGCCACCACCGTGGCGCCCTCGACCAGCACCAGCAGCTGCCGGCCCAGCGCGTCGGGGTCGGCGGCGCGGGCGCGGGCGGCGATGCCGGTGAACAGGTCGAGGTAGCGCGCGAGGTGCCGCTCGGTGCGGGCGCGCACGGCGTCGACGTGGTGCTGGGCCGCGGCGTTCACCATCGCGCAGCCGCGGAACCCCGGCTCGGCGTACCAGCGGCCGAGCGCGTCGAACACGGCGGCGAGCTGGTCGGCCGGGTCGGGCCCGGCCGCCTCGACGGCCGCCGCCATCCAGGCGTGCACCCGCTCGCTGCGCCGTTCCAGCACGGCCTCGACGAGCCCGTCCTTCGTGCCGAAGTGCCGGTAGAGCGTCTCCTTCGAGATGCCGAGGCGGGCGCACAGCTCGGCCACGCCCACGCCGTCGAGCCCCCGCTCGTACAGCAGCGGCGTGGCCGCCTCGACGATGGCGGCCCGGGTGCGGGCGGGGTCGATCGTCGAACCCTTGGGGACCGGCATGCCCAAGATAGTACCGATCGGTTCGACCGCCTGGTACCGTACCGATCGGTTCGATCTCTCGGGGAGGACGCATGACGGACCCGCTCGCCACCGACCCGCCCGGCGACCCGGAGTTCCCCGCCGACACGCGCGCCGTGGTCTTCCCGAGCGGCGGCGAGCAGCTGCTCGGGGTGCTGCACGTGCCCGTGGGCCCGGGGCCGCACCCGACCGTCGTGCTGCTGCACGGCTTCCCCGGCATCGAACGCAACTTCGACCTCGCCCAGGTGCTGCGCCGGGCCGGGTACGCCGCGCTGGTCTTCCACTACCGCGGCTCGTGGGGCATGGGCGGGAGGTGGTCGTGGGGCCACGTGCTGGAGGACGCCGCCGCCGTCGTGGCCGCGCTGCGCGACCCCGCCACGGCAGCCGCGCACCGGCTGGATCCGGGGCGGGTGGCGCTGGTCGGCCACAGCCTCGGGGGGTTCGTCGCGCTCATGACCGCGGCGGCGGACCCGGCGGTGACGGCGACCGTGTCGGTGGCCGGGTTCGACTTCGGCACGGCGGCCGCGATCTGCCGGGCAGATCCGGCCGCCCGGGCGGGGTGGGTCGAGGCGTTCGCCGGTGAGCTCCTCCCGCTGCGGGGCACCAGCGGCGAGGCGCTCGTGGCCGAGATGGAGGCGGCGGGCGACGCGTGGCGGCTGGGCGGCCTCGCGCCCCGGTTGGCCGGGCGTCCCGTGCTGCTGGTCGGCACGGGCCGCGACCCGGTCACCCCGCACGCGGTGCACCACGACCCCGTCGTCGGGGCCTACCGCGCGGCGGGCGTCCGCCTGCAGCACCACGTCCTCCCCACCGACCACGCCCTGTCGGACCACCGCGTGGCGCTGGCCCGCACGGTCCTGGGCTTCCTCCGGACGGCCACGTGACCCGGGCGCTGCTGCTGTCGCTGGGTACCGCGTCCGCCCTCGGGTTCGGCCGGTTCGCCTACGGCCTGCTGCTGCCCGCGATGCGCGACGACCTGGGCTGGAGCCTCACCGAGGCCGGGGCGATGAACACCGCCAACGGGCTCGGCTACCTGGTGGGCGCGATGGCGGCGGCCGCCGTCGTCCGCGCCCTCGGCACCGCCACCGCGTTCCGGTCCGGCATGGCCCTCACCGCGCTCTCGCTCGGCGCCACCGCACTGACCAGCGACTTCGCCCTGCTGCTCGGGATCAGGGCGATCTCGGGGGCGACCGGGGCGGTCGTCTTCATCGCGGGCGGGGTGATCGCGGCGCGGCTCGCGGCCGCTGCCTCGTCCGGCACTCCGCTCACGATCTTCTTCGCCGGGGCCGGGCTGGGCATCGCCGTCAGCGGCGCGGCGATCCCGGGCCTGGGCTCCGACTGGCGCGCGGGCTGGGTGGGCCTCGCGGCCGCGGCCGCCGTCGCGACGGCGGCGAGCTGGGCGGCGGCGCGCACCGGCGGAGACCCGCCTGTGCGGTCCGGCGGACGGGCGCACGTGCTCCCGCTGTGGCGGGTCGCCGTGCCCTACGTGCTCTTCGCGACCGGCTACATCACCTACATCACGTTCCTGTCGGCCCACCTCGCCGAGCACGCGGCCCCGGCCGCGCAGGTGGCGCTCGTCTGGACCGCGATGGGGCTCGCCGTGATCGCCGCGCCCGCGCTGTGGAGCCGCCCGGTCGTGAGCTGGCCCGGTGGCACGGCGCTGGCCGCGCTGCTGGGGATCCTCGCCGCGGGCGCGGCGCTCGCGCTGGCCTCCGCGGCGCTGCCGGTCGTGCTCGCCTCCGTCGTCCTCTACGGCGCGACGTTCATGGCGGTGCCCGCGGCCGTCACCGCGCGGGTCCGCGCCGCCGTCCCGGCGCAGGACTGGACGGCGACGATCGCCGCGCTCACCACCCTGTTCGCGGCCGGGCAGACCGCGGGCCCGTGGCTCGCGGGCGTCGTCGCCGACCACACCTCGACCGGCGCCACGGTGACGTGGACCGCGGTGCTGTGCGCGGCCGGTGCGGCGATCGCCGTCACCGAGCGCTCGCGGCACCCCGCGCCGCGGCGCTGATCCCCGGGTGGGATCCGGGGGATGACCAGGGGTGGATCGGGGGTGAACCCCATGTTCCGGGCCGGACCGGGGCCGGGAGCATCTGGTGTCATGCGGCACCACGGAGACCAGCCCCCGGCGTCGGAGCCCCGCAGCTTCGCGATGCACGCCAACCAGCAGATCGACGTCGCGGTCCAGCACCTGCTCGACGCCTTGAACGCGGCCGCGGAGGACGCCGCCCGGATCGGCGCCGCCGACACCGGCGCCCGCCGGGCCGCCGCGGCGCTCCTCGACGCCCGCATCGCGGTGCACCAGGCGATCACCGCCGCCGGTCGGGCGCTCGCCGACCGCGAGCGCAGCGTCGACGTGCCCGCCGGCCTCGTCCCCGTCCCGGACGCCGCTTAGTCCGCGGCAGCGGACCGATGAGTTCTCGCCAGGTCGACGGTCATATCCCCGCACCAGCTGTTGGGAACGCTAGAAAGCGGGATGACCATGACGACGTCGAACCCCCTCGGCTCCCGGACCGCACGGGACCTCGTCCTCCTCCTGGCCCGGGTCGGGCTGGGCATCATCATGATCGGCCACGCGGCGCTGATGCACGGCCTCGGCGGAAGCCTGTCCGGCATCGGTGAGATGTGGGCCGCGACCGCGGTGCCCCTGCCCACCCTGAGCGGCCCGGCCGTCGTCCTGTTCGAGTACGTCGGCGGCGCCGCGATGATCCTCGGCCTCGGGGTGCCGATCGTCGGCGTGCTGATGGCGCTGACCATGGTCGGCGCCTGGGTCTTCGTGCACACCAGCCCGCTGTTCTCCATGGACGCCAACGGACCCGAGCTGGTCATCTCGCTCGCGCTGCTCAGCCTGGTCCTGGCCGCGCTCGGCTCCGGCCGGTTCGGGCTCGACCACCTGATCACCGGCCGGCGCGGGCACCGGGTCGTCGCGGGCGCGTGACTCACGCGCCCGGCGCCGCCAGCCCCGACTCGTACGCGATCACCACGAGCTGCGCCCGGTCCCGGGCGCCCAGCTTGGTCAGCAGCCTGCTGACGTAGGTGCGCGCCGTGGCGGGGCTGATGGACAGCGCTCCGCCGATCTCCGCGTTCGACTCCCCGAGCGCGACCCGCTGCAGCACCTCCCGCTCGCGGTCGGTGAGCCCGGCCACGAGCTCCGGCCGGGTCGTGCGGCGCAGCTGCCCGGCGAGCGCCCGCATGACGGTGCCGGTGACCGCGGGCGACAGCAGCGCATCGCCCGCCGCGACCCGCCTGATCCCCTCCCTCAGTTCCGCCGGGGCGACGTCTTTCAGCAGGTAGCCCGCGGCCCCGGCTCGGATCGCGTTCATGACGTTCTCGTCCTCGTCGAACGTCGTGAGCACGACGACCCGCACGTCGGCGAGCGCGGGGTCCGCCACGATCGCCTTCGTCGCCGCGATCCCGTCCATGACCGGCATCCGGATGTCCATGAGGACGACGTCCGGCCGGTGCTGGCGAACCACGCCCAGCCCGTTGCGCCCGTCGGCGGCCTCGCCGACCACCTCGATGTCGCCGTCCTTCTCGGCCAGGGTGCGCAGCCCGGTGCGGACGAGCTCCTGGTCGTCGACCAGCACGACCCTGATCACGGCGCGGGCCTCGCCGGGATGCGGGCCTCGACGGTGAACCCGTCCTGCGACCGGGTCCGCAGGGTCCCGCCGAGCAGGCGGACCCGTTCGGCCATCCCGGCCAGGCCGTGACCGCGGCCGTCGCCGTCGCCGGTGGCCCCCGTGCCGTCGTCGCGGATGCGCAGCTGCAGCACGTCGTCGCGCAGCTCGGCCGACACCTCCACCCGCCGGGCGTGCGCGTGCTTGACCACGTTCGTGAGCGCCTCCTGCACGATCCGGTACGCCGCGGCGTCGACCTGCGGGGACAGCGCGCCCGGTGCGACGTCGACCCGTGTGCTCACCTCGAGGCCTGCGCCGCGGATCGCGTCGACGAGGTCGCCGACGGCGGAGAGCGAGAGCACCTCCAGCTCGGCGCCCGGCGTCCGCAGCAGCCGCACCGTGGACCGCAGGTCGCGCAGCGTCTGACCGCTGGCCTCCCGGATCCGCTCGACCGCCTCGGCGGCGGGGCTGCCGGGCTCGACCGCCTCGGCGGCGACGCCCGCGTGCAACGAGATCACCGACATCGTGTGGCCGACCGTATCGTGCAGGTCGCGCGAGATCCGTTCGCGCTCGCGTTGCACCCGCCACTCGGCCTCCCGTTCCAGCTGGACGGCGGTCAGCCGCGCGATCTCGCGCCGGCTTCGGAAGCTGTAGCCGAGCGCCGTCGCCGCGGCGATCAGCGCGATGTTCGACACCGCCTCGTAGCCGATCAGGACGGCGAGCGACTCGCCCTCGGCCACGCGGAAGTAGAACGAGACCACCAGCGTGACGACCCCGGTGCCGATCGCCCACCCCGTGCGCCCGGCGTCCGCGGCCGAGAACAGCGCGGTGACCACCGGGAGGGCGACGCCGATCGGCGGGTAGTCGAAGACGTAGTAGGCGAAGAGCCCCAGCGTGGTCAGCACGAGCACCGCGCGGGGCGCCCGCCTGCGCAGCAGCATGAGCGCGCCGAACCCGGCCGCGAACAGGTACGCCCCGAGGTCCGGCGGCCGCCCGCCACCCTGCGCCGCGGCGATGACGAGCGCGATCCCGAGCGCCACCGCGGTGCCGAGCAGCGCGTCGACCACGGCGGGGGGAACCCGATCGTCTGCCGAGGCCACGTCGATCAGCGTATGGGCCCGACCCGGGCCCCGGCATCGCTCCGAAGCGTATGCGGGTGTCGCCCCGAAGCGACCCGACGTCGCGATCGCGGACCGATTCGCACACCGCGCGCGGCTCCTAGCGTCCGGTGGCGTGGAAACGCTCAAGAACCTGCACTGGCCGCTCGTGCTCGGCCTCGGCGCGCTGGCGCTGGTCCGCCCGCTGATCCGCGTCGTCACCGACCCGGGCGGGACCTCCGACGCGCCCGCGGTCGCCATCACCGTCACGCTGCTGATCTCGGTCGTGTGGATCGCCGTCGTCGGGTGGACGAACGTGGCGCACCCCGTGCTGACGCTGGTGTGCGCGGGCCTCGTCTACGGGGCGGCGTCGATCCTGCTGTCGGCGATCCTGTCCCCGCTCCTCACCGGCGAGCTGCAGGGACCGCTCGCCACGCCGCTCGGGATCGTCCCGGTGCTGGTCACCAACGCGGTGTGGGGGCTCGTGACCGGGGCGCTCGCGGCGCTGGTCCGCAGGTCGCGGGCGGTCAGGCGCCGGTGAGCACGTCGTCGAGCACGCCCTGCCGCACGTCTGCGACGAGCGCGGCGAGCTGCTCGAGGCTCATCCGGATCTCCTGACCGAAGTCGTCGGTGATCACGACGCGGCGCTCCGGCGGGGCGGCGTCGTCGAGGTGCAGCTGCGGGCAGCCGCAGTTGCACTGGCCGCAGAAGGTGGCGATGTGGCGCATGACGTCCTCCACGGGGTGGATCGGGCGGTGCGGTCGCAGGAGGAGGTCGCCCGCTGCGGCTCCCCCGGTTCCGCGGCGCCGCCCGGTTCGCCCGTTCGGGTCGCGGGGGCCCGCGAAGTGGGGTCAGCCCCCATCGGTCGTAGTGCCAGCGGGATAGCCGCACCGGCTCCCCGCCCGGACCCTTGGTGGTGACACCCGGAAGGGGAGCGAGATGAGCACCACGACTCCTGCGAGCGAGCGGCGCCCGGTCGTCCCGGCCCCGCTCAACCGGTCCGAACGTTGCGACCGCTGCGGCGCGGCGGCCCTCGTTCAGGTCACGCTGCAGACCGGTGGCGAGCTGAACTTCTGCGGCCACCACGCCCGCAAGCACGCCGCCCGGCTGCTGGAGATCGGCGCGGGCATGCGTTCCGCCCTCTGACCCCGCGGCACGACACGACCCGAGCCCGGTCGATCGGCGACCGGGCTCACGGCTATCGTCGAGGGTCCGCTCACCCGGGGGACCACCGCGATGCTTTCCGTCCGTTCCGGGGCGGCGCCGTGACGGTCCGCGTGGACCGGCGGGGCGCCGTCCGCCTCCTCACCCTCGACCGGCCGGAGAAGCGCAACGCGTTCGACGCCGCCATGACCGCGGCGCTGGACGCCGCGCTCAACGAGGTCGAGGACGACGACGCCGCGCTCGTCGCCGTCCTGACCGGCGGGCCGGACTTCTTCTCCGCGGGAACCGACGTCCGCGCGTGGGCGGGCGAGCCGACCGAGCGGGGCGGGCCCTACGGGATCGCCGGCCGCCGGATGCGCAAGCCGCTGATCGCCGCGGTCGAGGGGTTCGCCGCAGGCGGCGGGTTCGAGATCGCGCTGTCCGCCACGATGATCGTCGCCTCGCGCACCGCGACGTTCTCCTTCCCCGAGGTCGGGCTGGGCCTGGTCGCCGAGTGCGGCGGCCTGTTCCGCGGGCCGCGGGCGCTGCCGCTCAACGTCGCCCGCGAGCTCCTCCTCACCGGCGACCCGCTGCCCGCCCGGCGCGCGTACGAGCTGGGCCTGGTGAACCGCCTGACCGAGCCCGGCCGGGCCGTCGAGGAGGCCCTCGCGCTGGCGGAGCGGATCGCGTCCAGGGCGCCGGTCGCGGTCCGGGAGACGCTGCGCGCGGTCGAGGCAGGCTACGCGAACGCCGACGAGCACGGGTGGGCCGAGACCGCCCGCGCGCGGGAAGGGGCGCGCGCGTCGGCCGACGCCGCCGAGGGCGTGGCCGCCTTCCTGGAGCGGCGCCCGGCCCGGTTCACCGGGCGGTGAGGCGGGTGGCGGACCGGCTCGTCGAGGCGTGGGAGCGCAGCGCGGGCGAGTGGGCGGCGTGGGCCCGCGCACGCCCGGCCAGGACGTGCACTTCGAGCTGCTCAACTGGCCCGCCTACCAGCGGCTGCTGCCCGCGCCGGGACGGCTCACCCTCGACCTGGGCTGCGGCGAGGGCCGGCTCGGCAGGCTGCTGCGGGCGGCGGGGCACCGGGTGATCGGACTCGACAGCTCACCGACCCTCGCCGGGCTCGCCCGCCGCTCCGGCGGCTACGACCACGTGCTGGAGGCCGACGCGGGCGCGATCCCGCTGGCGGACGGGGCCGTCGACCTGGTCGTCGCGTTCTGAGCCCGCACGACATGGACGACCCGGCCGCGGCGATCGCCGAAGCGGCCCGCGTGCTCGAACCCGGCGGGATCCTCTGCGCGGCGGTCGTGCACCCGCTCAACCGGTCCGCCGAGCGCACGGAGGACCACTTCGCCCACCACCGCGTGGCGGGCACCGTCGAGTCGAACGGGCTCACGATGACCTTCGCCATCGACCGGCCGCTCTCGCACCACACGCCGGCGCTGGAGCGCGCCGGGTTCGTCGTCGAGGCGATGCGCGAGCCGCGGCCGGACGCGGCGGCCGTCCTTCCTGCACCTGCGCTGTCGGCTCGCCCTCACGCCGTGAACGGGACGGCGGCGAACCGGCCCCACGCCACGAAGGCCGCCAGGGCGAGGTAGGCCACGTTCAGCAGCACGAGCCGGTACTGCCCGAGGCGGCCGTGGGTGACCATCGCGCCGACCATGAGCAGCACCCAGCAGGCGGCCGTCACCGCCACCATGACCGGCGCGATCCCGAGCACGGCGGGCAGGATCAGGCCGACCGCGGCGAGCAGCTCGAGGACCCCGAGGGTCCGCACGAAACCGGCGCTCGCGTCCCTCGTCCACCGCGCGCCCTCGTGCACGGCGAGCTTCTCCTTCGGCACGAACGTCTTGGTGATGCCGCCGGTCAGGGCGACGAGGGCCAGCAGCCCGGCCGCGATCCACAGTGCGAGGTCCATCGGGGTTCCCTTCCCTCGGGTTTCGCCCACCAGACGACACACCGCCGGTCGCTGTGACGGGCGGTGAGGCGGGTCATACCCGACGGGCGGGGGTCAGGCGCCCGGCTCGCGCGTCTCGGCCACGACCCACTTCAGGTACTCGGGGTGCCCGCCGACGAGCGGCGTCGCGATCACGCACGGCACCTCGTCGGCGTGGTCGCGGTCGGCGCGGGCGACGATCTCGGGCACGAGCGACGCGCGCGTGTGCAGCGCGACCCGCGCCGAGCCGTGGTCCCAGATCTTCCCGTCCCAGCGGTAGGTGACGCGGATCGGCGTGATGTGGTGCCCGCACGCCACGAGGCGGTCCTCGACGAGCCGGCGGGTCCACCCGGCCAGCCACTCCGCGTCCTCGGCGGTCACGACGAGCTCCACGCAGTCGGTGTTCGGCTCGGTCACGTTCCCTCCCCCTTCCGCATTCCGGTCACGGTCGAGCGTGCCGCAGCGACGCGTCGGCGCCGACCCCGGTCGCCTTCCCCGGCGCGCCGGCCCCCGGAGTCGGCCCGGCGGTAGCGTGGCGCGGTGAGCTTCCTCGACCAGCTCGCCGGGTGGTTCCTCGCGCTCCTGGCGGCCGGTTTCGTCGCGCTCCTGGTCGTCGCACGCCGTCGCGTTTCGCGAGGAGGGCGCGCGTTCTCCTCGGCTGCCGCAGAGGTCGACGCCCTGTTCGCCGCGAGCCGACGCCACGTCGTCGAGTACCACCACGTCCAACAGATGCGGCGCGCGGACGTCGGTGACGAGGGCGACCCCGGAACGCTCCGGTGGCGAGTCGGTCTCGATCGTGGCACGGCGGCCGGGTGCGCCCGAGGGACGCGGGGCGGACGAGCTGGCCTGTAAGCCGGATTCTGTCCCCGGGCGCCTTGCGGCGACACCGGTGGGCGACCATCCATCTGGGCCCGCCGTCACCGACGGGCTCTAGCGGCCTACCCGCAGGCATCGGGCGGGCCACCCTC
>NZ_DATGOP010000103.1:0-36535 GCF_035305885.1 Pseudonocardia sp.
GTCCTCCGCGGTGAACGGCTCCCCGTCGTGCCAGCGCACGCCGTGGCGCAGGTGCAGCGTCAGCGCGAGCCCGTCGTCGCTGAGCTCCCAGCTCTCGGCGAGCCCGGGCGAGAGCTCGTAGTCGTCGGACATGAAGATCAAGGTGTCCATGAGCTGGGCGCTGAACAGGATCGGGTACGTCCCGCCCACGAACTGCGCGTTCAGCCCGACCGTCATCGGGTCGCCGTTGACCGCGTACACGTACGTGCGGCCGTCCTGGCCACCGCCGCCGCCCGAACAGGCGCACAGCGCCAGCAGGCTCGCCACCAGGACCGCGAGCAGCCGGCGGCCCCGGTCCGTCCTCGTCATCTGCCCGTCTCCGTCGTCTGCACGGTCTCCTGCCCCTTTGCACGAGTTCCTGACACGTGGGTGCGGCGCGCCTGCCGCAGGACCGGCGCGGCGGCCAGCAACGTCCGGGTGTAGGGGTGCGACGGCGCGCCGAAGATGACGTCCTTCGGGCCGTCCTCGACGATCTCGCCGGCCCGCATGACGTAGACGTGGTCGGCGACCTTCTGCACGACCGGCAGGTCGTGGGTGATGAACACGTAGCCGACGCCGAGCCGATCCTTGAGGTCGGCCATCACCCGCAGCACGCCCGCCTTCACCGACGCGTCGAGGGCCGACACCGCCTCGTCCGCGACGACGATCCGCGGGTTCAGCGCGATCGCCCGCGCGATGAGCACCCGCTGGCGCTGGCCACCGGAGAGCGCATGCGGGAAGCGGTCGAGGAACTCCTCGGCGGGGTTCATGCCGACGAGCCGCAGCACCTCGCAGACCTTCTCCCGCACCTCGGCGCGGCCGGTGGCGATCCGGTGCAGCCGGATCACCTCGCCGATGGCCTGCTCGACCCGCTTGCGCGGGTTCAGCGAGCCGGCGGGGTCCTGCAGCACCGCCTGCACGCGGCGCCGGTAGTCGACCCGCTGCGCCTTCGTCATCGTCGCGACCGGCACCCCGTCCAGCTCGACGCTGCCCGAGCTCGCCGGGATCAGGTCGAGCAGGATGCGGGCGAGCGTGCTCTTGCCGCTGCCGCTCTCCCCCACGATCGCGACGAACTCGCCGGGCCGCGCCCGCAGCGTGGCGTCCCGGACCGCGTGCACGGGTCGCGCCCCGCGCCCCGACCGGAATGTCTTCGAGACGTTCTTGGCCTCAAGGAGCATCGGCGGCCACCTCCTCGGCGAGCTCGCGCCGCAGCTCGGGCGGCACGGAGTACAGCTCCACCCCGTCGTCGGTCAGGCTGCGCACGGCGCGCAGCAGGGCCTGCGTGTAGCGGTGGCGCGGCTCGGTGAGCACCTGCTCGGTGGGGCCCTCCTCGACGATCCGCCCGCCGTACATGACGTAGATCCGGTCGGTCATCCCGGCGACGACGGCGAGGTCGTGCGAGATCAGCAGCAGCGATGTGCCCAGCTCGCTGACGGTGGCGTCGAGGGTGCGCAGCACGCGCTGCTGGACGGTCGCGTCCAGCGCCGTGGTCGGCTCGTCGGCGATGATCAGGCGCGGGAGCTTCGCGATCGCGATGGCGATCAGCACCCGCTGGCGCATCCCCCCGCTGAGCTCGTGCGGGAACTTGGCGGCCACCTCCTCGGGGTGCTCCAGCCCCGCCTGTTCGAGGAAGCGGTGCACCGCGCGGGTGCGGGCCGCCGCGTCGCCCTCGCGGCCCGCCGGGATGGACTCGGCGACCTGCTTGCCGACGCGCATCGTCGGGTTCAGGTAGGTCAGCGGGTCCTGGAAGATCATGCCCACGTGCTTGCGCCGGACCTCGTCCCACGCCGCGGGCGGGGCGCCGACCATCTCCGTTCCCGAGAGACGGATCGACCCGCTCACCCGCACCAGCGGGGAGGTGGGCAGCAGCCCGGCGATGGCCCGCCCCGTGACGGACTTGCCCGAGCCGGACTCTCCGACCAGGCCGACCCGCTCCCCGTCGGAGATCACCAGGTTCACGCGGCGGACCGCCTCGACCTCGCTGCGGTGCCCGGTGGGGAGCACCACGTTCAGGTCCTCCACCGCGACCAGGGGGGCGCTCACTTGACCCTCCCGATGGTCGGGTTGAGCGCGTCGTTCAGGCCGTCGCCGAGCAGGTTGACGGCGAGCACGACGAGGAAGATGCAGCCGCCGGGCACGAGGGCGAGCCACCAGCCCTCGCGCATGTAGGACTGCGCGGCGTTGAGCAGCGAGCCCCAGCTCGGGTTGCTCGGGTCGCCGATCCCGATGTACGACAGGCCGGACTCGATGAGGATCGCGCGTCCCACGGTCATCGTGGTGGCCACGAGCACCGGCGGCATGGCGTTCGGGATCACGTCGGACCAGAGGATCCGCATGCCGTGGAACCCGGCCGCCCGCTGCGACTCGACGTAGCCGAGCTTCGAGATCCGCATCGCCTCGGCCCGCACGATGCGCCCGACCGCGGGCCACATCGTGATCGCCAGGATCGCGATGATGATGCCGACGTTCGAGCCGAGCAGCGCCGCCGCCACCAGCGCCAGCACCAGCCCGGGCAGCACCTGGAAGAACTCGGCGATCTTGACCATGACGGTGTCGACCCAGCCGCCGAAGAACCCGGCGATGCCGCCGATGACCACGCCGAGGGTCATGCACAGCAGCGCGACGCTGAAGCCCACCGCGAGCGAGATGCGCCCGCCGTGCACGACCCGCGCGAGGTAGTCCCGGCCGAGCATGTCGGTGCCGAGCAGGTGCTCCCCGCCGGGCGGCAGGAGCTTGGGGTAGCTCGTCGCCATCGGGTCGTCGACGAAGAACGGCCCGAGCCCCGAGACGAGGACGAAGACGACCAGGAGCGAGCCGAACACCACCGTGGACGGCCTGCGCAGGAACGCCCGCCAGGTCGCGGTCCGCCCGCCGCGGGGCGGCTGCGGCGCGGTGGCCGGGTCCGGTTTCGGCGGGGGCGCGTCCGTCGGGAACGGCGCCTCCGAGACCTGCTGCGTCATCCCACCACCTCCGGGCTCGGCTTGTTCGGCGTGAACCGCGCGCGCAGCCGCGGATCGACGATTCCGTAGACGACGTCGGTGACGATGTTGACCACGATGATCGTGAACGTGAGCACGATCGTGATTCCGAGCACGACCATGTTGTTCTTCCGTTCGATGGCGTCGACGAGCAGCAATCCCATTCCGGGCCAGCCGAACACCCGCTCGATGAGCACGGAGCCGGCGAGGATGAATCCCAGGCTGTAGCCGGAAACGGTGATCATCGGCAGCAGGGCGTTCGGCAGGGCGTGCCGGAACACCAGTCGCCGCGACGAGAGCCCTTTCGAGCGGGCCGTGTCGATGAAGTCCTGGCCCAGCGACTCGATCATCGACGAGCGCATGATGCGCGCCTTGTACGCGAGCTCGCTGGTGGCCATCGTGATGATGGGCAACACCATGTGCTCGAGGGAGATCCCCGGCTGGCCGTACGGGCTCTTGCCCCCGGTCGGGAACCAGCCGAGCGTGATCGAGAAAACGATGATCAGCAGCATCCCGAGCCAGAAGTTCGGGATGGAGAACAGCCCGACCGTGAAACCCGAGATGCCCGCGTCGAGCCAGCGTCTGCGGGTGCGCGCGGCGATCGACCCCAGGACGATCCCACCCGCGGTGGAGAGCACGAACGCGGGCACCGCGAGGGCGAGGGTGGTGCCCACCCGGCTGAGGATGATGTCCAGAACCGGCTCGGCGTTGGTGGCGAACGAATAGCCGAGGTTCCCGGTGAGCACGTTGCCGAGGTAGACGAGGTAGCGCTCCCAGGCGGGCCGGTCGAGCCCGTAGGCCGCGATGAGCTGCTGGCGGAACTCCTCGGTGAGCGGAACGTCGCCGACGAGCGCCTGAACCGGGTCTCCGGGCGCGAGCTCGAGCAGGAAGAACAGGACCGTGATGACGGTGATGAAGAGGATGAACGACGACAGCAGCAGGCTGCCGTAATGCCAAAGCCGCGCCTTCATCAGCGCCTCCTTGCGCTCTCGTGCGTCGTCGCAGCCGTTTCCTGGGGCCGCCCTCGTGGGTGGCGCCTCCCTTATGGGGAGACCAGTGAGCTGAGCTTTTCCGCGGCCTGTCGCAGCGAGTCCACCGGCTCTCCCGATCTCTGGCCCGGCGAGAGCGTCGCGGTCGTGCCGATCATCGCCATCGCGGCCCCGATGTCGCTCCGGCCGAAGATCGGCGCCGCGACCGAGGCGAGCCCGACCTGCCCGAGGTCGGCCCAGGCGAGCCGGTCGCGGCGCACCGACGCCAGCTGGGCGCGTTCGCGCACCGCCTCCTCGGGGGCGAGGCGGGCCAGCATGCGCGAGACGACGGCGGGGTCGGACTGGAACGCGAGCAGGACGCGGGTCTGCGCGGCCTTGAGCTCGAGGACCGTCCCCACCCGCACGGTGAGCACGACCGTGCCCGCCGACGCCTCTTCGACGAGCGTGACGACGGCGCCGGACCGGCCGAGGAAGCTGAGCACGACCGTGAGCCCGGTGCGGTCGGACAGGTCGCGCATGATCGCCGGCGCCAGCGTGAGGATCTGCTGCCGCCCGGAGATGACGGCGGCGAGCTGGTCGAGCAGCGGGCCGGGTCCGTAGCCGCTGCCGAGGAAACCGGACGACTGCAGCGCCTGCAGGTAGCGGTGCGCGGTCGTGCGGTTGAGCCCGAGCCGCTCCGAGACGGTCGCCGCGGTGAGCGCGGGTGTGTCGCCGTCGAACAACGAGAGCACCTTCGCGGCGCGCTCGATCGACTGGATCGGGCCCCGGTCCGCCTCGGCGGCCGGGGCGAAGTCGCCGTCGCGGTCGACGGGCTCCGCGTTGGCTTCGCCGTGCATCCCAGGCTCCGTGAGGTCGCTCGATGTTCACTATGACGACTTACATGTTCGGCATATGAACGCTAGACGGCGCTGCTCGCGGCCGTCAAGGGTCGGTCGGCGGGCCTCGGGAGGTCGAACGCGCGCAGCACGCTCCACTCTGGTGCACCGCGCACCTCCCGTCGACCACACCACAACGATCCGGATCGTGGATGTGTACTCGCACTATGCGAACGGCACCAGAGAGTTTTCCGGCAGGGGAAAGCCGGGGAGTGCCGCGCCGGGTGGCCGCGGATGGTCCCTCGCCGTGGTGGCGGCGTCGCAACACGACCCGGCCCCGGGGCCCGCCACGGGCCGCGGGGCCGAACGACCGCGTGCCCCGGCCCGTCCGGCCCTACCTGCCGCTCCCCACCGCTCGGCATCCTCGAGGTGACGGCAGTGGTCACAGCACCGGTGCCGGGGCCGAGAGGCGGCCCGTGGAGGTGCCAGTGGAGGTGGAGGTATGGAGCCCGGTCTGATCGTCTACGGCGACTTCGGCTGCCCCTACAGCTACCTGTCGAGCCGGCGGGCCGACGCGCTCGGCGCTGCGGACGTGCGTGTCGACTGGCGCGCCGTCGAGCACGACCCGCAGCTGCCGGTGATCGGGCGGCGGCTCGACCAGGACGACCACCTGCGGATCAAGCAGGAGCTGGGCGAGGTCACCGAGCTGCTGCTGCCCGGGGAGACGCTGCCCTGGGAGCCGCCCACCCTCGCCCCGAACACCCAGGCGGCCGTCGCGGGCTACGCCGAGGCGTACGGGGCGGGCGTCGCCGACGACGTGCGCCGGCTGCTGTTCTCCACGTACTGGGTCGACGGGGCCGACATCGGCGACCCCGAGGTGCTGCGCCGCCGGCTCACCGGGCCGTTCCTGCGCGGGAACTCCCCCTCCGACCCGCTGCGCGAGAGCGGTTACGCCGTGAGCGTCGCGCGAGGGCCGATCACGACCGCGGCGTGGCGGCGGATCCGCGCCTGGCGGGAGGAGTGGGAGCGGCTGGGCACGCGGGTGGTGCCGACGCTGGTCGAGGGCGACCGGGTGCTCGCGGGCGTGCCCGCGCTGCGCAGGCTCGGCGAGCTGATCGTCGAGCACGGCGCCCCGGTCGACCCGGAGCTGCCCGACCCCGCGCGCTACCCGAGGAGGAGGGTGCCTGCTCCGGGGTGGTGGTAGTCCCCGCGCCGGGTCGTGGCCGCCGGAACGGGTACGCGAGCGGGGTCCGCCCACCCACCACCCACAGGGAGGCCCGCCATGACCGCACTGACGCTCGCCGACGCCCGGCGCGTGATCGCCGCCGCCGAGGCCAAGGCCGACGAGATCGGCCAGCCCATGAACGTCGCCGTGGTCGACGCGGGCGGCAACCTCGTCGCCCACGTCCGCATGGACGGTGCGTGGCTCGGCTCGGTCGACATCTCGATCAACAAGGCCTGGACCTCGCGCGCGTTCGACATCACCACCAAGGAGCTGGGCGAGAACTCGCAGCCGGGCCAGGACTTCTACGGGATCAACGCCTCCAACGAGGGCAAGGTGATGATCTTCGCCGGGGGGATCCCGCTGGCCCGCGACGGCAGGACCGTCGGGGCGGTCGGCGTCAGCGGCGGCACCGGCGCGCAGGACCACTCCGTCGCCGAGGCGGCCGCGGCCTCCTTCTAGAGCCACCTCCGCCGCGCTAACGGGGCCGCCACCGCACCCGAGATGAACCCGCACGGGGGCACCGGAGGGGGTGGATCACATGGGAACCGTCGGTGTGCCGGTAGAACGGACCCCCGCACTGCGGAGGACGTGATGGCGCCGGCCATGGTGCCGACGCCGCAGCCGGCGGGCGACCCGGGGCCACCGCCGCCCGCCGGAGGGGCGTCCCGGCGCCTCGGTCTCGTCGTGCTCGGCCTGCTCGCCATCGGCGCCTGCGGGGTCGCGCTCGCGGCGGCGGTGCAGCCGCCCGCCGCCATGTCGCTCGTCATGGTCGCCGCGGCGCTGTTCGGGTTCACCGGCGGGCTTTCGGCCGCGCTGCTGCGCGCCCCGGCGCGCCCGGTGTGGGTACCGGGCCAGCTCACCGCGCGCGACCGGGCCATCGACGACTCCGACCTCGCGGGTGAGCTGCGATGGCGCTGGCGCAAGGCGTGCGAGGGCGCGGGCGTGAGCCGCATGACGTGGACGCCGAGCGGGTGGAGCGAAGCGGTGCCGGTCGTCGTGCGCACGACGCTGCGGCCGGTCCCGAGCCTGACCGTGCGGTTGCGCCCGGACCAGGACATCAGGGACGTCCTCGCGGCGAGGCACCGGCTCGCCCAGCTGATGCGGGTGAACCAGCTCGTCATCACCCCGTTGTCGATCGACATCGTGCGCATCGAGCTGTGGTGACGGTGGTGGGGTTGCCGCACCACCGCATGCGGGAAGATGCGGTAGGTGCACGACGAGAGCGATCCCGACACCTCGCCCCCGCCGCCGTCCCGGCTGCGGCGGTGGCGGCGCAGGCTGGCCGACGAGCGACAGGCGGCTCAGGTCTACCGCGAGCTCGCCCACCGCCGCGACGGCGAGGAGCGGGAGATCCTGATGGGGCTGGCCGAGGCCGAGGAGCGGCACGCCGCCTACTGGGAGCGCAGGCTGGGCGAGCACGTGGGCAGGCCGGTGCGGCCGAGCCTGCGGGCCCGCCTGATGGGCGTGCTCGCGCGCCGGATCGGCTGGGTGTTCGTGCTGGCGCTCGTCGAGCAGGCCGAGCGGCGCCTGACGAACCACGCGACCGCCGACGTGCCCCCGGCGATGCTGGCCGACGAGCAGATCCACGGCGAGGTGGTGCGCGGGCTCGCCGCCCGCAGCCGGGCCCGCATGTCGGGCACCCTGCGCGCGGGCGTCTTCGGCATCAACGACGGGCTGGTGAGCAACGTCGCGCTCGTCCTCGGGGTGATCGGCGGCGGTGCCGACCCCATGACGATCCTGCTCACCGGGTTGGCCGGGCTGCTGGCCGGCGCGCTGTCCATGGCCGCGGGCGAGTGGATCTCGGTCAGCTCACAGCGCGAGCTGCTGGGCGAGTCGGCCCCGGACGAGTCGGCGAAGGACGCCGTCCCGCTGCTCGACGTCGACGCCAACGAGCTCGCCCTCGTCTACCGGGCCCGCGGGATGAGCGCCGAGGACGCCGAGCGCCGGGCGCAGGCGGTGCTGCGCCGCGGCGCCGGCGCCTCCAGGTCCGACAACCCCCGCTCGCACGGCGCCGAGGTGGTCGGCACCGCGGCCCGCGCGGCGTCGTCGAGCTTCGCCTTCTTCGCCATCGGGGCCGTGATCCCGGTGCTGCCGTTCCTGTTCGGCGCCGAGGGCGTCGCGGCCGTCGTGGTGTCCTGCGTGCTCACCGGGGTGGCGCTGCTGCTCACCGGCGCGAGCGTCGCCGTGCTCTCCGGTGGCCCGCCGCTGCGGCGCGCGCTGCGCCAGCTCGCCATCGGCGGCGCCGCGGCGGCCGTGACCTTCCTGCTCGGCACGGCGTTCGACGCGACGATCACCTAGCCGCCGACGCCGGCGGGCACGGGCTCGTCCTCGACCATCCTGCCCTGCGGGCGCAGCAAGAGCGTCGCGGCGAGCGCCACCAGGCACAGCGCCACCAGGTAGACCCCCGCCGGGACCGAGCTTCCGAACTGGGCGGCGAGGTAGGTGGCGACGATCGGGGCCGGCCCCGCCGAGGTGATCGACGACAGCTGGTAGCCGAGCGCGGAGCCGCTGTAGCGGACGTTCGCCGGGAAGGCCTCGGCGATGAGCGCGGCCTGCGGCCCGTACTGCATGTCGTGGACGACGAGCGACAGCACGACGAACACCGCGATCAGCGCGAAGCTGCCGGACTCCAGCACCGCGAAGTACGGCACGGCGAACAGCAGCATCGTCACGATGCCGATGAGGTACATGCGGCGCCTGCCGATCACGTCGGAGAGCCAGCCGAAGAGCGGCGTCGTGACCAGCGACACGATGCCCGCCACCAGGATCACGTTGAGGAACGGCTGCTGGGGCAGCCCGAGGTTGGCCACGCCGTAGGACAGCGCGAACGTCGTGAACAGGTAGAACGACGCGTGCTGGCCCATCCGGACCAGGCAGGTCAGGATGATCTCCCGCCAGTTGCGGCGGACCGCGACGACCACCGGCCGGGACGTGCGCTGCTCGCCCGCGACCATCTGCTGGAAGAACGGGGTCTCGAGGATGCCGAGGCGGATCCACAGCCCGACGCCGAAGAGGATGAAGCTCGCGAGGAACGGGATGCGCCAGCCCCAGGCCAGGAGCTGTTCCTGCCCCATGCCGCTCACCAGCGACAGGGTGGCGGTCGCGAGCGTCAGCCCGGCGGGCGAGCCCCACTGCGCCCAGCTGCCGGTGAATCCGCGGCGGTTGCGGAACGTCGTCCACTCGGTGGCGAGCAGCACCGAGCCGCTCCACTCCCCGCCGACACCGATGCTCTGGACCACGCGGAGCACGACCAGCAACACCGCGCCCCAGACCCCGATGCTGTCGTAGGTGGGCACGACGCCGACCAGGACGGTGCCGAGCGCCATCAGCGTCAGCGTCGCGACCAGGCTCGCCTTGCGCCCGATCCGGTCGCCGAGGTGACCGAAGATCGCAGCACCCAGCGGCCGCGCCAGGAACCCGACGAAGAACGTCGAGAACGCCAGCAGCGTGCCGGCGAGCGGGTCGAACTCGGGGAAGAACAGCTCGTTGAAGACCAGCCCGGCGACCAGGCCGTAGATGTAGAAGTCGTACCACTCGATGGCGGTGCCGACCGTGCCGGCGACGACCGCCTTCACCGCGTCCCGCCGGTCCTCGGGCCGCGGGGTCGGAGCGTTCTCAGCCATGGCAAAAACCCATCGGGTCGGTGCGCGAGCAGCGCAGGGTCGGGGGCGCCCGCTCCGGCGGGCGTTCGGGAGGAGGGGGTCGGGTTCTCGCGGTCAGCGACAGAGCGCGGCGTGCGTGCGGCACAGGTCGATGTGCCACCGCCGCGCCCCGGAGAAGCCGGGCGGGCGGCCGCTCACGGCGCCACCTTCCGGTAGCGCGTGCCGGGGTGGTCGGGCGCGAGCTGCGGACCCGGCGCCGTGCCCAGGTTCTCCCGCAGGGTGGCGCCGGCGACCCCGTCCCGGACGCGCCCGCGGCGGCGCAGCTCCGGCACCACGTGATCGACGAAGTCGGCGAACGTGCCGGGCGTGACGACGTAGGCGAGGTTGAACCCGTCGACTCCCGCCTCGTCGACCCAGCGCTCCATCTCGTCGGCGACGGTCGCGCCCGAGCCGACGACGACGGGCCCGCGCCCGCCGATCGCGACGAAGCGGGCGAGCTCCCCGACCGTCCACTCCCGGTCGGGGTCGGCGGTGGTGAACGCCGCCAGCGCGGTGCGGGTCGCGTCGGTCTCGACGTACTCGAGCCGCTGGTCGGGTGCCGCGCCCGCGAGGTCGACGCCGGTCCAGCCCGCGAAGAGGGCGAGGGCGCCCTCGGTGCTCACGAGCTCGAGGTAGGAGTCGCGCTTCGCCGCCGCCTCCTCGTCGGTCTCGGCCGTGATCGGCGTGAGCATCGCGAAGATCTTGATCGACGACGGGTCCCGGCCCGCGTCGGCGGCCTGTTCGCGGATCCGGTCGACGAACCGGCGCACCACGCCCGTGGTGGGGCCGTTGACGAACACCGCCTCCGCGTGCGTGGCGGCGAAGCGGGAACCGCGCGACGAGGCACCCGCCTGGAAGATCACGGGGGTGCGCTGCGGGGACGGCTCGCACAGGAACGGCCCCGGCACCTCGAAGAACCGGCCCTTGTGCTCGATGTCGTGGACCTTGGCCGGGTCGGTGTAGACGCCGCGGGCGGCGTCGCGCACCACCGCGCCCTGCTCCCAGGAGCCCTCCCAGAGCTTGTAGCAGACCTCCAGGTACTCCTCGGCGAGCTCGTAGCGTTCGTCGTGCGGGATCTGCCGGTCGAGGCCGAGGTTGCGGGCGGCGCTCTCCAGGTAGGAGGTGACCACGTTCCAGGCGATGCGGCCCTTGGTGAGGTGGTCGAGCGTCGTCATCCGGCGGGCGAGCGCGTAGGGCTGCTCGTAGGTCACCGACGCGGTCACCCCGAAGCCGAGGCGCTCGGTGGCGGCGGCCATCGCCGAGATCGCCATGATCGGGTCGTTGACCGGCACCTGGACCGCGTCGCGGACCGCCACGTCGCGCGAGCCGCCGTACACGTCGTAGACGCCGAGGACGTCGGCGAGGAACAGCGCGTCGAAGCCGCCGCGCTCGAGCAGGCGCGCGAGATCGGTCCAGTACTCGAGGTCGGTGTAGCGGTGCCCCTGGTCGTCGGGGTGACGCCACAGGCCGATCGACTGGTGGCCGACGCAGGCCATGTCGAAGGCGTTCAGCAGGATGCGGTTCATCGGTACCCGTGGGGGTGCGGAGGAGAGCTGGCCGGGTGCGGGGTCCGGTCAGCGACAGCGCTCGTCGAACGCGTGTCCCCGCCGCGACGGCCAGAACGGCTCGAGGATCACGGGCATACGCGGCATCTCACCCGGCAGGTGACCGAAAGGCAAGACCCTTGATCCCCACTGTGGTGTTCGGCGCAGTGCCCGCCGGTGTCCTCATCCCGCTCGGATGAGGACGCGGCGCGCGCGCGGCGCGACCCTGCAGGTCCATCGCACGGCGCGGGGGTGGGCTCGTGGTCACGGCGTTCGTCCTGGTCGGTCTGCTGCTGCCACTGCTGCTGATCACCGCCGCGATCGCGCTGGAACAGTTCGAGGAACGCCTCGACCGGACCGTTCCTCGACCGAACCCGGCGACCGCCGGATCGACGGGCCCGAACGGTGACGAGGAGTCCGAGATGGACGAGGTGGCGGAGCGGCGGGAGCGGCGCCTGCGGGCTCAGCCCGGCCCCGGGACGGGTGCCGAGACGGCCGAGCCGCAGCCGAACGGCTCCGCCGATGCGTTCGCGTTCACCGAGGCGGTGGCCCGGGCGGGCTGGTCGATGCGGCTGCACGCCCTGATCGGTGAGGAGGTGGCCCGCGCGGTCGGCGTCGACATCATCACCCCGGCCGAGGCCGAGGTCCTGCTCGGCCGCCTCGCGCTGGTGATCGACCAGGCCGTCGGGGCGAACGAGCGCTGAGCGGGGCTACACGCCCTGCTCGGCCCGCACGCGTCCCGCGGCGATCGCGGCCACGAGGGCGGCGTGGTCGCGCTCGTTGCGGTCGGCGTACGCCTGCGCGAAGTCGGCGACCGCCTCCGCGAACGTCTGCGCCGAGCCGAGGTAGGCCGCGATCGCGATGCGGTCGCCGGTGCGCGCGTGCGCCCGGGCGAGGGTCCAGCCGCAGATCTGCGCGTAGACCTGCATCCCGGCCGGCGCCATCTCCTCGACCTCGACCGAGCCCTTCCAGTCGCGCAGCTGGCGGACGTAGAAGTCCCGCTCCTGCCCGTCGATGCCGGACACGCGCTGCCAGCCCAGCAGGATGTCCCCGGTCGCCTGCATCAGCCGCTGCCCCACCACCACCCGCTCGCCGTGGTTGGCCGGCTCCGACGCGCCGAGGACCGGCTCCAGGACCGAGGGGCCCGCCTCCTTCGCCTGCAGGAACAGCGGGTCGTTCGCGTCGCGTCCCAGCATGAGGATCATGTAGGACCGGGTGCCGACGCTGCCGACGCCGACGACCTTGCGGGCCATGTCGACGTGCCGGTACTGGTCGTAGAGCGCCCGCCGCTCCGGCGGCAGGCTCGCGCGGTAGCCGCGGAGCAGGTCGTGCAGGGTCTGCTCGACGTTCGTGCGGGCCGCGGCGTCCGGGAACAGGTCGCGCACCGGCACGACGATCGGCGGGTCCGCGACGAGCCGCACGCCGCCGTCCGGGTCGGCGGCCGCGAACCGCCGCAGTGCGCCGAGGTTGTCGCGGGTGCGGGCCTTCGCGAGCCCGCGGTCGAGCCGGCGCCGCCGCTTCGGGGCGAGGTCACCGACGTACCGCCGCCGCGCCGCCTCGACCTCGGCGTGCGCGTACCAGACCTGCAGCGTCGGCATCTCGGCGAACCCGCGCATCGCCCGCTGGTACTCGCGCAGGACCGCCCGCAGGATCCGCCTGCGGTCGCGGTCGGGGAACCCGGCGTCGCGGCCTGCGACCTCGAAGCTGGTGGCGAGCCGCTTGACGTCCCACTCCCACGGGCCGGGCAGCGTCTCGTCGAAGTCGTTGATGTCGAAGACCAGCCGGCGTTCGGGGGAGCCGAAGAACCCGAAGTTGGCCAGGTGCGCGTCGCCGCAGAGCTGGGCGCGCAGGCCGGAGACGGGGGTGGTGGCGAGGTCGTGCGCCATCAGCGCGGCGGCGCCGCGGTAGAACGCGAACGGCGAGACCGCCATCCGCCCGTACCGGATCGGCACCAGGTCGGGCACCCGCGCGGCGTCCTGCGCGCCCAGCACCTCGACGGGATCCCGATGCGCGGGTCCGAGCCGGCCGTGGGCGGAGCGCGGGGTCGCGGCGCGGGCCCCGCGCCCCCGCGCGACGTGCCCGGCGACGCTCGTCGGGTCCGGCGCCGTGCGTGCCGTCGTCGTGACCATCCCGGTGTCCTCCCCGTCAGGGCGGGCCGGGGGTGTCGCCGACGACCAGCGCATCGGCGATCCAGCCCCGGGCCGGCGCGGCGATGTCCATGCCGTCCAGCAGCCGCGGCGCGACCCAGGCCGCCTCGCTGGTCTCGATCCCGTCGGCGACCGGTGCGCCCTCGACGCCGCGCCCGGAGAAGACCACCACGAACTGCTGGCGCACGCTCCCGTCGACGGCCCGCACGACGTGCTCCGGGTCGGTGTAGAGCCCGACGAGCCCGGTGATGCGGACCTTGACGCCCGCCTCCTCGGCCGTCTCGCGCACCGCGGTCGCCACGGCGTCCTCGCCGACCTCCACGCGGCCGCCCGGCAGCTCCCACGCGCCGCTGTCGCACCGGCGCACCAGGAGCAGCCGACCGAACCCGTTGCGGGCCGCGACGAACACCGACGGCGCGACCACCGTCGCCCGCGGCGCCTCGGGATCGTGGAAGTACACCCTCCGCGTCGCGGCCGTGGTCTCCATGGCCGACTCCCCTCCTCGCCCGCTGGTCACGGTCGGGGGAGCCACGGTTCGGCGCCTCCCCCGCGACGGATGAACGGCACCCGCTCACCCGGCGGAGGTGATGCCCCGCCCAGGCCGCCCCCGGAGGGTCGGCTGCGTACGCGTCCAGCACGACGACCCCGACCGGAGGGCAGGCAGATGGCGACTTTGACGGTGTGGCGGTTCGACACCGCCGACGGCGCGCAGAGCGCGCTCACCACGCTCGAGCGCCTGCAGAAGGAGGAGCTGCTCCAGCTCGTCGACGCGGCCGTCGTGTCGTGGCCGGAGGGGCGCAAGAAACCGCGGACCGAGCAGCTGCACAGCCTCGTCGGCGCCGGGGCGCTCGGCGGGAGCTTCTGGGGCCTGCTGTTCGGCCTGATCTTCTTCGTGCCGCTGCTGGGCATGGCCATCGGGGCCGCCATGGGGGCGCTGACCGGCTCGCTGGCCGACGTGGGGATCGACGACGACTTCATCCGGCGCGTCCGGGAGGAGGTCACCCCGGGCACCTCGGCGCTGTTCGCGATGACGTCCAACGCCGTCACCGACCGGGTGGTCGAGCAGTTCCGCGGCACCCGCGCCCAGCTCATCTCCACGAACCTGTCCGCCGAGCAGGAGGCGAAGCTGCGCGAGGCGTTCGAGGAGACGGGGCAGCCGGCCTGACGCCGGCGCACGCGGGCGGGGTCACCACGTTCGGGTGACCCCGCCCGCGTGTGCCGGACCTAGCTTGCCGCCATGACGGCTGCACACTCCGAACCCGCGCTTCCCCGCGGTGTCGTGGTCCTGCTGGGGATGGCGGCAGCGGTGATCGTCGCGGCGGGGGTGCAGGCCATGGCCTGGCTGATCGGGCCCGCGTTCCTCGCCCTCATCATCGTGATCGCGGTCGCCCCGGTGCAGCGGTGGTTCCAGCGGAAGGGCTGGCCGCGCTGGGTCATCACGCTCGTGCTGGTGCTCGCGGTGTACGCGGTCGTCCTCGCGCTGGCGCTGACCATCATCGCCTCGATCGCGCGGCTGGCGACGGCTCTGCCGCAGTACGCCGGCCAGAGCCAGAACTTGGCCTCGTCCGCGGCCGGCCTGCTCGCGCGGTTCGGCGTCGGTCCCGGCGAGCTGGAGCACATCGCGCAGTCGCTGGACCTCGGCAAGCTCGCCGGCCTGCTCGGCGCGTTCCTCAGCAGCGTCGCCGGGCTCGCGGGCAACCTCGTCTTCATCCTGGCGCTGCTGCTGTTCCTGGCCGTCGAGACCGGCACCGCGGGCGAGCGGATCCGCCTCATCGCCGCGGACCGCCCCGCGGTCGGCGACGCCCTCACCGGCTTCGCCCGTGGCACCCGCCAGTACCTGATCGTGTCGACGGTGTTCGGCCTGATCGTCGCCGCCCTCGACACCGTCGCGCTGGCGATCATCGGGATCCCGCTCGCCGTCACCTGGGGGCTGCTGTCGTTCGTCACCAACTACATCCCGAACGTCGGGTTCCTCCTCGGGCTGATCCCGCCCGCGCTGCTCGGCCTGCTGATCGGTGGGCCGGCGATGATGACGCTGGTCATCGTCGTCTACTGCGTGCTCAACTTCGTGGTCCAGTCGCTGATCCAGCCCCGGTTCGTCGGCGACGCGGTCGGGCTGTCGGTGACGGTCACGTTCCTCGCGCTGGCGTTCTGGGCGTGGCTGATCGGTCCGCTCGGGGCGATCCTCGCCATCCCGCTCACACTGCTCGCCAAGGCCCTCCTCGTCGACATCGACCCGGGCGCGCGGTGGGCGGACGCCCTGCTGCGGGCCGCCTCCCCCGGCATGGCCGGGCCGCCGCAGCCCACCCCGGCGGCACCGCTGCCGGTCGACGGCCCGCTCCCGCGCCCCGAGCGCGCCCCGGGGTGAGCGCCATTCACCCCTTACGGGCGACGCCCGGGGGGTCCTACGCGGTGACCATC
The DNA here is from genome assembly GCF_035305885.1 of Pseudonocardia sp. GTDB lineage: Bacteria > Actinomycetota > Actinomycetes > Mycobacteriales > Pseudonocardiaceae > Pseudonocardia. The sequence continues at coordinate 15,779 of NZ_DATGOP010000103.1, forward strand.
GCCGGCGGGGGGACAGCCACGAGGAGGACCGATGAGCACAGATCTCCCGTCCCGGCCAGCAGGCACCCAGGCGGACGCGTCCCCGTGGGCCAGCGGCCTCACCCTGTTCGCCGCGGCCCTGATGATGGTCGCCGGCGTGTGGCACATGCTCGCCGGGATCGCCGCGCTGTTCCAGGACACCGTCTACCTGCGGACGCCGGAGTACGTCTACGCGTTCGACATCACCGCCTGGGGGTGGATCCACCTGCTGGCGGGGATCCTCCTCCTCGTCACGGGCATCGGGGTCGTGCGCGGACAGACCTGGGCCCGCGCGGTCGGCATCGTGCTGGTCTGCCTGAGCCTGATCGCCAACTTCCTGTTCATCCCGTACTACCCGGTCTGGTCGCTGGCGATCATCGCCCTCGACGTCGCGGTGATCTGGGCGCTGGCCACGTACCGGCGTGAACCGCTGTGAGCAATTCGGCGACGTCGCGCGGCAGGCTGAGCACGAAGCAGATCGTCGCGCTCGTCGTCGCCGCGCTGACCCTGATCTTCATCTTCCAGAACCGCGAGCCGGTGCAGATCGCGTTCTTCACGCTCACCGTCACCGCGGCCCTTTGGTTCGTGCTGATCATCGTGCTGGCCGTGGGCGTGGTCGTCGGCGCGCTGGCGCGGCGGCGGACGTGACCGGGGCGCGGGGCGCGCCGTGAGCCCGCCGCCGACCCCGGCCCGGCGCGCCGCCGCGGGGGTGGCGCTGCTCGCCCTCGCGGGCGCCGTCACCGCCGCGGCGCTCGCGGCGATCCGCAACCTCGGCCTGCTGGTGCTCGTCGCCGCGCTCGTGGTGCTCGCCGTCACCGCGGCGTGGACCGCGCTGGTGAACACCGGTTCCCGCCGGATCGCCGCCGCGGTGCCAGCAGGCGCGTCGCTGGTCGCGACCGTGGCGATCCTGGTGCTCGCCGTGCTCGGGTTCGACGCCGCGGCGGTCGGCCGGATCGCGCTCGTCGTGGCCCTGGTCGCCGTGGCGGTGGGGGCCGCCCGGTACGCGCTCGCCGACGAGTTCGGGCCGCACCGGACCGGCCGGCGGGTCGCACCGGCCCGCGCGGGCGTGCTGCTCGTGAACCCCCGCTCCGGTGGCGGCAAGGTCGACCGCTTCGACCTCGCGGCCGAGGCGCTGCGCCGCGGCGTCCGGCCCGTCCGGCTGCGGCCGGGGGACGACCTGCGGGCGCTCGCGGAGGCCGCGGTGGCGGGCGGCGCCGACGTCATCGGCATGGCCGGGGGCGACGGCTCGCAGGCGCTGGTCGCCGACGTCGCGCACCGCCACGACGTGGCCTTCGTGTGTGTGCCCGCGGGCACCCGCAACCACTTCGCCCTCGACCTGGGGCTCGACCGCAACGACGTCGCCGGCGCGCTCGACGCGTACGGCGCGGCGGTCGAACGGCGGGTGGACCTCGCCCTGATCGGCGACCGGATCTTCGTCAACAACGCCTCGCTCGGCGTGTACGCCACGATGGTGCAGTCAGAGGCGTACCGGGACGCGAAGCTCGCCACGGCCGCCCACCTGCTGCCCGAGCTGCTCGGGCCCGCGGGCCGGCGGTTCGACCTGCGGTTCGCCCTCCCCGACGGGCGGACGGCGCCGTCGGCCGACATGGTGCTCGTCTCGAACGACGCCTACCGGCTGGAGAACATGACCGGCTTCGGGACGCGCCCGCGGATCGACGAGGGCGTGCTCGGCGTGGTCACGGTGACCGTGGACCGGGCGCGGGACGTCCCCGCGCTCGTCGCGGCCGAGGCGACGGGCCGGATCCGCTACTTCCGCGGCTACCGGGCGTGGAGCGTGCCGGAGTTCGTCGTCGACTCCGCAGACCCCCTCGTCGACGTCGGCGTCGACGGAGAGGCGCTGCGCCTGCCACCGCCCCTGGTGTTCCGCTCGCTCCCGGGGGCGCTGCGGGTGCGCACGCCGACGCGCGCCCGGGGCGTCTCCCCCGCCGCGGCCGCACCGCCGGGGATCGGGGAGGCCGTCGCGGCCCTGCTGCGCGTACTGGGCGGGAAGGCCGCCCGCGAGCGGCCCGCGCCTGCGGACCTCGTCACCCCGGCGGGGTGACGACGCCGCGACGGGGCGGGGGCGAGGCTCGGAGACCGTCGATGCGCCGAGGGGAGGTGCGCGATGCCGGTCGGAGCAGGGGGCGAGGCGCTGCGCCGCATCGAGGCGGCCCTGGCCGCGGACGACCCAGCGCTGGTCGAGTCGTTCCGCAGGTGGCGGGAGCCGCCGGGCCGGGACCGCTGCCACGGCGGGTTCACGACGGTCACCCGGGGCACCGGACTCGTGCCGCTGCTGGGCCTCACCGCGATGGCCGTCGGGCCGGACACCACGATCGTGGTGCTGCTGCTCTGGGGCCTGCTGTTCCTCATCGGGAGGCTGCGGGGCCACGGCGACGACGGGGCCCACGACCCGCGGGACGGGGGGATCCCGGTCTGAGCGCCCGCGGGGTTCCTCCCTCGCGGGTGAGGCCCGGCAGCGGCGCGCGGAGGAGGGTCGGGTCCCGCGGATCGATCCGCGGCTCCCGACCGCATCGAGGTGATCGCGATGCCCCTGCTCGAGTTCTTCTGGACGATGTTGGTGATCTTCGGGTTCGTGCTGTGGTTCTGGCTGCTCTTCATCGTGTTCGGCGACGTGTTCCGCCGGGACGACATCTCCGGGTGGGGCAAGACCGCCTGGCTGCTGTTCATGATCGTGCTGCCGTTCATCGGCGTGTTCGCCTACCTCGTCGCCCAGGGCGGGGCGATGGCGCAGCGGCGCAGCGACGAGGTCGCGGCCGGCCGGGCGCGGTTCGAGCAGGACGTGCGGCGCATCGCGAGCGACGGGGACCGGCCGGCCGACCAGATCGCGAAGGCCAAGCGGCTGCTCGACTCGGGCAGCATCACGCCCGCCGAGTACGAGCAGCTCAAGCGCACGGCGCTGGGGCAGGCGCCGGATGCGGCGTCCACGGCGCCGTCGCCGTGACCGGCGGGCCTACCGGCCCGGTGGAGGCCGATCGGTGGGCCGCGACCGAGGTCGGGGTGGGCGCGGCCCTGTGGGCGTGGCAGGTCACGCGGCCCGTGCGCACCGCCGCGGGCTCCGCGGCCGGGGCGATGGCGGGCGCGGTCCTCGCGCTCACGCCGCCGGACGTGCGGTCCGCGCTCACCGAGCGGGCTCGGTCCGGCCGGGCCGCCGCCGAGGAGCTCGCCTCGGCGCTGCTGAGGTTCGCCGTCCGGGGCGTCGTCGCGGCCGTCGTCGACGCCGTCGACCTCACCGAGCTCGTCCGCAGGCACGTCGACCTCGACGCCGTCGCCGCGGGGATCGACCTCGACGCCGCCGTCGCCCGGGTGGACCTCGACGCGATCGTGCGGCGGGTGGACCTCGACGCCGCCGTCGCCCGGGTCGACCTGGACGCGATCGTGCGGCGGATCGACCTCGACGGCATCGCCGCGCGCCTCGACCTCGACGCGCTCGCCGCGAGGATCGACCCGGACCGGGTGGTCGCCCGGGTCGACCTCGACGCCGTCCTCGCGCGGGTGGACGTCCTCGGCATCGCGCGGGAGGTGGTCGACGGGATCGACCTGCCCGAGATCATCCGCCACTCGACCGGCACCCTCACCTCCGACACCGTCCGCACGGTGCGGCGGGAGGCCATGCAGGCCGACGAGGTCGTCGCCGGGATCTTCGACCGGCTGCTGCGCCGCCACCTGCCCCGGGCCCCGGCGCCGCCGGCACCGCTGCCGTCGTGAGCGCGGCCGTGGGAGCCTCGGACAGGCCCGTGGCCGACCGGTCGCGCGCGGGACCGGTCGCGGGCATCGTCACCCGCGTCGCGGCCGCCGTCATCGACCTCGGCGTCGTCCTGGCGATGTTGGGCGTCGCGCTGCTCGTCGTGGCGGGCCTGCGGTTCGCCTGGTCGCCGGTGTCGTTCAGCTGGCCCGCCCCGACCTGGGCGCACTCGCTCGGCGTGGGTGCGGTGCTCGCCGCGCTCTACCTGACCGTCGCCTGGGCCACCAGCGGCCGCACGGTCGGGGCCGGGGTCATGGGGTTGCGCGTGCTGTCCGCGCGGGGCGCCCCGCTGGCCTGGTCGCGGGCGACCCTGCGCGCGGTGTTCTGCGTGCTGTTCCCGCTCGGCCTGCTGTGGGCCGCCGTCAGCGCGCGCCGCCGGTCGGTGCAGGACGTGGTGCTGCGCACCGCGGTCGTCTACGACTGGAGCGACGACGCCGGCCTGCGCGGGGGGCTCCCGTGACCCGGGCCGCGACCGCCGAGCCCGCCTGGGTGGGCCTGCTGTGGACCGGGGTGGTCTTCGTCGTCATCGCGGCGTGGTTCCTGTTGCTGTTCGTGGCGCTGCAGGACCTGCTCGCGCGACCCGACGTCGGTCGGGCGGCGAAGGCGTGCTGGGTGGTGGTCCTCGTCCTGCTGCCGGTCCTGGGGATGCTCGCCTACCTGCTCACCCGCGGCCGGGGAACGGATCGGCGGGAACCCGGCTGACCGGGTCAGGTGCCCGGCGGGAGCGCCTCCTCGGCCGCGGCCCGCCGCTCGGGGGTGCGGCGCACCGACACCACCTCGAGACCGAGCGACTGGATCAGCGCCAGCACGTCCTGGACGCCGCCGTCGTCGGCGACCTCGCCCGTGATCACCGTCCCCGCGGGGACCTCGCGGACCTCCATCCCGGGGAACGCGCTGCGCGCCCGCGCCGAGAGCCGTCCGGTGATCCGGAACTCGTAGCGTCGCTCGGCCACCGCGCTCCTCCTCCCGGTCCAGCCCGGCGCTCCCCGGCGGGCCGCGCCCCCCGGCCACCGTCGTCCGCCGCGGTCGTGGGCGCGTCATCCCGACGAGGTGAACGGGCTCAGGGGAGCAGGCGCAGCTCGTGGGCGCGGTGGATGGCGGCGCGCCGGGTGGAGACGCCGAGCTTGGCGTAGATCGAGCGGATGTGGCTCTTCACGGTGTTGACCGACACCGTGAGCTCGTCGGCGATCTCCCGCGCGGACAGCAGCGACGGGAGCAGGGCGAGCACGGCCAGCTGGCGCTCGCTGAGCTCCGCGTGATCGCCGTCCCGGCCCGCCGCGAGCAGCGCGGCCGCGACGTCCGCGGCGAAGCGGGCCTGCGGCCCGGCCGGTGCAGCGGTGGCGAGCAGCCGCCTGGTCTCCGCGCCGGCCTGCAGGAACGGCCGAACGACCGCCAGCTCGGCGGCCAGGGCGAGCGCGGTGGTGAGCTCGGCCTGCCCCGTGTCCTCGGCGCCGCGCAGCAGCGCGGCCTCGGTGCGGACGAGGTGCGCCTCCACCGGGGTGTGCGCGACGAGCGCGGGCAGGGAACCGTCGACCAGCTGGTCCAGCGCGGTGTGCGCGGCGCCCGCCCGGCCGGCCTCCAGGTGTGCCCACGCGTCCATCAGCAGCAGCTCGCCGGCCTTCCCGGCGCGCCGCTGCAGCCACTCGGCCGTCTCGGCGGCGAGCCGGGGCCGCCCTGCCGTGAGCGCGGCCCGCTGCTCGAGCAGGGCGAGCGCGGCCGCCAGCCCCGCCGGGAGATCGACGTCACCGGACTCGGCGAGCCGCCTCCCGGCGTGGCGCCCGACGGGCTCGCCCAGGTCGGCCGCGGCGGCGCGCAGCACCACCCGCAGGACGAGTTCGTCCCGCGGCGGCGCAGCGACGCCCGAGGACAGCAGCTCCTCGGCGCGCCGCGCCGCGGACGCGGGGTCGCCCGCGAGCAGCTCGCCGTAGGCGAGCAGGCCGACGGGGCCCGCGGACCGGGGCGCGGGCCGTCCGGCGTCGCGGGCCGCCTCGGCCGCGGCGAGGGCGGCGGTGGCCGCGGCGGTCATCTGCGCGTAGTCGCCCCGGAGCAGGCCGAGGTCCGCCCGCAGGGCCAGCGCGCGCATCTCGAAGTAGCCGAACCCGCTCTCGCGCGCGAGCTCGGTGACCTGGTCGACCCGGGCTCGCAGCGCCTCACCGGCATCGCCGGTGCCGGCGACCCGCGCGTCCGCGACGGCGTCGCCGAGCAGGCGCAGCGCCTCCAGGTCCGGCGCGAGCGCGGCGGGCGGCCGCGGCTGCGTCGCGGTCCCGGGTCGGCGCTCCGACACGAGCCGTTCGACGCCCGAGCGCACGACACCGAGCGCGGCGTCGGCGTCCCGCGGCCAGGCCCGCCGGGCCTTCTCCAGCGCGTCGACGGCGGCCAGGTGCGCGCCCTCCGCGTCGTGCACCAGGGCCGCGACCAGCCACGTCGACGCGTCGGACGGGCCGGGTTGCCCGCAGGCCGCGATGGCGCGCCGCACGGCCGCGAGCCGTCCGCTCGCGACGAGCCGGACCCCGCCCTCGCGCAGGAGCTCGACGACCAGCCCGGTGTCGCCGGTGCGCACCGCGTGGGCGAGGGCGTGCTCGGGCTCGTCGGCAGCCAGCCACCACCGGGCCGCCACGGCGTCGGCCCGCCGGTGCAGCGCCGGGAACCGCCGGGCCAGCTCCGCGACGAGGTAGCTGCGCAGCAGGGTGTGGATGCGGTAGGCGCGCGGAGGCACCCGCTCGATGAGCGCGCTGGCGCGGGCGAGGTCGTCGAGCCCGCGCGCGGCGTCGGCGCGCCCGGTCAGCGCGACGGCGAGGTCGGCCGGGAGCTGCTCGCACACCGAGCAGACGCGGAGGAACTGCCGGTCGGCCTCCGGCAGCACCGTCATCACCTCGTCGGTGAGGTACCCCGCGACCGAGCCCTCGCTGCCGGAGAAGGCGGAGACGAAGGCCGCCGGGTCGGCCCGGCCGCGCAGGGCGAGCGCGGCGAGCCGGACGGCGGCCGCCCACCCGCCGGTCCGGGAGTGCAGCAGCGCCACCTGGTCCCCGGCGAGGTCGACCCCGGACGCCCGCAGCACCGCGGCCGTCTCGTCGACGTCGAAGCGCAGGTCCTGGGCGCGCAGCTCGTGCAGGCGCCCCTCCAGCCGCATCCGCGGCAGCGGCAGCGGGGGGTCGAACCGGCCGGACAGCACGAGGCGCAGTCCCGCCGGGTGGCCCCGGACGAGCCTGGTGAGGTCACGCAGCGCCTCGGTGTCGCTCAGCTCGTGGACGTCGTCGACGACGACCCGGACGGGCGGCTGGGCGGCGTCGAACGCGGCGACCAGCTCGTCGATCACGTCCCGGGTGACCCGATCGCCACCGGCGGATCCGACCTCGCGCAGGGGGCTGCCGGCCGGAAGGCCGGGAACCGCCCGCAGCGCAGCGAGCACCGCGGCCCGCAGGCGCGGCGCGTCGTCGCCCGCGTCGGCGGTGACCCACGCCGTCGCGGGGCCGCCCGGGCGGCGCGCCCACTCGGCGAGGAGCGCGGTCTTGCCGTATCCGGGCGGCGCGATCACGACGACGAGCTGTTCCGCTCCGGCCCGGCCCAGCCGCTCCAGCAGGCCGGGGCGCGGGACGTGGCCGGGCGGCGGGCCCGGCGCCGTGATCTTGCTGCCCGAGATCCGCATCGCGAGTTCCCTTCTGGAGCTGGAAGCCTCGTCCGGTCCGGGTGAGGCGGCGTCGCCCTGCTGGGATGAGTTCGGCCTGCTCGGCACGGCGCGAACGGCTCAGCGCGGTGCGAACGGCTCACAGCAGGTCCAGCGACCGGGCCCGGCCGACGGCCTCGCGGCGGCCGGTCACTCCGAGCTTGCGGTACAGGGCCCGCTGGTGGGTCTTCACGGTGTTGACCGAGACGTAGAGCTCCGAGGCGATCTCGGCGTTCGACAGCGTGCTCGCGAGGTAGCGCAGGACGGTCCGCTCCCGCTCGGTCAGCGGCTCGACGACCGCCGACGGGTCGGCCACGGGAACCGGCGTCCCGGACAGCTGCGCGAGGACGTCGACGGCGAACGCCGGCACGATCGTCCCGTGCTCCAACCGCCGCTCCAGCAGCGGCCTCAGGTCGATCACCTCGGTCAGGAAGGGCCGGCGCAGGTACCACGGAGCGGCCGCGGCGAGCGCGTCCTCGAGCCGCTCCACGGCGGCGGACCCGTCACCGGAGGCGGCGGCGAGCGCCACCTCGAGCAGCGCGGCGTCGACCACGCCACGCGGGTGCTGCTCGGGCTGCGCCGCGGCCCGGGCGGCAGCAGCCGCCGCCACGTCACCGAGCCGCAGGTGCAGGCGGGCGGTGGCGAGCGCCGCGGCGGTGGTGCGCGCCGGGCCGATCCCGTCGAGGATCGCGCGGGCGTGCTCCGCGTCCCCCAGGCCCGCGAGCAGGCCCGCCTCGGTCACCGACCAGCGTTCCCCGACCGCGCGGGGCAGCCGGCCGACGTCGACCTCCGCCGCGGTCGCGCGGAGGCCGGACAGCGCCTGTTCCCGGTCCCCCACCGACTCCCGGCGGGCTGCCAGCAGGAGCGCAGCCTCCGCCCGGACGTGCGGCTCCGGGGCCACGGCCTCGACGGCGGCCGTGCGGCCGAGCCAGTCGTCGGCCTCCTCGGGGTGGACTCGGTCCAGCGCGACGTGCGCCATGGTCAGGTAGGCGCCCACGACCTGCGGGGCGCGGTCGAGACCCGCCTCGGTCGCCATCCGGACGACGTCCAGCGCACTGCTCTGGGCCGGCCCCAGCTCCCCCCGCCGGCACCGGACGAGGCTGAGGTAGCCCGCCGCGTTCAGCCGCGGGAGCGGCCGGGGCTCGATCGGCGCGACAGCGGCCGCACCGAGGTCGCGCTCGGCGGCCTGCAGGTCCTCCGCCAGCAGCGCGGCCATGCCGAGGTGGTTCTCCACCAGCACCGGGACGATCTCGACGCCCGTGATGTCGAGGTCGGCCAGCGCGACGGGGTCGAGCGGGACCGACCGGTACAGGGCGACGGCCTCGTCCCAGTCGCCCTCGACGCGGGCCGCGGCACCGGCGGTCAGGTCGAGCAGGACGCGGGCGCGCGCCGCCCGGCGGGGGGAGAGCCCGCGGAGGCGGGCGCGGCCGCTCGCGAGGTGGTCGGCGAGCTCGGCGGTGGTGCCGTGCACGATGCGGGCCGCGGCGAGCCCGCAGGCCAGCTCCGGGTGGGCGGCGAGCGCGGCGCGCGGCACCCGCGACAGCTCCCGCTCCAGCTCCCGCGCCCGCCCGGAGAGAGCGAGCGCCACGAGGTGCCGCCCGACCAGGGCCGCGGCGAGCGGCCACAGCTCCCCCTCGACGGCGGCCCGGAGGGCGTCGATCGGCATGTCGTTGCGCTGGTACCACTCGGCGGCGCGCCGCCGCAGGTCCCGGCGGCGGCTCCGCGGCAGCGGCCGGGCCCGCAGGATGTCGGCGATGAGCCGGTGCAGGTGGTACCAGCGCCCGGGCCGGTCGACGGCCTGCACGAACAGGTGGTCCGCGGCGAGCCCGGCGAGGAGCGCCTCGCTGTCGCAGCGACCGGTCAGCGCGTCGGCGAGGTCGGCGCAGACGAGGTCGACCGCGCTGATCTCCTCCAGGAAGCGCACCAGGTCGGGCGGCTGCTGGTCGAGCACCTCGCTCACCAGGTAGCCCGCCACGCTGTGGTCGTCCCCGGAGAACTCCGCGACCGCCGCCTCGACGTCCGGCTGACCGCGCAGGTGCAGCGCGACCAGGCGCAGCCCCGCCGGCCAGCCCTCGGTGCGCTCGACCAACCGGCGCACCTGGGAGTCGTCGAGGTCCGCCGAGAGCATCCGGAACAGCTTCGCGGCCTCGTCGAGGCCGAACGCGAGGTCCTGCGCGCGCACCTCGGCGAGCAGGCCGGCGAGGCGCAGCCGCGAGAGCGGCCACGGCGGGTCCCGCCGGGTCAGGACGACCAGCGACAGCTGCGGCGGCGACCGCTCGACGAGCCCGACCAGCCCGGCGTGCACCTCCGGCGAGGTCACCACGTGCAGGTCGTCGAGCACGAGCAGGACCGGCGTGGCGGCGCGCCGCAGGGCGCACGAGACCATCCCCGGCGGGTCCTCGACGGGGTGCCCGCCCGTGGCGAGCGGGCGCAGGACGGCCCCGCCCTCCGGGCCGAGCACCGGGGTGAGCGCGCGGGCGACGGCGGCCCAGAACCCTGCGGCGTCGTCGTCGCGCGCGAGCCGCAGCCACACCGGTGCCCGGCCTCCGGCGCCGGCCGCGATCCACGAGGTCAGAAGCACCGACTTGCCCCAGCCCGCGGTCGCCGCGACCAGCATCGCCGGGCCGCGCGCCCCCGCCTCGAGCAGCGCGAACAGGCGCGGCCGCGGCACGACGTGGTGGGCCACCGGCACCGAGCTCCCCGCGGCGCCCGATCCGCCGCCCGGTTCGTCGAGGCCGTTCCTCATCCTCGGCGGACGTGCCCGCCTCACCCCGGTGTCCGCCACCATCTGGTCCTCGCGGGTCGGGTCCCGGCGGTTCGGGTCGAGGAGGCACGGGTGAGCTTCGAATGCGCGTTCCGGGTGCAGGGGCGGCTGAGCCCGGAGGTCGTCGCGGCCCTCGAACCGCTGCGCCAGGCGCGCGCGATCACCGAGACGGAGCTGCGCGGCGTCGTGTCCGACCAGGCCGCGCTGCACGGGTTGCTCGCGCGCTTCGACGCACTCGGCGTGGAGATCATCGAGTTCATCCGGCTCCCCTCGCCCGAGTGAAGCCGGCGATGCTATCCGGCGCTCCGCTCCGCGGACATGGGCCGTTCGACCGGGTCCACCCGCAGTAGCCCGCGCTCGTGCGCAGCGAGCACCGCGGTGCGCCGGGTGCCCGCCCCGAGCTTGTCGTAGATCGACCGGATGTGGCTTTTCACCGTGTTGACCGAGATGGTGAGGTCGTCGGCGATCTCGTCCAGGTTGAGCAGCGACGGCAGCCGGGCCAGCACGTCGCGCTCGCGGGCGGTGAGCGCGACGGGTGCGGGTGCGGGCCGCTGCATCGCGGCCAGCACGCGCGCGGTGAACCGACCGCGGTCGTCGTCGACGACCAGGCCGTCGACGAGCAGGGCGCGCAGCCCGGGTGAGGCGAGCACGAACGGGCGGACCACGTCGAGGGCGCGGGCCTCGTCCAGCGCGACCCGCAGCGCCCGGCGCGCCCCGACGCGGTCGCCGTCCTCGAGCGCGGCCCCGGCGACGACGAGCCACGCCTCCACCACGGTGGCGGGCCACGCCGGGCGCGTCGATCGGCGCAGCAGCGGGCCGACGGTCGAACGCGCGGCGCGGAACGCCCCGGCGGCCGACTCGCCCCATGCCCGGATGAGCAGGCCCTCGGCCCTCGTCCCCGGCCGGGTGGCGAGCCAGCTCGCCGCGCCCGCCGCGGCCGTGGCGTAGCCGAGCCGCAGGGCGATCCGGTGCTCGATCAGCGCCGACTCGGCGGCGAGGGCCGGAGGCAGGACCTGCTCGGCGACGTCGGCGAGCGCCTGCTGCAGCTCGAGCATGCCCGCGGCCTTCTCGCCCCGGTCGAACCGCGCGCCGCCGCGCGCGGCGTGCAACGCGAAGCGGACCACCGGGTCGAGGTCGACGCCGACGCCCAGCCCCGCGTCGGCGGCCTCCAGCGCGGCGTCGGGGCAGCCGCGCTCCAGCGCCGCCAGCGCGGTGACCGCGTGGGCGCACGCCGCCCAGCCGGAGCCGTCCCAACCGCCGTCGCGCGCCGCGGCCGTCGCCGCAGCGGCCGACTCCTCCGCCGCCCGCACGTCCCCCTCCACCCAGCCGACCACGGCGAGGAGGCACCGGCTCTGCACCTCGAGCAGGGGGAACCGGAGACGCTGGGCGTCGGCGAGCGCGGCCTGCAGGTCCGCCCGCGCGTCCGCGGGCACACCGCCGGCGAGCCGGGCCACCCCGCGGCCCGCGCGGACCAGCGCGCGCAGCGCCTCGTCGTGGGGTTCGGCCGCGGCGCCCGGCGGGCCGCACCCGATCCCGGCGAGCCGCTCGACCGCGGTGAGCAGCGCGGCGAGGCCGGGATCCGGGGCCGGCGCGGAGGCGCGCGCCGCCCGCACCCCGTCCGCGACGCCCGCGCGGTTGCCGCGCTCGAGGTCGAGGCACGCGGCGAGTGCGGACCGCCAGCAGGCGGCGCGCGGACCGTCGCCGAGGCCGTCCATCGCCACCCGCAACGCGGCACCCTCCCCGCGGGCCACGAGCGTCGCTGCCCACCGGCCCAGCAGGTCGACGACCAGCGCCGGGTCGCCCGCCTGGCGGGCGTGCCGGAGCGCGGGCGCGGGGTCGCCCTGCCGGTCCCACCAGCTCGCGGCCCGCCGGTGGCCGGCCGCGACCACCCCGTCGCCAGCCCGCCGCAGGTCCGCGAGGAGGTGCGAGCGCAACAGCGCCTGGATGCGGTAGTCGGAGCGGTCCGGCCCGGACGCGGTGACCAGGCCGGGGTCGTGGCACAGCGCGTCGAGGACGTCAGCGGCGTCCTCCCGGCCGCACAGCTCGACGGCCAACGCCGCCGGGACCGGGTCGGCGACGCTCACGCGCAGCAGCACGTCGCGCTGCACGTCGCTGATCCCGGCCAGCGCCTCCCCCACCAGGTAGTCCGAGACGCTGCGCACGTCACCGGAGAACTCGGCGACGAAGCGGCCGGGGTCGGGGTGGTCCCGGAGGGCCCGCTGCGCCAGGCGCAGGCCGGCCACCCATCCACCGGTGCGCCGGTGCAGGACGTCGCGGTGCTCGGGGTCGAGGCGCACGCCGCCCCTGTCGAACAGCGCGGTCGTCTCCTCCGCCGTGAACCGCAACTGCTCGGCGCGCAGCTCGCACAGCTCGTCGTCGAGGCGCAACCGCGACAGCGGCAGCGGCGGGTCCAGCCGGCTCGCGACGACCAGGTGCAGCCCGGTCGGGTGGCCCAGCACCAGCATCCGCAGCTGCTCCAGGACGGGGGCCGCCCGCAGCGCGTGGACGTCGTCGAGGACGAGGCGCAGCGGGTGCGGAAGCGCCGCCAGCGCGGCGAGCAGGTCGTCGAGGAAGTCCCGCTCGACCGTCGTCCGCGACACCACGAGCCGGTGCACCCGGTTCGACGCGGGCACGCCGCCGCAGCCGCGCAGCGCCGCGAGCACCGCGCTCCACAGCAGCCGCGGGTCGTCGTCCTCCTCGTCGAGCGACACCCACGCCGCCGGGACCTCGGGGCTGCGCCGCAACCAGTCCGCGAGCAGGAGCGACTTGCCGAACCCGGGCGGCGCGCACACCACCGTGAGCGCCTTGCCCGCCCCCTCGTCGAGCGCGCGGCGCAGCGCGGGACGCCCGACGAGGTCCCGCGGCAGCGCAGGAGGCGTCGTCCTGCCCGCAGCGATGCTGACCATCGATTCCCCTCCGGGCCGGCGCCCCGCTCCCGGCCGCCCGTCGGGCGACCGCCGACCACCGCGCAGAGGGTGACCGGCGCCCGGATGACACCGCCTCCTCCTGGCGGGAGGAGGCGTCATCCCGTGCGGGCGATGCGCCCACCCCCGCCCCGCGCGAACATCCCGGGCCGGAGCGTCCGAACGGAGGCGTCATGACCCCGAAGATGTACGAGTTCCGGGTCGACGGGTGCCTCCCGGAACAGGAGCGCGACGCGTTCGCCGACCTGTCCGTCGAGGAGGTCCCGGCGGGGCTCGTCCTGCGGGGCGAGGTGATCGACGAGTCCCACCTGCACGGCATCATCGCCCGGTTCCGGTTCCTGGGCCTGACCGTCGTGTGGGCCGAACCCATCCGGGAGTGAGGGCCAGCGGGGCCGGTCCGGCGCGGAACTCGACCACCTCACCACCACGGAGGGTGCCGCACCGGCGACCAGTCGGAAGGGTGCACCCATGCCATCGACCGGGCGTACGCCGTGACCGCTCCGGAACCCCGCGGGCGCCGGGGCGGCAGCACCCTCACCCGCCTGCTGCGCGGCGAGCACCCGGGCTGGGCCGACGACCGCGAGCTCGCCCACGCGATCCACGGGACCGTGGTCGGCGCGGCCGCCATGGCCGCCGCCAGCGTCCACGGCACGTTGGGCGAGGTGGTGGTGACCGTCCTGGTCACCGTGTTCGTCTACTGGGTGGCCGAGCGGTACGCGCGCGTGCTGGGCGTGGCCGTCGGCGGGCGGCCGCGGCTGCACGTCGTCACGACGGTGCTGCGGCACGGCTGGCCCATGGTGGAGTCGGCCTACACCCCGCTCGTCGTGCTGGTCGCGGTCGACCTCGTCACGGGCAACCTGCGGGCCGGGGTGCTCGCCGCGCTCGTCGTGGCCACGGTGCTGCTCGGCGGCCTCGGCCACCTGGCCGCCCGACGGGCGGGCGCGTCCCCGCTCGTGGCGCTCGCGTGGGCGTCCCTCAGTGCGGCGCTCGGCGTCGTGATCATCGTGTTGAAGCTGTCGCTGCACTGACCGCGGCGTGCCGGGCGGCAGGCAGCAGCGGTTACCGTGACCGGATGGCCCGTGTCAGACGCCTCGCGCGCCGGGGGTGCCCGTGACGGCCGCCCGCGAGCGGGGGCCGGGCGCGGCCGGGCCGCGCGGTACGGAGATCCAATCGGTGGCCCGCGCCGCCTCGGTGCTCGGCGTGGTCGTCGACAGCCCGCACGGCCTCACCACGACCGAGATCGCCAAGGCCACCGGGCTCACGGTGAGCACCGTGCACCGGCTGGCGCACACGCTGGTCTCGGGCAACCTGCTGTGCCGCGACCAGGGCAGCGAACGGTTCCTCCCCGGCCCGCTGCTGCTGCGGCTCGCCCGCAAGGCGCTGGGGTCGTCGGGCGTCCCCGAGGCCGCGGACGTGCTCAAGGAGCTCGCCGACCGCACGGGCGAGACGGCGAGCATCGGCATGCGCCGCGGAGACGAGGTGCTGGTGCTGCTGTCGGTGCCCTCGACCCGACCGCTGCGCTACACCGGCCGCCCCGGCGCGCGGGTGCCGCTGCTGGAGTCGGCGCTCGGCTGCGCGATCGTGGCCTTCGGCACAGACCCGGTGGGGCAGGCGGCGGAGGTGCTCACCCGCGCGGGGCGCGACGGTCCCGAATCGTGGGCGAACGAGGTCGACCTGCTGGCCACCCAGTTCCGCGGGTACGCGGTGCTCGACGACCCGCACGACCCGGCGCTGCGCGCCATCGCTGCGCCCGTGGTCGGGGCGAGCGAGCACGTCCGGATGGCCGTGGAGATCCAGGGCCCCGCCAGCCGGATCCCCGAGGAGCGGTTCGACGAGCTGGGCTCGGTGGTACGGGCGGCCGCGGGCGCGCTGGAAGGGCTGCCGATCTCGATCGCGTTCGGCGACTTCTGACCGGACATTCCCGCCGCGCCTGACCGGACATTTCACGATGCGCGAATTGATCTCGCATCCTGCAAAAGAACCGTTGACCGGCGGATCGCGGCGTGCCTACTCTCGGCGCACCCGAGCGGGAGAGGAGGCGCAGCGCTGGTGAGCACGGACCGTGCCGGCGAGATCGTCGTCTCCCCGAACCACGTCGTCTTCGACCTGCCCGAGATCGTCGCGATCCAGGAAGGGCTGTTCGAGGCGGTCGGGCTGCGCGTCCGGTTCGCCGACGACGGCGACCGCTCCGCCGACTCGCGGCGCAACCCGGCGGCGCGGCACAAGGAGACGCTGTTCGCCACCGCGCGCGCCGACGTCTACAACGTGTGCGAGTGGGGCGGTATCGACCGCCTCGAGCGCGACACCCGCGGCGGCCGGATCGGCCACCTGCGCGCGGCCGTCGTCTCGCAGGCGCTGGTCAGCCTCGACGACGACCTCAACGAGCCGCACGACCTCGCCGACGTCCCGGTGTCGATCAACGAGTACACCGGTTCGCACTACACCGCGCTGCACCTGCTCGAGGGCACGGTGCCGCGCGAGCGGATCCGCCTGGAGCACGCCGGTCCGCCGGCGACCCGCCTCGACCTGCTGCTGGCCGGCGAGTCCCGCGCGACGATGCTGATGGAGCCGTACCTGAGCCTCGCGCTCACCCACGGCGCCCACGTGCTCGGGACCTACGCCTACCGCGGCTCCCAGGTCGTCGCCCCGCACCTGACCGGGGAGCAGCAGGAGGCCTACCGCACGGCCGTGGACAAGGCCGTCGACCTGATCAACGCCGACCGCGGTCGCTGGGCCGCGACGATCGCGGCCGAGGTGGACGGTCGCCTCGACCCGGCCGACCTGCGCCCGGACTACTACCGCTACACCCACATCGCGCCGTTCACCGAGCGCCGCTTCACCGAGACCTACGCCTGGATGCGCTCGTGGCGGCTCACCGACGGCCGCACCGGCTACGAGACCCTGCGAGCGCTGCGATGAACCTGACCAGGCGCCGCCACGTGGACCACTGCCGGATCAACGGCGGAACCTGTCCGGGCCGTTAGCCCGCCCCCAACCCCACACCCGTCCATTCCTGCGAGACCGGCCGCCCCGCGCCGGCCCGCCCCCGCACGCCCTCGTCCAGGAGTGACCCCCGATGCCCGCTCGTCCCCTGTTGCTCGACCGCCGGGCTGTGCTTCGCGCAGGCCTCCTCGGCGCCGCCGGTCTGGCCGGATCGTCCCTGCTCGCGGCCTGCGGCGGCTCCGGCCCCGACGCCGCGGGGTCGTCGCTCGCCGCCCGCGTCGAGGACACCCAGGCCGGCACGGCGGGCGCCGTGATCCGGCCGATCAGCGAGCAGCACGGCCTCGTCGGCGACCTCGACCTCACCTACGTGGCCGGCACCGGGCCCGGCGACGTGCAGAACAAACTGCTGTCCGGCGCGCTCGACGTGGCCAGCATGGGCCCGCTCGGCGCGGCCGTCGCCGCCGAGGCCGGGGCCGACCTGGTGCTGTTCTCGGTCAGCCTGAACAACCACGTGCGTTGGCTCGTGCCCGAGAACAGCCCCCACCGCACCGTCGCCGACCTGCGCGGCAAGAAGATCGCCACCCCGCCGAACAACAGCGACGCGTTCCGCTCCACCCAGCTCGCGCTCGCCGTGAACGGCAGCGATTTCACCGCCGACCACCAGCTCTTCCCGGGCGCGGTGCTGGCCGGGCTCGCCCTGTTCGACCGCGGCGACGTCGACGCCATCGTGACCATCGAGCCCAACGCCACCCGGCTCGTCGGCAAGGGGGCCCGGCAGATCGCGACCGTGGGCGAGCTGTGGGCCGAGGGCACCGGCGAGGATCCGAACACGCTGTTCCTCAACGGCCAGGGCGCGACCCGCGAGTGGGTGGACGCCAACCGGGAGACCGCCGCCGCGATCGCCCGGCTCCGGATGGAGGCGCACCGGATCATCCACGACCGCCCGGCCGTCCTCGCCGAGCTGCACGAGGCCTACGGCATCCCGGCCGAGGAGAAGGCCGCGATCGAGCTGCTGCCGACCCGCTTGCGCGACATCTACCCGCTGGAATGGGGCGAAGGGGTCTTCGCGGGCCTGCGCCACCAGATCGAGGTCGCCCAGCAGGTCGGCCTGGTCACGGCCGCGCCCGCGCAGGCGCCGTGGGTCGACCTGGGCGCCGCGGCATGACCGCCACCGACGTCCGCCCCGCCCCGGCCGCACCGGCCCCGGCGTCCACCGCGCCGCGGCCGCGGCGGCGGCTGCGCGGCGGCCTGCCCGCCCTGGCGTTCCTCGTCCTGCTGTGCGCGGCGTGGCAGGTCATGTCCGCGCTGCTGGACAGCGTCCTCGTCCCCGGCGTGCCGCGGATCGCGGCCGAGCTGGTCGAGATCGTGGTGGACGGGTCGTTCGCCGAGCAGCTCGGCATCACCGTGCTCCGGGTGGGGCTGGGCTTCGCGCTCGCCTTCGTCGTCGCGGTCGCGGTCGGCATCGCGATGGGGCGCAGCGAACTCGCGCGGCGGTTCTTCGAGCCCGCGGTGCTGCTCGGGTTGACCATCCCCGGGCTGGTGTGGGCGCTGCTCTGCGTGATCTGGTTCGGGATCGAGCTGATCAACCCGGTCGCCGCCGTCGCGCTGTCCTCCGCGCCCGCGCTGATGCTCACGATCTACCAGGGCACCCGCTCGGTCGACCCGGACCTGCTGGAGATGGCCCACGTCTACCACTTCTCCCGGGCCACCCGGCTGCGGCGGCTCTGGCTGCCCGCGCTCGCCCCGTCGCTGTTCGCGGGCGCGCGGCTCGGGCTCTCGCTGGGCTGGAAGGTGATCGTGCTCGTCGAGGTGTTCGGCATGTCCTCCGGCGTCGGCTACCAGCTCAACAACGCCTTCGCCGCGCAGAACGTGGCGGCGGTGCTGGCCTGGACGCTGCTCTTCGCGATCGTGATGGCCGTCCTCGAGTACGGGGTCCTGCAGGGCCTCGAGCGCCGGGCGGGCCGCTGGCGCAAGGCGGTGTCGGTGTGAGCGCGCCGGCCGCCACCCGGGTCCTGCTCGACGGTGTCGGCAAGACGTTCGTCGACGCCCGCAGCGGCGCCCGGCAGCGGGTCCTCGCCGACTTCTCGCTCGCCGTCGAACCCGGCGAGCTGGTGGCGGTGGTCGGCGCGTCCGGCACCGGCAAGACCACCCTGCTGCACATCGTCGCCGGGCTCGTGCAGCCCGATGCGGGCACCGTCGACGTCGGCAGCCCGCGGTTGGGCGTGGTGTTCCAGCAGCCGCGGCTGTTGGACTGGCTGCCGGTCCGGCAGAACGTGACGCTCGCCCTGGAGGCCGCGGGGCTCGACCCGGCGGCCGCCGACGACGCGCTCGCCGCCGTCGGGCTCACCGACTACGCCGGCTCCTACCCCACCGTGCTCTCCGGCGGGCAGCGGCAGCGGGTGGCCGTGGCGCGGGCCTTCGCCGTCGAACCCGACCTCGTGCTGCTCGACGAGCCGTTCTCCGCCCTCGACGAGCTCACCGCGCGCAAGCTGCGCCTGCTGCTGCAGGAGCTGTGGATGCAGCGCCAGCGCACCGGGCTGCTCGTCACCCACAACCCGCTCGAGGCCGCGCTCCTCGCCGACCGCGTGATCGTGCTCGCCGGCCGCCCCGCGCGGATCGCCGCGTCCTACCGCGTCGAGGCCGAGCGCCCCCGCTCCCCCGAGGACCCGAACCTGTTCGACCTGCACTCGCGCATCGTCGCCGCCCTGTAGTGCCCGGCAGTACGAAAGGAACCGCCATGACCCGTCCCAAGGTGACCATGGAGCTGCTCTCCCTGGTCTTCTCCCTCCCCCAGCTCGTCGCGAAGGACGAGGGCTACTTCGACGAGGAGGGCGTCGACGTCGAGTTCGTGACGAAGGAGTACGCCAGGGCCGGCATCTCGCCGCTGGAGGACCACGAGCTGTTGAGCTCGTTCGGTTCCACGAAGTCGCACTTCGAGTCCGGTGAGGCCTCGCTGTACCGGGCCTGCGAGTGGGGCCAGGTCCGCCGCTCGCAGGACACCACCGTCGGCGGGCGCATCGTGAGCAAGCGGGCGGCCGTCAACAGCCAGGCGATCATGGTCCGCCCCGACCACCCGGCCACGCACCCGCAGGACCTCGCTGGCAAGCCCGTCGCGGTCAACTTCCACCACGGCTCGCACTACGTCGCCCTGCAGACCCTGGAGGGGTTCCTGCCGCGCGAGGAGATCAAGGTCGTGCACTACGGGGGGCCGCAGGCCCGCTTCGAGGCCCTGCGCGACGGAACCGTCGAGGCCGCGGCCCTGATGGAGCCGTGGATCACCCTTGCCGAGAAGCAGGGGTACAAGGTGCTGGCCGAGGCGTTCTACGTGGGCGCCGAGATCGCGAGCCCCGAGGTCGACGAGGACACCTACGCCCGGATCAACCGCGCCGTCGTCAAGGCCGTCCGCAAGATCAACGAGAACCCGCGGCCCTACCTGCACCACCTCACCAACGAGATCCCGCCGGAGCTGGGTTCGGTCTCGCCCGACGAGATCCCGCTGGGCCGGCTGCGCTACGTCGACCCGGCGCCGTACCCGCAGGACCAGTTCCAGCGCACCTACGACTGGATGGTCTCGTGGGGCCTGATCGAGGAGACCAACACCTACGACAAGCTCGTGAAGAACCTGGTGGATGTCTGACGCCGCTGCGGCGCTCGTGCGGCCACGCCCGGTGGTCCGGGCGTGGCCGCTCTACGTCGGGGGGTTCCTCGGCCCCTACGCCAGCACCATGGTCACGCCGATGGTGCACGAGGTCGCCCACGGGCTGCGTTCCACGCCGGAGCTCGCCGCGGGCGCCGTGACCGCCTACATGCTCCCGTTCGCCGCGCTCATGCTCGTCTCGGGCACCCTCGCCGAGCGCTGGGGCCGGGCGCGGACGATGCGGGTCTCGCTGCTCCTGTTCGTGCTGGCCTGCGCGGCGTGCGTGCTGGCACCGAGCATGGGCGCCTTCCTCGCCGCCAGGGCGGCCCAAGGCGCCACCAACGCCTTCACCACCCCCCTGCTCGTCGCCGCGATCACCGACCTCGTCCCGCGGGCCCGGCTCGGCCGCGCCCTCGGTCTCTTCGCGGGCATGCAGGCCGCGGGGCAGGCGTCGAGCCCGCTGGTGAGCGGGCCGGCGGCGGCGGTCGACTGGCGGCTCGCGTTCGCCTTCCCCGCCGCGGTCGGCCTCGCGCTGGCGCTGTTCCCGCCGACGATGACCGCCCCGGCCGCCGACGGGCGCGCCCACCCGGCCCGGCCCCCGTCGCTGCGGGAGCTCGCCAACCGCGACCTCGCGACCGCGTGCGCGCTGTCGCTGCTCTGCTACCTCGGCGCCGTCGGGCTCACCGTGCTGTCGATCCTGCGCGCCGAGGAGGAGTTCGGGCTCGGCCCGTGGCAGCGCGGGCTGCTCGCGGCCGCGTTCGGCGTGGCGGGGCTGCTCGCCGCGCCGCTGCTCGGCCGCAGGCTCGACGCGCTGGGCCCGCGGCACACCGGCATCACGATGAACCTGCTGCTCGCGGCCGGGCTGCTGCTCGCCGCGCTCGGCCCGTCCCTCGCCCTGCTCGCGGTGGGCATCGCCGCCGTCGGGATCGCGGTGACCGGCCTGCGCACGACCGTCAACGCGGTGGCCGCCACGAGCGCCTCCGGCAACCGCGCGGGCGCCGCATCGCTCGCGCTGTCGTTCCAGTTCTTCGGGGGCGCGCTCGC
>NZ_DATGOP010000104.1:0-35193 GCF_035305885.1 Pseudonocardia sp.
GGTGGCTGCACCGCGGCGACGCCGCGCCGGGCGAGCCGCTCGCCGCCGCGGTGCGGGCCGCCGAGTTCCCGCCCGGCAGCGGGCAGGCGTGGCTCTCCGGCGAGTCGGGCTGCGTGCGCCACCTGCGCAAGCACCTGCTCGACGAGCGCGGCTTCGACCGCAAGCGGGTCTACGCCACCGGGTACTGGCGCGCCCGCTAGCGCCGCCCGGTCACCGACGCGGACCCCGCGGTCCGCGACCTGGCGCCGTCGGCGCCGGCCCCGCGCGCCCGGCCGGCCGTCGCACCACCGGCTGCGGGCTCCGCGTCGCGCGCCACGACCTCGCCGCACCCGCAGGAGGTCACCTGCCTCCCCCCGCCGCCGGGAGCACGCCGAGCGGGAGTACCCGTGGCTCGCCGAACCAGCCGGCCGAGGCCGCGCATCGGCTCCGGACGTGACGGCGGGGTTCGCGCGCCGGTGGCTCCACATCCCGCTCACATCCGCGGCACACCCGGCGGACAGCATGCGGCCCGAGGCTGGGCGCATGATCGTCGGAAGCGCACTGCGACCTCCGCCGCCGCCCGTTCGGGCGGAGCGCACCGTGCTCGACGTCGTCGTGCCCGTCTTCAACGAGGAAACCGACCTCGAACCGTCGGTCCGCCGGCTGCACGAGCACCTCTCCGGGCAGTTCCCCTACCCGTTCCGCATCACGATCGCCGACAACGCGAGCACCGACGCGACGCCGCGGATCGCCGCCCGGCTCGCCGCCGAGCTACCGGACGTCGTCGCGCTGCGGCTCGCCGAGAAGGGCCGCGGGCGCGCCCTGCGGGAGGCGTGGTCGGCCTCCGACGCGCAGGTGCTGGCCTACTGCGACGTCGACCTGTCCACCGACCTGGCCGCCCTGCTCCCGCTGGTGGCCCCCCTGATCTCGGGGCACTCCGACCTCGCGATCGGCACCCGGCTCGCGCGTGGCTCGCGGGTCGTCCGCGGGGCGCGCCGGGAGCTCATCTCCCGCTCCTACAACCTGCTGCTGCGCGGTGCGCTCGGCGCCGGGTTCTCCGACGCGCAGTGCGGGTTCAAGGCGATCCGCGCCGACATCGCCGACCGGCTGCTGCCGCTGGTCGAGGACACGGGCTGGTTCTTCGACACCGAGCTGCTCGTGCTCGCCGAGCGGAGCGGGCTGCGCATCCACGAGGTGCCCGTCGACTGGGTCGACGACCCCGACAGCCGGGTCGACATCGTCGCCACCGCCGTCGCCGACCTCAAGGGCATCGTCCGGCTGGGGCGGGCGCTCGCCACCGGTCGGCTGCCGCTGTCGCAGCTGCGCGCGCGGCTCGGTCGCGACGCCCCGCCGGGCGCGGTGCCCGGCGTGCCCACCGGCCTGCCCGTCCAGCTGGTGCGGTTCGCGGCGATCGGCGTGCTGAGCACCCTCGCCTACTCGGCGCTGTACCTCGTGCTGCACGGGCCGGTCGGGGCGTACGCGGCCAACCTGCTCGCGCTCGTCCTCACCGCGATCGGCAACACGGCGGCCAACCGGCGCCTGACGTTCGGCGTGCGCGGGACCGCGGGCGCCGCCACCCACCAGCTGCAGGGCCTGCTCGTGTTCGCGCTCGGCCTCGGCCTGACCACCGGCGCGCTGGCCGCCCTGCACACGTGGCTGCCCGACGCGGGCCGGGGCGTCGAGCTGCTGGTGCTGATCGTCGCCAACGCGGTCGCCACGGTGCTGCGGTTCGTCGCCTACCGCTCCTGGATCTTCCGCTCCCCCGCCACGCGCCAGGCCGCACCCGCCCGTCAGGAGACCACGCTATGACCGCCACCCTCGCCCCGGCCCACCCGCTGCCCTCCCCGCCCCCCGCCCGTCCCCGGCGCGGCCGCGCGGAGGTGGTCGCCCTGGCCGTCCTGCTCGCCGGCACCGCCGCGCTGTACCTGTGGAACCTCGCCGGCGTGGGCTGGGGCAACCCGTACTACTCGGGCGCGGTCCGGGCGATGACCCAGAACTGGACCGCGTTCTTCTTCGGCTCCACCGACGCCGGGAACACGGTCACGGTCGACAAGCCGCCCGCCGCGCTGTGGGTGACGGCGCTCTCGGCCCGGATCTTCGGCCTGTCCCCGTGGAGCGTGCTGGTGCCGCAGGCGCTCATGGGCGTCGGGGCGGTGGCGCTGCTGCACGCCGCGGTGCGCCGGGTCACCGGCCCCTGGGCGGCGCTCCTCGCGGCCGGGGTGTTCGCGCTGACCCCGGTCACCGTGCTGATGTTCCGCCACAACAACCCGGACGCCCTGCTGGTCCTGCTGCTCGTCGCCGCCGCGTACGCCACGGTGCGCGCGATCGAGCGGGCCTCGACGCGGTGGATCGTGTTCGCGGGCGCGCTGGTCGGGGCCGCGTTCCTGGTGAAGATGCTCCAGGCGTTCGTGGTGCTCCCCGCGCTCGCGCTCGCCTACCTCGTCGCCGCCCCCACCGGGGTGTGGCGGCGGATCCGCCAGCTCGTCGCCGCGGGCGCCGCCGTCGTCGCGGCCGCGGGCTGGTGGGTGGCGGCCGCCGAGCTGTGGCCCGCGGGATCGCGGCCCTACATCGGGGGCTCGGAGAACAACAGCGTCCTCGACCTCGCGTTCGGCCACAACGGCCTGTTCCGGCTCCTCGGCCGGAGCGCGGACGGACACGCCCAGCAGCCGGTCGCGGTGGTGGTATCGCCGCACGGGACGGAGGTCGTCAACGGGTTCGGCGGGCCGGCCGGCTGGACGCGCCTGTTCGGCCCCGAGGTGGGCGGTCAGGCCTCCTGGCTGCTGCCCGCCGCGCTCGCGCTGCTCGTCGTGGGCCTCGTGCTGACGTGGCGCGCCCCGCGCACCGACCGGGTGCGCGCCTCGCTCCTGCTGTGGGGCGGGTGGACCGTCGTGACGGCCGTGGTCTTCAGCTTCGCCCAGGGACCCTTCCACCCCTACTACACGGTGGCGCTCGCACCGGGCGTCGCCGCGCTGGTCGGGATCGGCGGGGAGCAGCTGTGGCGGCGGCGGGCGGCGTGGCAGGCGCGGCTCGGGCTCGCCGGGCTCGTCGCGGGCACCGCGGCGTGGGCGGTGGTGCTGCTGGGCCGGACACCGGACTTCGCGCCAGGGCTGCGCTGGGTGGTGATCGCCGCGGCGGCGGTCGCCGTGCCCGCCCTGCTGGCCGGGCCG
Source organism: Pseudonocardia sp. (assembly GCF_035305885.1). GTDB lineage: Bacteria > Actinomycetota > Actinomycetes > Mycobacteriales > Pseudonocardiaceae > Pseudonocardia. Next base: position 3,147 of record NZ_DATGOP010000104.1, read on the forward strand.
TGGGCGCGCCGCACCGCGGTCGTCGCCGGGCTGGCCGCGCTGCTCGCCGGCGGCGCGGCACCGCTGGCCTACGCCGCGGACACGGTCACGCGCACCACCCACAGCGGCGGGAACCCGACGGCCGGGCCCGACGCGCCGGGTTCGGGGTCCGGCGCGCCGATGCGCAGCGGCCCGCCCCGCAGCGGCCCGACCAGCAGCGGGCCGACCGACGGCGGCGTCCCCGCCGGACCGGACCGCCTGCCCGGCGACCCGACCGACCCCGAGCTCGCGGCGCTGCTGCAGGGGGCGGGCACGAGGTGGGCCGCGGCCACCACGAACGGGTCGATGAGCGCGGTGCTCGCGCTCACCGCCGACGTCGACGTGATGGGCGTCGGCGGGTTCAACGGCCGGGACCCCGCGCCCACCCTCGAACGGTTCCAGCAGCTCGTCGCCGCGGGCGAGGTGCGCTACTTCGTCGACGGCGGCGGTGGTGGCGGGCGCCCCGGCGGCGTCTCCGAGGTCACCGCCTGGGTGCGGGACGGATTCACTGCGACGACTGTGGGCGGCTTCACCGTCTACGACCTGACCCGGCCGGTGCGCTGACCACCCTCATCGGCACCGGCCGCCCGGGTGGCCGTGCCCCCATCCCTCCGGGCACGGCCACCCCACCCGTCAGCTCGACGGCCCGGGCGCGGCCGCGGCGGCACCGGCTCGGGCGCGCCCACGTGCGCGTCCAGCCAGGACACCACGGGGGCGGCCGCCCGCCAGGCCGCGCGGACCTCCTCGAGCGGTTCGGCCGTGGAGATCCAGGCGCCGACCGGCCGGCTCGCGACCACCTGCAGACCCAGCAGCGTGAGCAGGTGGATGCGCGGGTGGGCGCGGCGGGGCGCCGCGCGCAGGTACCGACCCTTCTCGACCCGGTGCCCGGCGAGCAGGCGCGCGAGCTCCTCACCCGCCTCCCCGAGCACGGCGGCCCGGTAGCGGCGCAGCCGGCCGGGGTCGAAACCGCCGGCGCCCCACCGCGGTGGTGAACGCGGTGGCCGACGGCGCGCCGGACAGCTCCACCCCGCCCGGGCCCGCGGCGACGACGCCGGTGTCGGTGCGGTAGGGCGAGGCGTCGGAGCGGAACCGCCGGTCGCGGTGGGCGCGCAGCACGCGGACCGGGCCGCACTCGGGCTCGAGCTCGGCCGCGAGCGCTCGCGACGGAGCGTCGACGACGCGGCGGTGCCGGTTCGCCCCCCGGAACTCGCGGGTGTTGTCCGCGGCGATCTCGGCGAGGAACGCCGCCGCGTCGCGGGGCCGGCCGGTGAACCCGTCGCACGCCGTGTCTCCTCGGCGCGGGTGGTACCGGCATGGGCGACGACGGGGGTTCCCGCGGCGGACGCACAGGTTCTGCACAGGTTCCGCCCATCGGGGCCACAGCCGCGCGCGCGAGCCTGGCTAGCATGGCGGCGATGCGGGGCACCGGACCTGAGCTGCGGCGCGCCGATGGAGGACCGATCCGGGTCCTGGTCGTGGACGACGAGGCTCCGCTGTCGGAGCTGTTGTCGATGGCGCTGCGCTACGAGGGCTGGGACGTGCGCACGGCCGCCGACGGCGCCACCGCCGTCCGCGCCGCCCGCGAGCACCGCCCGGACGCGGTCGTGCTCGACGTGATGCTCCCCGACCTCGACGGCCTCGAGGTGCTGCGCAGGCTGCGCGCCGAGAACCCCGAGATCCCGGTGCTGTTCCTGACCGCGCGGGACGCCGTCGAGGACCGCGTCGCCGGGCTCACCGCCGGCGGCGACGACTACGTCACGAAGCCGTTCAGCCTCGAGGAGCTGGTCGCGCGGCTGCGCGGGCTGCTGCGCCGCTCCCGGATGACCGCGGCCCACCAGGGCTCCGAGCTCGTGGTCGGCGACCTGGTGCTCGACGAGGACAGCCACGAGGTGCGCCGCGGCGACGACCTGATCGAGCTCACCGCCACCGAGTTCGAGCTGCTGCGCTACTTCATGCGCAACCCCAAGCGCGTGCTGTCGAAGGCCCAGATCCTCGACCGCGTCTGGAACTACGACTTCGGCGGCCAGTCCAACGTCGTCGAGCTCTACGTGTCCTACCTGCGCAAGAAGATCGACGCCGGGCGCGCCCCGATGATCCACACGGTCCGCGGCGCGGGCTACGTGCTCAAGCCGGCGGCGGGCGGGTGACGCGCCACTCGCTGCGGACCCGGCTGGTGGCCACCACGCTGCTGCTCCTGGCCATCGCCTCGACCGTCATGGCCGTCGCCACCACGATCTCGCTGCGCGAGTTCCTCATGCGCCGCCTCGACGACGACGTGCGCGCCTCCAGCCGCGTCCTGATCCGCGCGGAGCTGGGCGGCCCAGCGGTCATCGCGCTGCCGCCGCCGCGCGGATCCCGTCCCCCGGACACGCTCACGGCCGTGGTCCGCGACGGCGAGGTCGTCGCCGCCTCCGTGTTCCCGATCGGGGAGGACCCGCGGCCGGTGCCCGAATCGGTCCACCCGGCCCTCGCCGAGCTGGCGCCCGGGTCGCCGCCGCGCAGCGTCGACCTCGGCGAGCTCGGCGACTACCGGCTCCTCGCCACCCGGCTGCCGATCGGCGACACGGTCGTGACGGGCATGCCGGAGGCCCCCGTGCAGGCGATCGTGCGGTCGCTCGTGCTCATCGAGCTCGTGGTCACCGGCATCGCGCTCGCCGGGGCGGGGATCGCGGCGACCGTCGTCGTCCGGCGGGAGCTGCGGCCCCTGGAACGGGTGGCGGCCACCGCGGCCCGGGTCAGCGCGATGCCGCTGGACCGGGGCGAGGTCTCGCTCGTCGAGCGGGTGCCCGACGTCGACCCGCGCACCGAGGTCGGGCAGGTGGGCAGCGCGCTCAACCGGATGCTCGACAACGTCGGGTCCGCGCTCGAGGCGCGCCACGAGAGCGAGGTGCAGCTGCGCCAGTTCATCGCCGACGCGAGCCACGAGCTGCGCACCCCGCTCGCCGCGATCAGCGGCTACACCGAGCTCACCCGCCGCGGCGAGCTGCCCGGTGACGTCGAGTACCCGCTCTCGCGGATCGCCTCCCAGGCCGAGCGGATGACCGCGCTGGTCGAGGACCTGCTGCTGCTCGCCCGCCTCGACGCGGGCCGTCCCCTCGAACGCGGCGAGGTCGACCTCACCCGCCTCGTCGTCGACGCGGTGGCCGACGCCCACGTCGCCGGGCCCGGGCACACCTGGCAGCTCGCCGTGCCCGAGGAGCCCGTCGTCGTGCCCGGGGACGCCTCGCGGCTGGCCCAGGTGCTGGCGAACCTGCTCGCCAACGCCCGCGCCCACACCCCGCCCGGCACGACGGTGACGGTCACCCTCGCTCCGCAGGACACCGACGTCCGCCTGTCGGTCGCCGACGACGGCCCCGGCATCGCCCCCGAGCTGCTGCCGCACATCTTCGAGCGGTTCGCCCGCGGCTCGACCTCCCGGTCGCGGGACAACGGCAGCACCGGCCTCGGCCTCGCGATCGTGCGGGCGGTGACCGCCGCCCACGGCGGCACGGTGACCGCGACGAGCCGGCCCGGCCGCACCGAGTTCACGGTCCACCTCCCCCGCGCGTAACCGGTTACGCCGGATGGCGGCGCGGCGGTGGCCGCTCGTGGACCGGCCGGCGCCGTTCGGCGGTCGGAGCCCGCGGGGCACCACCCGGCGACGCCCGCGCCGACAGCATCGAGGGCACCGGCGCCCGTCGGTGAGGAGGTTCCGTGACCGTTACGGCCGACACCATCCCCATCCCCCGCCTGGCGCCGTCGGCCCCACCCGCGCTCCGCCCGTCCACCGCGGGCGAGCGGGTCGCGCTCGCCTGCCTGCTGCTCGCCACCGCCGCCCTGTACGGGTGGGGCCTCGGCTCCGCCGGGTGGACCGACCCCTACCACGCGGCCGCGGTCCAGGCCATGGCGCAGGACCGGACGGCCTTCCTGTTCGGCTCGACCGATGCGGGCGGGACCGTCACGGTCGACCGACCGCCCGCCGGGCTGTGGCCGATGGCGCTGTCGGCGCGGGTGTTCGGGTTCTCGACGTGGAGCGTGCTCGTCCCGCAGGCGCTCGTCGGCGTCGCCGCCGTGGCGGTGCTCCACGCGACCGTGCGCCGGGTGGCCGGGCCCGTCGGCGGGCTCGTGGCGGGCGCGGTGCTCGCGCTGATGCCGGTGACCGCCGGGACGTTCCGCGCCACCGACCCGGACGCGCTGCTGGTGCTGCTGCTGGTCGCGGCGGCGTACGCGGTGGTGCGCGCCACCCGCACCGCGGGCACCGGCTGGCTGCTCCTCGCGGGCGGGTTCGTCGGAATCGCGGCGCTCACCCACACCGCTGCGGCGCTGGTACCGCTGCCCGCGATGGCGCTGGCCCACCTCGTCGCCGCGCCGACCGGGTTGCGGCGCCGCGTGCGGCAGCTGGTGGCCGCCGGGTTCGCGCTGGTCGTCGCGGGCGGTTGGTGGTTCGCGCTCGTCGAGCTGACGCCCGCGGGCAGCCGCCCGTACGTCGGCGGCTCGCGCACCGACAGCGCCCTGGAGCGCGTCCTGACCGGGGCCGGCGAGCCGGCCGGGCCGGGCCTCGCGGGGATGGTCGACGCGGCGCACGGTCCGTTCGTCGGCTGGCTGCTGCCGCCCGCGCTCGCCCTGTTCCTCGTGGGGCTCTGGCTCGGCCGCGGCGAAAAGCGCACCGACCCCACGCGCGCGTCCCTGCTGCTGTGGGGCGGGTGGACCGTGAGCGCGGCCCTCGCGATCGGCCTCGCCGGCGCGGGCGTCGGCGACGCGGTGGTGCTCGCCCCCGGCGTCGCGGCGCTGGCCGGGGTCGGCGGGGCGCTGCTGTGGGAGCGGCGAAGGGGTCCGGCGGGCCGCGCCGCGGGCGCGCTCCTCGTCGCCGCCACCGCGGCCTGGATGTGGGTGGTGCTCGACCGGGCCGGCGAGCTGCCGCCGTGGTGGCGCTGGGCCGTCCTCGCCGTCGCCGCCCTCGCGGTCGCCGGCCTGCTGGTGCGGCCCCGCCGGGTCACGGGCACCCTGCTCGGGCTCGTGCTCGCCGCGACGGTGCTCACCGGCCCCGCCGCCCTCGCCGCCCCCGCCGTGGCCGAGGGCGGCCCGGGCGCGGCGCCCGGCGCGATCGGGGCGGGCGAGGACGGCCCGGCGCCGCCCGACGCGGCGCTGGTGGAGCTGCTGCGCTCGACGAGCCGGAAGTGGTCGGCCAGCACGGTCGGGGCGGAGGACGCCGCCGTGCTCGCGCTCGCCAGCGGCACCTCCGTGCTGGGCATCGGCGGCCGCGACGGCCTCGACCCCGCGCCCACCCTCGAGGAGTTCCAGGACCACGTCGCCGAGCGGGAGGTGCGCTGGTTCGTCGACGGCGGCCCGCCCGACCGGGTCCCGGAGATCGCGGCGTGGGTGCGGGAGAACTTCGCACCGATCTCGGTCGGCGGCCGCACGGTCTACGACCTCGATCCGGAGTCGCCCTGACCGCTCCCCTGCGCACGGCGGTCCGGCTTGCCAGACTGGTGCCCGTGATCGAGGTCGGACGGGTGCTCGAGTTGGCGCGGTCGGGAGCCGAACAGGCCGCGGGTTCCGCACGGGCGGTGGTCGCGCTGACCCGCTCCGGGGTGATCCGCCCGATCCGCCCCGACCGGCTGGCCGGCATGGTCTCAGCACTCGTCCGTTACGGCCTCACGATCACCGCGGGGTACGCGGCGGGGGCGGCGCGGCACCCGGACCGCACCGCGATCGTCGACGAGACGGGCTCGCTCACGTTCGCCGAGGTGGCGACGTGGACCGACGCGATCGCCCGCGGTCTCGCGGCGTCCGGCGTCGGCCCGGGCACGCGCGTGGGGCTGCTGTGCCGCAACCATCGCGGCGCGATCGCGGGCCAGGTCGCGGCCGGCAAGCTCGGCGCCGACACGGTGCTGCTCAACGTCGGGCTGTCGGCCACCCAGCTGCGCGAGGTCGCGGCCGAGCTGCGCCTGCACACGGTGGTGGCCGACGAGGAGTTCGAGCCGGCGCTCGCGGGGCTCCCCGACCGCGTCCGGGTCGTCCGCGACACCGAGCTCGCGCGCCTCGACGGCCCCGGCCCGCTGCCGCGCCGCCCGCCCGCGGCGCACACGATCGTGCTGACCTCCGGCACCACCGGCACCCCGAAGGGCGCCCGGCGCCCGCCGGTGCACAGCATCTCCCCGGCCGCGGCGATCCTCTCGGCGATCCCGCTGCGGGCGGGCGAGCCCGCGTTCATCGCCGCGCCCCTGCTGCACACCTGGGGGTACGCAGCGCTGCAGCTGGCGGTGCTGCACGGTTCGCCGGTCGTGCTCGCCCGCAAGTACTCCCCGGCCGGGTTCCTGCGGGTCAGCGAGGAGAACCGGGTCGACGCCGTGTTCGCGGTGCCGGTGATGCTCCAGCGGGTGCTGGAGCTGCCCGCCGCCGACCTCGACCGGGCGTGGCGGACCCACCGCCCGCGGATCGTCGCCGTGAGCGGGTCGGCCCTGCCCGGCGACCTCTCCACCCGGTTCATGGACCGGTTCGGCGAGGTCCTCTACAACCTCTACGGCTCCACCGAGGTGTCATGGGTGAGCATCGCCGGGCCGCGGGACCTGCGGACCGCGCCCGGCACGGCGGGCCGGGCGCCCGTCGGCACCAGCCTGGTGATCCTCGGCGACGACGGCCGCCCGGTCCCGCCCGGCACCGAAGGTCGCGTGTTCGTCCACAACGACATGCCGTTCGCGGGCTACACCCGCGAGGGCGTCGACGTGGAGCGGCACGGCAGGCTGATCGGGACGGGGGACGTCGGCCGGCTCGACGAGCACGGCCTGCTGCACCTCACCGGCCGCGCCGACGACATGATCGTCTCCGGCGGCGAGAACGTGCACCCGGGCCCGGTCGAGGACCTCATCGCCGCCCGCCCCGAGGTGCGCGAGGCCGCCGTCACCGGGGTTCCCGACGAGCAGTACGGGCAGCGCCTGGCCGCGTACGTCGTGCTGGAGCCGGGCGCCGAGGTGACCGCGGACGACGTGCGGGGCTGGGTCCGCGCCGAGCTCAGCCGGTTCTCGGTGCCGCGCGACGTCGAGTTCGTCGACGAGCTGCCTCGCAACGCCACCGGCAAGGTCGTGCACCGCGAGCTCGGACGTGACCGGAGTCACCCATCGGAGTTAGGTAAGGCTTAGGTACGGTTCGGGTGTGCACCCCGAAGCGAGATGGCAGCGCTGCAGCCTTCTCGCGCTCGCAGGCGACGAGCCCCTGGCCGGCACGGCCCCGCAGGCCCGCCGCTGGGTGTGCGTCGAGCAGCGGGGCGCGTGGCCGTCCGACCTCACCGAGCACCCCGAACCCGCCCTCGCCGCGCTCGCCCGCACGCCCGGGTGGCGCCTGCTGCTGATCCGCAGGCCCGGCCGCCGCGGCGAGCGGGGCGCGTCGCTGCGGGTGTTCCTCGCCGACACCGCCCCCGGCCGCTCCCGCGTCACGACGTTCACCGTCGACGGCCCCGAGGAGCTCGCCGGCGTCGAGCTGCCCGGCCCCGACGAACCGCTCCCCGGCTCGCCGGTCGCCGACCCGCTGCTGCTCGTGTGCACGCACGGCAGGCGCGACCGCTGCTGCGCGGTGGACGGGCGCGCGCTCGCCCTGTCCGTCGTCGACGCGGGCGAGCAGCACGTGTGGGAGTGCAGCCACCTCGGCGGCCACCGGTTCGCCCCCACGGCGCTCGTGCTCCCCACCGGATACGCCTACGGCCGGCTCGACCCGGCCACCGCCATCGCCGCGCGCAAGGCGGCCTTCCCCGGCGAGGTCGACACCACCCGCTGCCGCGGCCGCAGCACCTGGTCGCCCGCCGGGCAGGTCGCCGAGCTCGCCGTCCGCGCCGCCACCGGCATGCGCGACGCCGACGCGCTGCAGGTCACCGACGTCGCAGGCGGGGCGGTCGTCTCCGCGCGCGACGGGCGGTGCTGGGAGGTCGACGTCACGCCGGTCGTGGGCGCCCCGCGGCCGCTGTCCTGCGGCAGGGACCCGGCGCCCGCCGAGTCGCTGCGCGCAGACGCGATCCGCCTCGTCGCCGGCTGAGCCCTGGCCGTCCCGCAACCACCCGCGCCGGTCCCCCGGCCCGACCGCCCGGCCGGGCAGACTCGTGGTGTGCCCGCAGCCCCCACCGCCCTCCCCCTGCGCCCACCCGCCCACCAGGTGAGCCCCCGTGCGGTGCAGTGGTGGCGGCTGCGCGCGGCGCTCACCACGCTCGTGATCCTCGCGCCGCAGGGGATCGCGCTGCTGGTGCTCGCCGGACAGCCGCCCGGGTGGCTCGTGGCCACCACCCTGATCACCCTGCTCGCCGGGTTGGCCTACGCGGTCGCCGTGCCGCCGCTGCTGTACCGCATCCACCGCTGGGAGGTCACGCCCGAGGCCGTCTACACGCTGTCGGGCTGGCTCGTGCGCGAGTGGCGGATCGCGCCGATCTCCCGCGTGCAGACCGTCGACACCGAGCACGGGCCGCTGCAGCAACTGCTCAAGCTCGCGAGCGTCACCGTCACCACGGCGTCGGCCCGGGGCCCGGTCACGATCCGCGGCCTGGACGAGGGCGCGGCCGCCGAACTCGCCCGCCAGCTCACCGAGACCACGCAGGCCACGCCCGGGGACGCGACGTGACGCCCGAACCCGACGCGCCCGCGTGGCGCAGGCTGGACAAGCGGATGCTCGCGGTGACCCCGCTGTCCGGCGCGGTCCGGCTGCTGCCGGTGGCGGTGGTGATCCTGCTGACCGGCCAGGGCGACGCCGTGGCCCGGCTGTGGGTGCCGCTCGGCATCGCGCTGGCGCTCGTGCTCGCCGGCGTGGTGCGGTGGCGCACCACCAAGTACCGGATCACGGCCGACCGGGTGGAGCTGCACACCGGGTGGCTGCGCAGGCAGCGCCGGTCGGTCCCGCGGGACCGGATCCGCACCGTCGACCTCACCGCGAAGCTCGTGCACCGCGTGTTCGGGCTCAGCGTCGTGCACGTCAGTGCGGCGGCCGGCTCCGGGTCGGACAGCTCGGGCCTCGACCTCGACGCCGTCAGCAAGGCCGAGGCCGACTGGCTGCGCCGCGAACTGCTCGACCGTCCCGCCCCACCGGCCGCCGAGCAGGCGCCCGCGGCCGAACCGCCCGCCGCGCGCCACACCGTCGAGCTGGCCCGGCTGGACTGGTCGTGGCTGCGCTTCGCGCCGCTGACCTTCTCCTCCATCGCGGGCATCGGCGCGGTGTTCGCCGCGGTGTACAACCTGTTCGACGACCTCGGCGTCGACCCGCGCGACGTCCCCGCCGTCGACGACGCCGCGGACCGGCTCGCCGCGGCCCCGCTCTGGGTGGGCGTCGGCGTCCTCGGCGCGCTGCTGCTCGCCGCGGCCGTGATCGGATCCCTGCTGCTGTTCGCCGAGCGCTGGTACGACTACCGGCTCACCCGCGAGACCACCACCGAGGGGGGCGCGCTGCGCGTGCGGCGCGGGCTGCTCACCCGGCGGTCGCTCTCGGTGGCCGAGCAGCGCCTGCGCGGCGCCGAGGTGGTCGAGCCGCTGCTGCTGCGGGCGGGCCGCGGCGCCCAGACCCGGGCGCTCGCCACCGGGCTCTCCCGCGACGCGCAGGGCGGCGCCCTCCAACCGCCCGCCCCGCGGGCCGAGGCGCACCGGGTGGCCGGGGCGGCGCTGCGCGACCACCCCGCGCGGGCCACGCTCGCCCCGCTGCGGCGCCACCCCCGCGCGGCGCTGCGCCGCAGGCTCGTGCGGGCGCTCGGGCCCGCCGCGCTGCTGGTCGCCGTCGCGTTCGCGGCGGGCGGGCACGCGGCGATCCCGTGGCTCGGGCCGGCGAGCCTCGTGCTGCTCCCGATCGCCCTGCTGCTCGCGCTCGACCGCTACCGCAACCTCGGCCACGAGGTGACGGCCCGCTACCTGGTCACCCGCCAGGGCTCGGTGCAGCGGCGGACCGTCGCGCTGCAACGGGCGGGCGTGATCGGCTGGACCTTCCGGCAGAGCGTGTTCCAGCGCCGCGCCGGGCTCGTCGACGTGGAGGCCGTCACCGCGGCCGGGGCGGGCGGCTACCCGGTCGTCGACGTGGCCGCCGCCGACGGCGTGGCGCTCGCCGACGCCGCCACCCCCGGCCTGCTGACCCGGTTCACCGTGCAGCCGCCGACGCCGCACGCCGCCGGGCGGCGGTGACCGCAGCGGCCGTCAGCGGCGCCGCCTGCGCGTGCGCGTGCCGAACAGCCCGCGCGTGATCTCCCGACCCAGCGCGCTCGCCGCCGACCGCAGGAACGACTTCACCACCGGCGACCCGAGCACCTCGGCCACCACACCCGGCTCCTCCCGGCGCCGCTCGGGCTCCGGCGCTGGGGGCGGCGGGGCGTCCGGCTGCGCCGGCGCGGGCTCCGGGGCCGCCATCGTCGCCGTCAACTTCTCGTACGCGGACTCGCGGTCCACGGTCTCGCCGTACTTCGCGTAGAGCGGCGACGCCTTCGCCGCCTCCGCCACGGCCTCCGGGCCGATCGCGGCCATCAGCGACCGCGGCGCCCGCATCCGCGCCCACGCCACCGGCGTCGGCGCGCCACGCTCCGAGAGCACCGTGACGATCGCCTCGCCGATCCCGAGCGACGTCAACGCCTTCTCCATGTCGTAGACGTCGGTCTTCGGGTAGGTCCGCACGGTCTTCGACAGCGCCGCCTGGTCATCCGGCGTGAACGCCCGCAGCGCGTGCTGGATCCGCGCCCCGAGCTGCGAGAGCACCTCGTTCGGGATGTCCGTCGGCAGCTGGGTGCAGAAGAACACCCCCACGCCCTTCGACCGGATCAACTTCACGGTCTGCTCGATGCGCTCCAGGAACGCCTTCGAGGCACCGTCGAACAGCAGGTGGGCCTCGTCGAGGAAGAACACGAGCTTCGGCTTGTCGAGGTCGCCCGCCTCCGGCAGCTCCTCGAACAGCTCCGCGAGCAGCCACATGAGGAACGTCGACCACAGCCGCGGGTTCGCCTGCTGGTCGGCGAGCTCCAGCAGCGTGACGACACCCTTCCCGTCGACCTGACGCATGAGGTCGGCCGGGTCGAACTCCGGCTCGCCGAAGAAGTCGTCGCCGCCCTGGGCCTCCAGGTTCACCAGCGCCCGCAGGATCACCCCCGCCGTCGCCGCGGAAACCCCGCCGATGCCCTTCAGGTCGGCCTTGCCCTCGTCCGAGGTGAGGTGCTGGATGACCGCGCGCAGGTCCTTCGTGTCCAGCAGCGGCAGCCCCTGCTGGTCGGCCCAGTGGAAGATCAGGCCGAGCGTCGATTCCTGCGTCGCGTTGAGCCCGAGCACCTTGCTCAGCAGGATCGGGCCGAACTGCGTCAACGTCGCCCGGATCGGCACCGCGGCGGAGCCGCCGCCCAGGGACATGAACTCGACCGGGAACGCCGTCGGCGTCCAGTCGTCGCCCGTGTCCTTCGCCCGCTCCTCGATCTTCGGGCCGCCCTTGCCGGGGCGCGCCATGCCCGACAGGTCGCCCTTGACGTCCGACAGCACGACGGGCACCCCCGCCGCCGACAGCTGCTCGGCGATCCCCTGCAACGTCTTCGTCTTGCCGGTGCCGGTGGCACCCGCGACGAGACCGTGCCGGTTCAACGTCGCGAACGGGATGCGCACGCGGGCCTCGGGGTCGACGACGCCGTCGACGACGCAGCCCAACTCCAGCGCCGCGCCCTCCGTCGCGTACCCGGCGGCGATCTCCTGTGCTGCGGTGCGGGCGGCCGTGTTCTCCACGGCGCCGCAGCCTACTGCCAAGACCCACAACGAGCTGGTCTCGAACGCAGGCGACACGCGCCGGAGCAGGCCCGGCGCCCCGCCCCCGGGCATAGTGTGGCGCCGTGACCGACCGGCTGGTGTGGATCGACTGCGAGATGACCGGGCTCGACCTGCGGCGCGACGCCCTCATCGAGATCGCCGTGCTCGTCACCGACGGCGACCTCAACGTGCTCGGAGACGGCGTTGACGTCGTCATCCACGCCGACGAAGCCGCCCTCGCCGGCATGCCGGAGGTCGTGCGGGAGATGCACGAGAAGTCCGGCCTCACCGACGCGGTGCGCGCCTCCACCGTCACCGTCGCCGAGGCCGAACGGCTCGCCCTCGACTACGTGCGCGCCCACGTCCCCGAGGAGCGCAGCGCCCCGCTCGCGGGCAACTCCATCGCCACCGACCGGGCCTTCCTCGCCCGCGACATGCCCGCCCTCGACGGCTACCTGCACTACCGCATGGTCGACGTCAGCTCCATCAAGGAGCTCGCCCGCCGCTGGTACCCCCGCGTCTTCTACGCCAAGCCGGAGAAGGGCCTCGCCCACCGCGCCCTCGCCGACATCATGGAGTCCATCCGCGAGCTGGAGTACTACCGCCGCACCCTCTTCGTCCCCCCACCCGGACCCAGCACGGAAGCCGCCCAAGCCGTCGCCGCCAGCCTCCCGGCAACCCGCTTCGAGGCCCCACAACCGGAACGCTAAGCTTGACCACGCGAGCCCCGGTCGAGGCCGGGAACGCATGGTGGGTGTAGCTCAGCTGGTAGAGCACCTGGTTGTGGTCCAGGAAGTCGCGGGTTCAAGTCCCGTCACTCACCCCGAAGCCGCGGCACCCCCGCCGCAAGGCCCCCAGGAGGCGCGTGTTAGCGTTTCCAGGCGCCGAGCGGAAGGGCGCAACGGCGAGCGCCGCTAGCTCAATTGGCAGAGCAGCTGGCTCTTAACCAGCGGGTTCGGGGTTCGAGTCCCTGGCGGCGCACCGGCGAGTCGGCGAGGTGTGCCCACGGAAAGCGTGGGCCTGCCTCGCCGGTTTGTTTTTCTGGGGGTGCAACCCCCAGACCCCACCCGGACGGGCTCCGCCCCCCGGACCCCCCGAAACACCACCCCGTGCCCCATCCGGCGCACCAGCTCCCCAACCCCTGCAACCACGAGCCCACAACAGGCGGGGCAACACCTCGACCCAGCCCGGACCCCGCAGTCGCGGCTCCCCAGCCCCTGCGACCACGAGCCGACATTCGGTGTGGGCGACATCACCATGCGCGGACATCGGGGCCGCCCCGCCCGGCCTGGGTTCCGCGGAACCCACCGGTCTCCTCTCAGCGGTCCCGGGCCGACTCCGCTCACACCTCGGGTGCACGTCACACACCGCCGGCCCTGTGTGAAGCACACCCCGGGTGGGTGAATTCGCCCCGGCCCCTCGGCCCGGACCGGCCACGGGGATCGAGGGGAGGGATCACGGCAAGCTGCTCGGCTGGTCATCGGGCCTCGGCCGGCACGTGCCGGCCGAGGCCCGATGCCTGTCGGCGCGCGCGTCCCACCCCCTCACAGGACAACGCCACCAGCAGGTTCCACGGGGATTCGGTGGATGCGGCCCGGGAGCGACGACGGCACGCACGACACCCCACCGCGTCGATCAGCGGGCACCGGGGTCTGGGGCGCGGGTGCCGAGAGTAGGCGCATGCCTCGTAGCCGTCCAGCGCTGAACGGGCGTACCGCGGGCCCCGGATGCCCCACCGACCACCCTTCTCACCAGGCCCGTCGCCCTCCGTCACCCCTCGCGGACTACGCTTCACGCGCTGGCTCGGTGTCCGATCGGGTCCCCGTCGTGCGCGTGGCCACCACCGGAAGCGACGGGGGAGATGTGATGATCAGCGACGGCGCGAGTAGCTAGCGGGGTGGCGTCAGGTGCGTGAGCTCGGCGTGGTGACCAGGGCGCTGTTGGGCGTCGCCCGGGACGGCCTGGACGAGCGCGCGCTGGCCGAGACCATCTGCCGGGCGTGCGTCGACGGATTGGACATCGACGGTGCGTCGATCTCGGTGTTGACCGCGACCGACGCCCGCGAAACGCTGTGCGCCTCGGATCAGACGGCGGACGTTCTGGAAGAACTCCAATACACGTTGAACGAAGGTCCGTGTGTGGAAGCGGCGACGAGCGGTCACCCCGTACTCGTGCCGGATGTCCACGACCGGACGGCGACGGCGCGCTGGCCGGTGTTCGCTTCGGCCATCGGCGAGCGAACCCCGGTCCGGGCGCTGTTCGCGCTGCCGTTGCGGTGGGGCGCGATCAACCTCGGGGTGCTGGACATGTACCGGCGCGCGCCCGGCAACCTGGACGACGAGCAGCGCCGGGACGCTTTCAGCGCCGCCGACGTCGCCGCGCTGCTGCTGCTGGGGCAGCGGACCGACCCCGGCGGCGACGAGGGGTGGCTGGAAAGCGCCACCGCGAGCAGGGCGGAAGTCCACCAGGCCACCGGCATGGTGCTGGTCCAGCTCGGGGTGAGCGCGCCGGAGGCGTTGGCCCGACTGCGGGCCTACGCCTTCTCCCACGGACGCCTGCTGATCGACATCGCCCGCGACGTGGTGGCTCGGCGCATCAGCTTCGTCGAGGACGTGAAAGAGCCATGAGACCATGTGAGGGGCGTGCGTGATGAGTCGATCGCCTGTCGAGCGCGAGCGCTCGGTCGGTCAGGCGTTCGTGGTGCTGGCGGACACGATGGTCGATGACTACGACGCGATCGACCTCCTCGATCGCCTGGTGGGTTATTGCGTCGAGTTGCTGTCCGTCGATGCCGCGGGCATCGTCCTCGGGGATGCACGCCAGGAGCTGCGCGTCGTCGCGGCGTCCAGCGAGGACGCGCAGGTGATGGAGCTGTTGCAGCTGCAGAACGACGAGGGGCCGTGCCTCGACTGCTTCCAGAGCGCGGCCCCGGTCAGCATCGTGGACGTGACCGAAGCGGCCGACCGGTGGCCCGCGTTCACCGCCGCCGTCGCCGAACGCAGCGAGTTCCGGGCGGTCCACGCCCTGCCGCTGCGCCTGCGCGGCCAGGCGATCGGCGCGCTGAACCTCTTCGACCGCGAACCCGGGGCCCTGCCGGAGAACGACCTCACCCTCGGGCAGGCGCTGGCCGACGTGGCCACGATCGGCATCCTCCAGGAACGGGCCATCCGCCGCGCCGAGATCGTCAACGAGCAGCTGCAGACCGCCCTGACCAGCCGGGTCACCATCGAGCAGGCCAAGGGCGTGCTCAGCGAGCACTTCGAGGAGAACGTCGACGAGGCCTTCGACCGGCTCCGCCACTACGCCCGGAGCCGCAACGCGAAGCTCGCCGAGGTCGCGGGCCGGGTCGTCCGCCGCGAGCTCGACCTCGCCGAATTCACCCCACCGCGGCACCCCTCCAAGCGGCGGTGAACCGCCGCCTCCCGGCCACCGGGGACGGGCGACCGGGAGGCGGGGTCGGCTCAGCGCTGGGCCCTGGTGTTCTGGAAGGCCGCGATCCGCCAGTCGTCGTCCTCGCGCACCAGCACGAACGACACCACCGACGAGCGGTCGGCGGGCAGCTCCGCGTGGCCCGGCGGCCGGGTGCCGCCCGTCGCCAGCACGTGGGCGACGTCGCCGCCGCCCAGGTACCGGACCGGGACGGCCATCGTCGGCGGGTCCATCCGGAAGCCCTTCAACGGGCCGGCGAACAGCGCCCGGTGGCCCTCCTCGAGGGCAGCGCGGCCGCGCACCACGGTCCCGTCGAAGACGACGTAGGTCGCGTCCTCGGTGAACAGACCGGCGTAGGCGGCCGCGTCGCCGTCGTTCCAGGCGGCCGCGAGACGGGTCAAGGTGTCCTCGACGGACACGGGCATGACGACAACTCCTTCGGTCGAGCGTGTGGGTGGACGCGGCCACGGCGTCGTACGCTCACCGGTGCGGTTCCCGTGGAGCGCGGCCGCGGCCGCCGAAGCGGAATCCGGCCCGGGCGCGGGCGGGCCAACGCCTGCGCCCGGGCCACCTGGTCTACGTCACGTTCGGCACCTCCAGGTCACGGATGTCGTCCGGCCAGGCCAGCCGGCCCGCATCGAGGTCGGCCAGCAGGCCCGCGACCCAATCGCGCTCGGCGGACAGGCGCGCGATCTCGAACTCGGCCTCCACGAGCAGCAGCCGCGGCAGGTGCGCGGCCTCGGCGAGCGCGGCCCGCGTGCCGTCGACCCGCCTGCCCAGCTCCACGTGGCGCGCCGCGAGCGCGGCCCGCGCCTGCGGCACCGGCAGGCACCCGAGGAACGACAGCGCGGCGACGAACAGCGTCGCGTCCGGGTCCGGGTGCTCGAGCAGCCGCCGCACCCGCTCTCGCAGCTCGGCACGCCCGGCGTCGGTGAGCCCGTACACGGTGCGCTCGGGGCGGCCCTCCGCGCGGTCGGTGCGCACCACCTCGATCAGCCCGGCGCGCAGCAGCCGGTCCACCGCGTGGTACATGCTGCGCGGCAGCCCGGTCACGAAGTCCTTGTGCGTATCGACCATCAGCCGGTGCATCTCGTAGGTGTGCCGCGGCCCGGTCGTGAGCAGCGCGAGCACCGTGAGCGCCGGCAGGTCCCGGTCCACGCGCCGCAGCGCCATGCCACCTCCTAGTGCAAGCTGCAGTATGGCAGATTGCACTAGGAGGCGTCACCCCTTGACGTAGGAGAGCTTCTCCGCGACCCGCCCGTCCCGGACGGTGAACAGGTCCACGCCCCGGACGTGCCCGTCGCCCCAGTCGTAGCGCCACCGCTGCACGACCCGGTCCCCCGCTGCGAATGCCTCCTCGGCGGTGAACCGCGCCCTCGGCGCGCCGGAGAACAGCGTCGTCCACGCCGCCCGCACGGCGTCCGCCCCGACGTGGCGGGTGCCGTCGGGGGACGTCGTGTCCTCGAAGACGCAGTCCGGAGTCATCGCGGCCATGATCGCGTCGACGTCCTTCGCGCCGAACGCGGCGTTGAACCGCTGCACCGCCGCCAGCGCCGGGCTGCGGCCGAACATCGCGAGCAGCTCGTCCTGCGCGTCGCCCCCGGCCACCGCGGGTCGGGCACCGACGAGGCCCGCCCGCCGGTACATCGGCTCGACCCCGGCGAACCACCGGCGGACGGTCTCGACGGAGTCCACGTCGAGCGCGGCGGGCTCGCCGATCGCCTCTGCGAGGTCCCACGCGTGCACCAGGTGGTCGGCCGCGAGCTGCACGACGTACTCCCGGCCCGGCACCGCGCCGAACGACAGGTGCACCGTCCGGTCGAGGGCGTCGACCGCCTCGACGGCGGCCACCGCACCGGCCGCCGCGTCGTCCACCGCGCCGACCGGGTCGGCACCGAGCAGGTCCCCGGCGAACCGGTCACCGACCTCGGCGATCGTGGCGCCCCCGAGGAGGGGCGGCGCCCACCGCTCCTCCTCGACGACGTGCCGCACCAGCGCGCGGACGTCCCACTCCGCGCACGGGGTCGGCGCGCCCCACCGGTCGCCGACGCGGTGGACGCGCGCGGTGAACTCCGCCGTGGCCCGGCGGTACAGCTCGCGGGCGCCGAGGGTGGACATGCGAGACCTCTCGCGCCCGGCCGCCGCGGCGTTATGGCGCTCAGCAGGCCGTCTTGTAGAAGTACTCCGACTTGCTGTCCAGGTCGGCCTGGGTGATCGCGACCAGGTCGGTCTGGATCTCCCGCTCGACCGGCCTGCCCTCGATCGCGGCGACGACCTGCTGCACGCCCTGGCGCCCGATGGTGGCCGGGTCCTGGGCGATCAGCGCGGACACCTCGCCCGCGCGCAGGTCCTCGACCTGGTTGGGGCTCGCGTCGAACCCGACGAGGCGCACCTGGTCGGTCTTGCCCGCGTTGCGCAGCCCGGTGGCCGCGCCCTCACCGGTGTTGAGGTTGGTGGCGAAGATGGCGGCCAGGTCGGGGTCGCTGGACAACTTCGCCGACACCTTTTGCGCCGCGATCGACGGCTGGTTGTCGGTGTACTCCTGCCCGAGGTACGTGATGCCCGGGTAGTTGGCGATCTCCTCCTCGAAGCCCTTCGCCCGGGCGTCGGTGGTGGAGGTGCCCGCCTTCGTGTTGAGCACCATGACCTTGCCCTGTTCGCCGATCAGCTCGGCCACGGTCTGCGCGGCGAGCCGACCGCCCTGCTCGTTGTTCGACGACACGGTCGACAGCGCGATCGACTCGTCCTGCAGCCGGGTGTCGACCTCGACCACCTTGATGCCCGCGGCTTTGAGCTGGTTCATCGGGTTGGCCAGTGCGACGTCGTCGGTGGGCGCGATCAGCACGCCCGCGGGCCGCGTGGCGAGCACGCCGGTGACGATCGGCGTCTGCAGGGCCGCCTCGAACTGGTCGGGGGCCTGCGTGTCGAGCGTGTAGCCGAGCTCGGCCGCCTCCTCCTCGGCCCCGCACTGCATGGAGATGTAGAACGGCTCGGCCTTGACGCCCGGCAGGAGCACCAGGTTCTTGTTCTCCGGCGCGGCCGCCTGGTCGCCCTGGTTCTCCCCGATCGTCCCGCTGCCGCCGCACCCGGCCGCGAGCAGCGCCACCGCCGCCACCGCCGTCGCGCCCACCCGCGCGCGCCTGGTCGCACGGCACCGTTGCGAGACCGCTCCGCTCGTCCGCTCGCTCATCGTGCTCCTCCTCACCCGCGGTCCCGGGACCGCCGCCGGACCTGGTCGAACCACACCGCGGCCACCAGCACCGCGCTGATCGCGACCGGCTGCCAGAACTGCTGGACCCCGACGATGACGAAGCCCTTCGTGAGCACCGCCGGGATGAAGACGCCGATCACCGTGCCGAACACCGAGCCGACCCCGCCGAACAGGCTCGTGCCGCCCAGCACGACCGCGGCGATCGCGTTCAGGTTGTCGGTGGAGTGCCCGCTGATCGTGGTGGTGCCGAAGTAGGCGAGCGACATGAAGCCCGCGAGGCCCGACAGCAGCCCGACCCCGGTGTAGACGCGCACGAGGTGGCCGCGCACCGGGATCCCGACCCGGCGGGCCGCCTCCGCGTTCGACCCCACCGCGAACGTGCGCCTGCCGAAGCGGGTGGTGTGCAGCAGCCAGGCCCCGGCCAGCGTCACGACCGCGGCGAGGGCGACCATGTGCGGCACCTGGCCGGTCTGGCCGAAGCCGAGGCCGTCGCGCAGCACGCGCGGAACCGTGCGCACGTCGACGCCGTCGGTGATCAGCTGGGCCGCGCCGAGCGCGGCGCCGAACGACCCGAGCGTGACGATCAGCGGCGGGATCCCCGCCCGGGCCACCAACAGCCCGTTGAGCAGGCCCCACGCTCCCCCGCCGGCGAGCGCGGCGACCAGCCCGAGCAGCACGACGCCCGCACCCGCGTCGGAGGCGTCCCCGCCGGAGACGCCCTCCATCAGCTTCGCCGCGACGACCCCGGAGAACACCAGCACCGAACCGACCGACAGGTCGATGCCCGCCGTGATGATCACGAACGTCATCCCGACCGCGAGCACCAGCAGCACCGACGCCTCGATCAGCAGCGTCTGCAGGGTGAACAGGGTGGGGAAGGCGTCCGGGCGCAGCACGGAGAACAGCACGCACAGCGCCGCCAGCACCAGCGCGATCCAGAACGTCGACACGCCCACCAGCCGCTGGACGAGCGTGCGCCGCGCGGGCGGCGCGCCCACCTCCGCGACCTCGATGTCGGTCACCGCCCCTCCTCCTGCGTGAGCGCGCCGGTCATGGCGGCCACCAGCTGCTCGAGCGTGACGTCGGAGGCGGTGAACCGCGCCACCCGCGTGCCGAGGCGCAGCACCTCGATCCGGTCCGCCACGGCCAGCACCTCCGGCATGTTGTGGCTGATCAGGACGACCGCGACGCCGGTGTCGCGCACCCGCCGGATCACCTCGAGGACGCGCTCGCGCTGCACGACGCCGAGGGCGGCCGTCGGTTCGTCGAGGAACACCACCCGGCTGGCCCACACGACCGACCGGGCCACCGCGACGCTCTGACGCTGCCCACCGGACAGCGACCCGATCGGCACGTCCAGGTCCTGCAGGGTGACGCCGAGGCGGGCGAAGTGCTCGGCCGCCTCGCGGCGCATCGCCGCCTTGTCGAGCATGCCGAGCTTGCCCAGCACCCCGGGGCGGAAGCGCTCGCGGCCGAGGAACAGGTTCGCGGCGGGGTCGAGGTCGGGGGCGACCGCGAGGTCCTGGTAGGCGGTCTCGATGCCGTGGCGGCGGGCGGTGTTCGGGGAGTCCAGCACCACCGGCTTCCCGTCGATGAGGATCTCGCCCGAGTCCGGCTGCTCCACCCCGGACAGGCATTTGACCAGCGTCGACTTGCCGGCCCCGTTGTCGCCGATGAGGGCGACGACCTCGCCCGCGGACAGGTCGAACGAGGCCCCGCGCAGGGCCTGGACCGAGCCGTAGCTCTTGCGCAGCTCGCGCGCCTGCAACAGCGGGGGTGCCCCGTCGCCCGTTCCCGTCACCCGAGCCCCCGATCCTCGACGATCCGGTGCGCCCTAGCTTGGCCCCTCCGGGGCCGTTCTGTCGATCACGGCAGGAGTCGGCACCCGGCCGTGTCGGTGGACGGGTCGGGGGACGGGTCACGGCCGCCGGCCGTGGGCACGCCCCGATCGGGCAGGATCGGCCCGACGAGAGGAGCTCGCGATGAGTGCGGCCGATGGCGCGCCGCGCACCGGTGCGCCGCCGTGGCCCCGGATCGCGCACGCTCTCGCGCCCGCGGGTGTCTACCTCGGGGTCCGGGCGGTGGGCGTCGCCGTGCTCGCCCTCATGGCCGGCCCTCGCCTCGTGGCCGAGCTCACCAGCTGGGACGCCGCGTGGCTGCTCGCGATCGCGGAGCACGGCTACGCAGGCGTCCCGGCCGACATGCTGGACGCGTTCGGCAGGCACACCCCCGAGACGCCGCTGGGCTTCTTCCCGGGCTACCCGGCCCTCGTCGCCGCGGTCGGCCTGCTCACGGGCGGCAACCTCGTGGTCGCCGGCCTCCTCGTCGCCGCGGCCGCGGGCGTGGCGGCCGCCTACGCGCTGACCGCGATCGGCGAGCTGGTTCCGGGTGGGTCGCGCCGGGCCGGGCTGCTGCTCACCGCCCTGTTCGGCGCCACCCCGATGAGCGTGGTGCTGTCGATGGCCTACACCGAGGCGCTGTTCTGTGCGCTCGCGGCGTGGGCGCTCGTCGGCGTGCTGCGCGAGCGGTGGCTGCTCGCCGGGCTCTGCGCGGCGGGCGCCGGGCTGGTCCGCCCCACCGCGTCGGCCGTGGTGGGCGCGGTCGGGCTGGCCGCGCTCGCCGCCGTCCTCGCCCGCCGCGGCGGCTTGCGGCCCTGGCTCGGCGGCGCGCTCGCCACCACCGGCCTGCTGGGCTACCTCGGCTGGGTCGCCGCGCGCACCGGCGCGCCGGACGGCTGGTTCCGCATCCAGCGCACCGGCTGGGGCTGGTACCTCGACGGCGGCGCCGCGACGCTGCGCTACCTCGGGGGCGTGCTCACCGCCGGGGAGCGGCTCTTCGACGCCGTCACCGTCGTCGGGCTCGTCGGCAGCCTCGTCCTGCTCGGGCTCGCGATCGTGCAGCGGGTTCCGTGGCCGCTCGTCGTCTACGGCGCGCTCGTGGTGCTGCCGGTGTGGGCCACCGCCGGCCTCATGAACGCGAAGCTGCGGCTGCTCGTGCCCGCATTCGTGCTGCTCGTCCCGATCGCCACCGGCCTCGCGCGGCGCCGCGCGGGCACGGCCGTCGCGGTGGTCGCCGCGGCCGCGCTCGCCTCGGCCTGGTTCGGCGGCTACGCCCTCACCATCTGGCGCTACGGCATCTAGCTACCGGTCGCGCTCCTCGGCCTGCGCCGCCTTGTGCGCGCGCAGCGAGCCGGCGTGCGCCCTCAGCGACGGGTCGCGCCGGGTCTTGATCAGGCTCGCGACCGTGACGATCGCCAGCACGGCGACGATCACGCCGAGGCTGAGCAGCGTGGGGATCTCGGGGACGCTCTCGGAGATGTCGCTGTGGGCCCAGTGCAGGATCAGCTTGACCCCGATGAACGCGAGGATGATCGACAAGCCGGTGGACAGGTAGACCAGCCGGTCGAGCAGGCCCTTCACGAGGAAGTACAGCGCGCGCAGGCCCAGCAGGGCGAACGCGTTGGCCACGAACACGATGAACGGCTCCGCGGTGACGCCGAACACCGCCGGGATGGAGTCGAGCGCGAAGAGCAGGTCGATGCTGCCGATGGCCAGCAGGACGATGACCAGCGGCGTGACCACCCGGCGGCCGTCCACGCGCGTCGTGAGCTTGCCGCCGACGTAGTCGTCGCTGATCGGCAGCACCCGGCGCGCGGTCCGCACGACGGGGTTGTCCTCGACGTCGGGGTCCTCGTCGCGGTGCCGGAACAGCTGCACGGCCGTGTAGATCAGCAGCAGGCCGAACAGCAGGAACATGAACGAGAACAGCGACAGCAACGCGGCGCCCAGCGCGATGAAGATCACGCGCATGACCAGCGCGAGGATGATGCCGAACGTGAGCACCTTGTGCTGGTGCTCCTCGGGCACCGCGAAGGTCGACATGATGATCACGAAGACGAACAGGTTGTCGACCGAGAGGCTCTTCTCGACGATGTAGCCGGCGAAGTACTGGGTGCCGAAGTCGCCGCCGTAGGCCATCGCGAACCAGACGCCGAACGCCACCGCCACCAGGACGTAGAACACCGACCACGCGGTGGCCTCCCGGAACCCGACGCGATGCGGCCGCGCCGCGGCCAGCACCAGGTCGAGCGCGAGGAGCCCGACGATCAGACCGATCGTCGCCGCCCACGTGAGCCCGCTGATCTCGAGCAAGGGGCCTCCGCCTCGATCAAGCGACATTACCGGCTCTTTACCGGACCGGCGGGGGCCGAGAGTAGCCGATGCCGACGTCGAGCGCGGGTTGACCGGCACGCCGGTGGGTAGCCTTGGCCGGTGGACAAGTCCGTGCCGGGTGGCTGGCGACGCTGCTCGTTCGCCGCGGACGCCGCGGAGGACCCGCTGGAGGGCACGGCGCCGCAGGCGGCCCGCTGGCTGCTCGTCGAGCACCCCGGTCCGTGGCCGCCGCAGGCCCTCACCGCGCTGCCGGCCGACGTGACCGACGCCCTCGCCGACTGGGAGGGCCGCGTGGTGCTGGTGCGGCGCCCCGGCCGCGAGCGGCACAGCACGCCCCGCCGTTGGTTCCGGGTGGACGCGACCCCGGGGCAGGAGTCGGTGCGCACCGGCACCTATCGGCTCGCCTCCGAGCTGGTCGCCGCCGTCGACACCCCCGGGGAGCGCTACCCGGGCCCGCTGGTGCTGGTCTGCACCCACGGCAAGCACGACACCTGCTGCGCGGTGCGCGGCCGCGCCGTCGTCGCCGCGCTGGCCGCGGCCGACCCCGAGCCGGTCTGGGAGTGCAGCCACATCGGCGGGTGCCGCTTCGCGCCCGCCGTCGTGCTGCTCCCGCACGGCTACGCACTGGGCAGGCTCGACCCGCAGCGGGCGCCCGCAGCGCTCGCCGCCTACCGGGCCGGGCGCCTCGATCCGGCCGCGGTGCGCGGCCGCTCGGCGCTGCCGCCCGCCGTGCAGGCCGCCCAGCACCACGCCCGGCTGGCCACCGGCGCCACCGGGGTGGACGACCTGCGGCTCGTGGACGTCGTGCGCGACGACCTCCCCGACGGCGGCACCGACTGGCACGTCGAGCTCGCCGACCCGGGCTGCTCGGTGCTGGTGCGGGAGCGCTACGTCGACACCGGCCGCCCGCTCACCTGCGCGGCCACCGCCCCGGGCCGCACGCGCGTGTTCGACGTCCGCAAGCTCAGCACCGGCCGCGTCCGCCGCTGAGCGGGATCAACCGGCCTGCACCTCGTCGAGCGCGGCCGCGTCGAGCAGGCCCAGCTGCGCGGCGTGCGTGGCGATCTGCAGGCTGTCGTCGACGGCGAGCATGGGCACCCCGGCCGCCGTGACCTCGGCGGCCAGCGCGTCGACCTCGGCGATCCGGCTGGGCAGCGCGTGGCGGGTGCGGCGGATGTACACGGCGCGGATGCGATCCGGGTACTCGCGGGCGAGTCCCGCGTAGATCTCCGGGTCGAGCTGGCCGCTGTCGCCCACCAGCACGAGGCCGAGCTGCGGGTGCTCGGCGAGCATCCGGCGGACCAGGCCGCCCTTGTGCTCCTGCGCCCCGATCCGGAACAGGCCGCTGCGCGACGGCCCCCAGTCGGTCAGGAGCAGCGGGCCGAGCGGGAACCGCCGCAGCGAGATGAACTCCAGCAGCATCTCGTGCAGGTTCCACGGGCTCGTCGAGACGTAGAAGACCGGCCGCGGCGGCCCGTCGGCGGGCTCGGCGAGCGCGCGGTAGAGCGCCGCGGCGCCGGGCAGCGGCGTGCGCTCGCGCACCGGGGTCAGCAGGGTGGCGCGCACGAACTCGATCCCGCGGGTCAGGCCGGTCTCCACGATCGTGTCGTCGACGTCGCTCACCAGGCCGATCCGGGCGGCGGGGTCGACGACCATCACCTGCGCGGTCACCGCCGCCCCGTCGCGCAGCCGCAGCTCGAACGCGTGCCACCCGGGGGGCAGCGGCTCGGGGAGGTCCAGGACGGTGTCCAGGTAGCCGTCGCGGTCGGCGCGGATCTGCGTGAGGACCCCGGGCCCCTGCACCGCGACGACCGCGCCCGGGACCTCCACGGTGAGGAAGCGCGCGATGGTGGCGCGCAGCACGGCCCGCCGCGACCGCGTGGTCGTCGCAGGCGCCTCCGGCACCCCCACCGCGGGGGCCGCGGCGTCCGGCCTGCCGAGCACCACGCGCCCGCCCACCCGGACCCGTCGCGTGGTGCCGTGCCCGATGAACGGCACGATCATCGGCAGGTGCCTGCCCCGGACGCGCAGGGCGAGCAGCACCGCCGCCTGCACGACGCTCTCCACGGCCATCGCGGCCCTCACCACCAGCTTGCGCAGCACGACGCAGGCCTACCGCACGGCGCCGCCCGAGGCCACCTCGGGCCCCACGTACCATGCGATCAGTGCGCACCGTCCTCCTCGACCTCGACGGCACCCTCGTCGACTCGGCCGCGACGATCGTCGAGCACCTCGCCGCGGCGCTCGCCGAGATCGGCTTCCCGGTGCCCGACGCCGCGCAGCTGCGCAGGCTCGTCGGCCCGCCGTTCGAGACGGCCCTGCCCGAGCTCGGCCTGACCGCCGAGCAGACGGCCGCGGCCATCGCCGCCTACCGCCGCTCCTACGACGCGGTCGCCGCCGCGGTCACCCCCGTCTACCCCGAGATCCCGGGCCTCCTGGAACGGCTGCGCGCAGACGGGCTGCGCCTCGCGACCGCGACGAGCAAGCCCGAGCAGCTGGCCCGCAAGATCGTCGCGAGCACGGGGCTCGCCACCCACCTCGACCTCGTGGGCGGCGCCGACCACGTGGCGGGCCGGGTGGGCAAGGCCGCCGTCGTCGGCTCGGTGCTCCAACGGCTCCGCCTCGACCCCACCCGCCACCCGGTGGTGCTGGTCGGCGACCGCCACCACGACGTGGACGGCGGCGCGGCGCACGGGGTGCCGACCATCGGGGTCGCGTGGGGCTACGCCGAACCGGGCGAGCTCGCGGGCGCCCGGCTGGTCGTGGAGACCGTCGACGAGCTCGTCGAGGCGCTGCGCGACGAGGCGGTGTGGTCCACCGCGCTGCCCCGCGACGCGGCCTGACGCGGCCTCACGGCTTGCGCGCGACCCCGCCGTACTCATCGATCTGCCTGGCGGGCGCGAGGACGGCCACCCCGGGCGGGGTCTCGGGCCGCCACCGGGGGACCGACACGAACCCCGGCTCGACCCACTCGAGCCCGGCGAAGAACGAGGCGATCTCGTCCGGCTCCCGGTTGACGTAGATCGCGCCGCCGGTCTTGCTGAACTCCTGCTGGGCCTTGAGCTTCTCCTCGGTGACGGTGCCGTCGCAGATGGCGAGGTAGCTGCCCGACGGCACGCGGCTCATGATGTCCGCGACCAGCGCCCGCGCCTCGGCGGTGTCGGCGATGTGCCCGAGCACGCCGAGGATCAGCACGGCGACCGGCTGCTCGAGGTCGAGGACCCGCTGCGCGCCCCGGAAGATGCGGTCGACGTCGCGGATGTCGGCCTCGAGGTAGGTGGTCTCCCCCTCGGGCGTGCCGACGAGCAGCGCCCGGGCGTGCGCGAGCACGAGCGGGTCGTTGTCGACGTAGACGACCCGGCACTCCGGGGCGACCCGCTGCGCCACCTCGTGGGTGTTGTTCGCCGTCGGGAGCCCGGTGCCGATGTCGAGGAACTGGCGGATGCCGGTCTCGCCCGCCAGGAACTCCACGACCCGCCGCAGGAAACCCCTCGCCTCCCGCGCGTTCACCCTGATCTGCGGGTAGATCGCGGCGATGGCGTCACCCGCCTCCCGGTCGACGGCGTAGTTGTCCTTGCCGCCGAGGAAGTAGTTCCAGATGCGCGCCGAATGCGGGACGGTCGTGTCGATCCCGGTGCCGGTGTAGGGCGCGGTCGGCTCTTCGCTCACAGAGGCATCCTTGCCGACCCCGCCCGCCCCCGCCAAGATCGGGTGTGCCGACCGGCAACCCCTTTCCTCGAGCAGCCGACAACACCGGGGATCGCCCTCCATGAGACGACCGACCGGCCCGCGCGCCGCGTCCATCGCCCTGTCCGCCGCCGCCGCGCTCGCGCTCACCGCGTGCGGGGGCGGCCCAGCCGACGAACCGGCCCCCGCCGACGCGCCCGCCACCGCGGCGGCGCCCGCGGGCGGGCCGCTCGACCTGGCCGGGGTGTGCCCGGCCACCGTCGTGATGCAGCAGGACTGGCAACCCGAGGCCGAGCACGGCGCGATGTACAGCCTCGTCGGGCCGGACCGCGTGATCGACGCCGACGCCAAGGTGGTGCGCGGGTCGCTCGTGGCGCAGGGCGTCGACACCGGGGTGGACATCGAGGTGCGCCCCGGCGGGCCGAGCGTCGGCTTCCAGCCGGTCTCGGCGCTCATGTACCTCGACGACGACATCGTGCTCGGCGCGGTGAACCCCGACCTCGGCATCGCCGCGGCGGCCGAGCAGCCGACCGTCGCCGTGGTCTCGCAGCTCACGACCAGCCCGCTGATGTTCATGTGGGACCCCGCGTCGCACCCGGGCGCGAGCACGCTGCGCGACGTCGCGGCGAGCGGGGTGCCGCTGGTCACCGCCGACGCCGTGGTCACCGCGCTGCTGGTCGAACAGGGCGTCGTCACGCAGGAGCAGGTCGACACCAGCTACGACGGCACCCCCGCCCGCTTCGTGTCCGACCCGCGGATCCTGCAGCAGGGCTTCGCGACCTCCGAGCCATACATGTACGAGCAGGAGATCGCCGAGTGGGGCCGCCCGGTGGCCTACCAGAAGCTCGCCGACTACGGCTACTCGGTGTACCCGTCGCCGCTGTCGGTGCGGGCCGATCGGCTGGAGGAGCTGCGGCCGTGCCTCGAGAAGCTCGTGCCGATCATGCAGCGGGCGCAGCTGGACTACCTCGCCGACCCCGGCCCGACGAACGCGCTGATCGTCGAGCTCGTGGAGGCCTACCAGACCGGCTGGACCTACTCGCCCGGCGTCGCCGACTACGCCGTGCGGGCGCTGCGCGAGCAGAACCTCGTGGAGAACGACCCCGCGTCGGGGGTGTTCGGCCGGTTCGACCCGGAGCGCTGGCAGCGGATCGTCGACACCTTCGGCCCGATCCTGCAGGCCCAGGGCACGATCACCGAGATCCCGGCCCCGGAGAGCCTCTACACCAACGAGTTCATCGACGACGGCATCCGCATGGACTGAGCGACGGACACCCACGACCGCGATGAGGCCGCCTCGACCTGCTGCGCGCCATCGGGGGGCCGCCCCGGTCGCGCAGGGCCTCGGCGACCCGGGCATCGACGCCGCCGACACGGACCTCGCCGATGCGGGGCGGGCCGGTGAGCGCGTCGGCCGTCGCCTGGCCGAGGCCGTGCGCGACATGAGGCGCCTGCGTCCCCCGGAGTACCAGGAGCGGTGGGGCCGCTCCCCGACCGCGCACGCGACCGCCCTGGGGCGGTTGGTGGGGTCGCTCGAGGAGGAGGTCGACGTCGTGCGGCGGGACGCGGGCGACGGCGGCGCCGAACGCGAGCTCACCGCCTTCGGCCTCGCGGCGGCGTGGACGGCGGCGGAGGGCCTCGACGCCACGAGTGGCGAGCAACGGCTGCGGGCGCTCCTGCCCACCGGGATCCGCGACGACCCCTCGCTCGCCGGCGTGGCCGAGGAGGTCGCGGTCCTGTTCGAGGAGCGCCGCTACGCGGAGGCGGCCGAGCGGTTGCTCGGGCGCTACGACGAGCTCGACCCGGAGGACGTCGTCGCCGAGATCGGGCGCGAGCTGTCCGAGCGGATCCCCGCGGGGGACGACGGGGACCACCTCAGCGCGTTCCTCCTGGGCCTCGACGCGTCCCGGGACGCGGGCGGCTGACCGCCGGCTCGGGTCGGGCGACGGATCCTCCTTCCCAGGTGAGGCCGATCGGCGCCCATCCGGTGCAGGTTGGGTGCGCACAACCCGTCGGTGGAGGCCGTGATGCGAACCGCGCTCAACGTGATCTGGCTGCTGCTCTGCGGGATCTGGCTCGCCATCGGCTACGTGCTGGCCGGCGTGATCTGCTGCCTCCTCGTCGTCACGATCCCGTTCGGGCTCGCGGCGTTCCGGATCGCCGACTTCACCCTGTGGCCGTTCGGGCGGCGGCTCGTGCGGCGCGCCGACGCGGGCGTCCCGTCCGTGATCGGCAACGTCGTCTGGATCGTCGTCGCCGGGTGGTGGCTCGCGCTCGGGCACATCGCGACGGCGATCGCGCTGGCGATCACGATCATCGGGATCCCGCTGGCGCTCGCGAACCTGAAGCTGATCCCCGTGTCGCTCGTACCGCTCGGTCGGGTCATCGTCGACAGCGACGACCTGGCGGCCGGCCGGTACCCGGCGGTGGGCTGACCCGGCCGGGAGGCACCGGTGCCCGAGGCGTACCGGGCTCCTCGCCGGGAACACCGTCGCGCGGGTCGGGACCGTCGCGCCGGCGCTCGTGAGCGCGGTGCTGAACCTCGCCTTCCTCGCCGCCCACCCGGTGTGGTCGACGATCGTGGTGGTCGTGGACGCCATCGTCGTCTACGCGATCGTCGTGCACGGCCGGGAGGTGCGGTACGGCTGAGACGCCCGCGTCAGGCCGC
Organism: Pseudonocardia sp.; assembly: GCF_035305885.1. Lineage (GTDB taxonomy): Bacteria > Actinomycetota > Actinomycetes > Mycobacteriales > Pseudonocardiaceae > Pseudonocardia. The sequence continues at coordinate 32,040 of NZ_DATGOP010000104.1, forward strand.
GACGGCGCCCAGGCCGACCAGGCCGGAGACGAGCAGGTAGCCGCCCAGCCCCCCGCAGAAGCAGGTGATGATCGCCCGCTGCCGCCGCTGCACGACGCCGGCGGCCCGCCCGATGAGCTGCCGGGGCACGGCGGGGTGACGGATCGAGAGCACCAGCGCGGCGACCGCGAGGCTGAACCAGATGGCGTTGTAGATCCCCACCTGCAGCAGGCCGCTCACCACGCCCGGCGCGCTCCGGGCGATCGCGTTCAGCGCGGCCAGGTAGACCACGCCGGGCAGGTGGGTGAGCACCCCCGCGGCCGCCGCGCCCGGCGGTGTCATGTTCGAAAGGCGGCGACGCATCCAGCCGTCCCCGGCGTCCGGCGCGTCGACGCCCCACCGCGGCCCCCGGCCGGCGGCGGTGACCGCGGCGCAGGCGAGCGCGCCGGCGCCGAGCAGCAGGTCGAGGGCCGGCCGGGACGTCGGGGACGCGCCCGCCGAGCGCAGCCCGCCCAGGAGCACGACGACGAGCGTCCCGACCGAGACGCTGAACGCGAGCCCGGCGACGATGTAGGCCATGAGGAGGCGCCGCGGGTGCGGCGCGGCGAGCATGGCGAGCACCGCCGCGACACCCGTCGGCCGGATCACGGTGGTCGCGGCGAGGACGAGTGCCTCGGTGCTCATGCGCTCAAGCGTTCAGCACGGCGCGCTTCTGCTGTTGGAACTCCTCCTCGGTGAGCACGCCCTGGCTGCGCAGCTCCCCGAGCTGCCGCAGCTGGGCGAGCCGGTCGTCCACGGGCGACGGTCCCGGTTCCGGCGCGGGCTCCGGCGCGGCGGGCGCCGCCGCGTGGGCCGCCTGCCGGTCCTGGCGGGCCCACCGGCCGGCCTGCCGCCGCGAGACGCGGTTGGACACGGCCGTGGCGGTCCCGGCGACCATCGCCGTGCGGGCTATGCCGCGCAGCAGTCCTGGCATCGGTCCTCGTCCTCTCGGTCGGTCGGGCGCCTCAGGCGTCGACGGGCTCGGCGGCGTCGAGCGCGTCGAGGGCGTCGAGCAGGGCGGACACCGGGATCCGCCCGCTCGCCACGAGCTCGGCACCGGCCCGGCGCAGCGCCGACGCGAACGGGATCGCCCACACGTTCTCGTAGAGCACGACCATGGCGGCCCGGCCGGGTTCGAGGACGGCCGCGGCCTCGGCGCGGTCCTCGCCGCCGACGAGGCCGGAGGCCGCGCCGTCGAAGACCCGGACGTCGGGCTCCCCCTCGCCGATCTCGCCGACCTCGAGGCCGACGACCGAGCCGTCGGCCTCCTTGCGGAGGAAGGCCAGGTCCAGGATGCGCACCGTGCCCCGGTCGACGAGCTCGACCACCCGCGGCAGCACGTCCCGCGGCACCTTCCCGTCCGGGAACTCCACGACGATGTAGTCGACCGGCCCCATGACGTCCATCTCGTCGCTCATGCCGCTCCCTTCGCCGCTCCGACACGGCACGGCCGCACCCCGCGGGGTGTCGCGGACGGGCACGCGGGACGGTAGGCCGCCGCCGCGCCGTCGGACCTCACCCGCGGCGGGCGAATCCGCACCGCCTACCGGCCGGGTGCGACCGGCCCCCGCGCCCGCGCGAACAGCCGGGCCAGGCACCAGGCGACGAGCAGCCACACCAGGCGCGGCATCGCGCGCGGCGACGCGGGGCCGGCGCTCGGCGGCCGCACCGCCTCCGGCCGCGGGTCGGAGCCCGCGGGCTGCTGCGGCCCGGGCGGCGGGGGTACGGGACCGGCCCCGCCCGCGCCGCCGATCCGGCCGCGGAACACGTGGTAGGACCAGCCCTGGTAGCCGAGGACGGCGGGCAGCAGGACGGCGAGCGTGACCGTCATGACCCGCAGCGCGTACGGCGAGGCGGCGGCGCCTTCGACCGTGAGGTCGCCCGCGGCGCCGAGCCTCGAGACCACCACCCGCGGGTAGAGCTCGACGGACAGCGACACGACGACCGCGGCCACCGTGGCGGACGTGGCGGCGAAGGCGGCGCCGTCGCGCTCCCCCCGGATCAGCACCGCCGCCGCGATCACGGCCGGCACCGCGCCGAACTCGGGCACCGACCACAGGACCGCGCCGCCGGTGCCGGCCCCGGTCGCGACGACGAACCCGAGCACCGCGAGGGCGGCGACCGGACCGAGCACCCGGCCCGCGCGCAGCGCCCGCCCGCGCACCGAGCCGCTCGTGCGCAAGGCGAGGAACGCCGCGCCGTGCAGCAGGTACAGCACCAGCAGCGTCGCGCCGACCGCGAGCGCGTAGGGGCCGAACAGGTCCCCGATGCCGCCGACGAACTCCTGCCGGGCGTCGACGTGCCGCGTTCGCCCGGCGCGTGCGCGCCGAATGCGAAGGACACGCCGCGCAGGATCAGCGCCACCAGCACGACGACGAAGACCGGGTAGAAGCCCGAGAGCATCGTCGCGTACCAGTCCGGGAAGGCGGCGAACGTGACGGCGACCGCCACGATCAGCCACACCTCGTTGCCGTCCCACACCGGCCCGATCGTGCGGACCGCCGCGGCCCGCCCGCCCGCGTCCCCGCCGACGGCGCCGTGGAGCACCCCGACACCGAAGTCGAAGCCCTCGAGCAGGAAGAAGCCCGTCCACAGGACGACGAGGACGATGAACCAGAAGGCGGCGAGCGTCATCCCGGCCGACCCCTTTCAGTGGGTGGGCTGCGGGTCGGGCGCCGCCGCCGTCCCCTGCTCGGCGCGCTCCGGCTCCGCGGCGAGCTCCGCACGGACGTAGCGCGCCATCAGCCACCAGTCCACGACGGCGAGCGCGGCGTAGAGCAGCACGAAGACCACCAGGCTCGTCACGACGGCCGCCGCGCCCACCGAGGGCGACGCGGCGTCCCGGTGCGCATCAGGCCCTGCACGATCCACGGCTGGCGGCCGTTCTCGGTGAGGACCCAGCCCGCGGTGTTCACCACGAACGGCACGGGCAGCATCCAGATCGCCGCGCGCAGGAACCACGGCGGCGCGCCAGCCTGCGCCGCCGCCACAGCCCCCACAGCGCCACCAGCGGGACGAGGCTGTCGAGGTAGGCCATCGTCCGCATCGACCAGTACTGGACGAAGACGTTCGGGATGTAGCCGCCGGGCCCGTACTGCGCGGTGTACTGGGCCTGCAGGTCGTCGAGCCCCACCAC
>NZ_DATGOP010000105.1:0-27674 GCF_035305885.1 Pseudonocardia sp.
CGCATCCTCGCCCGCGCCTGGCTGCACGTGATCTGGAAATGCTGGCAGACCAACACCCCCTACCACCCCGCCCGACACGGCGCCGCACAAGCCCTCAACCGAGATCAACACGCGACGGCTTGACACAGGGCTACTCATGCCGCGCCCGTGAGCAGCACGGCCAGCGGCAGCGCCACCAGCAGCGAGTCGATCCGGTCGAGCAGGCCGCCGAAGCCGGGCAGCCAGGCGCCCGCGTCCTTGCGGCCCGCCTCCCGCTTGAGCATCGACTCCAGCAGGTCGCCCAGCACCGATCCAGCGACCACGGCGACCAGCAGCGCCGCGGACGGCCTGCCCAGCGCGAGCAGCACGGCCCCCGCCCCGAGCACCGCCCCGGCGACGCCGCCCCACGTCTTCGCGGGCGACAGCGGCGACAGCGGCCGGGCCCCCGGCCCGCGCCTGCCCAGCAGCCGGCCGCCGCACCACGCCCCGACGTCGGCGAACGCGACCGCCAGGCACACCGCGACGGCCACCGCTGGGTCGAGCGCCGCGAGCCCCGCGAGGCCGCCGCCGATCCACACGGTGCCGAATGCCCCGTACGCCGCGCGCCGCCCGCCCGTCCCGGTGTCCCCGGCGAGCAGGGCGGGCAGCGCGGCGCCGACGGCGAGCACCGGCAGCAGCAGGCCCAGCAGCGCGGGGCGCACAAGCACCACGCCCGGCACGGCGACGACCCGCAGCGCCAGCGCCGCCGCGTCGGCGCGGGGCAGGCCCGCGAGCCGGGCGAACTCGACGGCGGCGACCGCGCCGAGCCCGGCCGCGAGCACGGCCCCGCCCGCCCGCCCGCCCAGCAGCAGGGGGCCGAGGACGAGGGGTGCGGCGACGAGCCAGGTGCGCCAGCGGGCCGAGAGCTCGGGGTCGCGGGTGCCACCGACGGCGGCGCCGGACAGGCCGAGCGCGCCGAGGGTCAGGGTCACCGGGTCCATGGACCGAGCCTGTCGGGATCGGCCGCCCGGCCCATCCGGGCGACCACCGGATCGAGCTGCGTAGTCCTACCGAGCCGTCAGCCCGCGAGCGCCCGGTGGAGGGCCCGCAGGCGCAGCGCCGCCGTCAGCGCCGAGCCCGCGGCCAGCGCGATCAGCAGCGCGCCGGCGTGGGCGGGCAGCGCCGCGAGCACGACGAGGAGCAGGCAGCGCTCCGTCTTGCCGACCGGCCCGCCGTTGATCCGCGCCGCGCCGGCGGCGGCGCCGGCCAGCGACACCCACGACGGGGCGCTGCCGACGAGCATCGCGAGCAGCACCACCCACGGCGGCGCGAGCGCGAAGCACCCGGCGAGCGCGGCCAGCTCGGCGGCGCGGTCGCCCAGCTCGTTGAGCACGGCGCCCCACCGGGTGGTCGCGCCGGTCTCGCGGGCGAGCGCGCCGTCGAGGTTCGCCGCGGCCAGCCGGAGCGCGAGCAGCGCGGCGACCAGCACCGCGGCGACGGGCGGGTGGCGCACCGCCGCCAGCGCCAGCCCGGCGAGCGCGCCGAAGCCGACGCCCGCCGCGGTGACCGCCCCCGGCGCCACGCCGCGCGCCGCGAGCGCGCGGCGGGCTCCGCCGAGCCGGTCGGCGTACCAGGGCTTCAGGGCGTACAGGCCGCGGTTCACCGGCCCAGCTTCGCGGCGCGCGCGGGCGGGGACATCGGTGCGACTACGCAGGCCGCGATCCCACGATCTGGTACCGACGTCCCACGGGTTTGACTCCCCGACGATCCGGCCGCTAGCGTCGCAGCCATGTCCGCCATCCGGGTGCTCGTACTTCTCAGGCGCGTCCACGCCTGAGCGAGCCCTCGGTCGTCGACGCGCCACCCTCGTTCCGTCACCCCGACGGTCGAGGGTTTTTTTCTGTCCGGATCTCGAACCCATGCGGAGCGATCAGCCGATGACCACCGCAACGCCCCGATCCGGCCCGGTTCCCGGGCCGCCGGCCCCGAAACCGGGGCCGCCTCCGGGTCGCCAGGGCCAGCCCGCCCCGGGCCAGGCCGCCACCGCGGGCCAGCCCGTACGGCGCATCGAGGAGGTGCCGATGACCGGCGCCCAGTCCCTCGTGCGGTCGCTCGAGGAGGTGGGCTGCGAGGTCGTCTTCGGCATCCCCGGCGGCACGATCCTCCCCGCGTACGACCCGCTGCTCGACTCCACGAGGGTGCGGCACGTCCTCGTGCGCCACGAGCAGGGCGCGGGCCACGCGGCCACCGGGTACGCGCAGGCCACCGGGAAGGTCGGCGTCTGCATGGCCACGTCCGGGCCGGGCGCGACGAACCTCGTCACGCCGCTCGCCGACGCGTACATGGACTCGATCCCGGTGGTCGCGATCACCGGGCAGCAGACGCGGCCGCTGATCGGGACCGACGCGTTCCAGGAGGCCGACATCACCGGCATCACGATGCCGATCACCAAGCACAACATGCTCGTCACCGACCCCGCGGAGATCCCGCGGGCGGTCATGGAGGCGTTCCACCTGGCGTCCACGGGCCGACCCGGCCCGGTGCTGGTGGACATCCCGAAGGACGTGCTGCAGGAGAGGACCGTCTTCTCCTGGCCGCCGGAGATGAAGCTGCCCGGCTACCGGCCGACGACCCGGCCGCACGGCAAGCAGATCCGCGAGGCGGCCAAGCTCATGTGCACGGCCAAGCAGCCCGTGTTCTACGTGGGCGGCGGCGTGCTCAAGGCCGAGGCCACGGCGGAGCTGCGCGAGCTCGCGGAGCTCACGGGCATCCCGGTCGTCACCACGCTGATGGCGCGCGGCGCGTTCCCCGACAGCCACCCCCAGCACGTGGGCATGCCGGGCATGCACGGCACGGTCGCCGCGGTCGCGGCGATGCAGAAGGCCGACCTGCTGGTCGCGCTGGGCGCCCGGTTCGACGACCGGGTCACCGGCCAGCTGTCGACGTTCGCGCCGAACGCCACCGTCGTGCACGCCGACATCGACCCGGCCGAGATCTCCAAGAACCGGCGGGCGGACGTGCCGATCGTGGGCGACTGCAAGGAGGTCATCTCCGAGCTGATCGACGCGGTGCGGGCGGAGAAGGCGAACGGCAGCGCCGACCTCACGGCGTGGTGGCGCCAGCTCGACGAGTACCGCTCGACCTACCCGCTCGGCTACGACTGGCCCGCCGACGGGTCGCTGTCGCCGCAGTACGTGATCGAGCGGATCGGCGGGATCGCCGGCCCGGACGCGGTCTACGTGGCGGGCGTCGGCCAGCACCAGATGTGGGCGGCCCAGTTCATCTCCTACGAGAAGCCGCGCTCGTGGCTGAACTCGGGTGGGCTGGGCACGATGGGCTTCGCCGTGCCGGCCGCGATGGGCGCGAAGATGGCCCGCCCGGACGCCGTGGTGTGGGCCATCGACGGTGACGGCTGCTTCCAGATGACCAACCAGGAGCTCGCCACCTGCGCGATCGAGAACATCCCGATCAAGGTGGCCGTCATCAACAACGGCAACCTGGGCATGGTCCGGCAGTGGCAGAACCTCTTCTACTCGGAGCGGTACTCCAACACCGACCTCGGCACGCACAAGCACCGGATCCCGGACTTCAAGCTGCTCGCCGAGGCGATGGGCTGCGTCGGCCTGCGCGCCGAGTCGAAGGAGGAGGTCGACAAGGTCATCAAGCAGGCCATGGAGATCGACGACCGCCCGGTCGTGATCGACTTCGTGGTCGGCGCCGACGCCCAGGTCTGGCCGATGGTCGCCGCGGGCACCGGCAACGACCAGATCATGGCGGCCCGGGACATCCGGCCGCTGTTCGACTCGGACGAGATCGTGGCCGACGACGCCACGGCCAGCTCGCGGATGACGAGGGAAGCATGACCCAGAGGCACACCCTGTCGGTGCTGGTCGAGGACAAGCCGGGCGTCCTCGCCCGGGTGTCCGGGCTGTTCTCCCGCCGGGGGTTCAACATCGAGTCGCTCGCGGTCGGGCCGACCGAGCACCCCGAGGTCTCGCGGATGACGATCGTCGTCGCCGTCGACGACTTCCCGCTCGAGCAGGTCACCAAGCAGCTCAACAAGCTCGTGCACGTCATCAAGATCGTCGAGCTCGAGCCGTCGGCCTCCGTGCAGCGCGAGCTGCTGCTGGTCAAGGTGCGCGCCGACCCGAGCGTCCGCAGCCAGGTGCTGGAGATCGTCGACCTGTTCCGCGCCAAGGCCGTGGACGTGACGCCAGAGGCCCTCACGATCGAGGCCACCGGCACCGCAGAGAAACTCGGTGCGCTGCTGAAGAACCTCGAGCCCTTCGGGATCCGGGAGATGGTGCAGTCCGGGATGGTGGCCGTCGGCCGCGGTCCCCGCTCCATCACCGCAGCAGCTGTTCGCTAACAGGAGAGGACGAACCACACCCGTCATGAGCGTGAACATCTACTACGACGACGACGCCGATCTGTCGATCATCCAAGGCCGCAAGGTCGCGGTGATCGGCTACGGCAGCCAGGGGCACGCGCACTCGCTGTCCCTGCGCGACTCCGGCGTCGACGTGCGCATCGGGCTGCCCGAGGGCTCGAAGTCCCGGCAGAAGGCACAGGACGAAGGGCTGCAGGTGGGCACGCCCGCCGAGGTCTCCGCGTGGGCCGACGTGATCATGGTCCTCGCGCCGGACACGAAGCAGCGCTTCATCTACGCCGACGACATCGCGCCGAACCTCAAGGAGGGCGACGCGCTCTTCTTCGGCCACGGCTTCAACATCCGCTACGAGCTCATCAAGCCGCCGGCCAACGTCGACGTCGCGATGGTCGCCCCGAAGGGCCCCGGCCACCTCGTGCGCCGCCAGTTCGTCGACGGCAAGGGCGTGCCCTGCCTGATCGCCGTCGAGCAGGACGCCAGCGGCAACGCCAAGGCCCTCGCCCTCTCCTACGCCGCGGCCATCGGCGGCGCCCGCGCGGGCGTCATCGAGACCACGTTCAAGGAGGAGACCGAGACCGACCTGTTCGGCGAGCAGGCCGTGCTCTGCGGCGGCACCGCCGCCCTCGTCCAGACCGGGTTCGAGGTGCTCACCGAGGCCGGCTACGCGCCCGAGGTGGCCTACTTCGAGTGCCTGCACGAGCTCAAGCTGATCGTCGACCTCATGTACGAGGGCGGCATCGCCAACGAGCGCTTCTCCATCTCCGACACCGCCGAGTACGGCGACCTCACCCGCGGCCCGCGGGTGATCACGCCCGCGGTGAAGGAGGAGATGCGCAAGATCCTGGCCGAGATCCAGGACGGCTCGTTCGCCCGCGAGTGGGTGGCCGAGGACGACGCGGGTCGGCCGAACTTCACCCGCCTCCAGAAGGAGGGGCAGAACCACCCGATCGAGCAGGTCGGGGAGAAGCTGCGCGGCCTGATGAGCTGGGTGGGCCAGAAGGCCACCTGAGCGGCCGCACCCCCACCACGGTTCGCGGAAAGCCACGTTCCCGTCGTCCCGGGAACGTGGCTTTCCCGCGTTCTGCGGGGCCTCCGGTCAGTCCGGTACGAGCTCGATCCAGTGCCGCACGTCGTCCGCCGTCTCGGATCCGGCCAGATCGGGGTGCTCGGCCGCGACGTGCGCCAGGACGAGGGCGATCACCTCGTCGTCGCTGCGCCCGCGCGCGGTGTACCCGCACTCGCACCGCACCTGACGGGTCATCGGACGCCTTCCGCCGTATCGTCCCCCGGGTGTAGCGCGGAGGTGAGCGCGGTGCAACACGTCGCCGGCGGCGCGCGGGTCCAGCTCTGCGGCAGCTTCGCCGTGGAGCTGGGCGGGAACGCCGTCGGCCCGGACCGGCTCAGCCGCCAGGCCCGCCTGCTGTTCGCCTACCTCGTCCTGCGCCGCCCCCACCCGGTCCCGCGCGCGGCGTTGATCGACGCGCTGTGGGCCGACACGCCACCGCCGTCGGCCGGTGCCGCGCTGACGGCCGTGATCTCGAAGCTGCGCGCGGTGATCGGCGCGGACGTCGTGGCGGGGCGCGGGCACCTGTCGGCCGTGCTGCCCGAACCTGCGGTGGTCGACGTCGAGCAGGCGATGGCGGCGCTGCACACGGCCGAGTCGGCCGTGGCGTCGGGAAACTGGCGGCGCGCCTGGTTCGCGGCCCTGACCGCGTACTTCGTCACGCGCCGGACGCTGCTGCCCGAGGCCACGCAGCCATGGGTGGAGGGCTGGCGCCGGCGGCTGTCCGATGCGGGCGTCCGCGCGCTGGAGAGCTACACGATCGCGTGCCTGCGCATCGGTGGCTCGGAGCTGCCCGCCGCCGAGCGGGCCGCCCGGGAGCTGGTGGCGACCGCGCCGCTGCGGGAGACCGGTCATCTGCTGCTGATGCGGACGCTCGCCGCCCGGGGCAACGCGGCCGAGGCGCTGGCGGTCTACGAGGAGCTGCGCGTCCTGCTCCGGGACGAGCTGGGCATCCCACCCGGCGCGGCGGTGCAGGGCTACCACCGCGAACTGCTGCGCTGACCGGCGCCGCAACGTTCGGCCAAGGCGCGGCCAACCCCCGGCCAACCTCGACGGCCGACGCTTGCGAACACCACTCCAGCGAACCCCGACGGGAACCGCCATGACCACCACGTCGACCACCGACCCGACCACCGGCCCGACCACCACCCCGCCCCACGGCCCGCCGCAGGGCCTCGACGACCTCCTCGCGCGGTTCGTCGGCGACCTCGGGGCGACCGTGGCGGCCGGCAACGTCGTCCTCGGCGACCGGCTGGGCCTCTACCGCGCCCTGGCCGGCGCAGGGCCGCTCACGTCGTCCGAGCTGGCGGCCCGCACCGCCACCTCCGAGCGGTACGTCCGCGAGTGGCTGCGCGGCCAGGCCGCGGGCGGCGCCGTCTCCTACCGCGAAGACAGCGACCGGTACTGGATGACGCCCGAGCAGGTGCTCGCCTTCGCCGACCCGGACGGGCTGGTCCTGCCGGGCGCGTTCCAACTGGCCGTCGCCTGCCTCGCCGACCTCCCGGCGATCACCGAGGCGTTCCGCACGGGCGGTGGGGTCGCCTGGGGCGACCACCATCCCGACGTCTTCACCGGGTGCGAGCGGTTCTTCCGGCCGAGCTATGCGGCGAACCTGGTGAGCTCGTGGATCCCGGCGATCGCCGGGTTGGGCGAGCGGCTGGCGTCGGGCGCGGCGGTGGCTGACGTCGGGTGCGGGCTGGGCGCCTCGACCCGGATCCTGGCCGACGCCTACCCGGCCTCGAGGGTCGTCGGCTTCGACAGCCATCCGGCGTCGATCGAGCTGGCCCGCTCCATCACCGCGGAGGCCGGGCTCGCCGACCGGTGCACGTTCCGCCTCGCGCGGGCGCAGGAGTTCCCCGGCACCGGGTACGGGCTCGTGACCACCTTCGACTGCCTGCACGACATGGGCGATCCGACCTCGGCCGCGCGCCGCGTCCGCTCGGCGCTCGCGCCCGACGGCGTGTGGATGGTCGTCGAGCCGTACGCCGGGGCGTCGGTCGCGGAGAACCTCACGCCGGTCGGGCGCGTCTACTACTCGTTCTCCAGCTTCCTCTGCGTCCCGCACGCGGTGTCCGAGGGCGCCGCGGACGCGCTGGGCAACCAGGCCGGGGAGGGCGCCGTCGCCCGGGTGGCGGAGCGGGCGGGTTTCGGCCACGTCGCACGCGTCGCCGAGACGCCGTTCAACATCGTCTACGAGGTTCGGCCGTGAGCGGCGCAGGCCAGGACCCGCTCGCGGCCTTCCGGCTGGCAGGCCGCGCCGCCCTCGTCACCGGCGCCTCGTCCGGCCTGGGCGCGCGGATCGCGGGCACGCTGGGCGCCGCGGGGGCCGAGGTCGTGCTCACCGGCCGCAGCGCCGACCGGCTGCGGCGCCGGGCGGCCACGATGGCCGGCTCGCCGCTGGTCGTCCCGGGCGACCTGCGCGACCCCGCGTTCCGGGCGGCCCTCGTCGACGCCGTCCGGGACCGGCACGGACACCTCGACGTGCTGGTCAACAGCGCCGGCGTCTGCGACGACGGGGCCTTGGAGGACCAGTCCTTGCGCGACGTCACCGGGATCATCGACCTCGACCTCGTCGCGGTCGTCGACCTGTGCCGGCTCGCCGGGCCGCTGCTGTTCGGCCGCCCCGGGGCAGCCGTGATCAACATCGCGTCGATCTTCGGCATGATCAGCTCGGGTGCGGGGATGGCGGGGTACCACGCGGCGAAGGGCGGTCTGGTCACCTTCACCCGGCACCTGGCGGAGCAGTGGGGCGGGCGGGGCGTCCGCGTCAACGCGCTGGCACCGGGGTTCTTCCCGACCCCGCTCACCGGCGAGCTCGCCGACCGCGACCAGCGCAGGCGGATCAGCGCCCGGACCCCCCTGGGCCGGGTCCCCGACATCACCGAGCTCGACGGGCCGGTGCTGTTCCTGGCGTCGGACGCGGCGAGCTACGTCACCGGGCACGTGCTCACCGTGGACGGCGGCTGGACCGCCGCGTGACGCCTCGTGCGCGAACGGAGCGCACCACTCCGCCGAGCGCGCGGGCGCCGTTGGCGGGAGGATCTGGCGACCGGGCGCGGCGGGCGCGCCCCGAGCGCGAACGGGGAACGGGTGGGGACCGACGACGTGACGATCCGGGCCGCGGTCGAGGCGACCGTCGCGGCCGGCACGGTCCGCTACGAGATGGAGCTCGAGAGCGAACCCGCCCACGTCAACCGGTCCCGCAGCCGGGGCGTCTGCGATTTCGCCCGCCGGCGCGAGGCCTCCCGCACGGTGACCGACGTGCCCGCGGACGTGCCCGACGCCTTCCAGATCACCGACGGCAGCGTCGTCTACACCCAGGAGCCCGGCGGCGGGTGGCACGCGCTGGACATGGGCTGCTGGAGCGCGGCGAGCCTGCTGGCCAGCCTGGGCTGGTTCTACGGCGCGGTGGACGCCACGGCGCTCATCGCCGCGGAGGACGGCGCGGAGTACACCGTGACGATGAGCGCCCGGCGCGCGGTCGAAACCGGCCCGGAGGCGCTGCGCGACGAGCTGCGGAGGGCCTTCGAGCTGAGCGGCCACCTCGACGCGGCCGCGACCGGCTGGGTGCGCACCGACGCCGCGAACCGCATCACCGGGTGCCGGCTGGAGATCCCGCCCGGCGGGCCCGGGCTGTTCGGCGCCGTCGACGTCGGCGCCCGCATCTCGCTCGCGTTCTCCCGCTTCGGCGAGCCCGCGGTCATCCGGCCGCCCGACGCCGGTCCGGCCCCGTCGCTGGAGGAGACGATCGAGCGGTTCCTCGGCGACGGCGACGAGCCGTGGTAGCGGCCCGCCGGGAAGACGCGGAGCGGCTTCGCGGTTGACCAAGGGGTCCAGCGAACGAAAGGTCGCCACCGTGTCACTGCCCCTGCCGCTGTCGATCCTCGACCTCGCCACCGTGAGGGACGGCGAGAGCATCCGCGAAGGCCTCGAGGCGAGCGTCGCGTTCGCCCAGCGCGCGGAGGAGTGGGGGTTCAAGCGGATCTGGTACGCCGAGCACCACAACATGCGGGCCGTGGCGTCCTCGGCCACGAGCGTCCTGATCGCCCACGTCGCGGCGAACACCGAGCGGATCACCCTCGGCTCGGGCGGCGTCATGCTGCCCAACCACTCGCCGCTGGTGATCGCCGAGCAGTTCGGCACGCTCGCGAGCTTCCACCCGGGGCGGATCGAGCTCGGGCTCGGCCGCGCGCCCGGCACCGACCAGGTCACCGTCTCCGCGCTGCGCCGCGACCCCGCCGCGGCCGACCGGTTCCCGCAGGACGTCCAGGAGCTGCAGGCCTTCCTCGGCGAGGACACCCTGGTCCCGGGCGTGCACGCCTACCCCGGCCGCGGCACGAACGTGCCGCTGTGGATCCTCGGCTCGTCGCTGTACGGGGCGCGGGTGGCCGCCGCGCTCGGCCTGCCGTACGCGTTCGCGTCGCACTTCGCCCCGGACGCCCTGGAACAGGCCGTCGCCCTCTACCGCAAGGAGTTCCAGCCCTCGGCGCAGCTCTCGGCGCCGCACGTGATGGCCGCGGTGAACGTCATCGCCGCCGACACCGCCGACGAGGCCGCCGCCGCCCTGCACGCCGTGCAGCGTGACCGGGTCAAGCGGTTCCTGTCCCGCGGCGGGCGCGACCTCACCGACGAGGAGGCCGAGGTCGTGCTCGACGCGCCCGCGGGCCAGCAGGTCAGGGCGATGACGCGCTACACCGCCGCGGGCACCCCCGACGTCGTCGTGTCCTACCTCGAGGACTTCGCCCGCCACGCCGACGCCGACGAGCTGATCGTGACGTTCCCCGTCGTCGACCGGGCGGCGTGGTTCCGCTCCGCGGAGCTGCTCGTCGAGCAGTTGAAGGCCGTCCGGGTCTGACCGAGCAGGAGTGCAACCGGTTCCCGCAACCGGTTCGTGGAGCTTCGGCTGTCTTCCCGCCCACGCCGGCGGTACCCGCTGCGAGCAGCGGCTCTACGATCGGGGCAGTACCAGCCCTCTATCCGGGAGCCCTGCAACCGCCGTGAGCACCGTCCCCAACCAAGGACAGGCAGCCACTCGCCCTGTCGTCCTGCTCGCCGAGAAGCTCGCCCCCTCCGCGGTCGAGCTCCTCGGTGACGACGTCGAGATCCGCCACGTGGACGGTACCGACCGCTCCGCGTTGCTGGCCGCGGTCGCCGACGCCGACGCCCTGCTCGTCCGTTCGGCCACGAAGGTCGACGCCGAGGTCCTCGCCGCCGCCCCGAAGCTGAAGGTGGTGGCCCGCGCGGGCGTCGGCCTGGACAACGTGGACGTCCCCGCCGCCACCGCCCGTGGCGTGATGGTCGTCAACGCGCCCACCTCCAACATCGTCTCGGCCGCCGAGCACGCCGTGGCGCTGCTGCTCGCCGCCGCCCGGCACATCCCCGCCGCCGACGCGAGCCTGCGGCAGGGCCAGTGGAAGCGCAGCTCGTTCACCGGTGTCGAGCTCAACGGCAAGACCGTCGGCATCATCGGTCTCGGCAAGATCGGCCAGCTGGTCGCGCAGCGGCTCGCCGCGTTCGGCGTCGAGCTGATCGCCTACGACCCGTACGTCGCGCCGGCCCGCGCCGCGCAGCTCGGCATCGAGCTCACCGACCTCGAGGACCTGCTGCGCCGGTCCGACGCGATCTCGATCCACCTGCCGAAGACCCCCGAAACGCTCGGCCTCATCGGCAAGGACCAGCTCGCCCTCACCAAGAAGGGTGTGATCATCGTCAACGCGGCCCGCGGTGGCCTCGTGGACGAGGACGCGCTGGCCGAGGCCGTGCGCAGCGGTCACGTCGGCGGCGCGGGCATCGACGTGTACGTCACCGAGCCAACCACCTCCAGCCCGCTGTTCGAGCTGCCGCAGGTCGTCGTCACCCCGCACCTGGGCGCGTCCACCGAGGAGGCCCAGGACCGAGCGGGCACCGACGTCGCGCGGTCGGTCAAGCTCGCGCTGGCAGGCGAGTTCGTGCCGGACGCGGTCAACGTCCAGGCCGGCGGCGTGGTCGGCGAGGAGGTCCGGCCCTGGCTGCCGCTCGTGCAGAAGCTCGGCGCGGTGCTGTACGCGCTCGCGGGCCGGCTGCCCAGCACCGTCACGGTGGACGTCGCGGGCGAGCTCGCCGCCGAGGACGTCTCGGTGCTGCAGCTGGCGGCCCTGCGCGGGGTGTTCACCAACGTCGTCGAGGACCAGGTCACGTTCGTCAACGCGCCGGCGCTGGCCGCCGAGCGCGGGGTGGACGTCGAGCTGACCACGGCGCCGGAGAGCGAGAACCACCGCAGCGTCGTGCAGCTGCGCGGGGCGATGCCCGACGGCGAGTCGATCACCGTGTCCGGCACCCTCACCGGGCGGGCCCAGGTGGAGAAGCTGGTCGAGATCAACGGCCGGCACTTCGACCTGCGCGCCGAGGGCGAGGTGCTCCTGCTGGAGTACGCCGACCGTCCCGGCGTCATGGGTCGCGTCGGCACCCTGCTCGGTGAGGCCGCCGTCAACATCGAGGCGGCGCAGATCAGCCAGACCACCGACGGCACCGACGCGATCATGCTGCTGCGGGTCGACCGCCCGGTCGACCCGGGTGTGCTCGAGCCGATCGGCGCCTCGGTGGGGGCCAAGACCACCCGGCTGATCTCCTTCGACTGATCGCGGTGGCGGGTCGGGAGCTCGTCGTGCTGGGCACCGCCAGCCAGGCCCCGACCCGCACCCGCAACCACAACGGCTACCTGGTCCGTTGGGACGGGGAGGGGTTCCTCTTCGACCCGGGGGAGGGGACGCAGCGTCAGATGCTGTTGGCCGGCGTGGCGAGCAGCGCGATCACCCGGATCTGCCTCACGCACTTCCACGGCGACCACTGCCTGGGGGTGCCGGGGGTGATCCAGCGGCTCTCGCTGGACGCGGTGGCGCACCCGGTCGTCGCGCACTACCCGGCGTCCGGGCGGGAGTACTTCGCGCGCCTGCGGCACGCCAGCGCGTTCCACGAGATCGCGGACCTGCGCGAGGAACCGATCGAGGGCGACGGCGCGCTCGCCACCGGCCCCTCCGGGGTGCTGGAGGTGCGCCGCCTCGACCACCCCGTGGAGGCCTTCGGCTACCGCTTCAGCGAGCCGGACGGGCGGCGCATGCTGCCCGCCCGGCTCGCCGAGCACGGCATCTCCGGGCCCGACGTGGGCCGGCTCCAGCGGGAGGGCGTGCTCGACGTCGGCGGGCGCGCCGTGCAGCTCGCGGACGTGAGCGTGCCGCGGCGCGGCCAGCGGTTCGCCTTCGTCATGGACACCCGCCTCTGCGACGCGGTCTACGCGCTCGCCGAGGGCGTCGACCTGCTCGTCATCGAGTCGACGTTCCTCGCCGAGGACGAGCAGCTCGCGCGCACCTACGGGCACCTCACCGCGCGGCAGGCCGGGTCGGTGGCCGCCGACTGCGGCGTGCGGACGCTCGTGCTCACGCACTTCTCCCAGCGCTACTCCGACCCGGCGCGGTTCGCCGCCGAGGCGGGCGAGGTGTTCGGTGGGGAGATCGTGGTGGCCGAGGACCTCGCGCGGGTGCCGCTGCCGCCGAGGCGGGGGGCGTGATGCGGCTCTTCGTCGCGGTGACCCCGCCACCGGAGGCCGTGGCCGAGCTGAGCTCCGCCACGGAGGCCGTGCGCGCGGCGCACCCGCGGCTGCGCTGGACCCGCCCCGACCAGTGGCACCTGACGCTCGCGTTCCTCGGCACCGTCGGCGACGAGGCGCGCGCGGGGCTCGTGGACCGGCTGGCCCGCGCCGCCGCGCTGCACCCGCCGATGCGCCTCGCGCTGACCGGGGCGGGCCGGTTCGGCGACCGGGTGCTGTGGACCCGCGTCACCGGCGACGTCGCCGCGCTGCGCGGGCTCGCCGCCGCGGCGCGGGTGGCGGCCACGCGGGTCGGGATCGCGGTCGAGGAGCGGCCCTACCGGCCCCACCTCACCCTCGCCCGCGGCCGCGACGGGGCCGACCTGCGCCCGGTCGTCGACGCGCTGGCCGGCTTCGCCGGGTGCACCTGGACCGCGACGCAGCTCCACCTCGTCCGCAGCCACCTCGGCGCCGGGCCCGACCGCACCTCCCGCTACGAGACGCTCAACTCGTGGCCGCTCACCGGGAGTTGATCACTCATCGTTCCGGTGGCGGCCCGCCGCGCGCGTTCGGACGGCGCACATCCGCCGTCCGGGTGCTGGCCGAGAGCGGGGGCCCCGTTCGTGGCGGTCGAGCGGAGGGGCAGAATGGCCCGCTCGGGGGCGTGTCCCGCGCCGGGAGGCGGCGCGGCGATCCGCTTCTGCACCAGAACCACGCGACCGGGTGACCACGATCGGGTGGCGGACGGCGGAGGAGCGCCGTCGCAGCCGGTAACGTGCGCGCCCGGCTGCTTCGGGGACAGACGGAGAGAGGACATCGGCAATGCGCCTTGCGGTCATCCCGGGGGACGGCATCGGGCCGGAGGTCATCGACGAGGCGCTCAAGGTCCTCAACGAGGTATCGCCGGGCGCCGAGATCACCAAGTACGACCTCGGGGCCGCGCGCTGGCACGCCACGGGTGAGCTGCTGCCCGAGTCGGTGCTCACCGAGCTGCAGCAGCACGACGCGATCCTGCTGGGCGCCGTCGGCGACCCGTCCGTGCCGAGCGGCATCCTCGAGCGCGGCCTGCTGCTGCGGCTGCGGTTCGAGCTCGACCACCACGTGAACCTGCGTCCGGCGCGGCTCTACCCGGGCGTCCGCGGCCCGCTCGCCTCGCCGGGCGAGATCGACCTGGTCGTCGTGCGCGAGGGCACCGAGGGCCCGTATGTCGGGACCGGCGGCATCCTGCGCAAGGACACCCCGCACGAGATCGCCACCGAGGTGAGCACCAACACCGCGTTCGGCGTCGAGCGGGTCGTGCGCGACGCGTTCGAGCGCGCGTCCCGGCGGCCGCGCAAGCACCTCACGCTCGTGCACAAGACCAACGTGCTGACCTTCGCGGGCCGGCTGTGGTCGCGGATCGTCGAGGAGGTCTCGCTCGAGCACCCCGAGGTCTCGGTGTCCTACCAGCACATCGACGCGACCACGATCCACATGGTGACCGACCCGAGCCGGTTCGACGTGATCGTCACCGACAACCTGTTCGGCGACATCCTCACCGACCTCGCCGCGGTGGTCACCGGGGGCATCGGCCTCGCCGCCAGCGGCAACCTCGACGTGAGCCGCCGCAACCCGAGCATGTTCGAGCCGGTGCACGGCAGCGCCCCGGACATCGCGGGCCAGGGCATCGCCGACCCGACGGCCGCCGTGCTGTCGGTGGCGCTGATGCTCGACCACCTGGGCAACCGGGACGCCGCCCGCCGCATCGAGGCCGCCGTCGCGTTCGACCTGGCCACGCGCGACCACAGCGCCACCGGCCACACGCAGTCGATCGGCGACCGCCTGGCCGCGCTGGTGAGCGCCCGCGCCCAGCCGTCGCCCGCGCAGTAGGGGACGGGACCTTCAGGAAAGCCACATTCATGAACGTGGGCTTCGTGAATGTGGCTTTCCTGAACTTCGGGGGAGGGCCGTGAGCGGCGGACGAGGTCGAGCTCGCGCCCGCTCGTAGGTCGCGCGGAGCGTCGCGGCGACGCTCTGCGGGTCGGTCCGGAGCTTCCTCGGCTTGGTCGCCGTGTACACGGCGCCCGCCGCGGTGAACGCGGCCGCGCGCTCCACCGTGCGGTCGTGGTCCTCCGGGCTCAGGTGCCACTCGGTCGACTCGACCTCCCACACCATGGCGACCTCGTCGACCCAGCAGTCCGCGACGCCGAGGAAACCGCCGTTCTCGTCGTACACCTCGACGTTCCACAGTGCCGCCGGCAGCCCCGACCGTTCCCACAGGGCCTTCGCCTGGCGTTCCGCCGCGGACCGGACCCCGTCGGCGACCCCGTGCAGGACGCTGCGCGGCACCGCCGTACCCCGCCGCGACGTCGCGCCCAGCTCCTGGACGAGCGCGGCGACGGTGCTGAGCCCCCGCTGCACCGCGTCCGCGAGCAGCTCCGTCACCTCGCCCGGACGGTCCAGGCGGCGGGCAGCGTCGATGCACGCCCGAGGCACCGGTGCGAGCGGGATCCCACCTGCCACGACGGCGGGCGGGAGGCGGTGGGTCCGCTCGACGTGCACGTAGCCGACCGATCGCACCTGACGCGACGCCGGCACGAGCACGTGGACCTCGAGGGGCCCTCCCGCCGGGTCGCGCCGCACCGGGCCGCGCCGGATCCCGTGCCTGCGACAGGCCTCGAGGCCCGTGACCACCGCGTCCGGGCCGCACAACAGCAGCGCGGCCACGACGTACTGGTCGAGGGTCGGCGTGCCGGAGAAGAGCGCGATCACCCCGGGGAGCAGGCGCTGCCACGGCCCGCCGGGCAGGCAGCGGTGGTAGACGGTCCGCTCGGAGACCCCGAGCGCCACGAGTTGGTGTGCTCGTGCCACCCCGAGCGGGAACGCGGTGTGCACGGCGGACGACAGGGCGCGGGTACGCGGTGCCATGCTGCGATCGTCCGGACGCGGCACGGTCTGCGGGGCGAAACGGCGCAACTCACTTCAGGAAAGCCACATTCATGAACGTGGGCTTCGTGAATGTGGCTTTCCTGAAGCCGTGGGCGCCGGCTGACGAGGGTGATCCCACGATGTGGGCACCCGGTGTGACAACGTGGGACGCCCCGTGCCACACTCGCGCCGTGCACCTCAGCGTGATCATTATTGACGAGCGCGTCGGCTAACGAGCCCCACCAGCCGACGCGCAGACCTCTCGCACCCGCGGGGGGTCTTTTTTGTTGCCCGATCGCGTTCACAGACCCAGGAGCCCCATCGCATGTCCCGCACCGAACCGGCCGGAACCCCCCTCGGCGACGCCTTCCACGTCTACGACACCACGCTGCGGGACGGGGCCCAGCGCGAGGGCATCAGCTACTCGGTCGCCGACAAGCTCGCCGTCGCCCGCCACCTCGACGCGCTGGGCGTCGGGTTCATCGAGGGCGGCTGGCCGGGTGCGATGCCGAAGGACACCGAGTTCTTCGCCCGCGCCGCGGCGGGGGAGCTGGAGCTGAGGCACGCGGTGCTCGTGGCGTTCGGCTCGACGCGGCGCGCGGGCACCGCCGTCGCCGACGACCCGCAGGTGCGGGCGCTGCTCGACTCCCAGGCGCCGGTCGTGACGCTGGTGGCCAAGTCCGACCGCCGCCACATCGAGCGGGCGCTGCGCACCGACGTCGCGGAGAACTGCGCGATGGTCGCCGACACGGTCTCGTTCCTGCGCGCGGAGGGCAGGCGCGTCTTCCTCGACGCCGAGCACTTCTTCGACGGCTACAAGTACGACCCGGACACGGCGCTGCGCGTGCTGGAGGCGGCGATGACGGCGGGTGCCGACGTCGCGGTGCTGTGCGACACGAACGGCGGCATGCTCCCGCTGGGCATCGCCGAGGTGGTGACCGAGGTGGCCGCGCGCACCGGCTTCCGCCTCGGTATCCACTGCCAGGACGACACGGCCTGCGCCGTGGCCAACACGGTCACCGCGGTCCAGGCGGGTGCGACGCACGTGCAGTGCACCGCCAACGGCTACGGCGAGCGGACCGGCAACGCCGACCTGTTCGCCGTCGTCGGGAACCTGGCGACCAAGCTCGACATGCCCGTCCTGCCGGACGGCGCGCTCGCCGAGCTCACCCGCACCTCGCACGCGTTGGCGGAGATCGCCAACATCGCTCCCGACACCCACCAGGCCTATGTCGGGACGTCGGCGTTCGCCCACAAGGCGGGCCTGCACGCGAGTGCGATCAAGGTGGACCCGGAGCTCTACAACCACATGGACCCCGCGGTTGTGGGCAACGGGCAACGGGTGCTGGTCACCGAGATGGCCGGCCGGGCCAGCGTCGAGCTCAAGGCCACCGAGCTCGGCCTGGACCTGGCCGGCCATCCCGACGCGGTCGCGGCCGTGACGCGCACGGTCAAGGAGCGGGAGGCGGCCGGCTGGTCGTTCGAGGCCGCCGACGCCTCGCTGGAGCTGCTCATGCGCTCGGCGATGGGGGAGGACGACCAGGTCCCGTTCGAGCTGGAGTCCTACCGCGTGATCCTCGAGCACGGGACCGACGGGGAGGTCGTCTCGGAGGCGACGGTCCGCGTCGCCCTGCCCGACGGGCAGCGCCACATCGCGACCGCGGAGGGCAACGGCCCGGTCAACGCGCTGGACGCGGCGCTGCGGGCGGCGCTCACCCCGGTCTGCCCGTGGCTCACCGACGTCGAGCTGTCCGACTACAAGGTCCGGATCCTCACCACCGGCAGGTCCGACGGCACCGGCACCGACGCCGTCACGCGCGTGCTGGTGGAGTCCACCGGCCCGGCCGGCTCGTGGACGACCGTCGGCGTGCACAGCAACGTCGTCGAGGCGTCCTGGCTGGCCCTGGTCGACGCGCTGGCCTACGCGGCGCTGCGGGAGCGGGAGCGCGGACCGGTCGCGGTCAGCTCTTGAGCAGCTCCAGCAGCTCGGCGTTGAGCCCTTCGGCGTGCGTGACGAACAGGCCGTGCCCCGCCGTCGGGTACTCGACGTAACGGCAGCCGGGCACGAGCTGCGCAGTGCGCCGCCCGGTGAGCTCGACCGGCGCGGACGTGTCCGCCGCGCCGTGCACGACGAGCGTCGGCACCGTGATCGCGCGCAGCGCGGCCCGGTGATCGGCGTGGAACATCGAACGCATCAGCTGGGTGGCCGCCCACGGGGAGGCCGACAGGCACTTGCGCAGCGTCCAGTCGATCAGCGCTTCCGAGACGTCGTTGCCCAGGTGCGTGGCGTACCAGACCTGCGCCTGTCGCGCGAACCAGCGCGGCCGGTCGGTGCGGAGCTGCGCGATCGTCGCCTCCAGGACGGCCTCCGGCAGGCCCTCCGGGTTGTCCTCGGTCTGCACGAGGATGGGCACGACCGCGGCGACGAGGCCGACCCGTGCCACCCGGTCCTCGCCGTGCCGGGCGAGGTAGCGGACCACCTCGGCGCCGCCGAACGAATGGCCGACCAGGGTGACGCCGGTCAGGTCCAGGTGCTCGAGCAGCGCGGCGAGGTCGTCGGCCGTGGTGTCGACGTCGTAGCCGGTCGACGGCCGGTCCGAGCGGCCGTGCCCGCGCCGGTCGAACGCGATGCAGCGGTACCCGCGCTCGGCGAAGAACGGGATCTGGTACTCCCACATGTCGGCGTCCAGCACCCAGCTGGCGTCGAACACGATCGGCTCGCCGGAGCCGGTCGGGTCGTAGTCCTCGTAGGCGAGCCGGGTTCCGTCGGCGGCGGTGAAGTGCGGCATCGGGGTCCTCCTCGGTGGGCGTTGCGATCACCCTCCCGCCGCCGGGGTAGGTGCGTCGATGACGCCGGAGGTAAGGCGCAGGGACCGGGACGGCCCGGGTGACGGGCCTCCTCAGCCGCGCACGGGCAGCGGGGCGCGGCGCGCCCACGTCGGTGCGTGCTCGGGCAGCGGTCCGATCGCGACCAGCCGGGCGGGCACCCCTTGCAGCACCGGGAACCGGCGCAGCAGGCGCAGGGGGACGGGGAGCGCCTCGACGGGGGCGGGCTCGCCCGTGACGGCCCCCGCCGCCGCGGTGCCGGCCGCCGGGGTGCTCGCGGTGGCGCCGCGGCCGCCGAACGCGACCCGGTGGGCGATGCGCTGCCCGGCCTGGATCAGGGCGGTCGGCCACCACCGGCGCAGCTGGACCTGCCACAGCAGCGACCGCGGCACGATCCCGCCCGCGCGCAGCGCGGGGGCGAGCAGGCGGGCGGCGGCGACCGCGTCGGCGATGGCGAGGTTGATGCCCACGCCCCCGACCGGCGACATCGCGTGCGCGGCATCGCCGATCAGCAGCAGGCCGTCGCGGTGCCACGTGTGCAGTCGGTTGAGCTTCACGTCCAGCAGCTTCACGTCGTCGAGCGAGGTCAGCGCGTCGAGCCGGTCGGCCATCCACGGCAGCAGGCCCGCGATCCGCTCGCGGAACCGCTCCAGGCCCGCCGCGCGCATCTCGGCGTCGGCGCCCTTGCGGATGAGGAAGGCGCACTGCCAGTAGTCGCCGCGGTCGATGAGGACGGCGAGCTGGCTGCCGGAGATCCGACCGACCCCGCCCGCCGGGTCGGTCTCCCGCCGGGGGAGCCGGAACCACCACACATCGATGGGCACCCCGAACGAGCGCGGGACGAGCCCGGCCGCCGCCCGTACCGCGGAGCCCCGCCCGTCGCAGGCGACGGTGAGGCTCGCCCGGATCTCGTGCTCGCTGCCGTCGGTGCGGTCGCGGTAGCGCACGCCCGCCACGCGGTCGCCGTCGTGGAGCAGGCCGATGGCCTCGGCGTTGCGGCGCAGCGTGAACGTGGGCTCCTCCTCGGCGGCGTCGGCGACGAGGTCGAGGAAGTCCCACTGCGGCACCAGGGCGATGTGCTTGTGGGTGCCCGGCAGCCGGGACAGGTCGGCCACGGTCACGAGCCCTTCGTCCAGCTGCACCTGCGCGCGGTCGAGCCGGCGGTGCGGGAGGGTGGCGAACCGCTCGCCGAGGCCGAGTTCGTCGAGCAGGGTGAGGGTGGAGGCGTGGACGGTGTCGCCGCGGAAGTCGCGCAGGAAGTCGGCGTGCTTCTCCAGGACGGTGACCTCCACCCCGGCGCGGGCCATCAGCAGGCCGAGGACGAGGCCGGCGGGCCCTCCACCCACGACGAGGCAGGTCGTGCGCGCGACGTTCAACATGTGTTGAATTCTACCGCCGGTGCTCGCCCGATGAGGAGCCAGCGATAGGCTGGCGCCCATCATGAACGCAGGCAACGACGTCCGGGTGCGCTTCTGCCCGTCGCCGACGGGCACCCCGCACGTCGGACTGATCCGCACCGCCCTGTTCAACTGGGCGTACGCCCGCCACCACGGCGGCACCTTCGTCTTCCGCATCGAGGACACCGACGCCCGGCGCGACTCGGTCGAGTCCTACGAGGCGCTGCTCGACGCGCTGCGCTGGCTCGGCCTCGACTGGGACGAAGGCCCCGAGGTCGGCGGGCCGCACGGGCCCTACCGGCAGAGCGAGCGCCGCGACATCTACCGCAGGGTGCTCGGCCAGCTCGTCGAGGCGGGCGAGGTCTACGAGTCGTACTCGACGCCCGAGGAGATCGAGGCCAGGCACCGGGCCGCCGGCCGCGACCCCAAGCTCGGCTACGACAACGCCGACCGCGACCTCACCGAGGATCAGCGCGCCGCCTACCGCGCCGAGGGGCGCTCGCCCGTGTTCCGGCTGCGGATGCCCGACCGCGACATCACCTTCGACGACCTCGTCCGCGGCCCCATCACGTTCAAGGCGGGCACGGTGCCCGACTTCGTGCTCGCCCGCGGCGACGGTACTCCGCTCTACCCGCTCACGAACCCGCTCGACGACGCGCTCATGGGCATCACGCACGTCCTGCGCGGCGAGGACCTGCTGCCGTCCACCCCGCGGCAGATCGCGCTGCTCGAGGCGCTCCAGCGGATCGGGATCGGCAACGGACCCTTCCGGTACGGGCACCTCCCGCTCGTCGTCGGCGAGGGCAACCGCAAGCTGTCCAAGCGCGACCCGCAGTCGAACCTGTTCCACTACCGCGAGCGCGGATTCGTGCCCGAAGGGCTGCTGAACTACCTCGCGTTGCTCGGCTGGTCGATCGCCGACGATCGCGACGTGTTCACGATGGCCGAGATGGTCGATGCGTTCGACATCACACGTGTTTCGGGCAATGCCGCGCGCTTCGATCTCAAGAAGGCCGAGGCGATCAATGCCGCGCACCTGCGGGCGCTGCCCGTCGAGGAGTTCGCCCGGCGGGTCGAGCCCTACCTCGTGACCGAAGGAGTGATCACCGGCACGCCGACCGAGGAGCAGCGGGCCGTGCTGGCCGCCGCGGCACCCCTCGTGCAGGAGCGCAGCGTGGTGCTGTCCGACGCGGCGCGCATGCTCCGCTTCCTCTTCGTGCCCGAGGACGGCTTCGAGCCCGACCCCGACGCGGCGGAGAAGAACCTCGGCGCCGACGCCGCCCCGGTGCTCGAAGCCACCGTGACCAGCCTCGATGCCGTCGCCGACTGGTCGGCGCCCGCGATCGAGGGGGCGCTCAAGGCGGCGCTCGTCGACGGGCTGGGCCTCAAGCCGCGGAAGGCTTTCGCGCCCGTGCGCGTTGCAGTCACCGGGCGGACGGTTTCCCCGCCGCTCTACGAGTCCATGGAGCTGCTCGGCCGGGACCGCTCGCTCGCGCGACTGAGGGCCGGTTTGAGGCGCGCGAAGGGCCTCGGCTAGAGTGGTGGTCGTCAGGCGGGGACGCCTCCGGGCGGCCCGCCAGCACTGGGGTATGGTGTAATTGGCAGCACGACTGATTCTGGTTCAGTTAGTCTAGGTTCGAGTCCTGGTACCCCAGCGGAAACGCTCCAGAAGCGGTCTGATAAACTCAATCGGAGCAATTCCCAAGGCCCCGTCGTCTAGCGGCCTAGGACGCCGCCCTCTCAAGGCGGTAGCGCGGGTTCAAATCCCGTCGGGGCTACGCGAGAGGCGAGGTGTGCCTGCGGAGAGCGCAGGCCGCCTCGCTTCGCTTTTTGTTCTGGGGGCGCAGCCCCCAGGCCCCGGCCCGAGGGGGCTTCGCCCCCCGGACCCCCCACCTCGGTCGCCTTGCGTGGGATCTGTTGCGTTGGGTGGGGGTGGCCGGCATTCGGTCGTGGTCACCCGCCGCGCGTGTCGCTTCGCTCGCGCGGGCGATCCGAGGCGGGCTGCCGGCGTAGCCCGCGGGATCCGCGCTGCGGGGCCGCCGAGAGGACCGCTGGCAATATCGGTGACCGACTTCACCGACCCTGAGCGCACTTCACACCGCGCCGGCGGTGCGGGAGGCACACCCACCGCTGGTGAAGTCGCCCTGGGACGGCCCCGAACCGTGCGCGGCGCCGTCGGCCGGTTCACCGGTGTCTCGCGTGAGGTGCGTCGCCGACGGCGCCCGAGCGAGGCGCCGCTCGATGGGAACGCCGCCGGCCGAGGCCGCGACGGCTCGCCCGAAGCGCGCTGCCGACGACAGGTCCCGCGGGGCCCCGCTCGATGGGCAGCGCCGTCGGCGGCCTACTGCGGGACCACGTCGGGCGTCAGCGTGGCGCCCCCGCCACCGCCACCATCGTCGCCCGGGTCCGGGGTCTCGTCGGGGGTCGTCGGCGGCGGTGTGGTCGGTTCGGTGGTGTCCGGCGGCGGCGGGGTCGTCGTCACCGGCGGCGGTTCGGTCGTCGTCACCGGGGGCTGCGAGGTGTCCGGCGCCGGGGGCGGTGGAGCCGGGCGCGGCGGGCGCGACGGCTCCACCGGTTCCGGTTCCTCCTCCGTGGGCGTCGGCTCCGGGGCGGCGGGCTCCGACGTCCGCTCCACCGTCGCCGGGATGCGCGGGGTCGAGGCGTTCGCCGGCTCCAGGTCGGGGCGCGGCCAGAGGAACACCGCCAGCACCACGGCGGCCGCCGCGGCCACCGCGCCGAGGGTCACCAGGAACGACGGCGACTTGCCGCCGGGCTCCGGCGGGTAGTCGTACTGCGGGTCCACGGGCGGCTCGTCGGCGGGATCGGCGCTGTAGCCGGGGTCGAAGTCGGCGTTGTAGGCGGGGGTCGCGGGGCGCGGCGGAGGTGACACGGGCGGGCGCGGCGGAGGCGGTGGGGGCGGCGCGTACGGCGGGACGCTCGAGCTCGTCGGCCCGCCCATCGGGCCCGGCGGCCCGTACCCGTTGGGTGGCCCCGGCGGCCCGAACGGGCCCTGCGGGCCACCCCCGCCGACCGGTGGCGCGCCCGCGGCGGCCGCGATCGGGAAGCGCGCCGAACCGCCCGCCCGCGGCGCCGGGACCCGCGGCCGCGGCCCGGTCGTGGACGGCGTCGGCTGCAGCGACAGCACCGCGCCCATCGCGATCGCGTTCTTCGGGTCGGCGTCCACGCTCACCGGGCGGCCGAGCAGCTCCGACACCAGCTGGCCGACCAGCGGGATCCGCGACGAGCCACCGACCAGCAGCACCGCCGACAGCTGCTGCGGCGCCAGGCCCGCCGACGCCACCGCGCGCTGCAGCGCGTCCACCGTCTCCTCGACCTGCGGGCGGATCGCCGCCTCGAACTCGCTGCGGTGCATCCGCACCGAGCCCTGTGCCGCCGGCGTCAGCACCGGGATCGACACCTCGGTGTCGCTGCTCAGCGCCTCCTTGGCCTCCACGCACTCGCGGCGGATCGCGGCGATCGCCGACAGCACCGCCGGGTCGGTCTCGTCCAGCCCCTCGAACGCATCCGGCATCCCGGCGACCACGTGCTGGAACACGACCTCGTCGAAGTCGATCCCGCCGAGCCGCTCGACGCCCTCCGGCCGGCCGAGCAGCTTGAACGCGTGCCCGTCCTTGTGCACCACGGCCGCGTCGAACGTGCCGCCGCCGAAGTCGTAGACGGCGATCGTCGAGCCGGGCTCGACGCGCTCGGCCGACGCGTAGTGCAGCGCCGCGGCCTGCGGCTCGGCCAGGTAGGACACCTGCAGGCCCTGCGCGGCGAGCGCGCCGCCGAGCCGCTCGGTCTTGTGCGGACCCCACGAGGCGGGAAGCGTCACCGCGATCCGGGCCGCGGGCGCGGCCTCCCGCTGCGCGACCCGGTCGACCACCCAGCGGACGAGCCGGGCCGACAGGTCCTCCGGCGCCCACGGGCGGCCGCCGACGATCATCGGCGTGGGGTCGCCGATGCGGCGCTTGAACTCGCGGACCACGTGGTCGGGCGAGCTCAGCGCGCGGCGCTCGGCGGCCTCCCCGACCACGACGCTGCCGTCGTCACCGAGGTAGAGGACGGAGGGGACGGCACTGGAACGGTCGCCGAGGTTGACGATCTCGGTCTCGCCCGGGCGGGCGTCCCGCCTGCCGATCGCGGCCGCGGTCCGCGTGGTACCCAGATCGATACCGAGCAGGTAGCTCATCGTCCCCCGTTTTCACCAGCGGCGACTCTCTGTGCCCATCGGGCAGATCGGAGATCACGTTAGCGGCCCGGGCGGATGATGGCCGGGCAGGTCGCGCCATCGGTACTCGCGGGAGGTGACGGAGCCACCCGAAGCGGTGAACGGTCGGCGGCGCTGGATCAGAGCCGGTGCTGCAGCGCCTCGGCCGCGGCGAGCAGGTCGGCCGCCCACCGGACGCCGGGTCGCCGGCCGATGCGGTCGACCGGGCCCGACACCGACACCGCCGCGATCACCTGGCCGGTGCCGTCGCGCACCGGCGCCGAGACGCTCGCCACGCCGGACTCCCGCTCCGCCACGCTCTGCGCCCAGCCCCGCCTGCGCACGTCGACCAGCACGCGGTCGCTGAACGTGGCCTCGGCGAGGATCGCCCGCTGGACGGCGGGCTCGGCCCACGCCGCCAGCACCTTCGCGCCCGAACCGGCCGTCATCGGCAGGCGCGTGCCCACCGGCACGGTGTCGCGCAGGCCGCTCGCGGGCTCGGCGGCGGCGATGCAGATGCGGTACATGCCGTCGCGGCGGTAGAGCTGCACGCTCTCCCCGGTGATGTCGCGCAGCCGGGGCAGCACGGCACCGGCTGCTTCCAGCAGCGGGTCGACGCCCCCGGCGGCCAGCTCCGCGAGCGCCGGACCCGGCCGCCACCGGCCGTCCGCGCCGCGGTGCAGCAGCCCGTGGACCTCCAGCCCGACGGCGAGCCGGTGAGCGGTGGCCCGGGGCAGCCCGGTGCGCTCGCACAGTTCGGCGAGGCCACACGGCTCGGCCGCGGTGGCCCGCAGTACCCCCACGGCCTTGTCGAGCACACCGATGCCGCTATGCTGTCTCACGAGCCGATACTAACTTCCCGAAATGTGAGACGTCCAGCGAGGAGGCTGCCGCCGTGGGACGCACGCTGGCCGAGAAGGTCTGGGACCAGCACCTGGTCCGCAAGGGAGAGGGGGAGGAACCCGACCTCCTCTACATCGACCTGCACCTGGTGCACGAGGTCACCAGCCCGCAGGCGTTCGACGGGCTGCGGCTCGCCGGGCGCAAGGTGCGCAGGCCCGATCTGACCGTGGCCACCGAGGACCACAACGTCCCGACGGTCGACACGAACCTCCCGATCGCCGACCCGGTCTCGCGCACGCAGGTCGAGACGCTGCGCAAGAACTGCGCGGAGTTCGGGGTTCCGCTCTACCCCATGAACCACGCCGAGCAGGGCATCGTGCACGTCGTCGGCCCGCAGCTGGGCCTCACCCAGCCGGGGCTGACCGTCGTCTGCGGCGACAGCCACACCTCCACGCACGGCGCGTTCGGGGCCATGGCGTTCGGCATCGGCACGTCCGAGGTGGAGCACGTGCTGGCCACGCAGACGCTGCCGCTCAAGCGGTTCAAGACGATGGCCATCAACGTGAACTCCAAGGACGGCAAGCTCCGCCCGGGCGTCACGAGCAAGGACGTGATCCTCGCGATCATCGCCCAGATCGGCACCGGCGGTGGCCAGGGCTACGTGCTGGAGTACCGGGGCAACGTCATCGAGAACCTCTCGATGGAAGCCCGGATGACGATCTGCAACATGTCGATCGAGGCGGGCGCCCGCGCCGGCATGATCGCGCCGGACGACACCACGTTCGAGTACCTGAAGGGCCGCGACCGGGCGCCGAAGGGCGCCGACTGGGATGAGGCCGTGGCGGCGTGGCGTGAGCTGCGCACCGACGACGACGCGGTCTTCGACGCCGAGGTGACCATCGACGCCGACGCGCTCACCCCGTTCGTCACCTGGGGCACCAACCCCGGGCAGGGCCTCCCGCTGAGCGAGCGGGTGCCCGACCCGTCCCGGATCGCCGACGAGAACGAGCGCATCGCCGCCGAGAAGGCGCTGGCCTACATGGGGCTGGAGCCCGGCACGCCGCTGCGCGACATCCGGGTCGACACGGTGTTCGTCGGTTCCTGCACCAACGGCCGCATCGAGGACCTCCGGGCGGCGGCCGACGTCATCAAGGGCCGCAAGGTGGCCGACGGCGTGCGGATGCTGGTCGTGCCCGGGTCGATGCGGGTGCGGGCGCAGGCCGAGGCCGAGGGCCTCGACGAGGTGTTCAAGGCGGCGGGCGCCGAGTGGCGCTCGGCCGGCTGCTCGATGTGCCTGGGCATGAACCCCGACCAGCTCGCGCCGGGCGAGCGCAGCGCGTCCACCTCCAACCGCAACTTCGAGGGCCGCCAGGGCAAGGGCGGCCGCACGCACCTGGTGTCGCCGCTGGTGGCCGCCGCGACCGCGGTCCGCGGCACCCTGTCGAGCCCGGAGGATCTGAACTGATGGAACCGTTCCGCACCCACACCGGCATCGGCGTGCCGCTGCGCCGCTCGAACGTCGACACCGACCAGATCATCCCGGCCGTCTACCTCAAGCGGGTCACGCGCACCGGGTTCCAGGACGGGCTGTTCTCCGCGTGGCGGGCCCAGGAGGACTTCATCCTCAACCAGGAGCCGTACTCCCGCGGGTCCGTGCTGGTCGCCGGCCCCGACTTCGGCACGGGTTCCTCGCGTGAGCACGCGGTCTGGGCGCTGATGGACTACGGGTTCCGCGTGGTCATCTCGTCCCGGTTCGCCGACATCTTCCGCGGCAACTCGGCCAAGCAGGGGCTGCTCGCGGCGCAGGTCGCCCAGCCCGACGTCGAGCTGCTGTGGAAGCTGCTGGAGAACGAGCCGGGCACCGAGGTCACCGTCGACCTGGAGGAGAAGACGGTCCAGGCGCGCGATCTGACCGTGCCGTTCCAGATCGACGACTACACCCGCTGGCGGCTGCTGGAAGGCCTCGACGACATCGGGCTCACGCTGCGGCACGCCGACGCGATCGCCGCGTTCGAGGCCTCCCGTCCGAAGCGGTTGCCGACCACCATCTGAGCGCGGGCGGAGGCGGCGGCGCGCCCCGCGCGGTCTACCGTTCTGCCATGAACAAATCCCAGCTCGTGGACGCGCTCGCCGAGCGCATCGGGGATCGGCGTACCGCAGCGGCAGCCGTCGACGGGCTGCTGGACACGATCGTCGAGACGGTCCGCTCCGGCGAGGCGGTGTCGCTCACCGGCTTCGGGGTCTTCGAGGGCCGCGCCCGCGCCGCCCGCACCACCCGCAACCCGCGCACGGGGGAGCCGGTGGCCGTGCCCGCCACCACGGTGCCCGTCTTCCGGCCCGGCGCCGGGTTCCGGGCTGCGGTGCGGGGGAACGGCCCGGCGGCCGCCGACGGCGCATCCGCGCCGGCGCCGACCGCCGCCGCCGAGGTCGGCGCGCCCGCGGACGAGGGCGTGAACGGGAAGGGCCGCGCCAAGAAGGCCGGGAAGAAGGCCGACAAGAAGGACGCCGACAAGAAGGAC
>NZ_DATGOP010000106.1:0-49610 GCF_035305885.1 Pseudonocardia sp.
TCGACGTACCAGGTGATGCGGTTCGGCAGCCAGTCCATGGCGAACGTGTGCCACTGGCTGAAGTCGCCGGTGATCTTGTTGCCGGCCTGCTTGTTCTGGGGCGAGAAGTGGATGACGAAGTGCGCCTCGCCGCGGTCCTCGTCCGGCACCTCCATCATGTCCAGCTCGCCGTCGGCCTCCTTGTTCAGCGAGTCGGGCCACAGCAGGATCGCCGAGCCCCGGCCCCGGCCCTTGTCGGTGCGGGCGCGGAACTCCCACCGGCCGTAGGTCTGGCTGTACTCGTGGTTCATGCCGCCCGAGATGTTGCCCCGGGCGGTGACGCGCAGCTTGCCGTCCTCGACGGTGATCGCCGACGGGCGGCGGTACCCGTTGCCGAAGCCGCCGATCGAGTTGTAGCGGTTCCAGACCTTCGGATCGAGCGACGATCCTTCGAAGTCGTCGCTGAAGACCAGCCGCCACTCGTCCTTCGACGCCGTGGGTCCGCGGCCGCCGCGCGCGTCGTCGATCACCGGCACGCTGGTCGGCGGCGGTGACGGCGCGGGAAGCGCCTCGAACAGGTCCGGCTCGTCGGTGCCGGCCGCGTTGCCGCACGCGGCGAGCAGGACGGCGACGGCGCCGACCAGCGCGCACAACGGGCGCCGGGGGAACCGGGACATCCAGCCTCCTCGACGTGCACGCCGGAGGGGGAGCGACGGGGGTGCCGGCGCGCGACCCCGACCCTAACGAACCGGACGAACGGGGAGGTACCGGGTGCCCCCGTGTCGGGTGATCGGCCCGCGCCTGCGGCCGCCGGAGATCACGCGCCGTCGACGCTGCGTGCGCCGCCGCCGCCGATGCGTGACGGTGCTCCGAATGTGCCTCACCCGATCGAGCGGTGTTGGTCGCCGCGGGTGATGAATTCTGGTTCGGACCGCCCCGGTCGGGTCAATAATCGGCTACCAGGACGGCACGAAGCGCCGGTGACCTCGGCTTTCTGCGTGAAGCGGCGTTCGACCGCTGGCTGCCGTCGATCGGGAGGGTTGCAAGGGAGATCCCGTCATGATCACGCTTCTCGTCACCGCCAGCGGTGCGAAGATCACGCCATTGATCGGCTTCATGCTCGCCGGCTTCGAGTGCTTGTCGATGGGCGCGATCATCCTGCGCGTCACGGACGCGCTCCGGCGGCCCCGCCTCGCCGACCTCGCGGCGCAGCGGCGCGAGCGGTGGGAGGCGGGGCACCCCGTCCTGGCGGGCGGCGACGAGCTGGACGACGACTGAGCCCTCGCGGCGTCAGCGCGCGGGCGCACCGACGGCCGCCGTCACCCGGCGGCGACGGGTCGGCAGCATGGCGGTCGGGTGGGCGGTGCTCCAGGCGGCGCCCGCGCAGATGAGCTCCTTGATGCGGGCGGCCGCCCTGCCGGTGACGGCCGACGGCTTGGCCACGTCGTCCGGGGTGACGAACTGGACGATGCCGTCGCGGCGGCCGAGGCTGATGCACTGGATCGTGTAGCCGATCGTCCGCTCCGGGACCCGGCGGCCGGTCAGGCGCGCGGCGATGGCGTCGGCGGCGAGCCAGGCCGTCGGGATCCCCGACGCGCACGACATCCGCAGCGGCCGGCCGCCCGCGCCCTCGGCGAGCGCTGCGTCGCCCACCGCGTACACCTCGGGGTGCGACACCGAGCGCATGGTGGCGTCGACGACGATCTGCCCGGTGTCGGCGACCCGCAGCGCCGAGGCGGCGGCGATCGGGTGCACGGCGAACCCCGCCGCCCACACGACCACCGGCGCCGCGATCCGGCCGCCGTCGCCGGTGACCACGCCGGCCTCGTCGACGCGCGCGACGTCGGTGTGCGCGTGCACGGTGACGTCGAGCCGGGCGAGGACCGCGGCGAGGTGGCGGCGGGCCTTCTCGCCCAGCCAGTCGCCGACGCCCTCGCGGGCGGCGATCGCGACGTCGAGGTCCGGGCGGGCCTCCGCGATCTCGGTGGCGGCCTCGATGGCGGTGAGGCCCCCGCCGACGACCAGCACCGCGCCGCCCGCGGCGAGGGCCTGCAGCCGCTCGCGCAGCCGCAGCGCGGCCTGCCGGCCCGCGACGTGGTGGGCGTGCTCGGCGACCCCGGGCACGCCGTGGACGGCGGCGGTGCTGCCGAGGGCGTAGACGAGGGTGTCGTAGCCGATCTCGCCCGCGCCGTCGGCCAG
Source organism: Pseudonocardia sp. (assembly GCF_035305885.1). Taxonomy (GTDB): domain Bacteria; phylum Actinomycetota; class Actinomycetes; order Mycobacteriales; family Pseudonocardiaceae; genus Pseudonocardia. The sequence continues at coordinate 2,179 of NZ_DATGOP010000106.1, forward strand.
CTCGACCGTGTGGTTGGCGACGTCGAGCGCGGCGACGCGCGCCCGGCGCACGGTGACGCCCGTGCCCGCGAACACCTCGCGCAGCGGCCGGGGGCGCAGCTCCTGCCCCGTGGCGAGCTGGTGCAGGCGGATCCGCTCGACGAAGTCCGGGTCGGCGTTGACCAGGGTGATCTCGGTGTCGTCCGGGTGCAGCCTGCGGGCGAGGCGCCCGGCGGCGCCCGCTCCGGCGTACCCGGCCCCGAGGACGACGATCCGGTGCTTCATCTCGTGCACGCTCCTTCTCCGGTCTGGGCGGGTTCGCCTCCTGAACCGGGTGGCCGCCCGATCCCTGACCGGAGCTGGCTGTGCCGTGCGTCACACGTGCCGGGTCACGCGTAGCGGGCGAGCGGCTCCCCGTGCTCGGACGCGGCCCACTGGCGCGAGATGCGCTCGAGCTTGTCCGGGTTGACCTGGAACCGGATGGCGGCGACGCCGTCGGGGGTCACGTCGAACGCCATCACCGCCACCACCCGGCCGCCGGCCACCGCGAGCAGCGCGGGCTCGTCGTTGACGACCGCGGCGTGCAGCGCGTGGCCGCCGTCGGCGAGCAGCCGCTTGACCGTCGTCGAGGTGAACAGGCCGCGCACGAACCGCGCGATCGCGATGGCGCCGGTGAGCGGGTCCTTGCGCGCGGGGGCGCGCCCGCCGCCGTCGGAGATGCTCACCGCGTCGGCGGTCAGCATCTCCACCAGCGGCGCGGTGTCGCCGCTCAGGGCCGCGGCGAGGAAGCGCTCCACGATCCGGGTCGCGGCGGCCGCATCGACCTGCGCGCGGGCCCGGCCGGAGGCGACCCGCTGCCGCGCCCGGTGGTGGATCTGCTGGCTCGCGGCCTCGGTGGTGTCGAGGATCGCGGCGATCTCGGCGTGCGGGTAGCCGAACGCCTCGCGCAGCACGTACACCGCGCGTTCCCGCGGCGACAGCCGCTCCAGCACGGCGAGCACCGCGAGGGACACCGACTCGCGCTGCTCGGCGGTCTCGGCCGGGCCGAGCATCGGGTCCCCGGCCAGGACGGGCTCGGGCAGCCACTGGCCCACGTAGGTCTCGCGGCGGGCCCGCGCCGAGGTGAGCTGGTTGAGGCACAGGTTGGTGAGCACCTTCGTCAACCACGCCTCGGGCACCTCGATGCGGTCCCGGTCGGCCGCCTGCCAGCGCAGGAACGCCTCCTGCACGGCGTCCTCGGCGTCGCTCGCCGAGCCGAGCAGGCGGTAGGCGATCGCCTCGAGGCGACCCCTCGCGCCCTCGAACAGGGCGACCTCGCGCGGGCTGAGCTCCATCCCGCACAGTCAAGCACGCGAGCTTGACCTGGAGCGCGCTCCAGGGTGCAGCCTCGCTGCCATGGATGGATCGATCACGGCCCGGCGCGTGGGGGAGTGGCGCGTTCCCGCGCTCGGCATCGGGACCTGGGCGCTGGGCGGCGAGTGGGCGTTCGACGGCGAACCCGCGGGCTGGGGGCCGGTGGACGACGACGAGTCGATCGCCGCCCTCCGCGCCGCCTACGACGGCGGGGTCCGGTTCGTCGACACCGCCGACGTCTACGGCTGCGGGCACGCCGAGCGGGTCGTCGGCAAGGCGATCGCCCCGTTCCGCGACGACGTGGTGCTCGCGACGAAGGTGGGGCTCCTGTTCGACGAGGCCACCCGCGCGGGCGCGGGCACCGACCTGTCCGCGGGGCACATCCGCAAGGCCTGCGACGCGAGCCTGCGCCGGCTCGGGGTGGACCACATCGACGTCTACCAGATCCACCCCGGCGACGCGGACGCCGAACGCGCGCAGGAGGTGGTGGCGGCGTTCGAGGACCTCGTCGCCGCCGGCAAGATCCGGGCGTACGGCACGAGCGCCACCGACCCGGCGACGATCGCGGTCGTCGCCGCGGGCGGCCACGGGGTGTCGGTGCAGCAGGAGCTCAACGTGTTCGGCGCGGACGAGCCCGCCCTCGCCGCCTGCGACCGCCACGACCTGGCCGTGCTCGCCCGCACCCCGCTCGCGATGGGGCTGCTCAGCGGCAAGTACCGCAGCCCGCAGCAGCTCCCGGCCTCGGACGTGCGCCGCCACACCCCGTGGTGGAGCTTCTTCAAGGCCGACCGGATGCCGCAGTGGCTCGCCCGGCTCGACGCCGTGCGGGACGTGCTCACCTCCGGTGGGCGCACCCTGGTGCAGGGCGCGCTCGCCTACGTGTGGGCCCGCTCGGAGCGGGCGGTGGCGCTGCCCGGCGTGCGGACCGTGGCGCAGGTGCAGGAGCTCGTGGGCGCGCTGGAGCACGGCCCGCTCGACCCGGCGCAGCTGGCGGAGGTCGACCGGCTCCTCGCGGGCCCGGTGCCGGACGCGGCACCATCGGTGAGGTGAACATCTCCGAGGCCGCACGGCGCACCGGGGTCGCCGTCGACACGATCCGCTACTACGACCGCCTCGGCCTGCTCGGCGCGGTGCGGCGCACCCCGGGCGGGGCCCGCGAGTTCACCGAGGGCGACCTCGGGTGGCTGCGGGTGCTGCGGTGCCTGCGCGACACCGGCATGCGGATGGCCGACCTGCGCCGGTTCGTGGCGATCGACGGCGACCGCGAGCCGGCGCGCAGACGGGAGCTGCTGGAGGCGCACCGGGCGGCGGTGCTGGAACGCATCGAGCGCACCTACCGGGAGCTGGAGGTGCTCGACGGCAAGATCGCGGCGTACCGCGAGTTGGAGCAGAAGGCCCTGGAGGCGCAGCAGACGGTCGCCCAGCCCGTGTAGCCGATCGCGCAGGCTAACGGAAGACGACCGTGCTGCGGTCGTTCAGCAGGACGCGGCGCTCGCAGTGCCATCGCACGGCGCGCGACAGCGCGAGCGCCTCGGCGTCGCGGCCCGCCGTGCTGAGGCGACGGGGGTCGAAGGTGTGGTCGATCCGGATCACCTCCTGCTCGATGATCGGCCCCTCGTCGAGGTCCGGCGTCACGTAGTGGGCGGTGGCGCCGACCAGCTTCACGCCGCGGTCGTAGGCCTGGTGGTAGGGCTTGGCGCCCTTGAAGCCGGGCAGGAACGAGTGGTGGATGTTGATCGCCCGGCCGTGCAGCTTCCGGCACAGCTCGTCGGAGAGCACCTGCATGTAGCGGGCCAGCACCACGAGATCGACGCGGTAGCGCTCGACGAGCTCGAGCAGGCGCTCCTCGGCCTGCGGCTTGGTGGTCGGATCGACCGGGACGTGGTGGTAGGGCAGCCCGGCCGCCTCGGCCATCGGCCGCAGGTCCTCGTGGTTGGACACGACGGCGACCAGCTCGGCGCCGAGGCTGCCCGCGCGCCACCGGAAGACCAGGTCGTTGAGGCAGTGCCCGGCCTTGGACACCATCACCAGCACCCGCTGGGGCGCGTCGTCGGTGAGGCGGTAGTCCATGTCGAACTCGGCGGCCACGGGCTCGAACGCGGCGGACAGGGCGGCCGCGTCGGTCTCGCGCGCGGTGACGAACGCCGTGCGCAGGAACAGCGAGCCGCGCACGCGGTCGTCGAACTGCTGGTGCTCGACGATGTCGCAGCCCTGCTCGAACAGGAACGCGCTGACCGCGCGCACGATGCCCGGCCGTTCCGGGCAGCTCAGCGTCAGGATGAACGTGCTGGTCACGATGCTCCTCGTCCCGGGTGGTCAGCACTCGACGACGTTGAGGGCGAGCCCGCCGCGGGCGGTCTCCTTGTACTTGTCCTTCATGTCCGCCCCGGTCTCGCGCATGGTCTTGATCGCCTTGTCGATGCTGACCTGGTGGCGCCCGTCGCCGCGCACGGCGAGCCGGGCCGCGGTGACGGCCTTGATGGCGCCCACCGCGTTGCGCTCGATGCAGGGGATCTGGACCAGCCCGCCCACGGGGTCGCAGGTGAGGCCGAGGTTGTGCTCGATGCCGATCTCGGCGGCGTTCTCGACCTGTTCGGCGGTGCCGCCGAGCACCTCGGCCAGGCCCGCGGCGGCCATGGAGCAGGCCGAGCCCACCTCGCCCTGGCAGCCGACCTCGGCGCCGGAGATGGAGGCGTTCTCCTTGAACAGCAGCCCGATCGCGGCGGCGGTGAGCAGGAACCGGACCACGCCGTCGTCGGAGTACGAGCCGACGAAGCGCCGGTAGTAGTGCAGGACGGCCGGGATGATGCCGGCGGCGCCGTTGGTCGGCGCGGTGACCACCCGCCCGCCCGCGGCGTTCTCCTCGTTGACCGCGAGCGCCCAGAGCGTGACCCAGTCGAGGGCGCGCAGCGGGTCCTGCTCGTCGCCCGCCGCCTCCAGCCGCTCCCGCAGCGCGGCGGCGCGCCTGCGCACCTTCAGCCCGCCGGGCAGCACGCCGGTCGCGCGGGTGCCGCGCTCGACGCACTCCTGCATGACCGACCAGATGTGCAGCAGGCCGGCCCGCACCTCCTCCTCGCTGCGCCACGCGAGCTCGTTGGCGAGCATGACGTCGCTGATCCGCAGCCCGGTCTCGCGGGTGTGCCGCAGCAGCTCCTCGCCGGTGCGGAACGGGTAGCGCACCGGAGTCGGGTCCTCGACGAGCACGGGGTTGCCCGCCTGGTCGGAGTCGACCACGAACCCGCCGCCGACGGAGTAGTACTCCCGGCGCACCAGCTCGGCGCCGTCGGCGCCGAACGCGCGGAACAGCATGCCGTTGCTGTGGAAGGGCAGCCGCTTGCGCCGGTGCAGCACCACGTCGTCGTCGACGCGGAACCGGATCGGCACCTTGCCGGCGAGCAGCAGCCTGCCCTCGTCGCGGACGGCCGCGAGCCGGGGTTCCGCGGCCACCGGGTCGACGAGGTCGGGCTGCTCGCCCTCGAGCCCGAGCACGACCGCCTTCACGCTGCCGTGCCCGTGCCCGGTGGCGCCGAGCGACCCGAACAGCTCGACCCGCACACGGGCGGTGCGGGTGAGCAGCCCGTCGCGCTCGAGCCGGCCCGCGAACGCGCTCGCGGCGCGCATCGGGCCGACCGTGTGCGAGCTCGACGGGCCGATGCCCACCTTGAACAGGTCGAACGCGCTGATCGTCATGGCCGCTCCGCGGTGAGCTCGGCCCGCACGCCTGCGGTGATCTTGTCGGCCCGGTCGCACAGCCCGCCGACCGACGCGGCCGCGGCGGACAGCTCGCCGCGGGCCTGCGCGTCGCCGACGCCCGCGAGGTTGATCTCGACGTTGACCCGCGCCGTGGTCGCCGCGGCCCGCGCCGCCTCGGCCGCCGCGGCCACGTCGCTGATCACGTTCGGGTTGCCGATCGGCAGCAGCTCCTCGGCCAGGTCGAGCACGCGCGCCGCGATCCCGATGACGAACGCGGGCGGGCGGGCCGCGGCGCGCAGCGCGGACGCGATGGCGGCGGAGCGGCGCGAGTCGGTCCGCGGCAGCCGGTAGGCCTCGGTGACGGCCGTGAACGCGGCCGCGTCGTCCTCGGCGAGCGTGAGCGCGTTCTCGCACAGTTCGTCCGCGGCGTCGCGGATGCGCCCGATCGCCGCGGCGTGCTCGGCGTGCTCCGGCCCGTCGCTGTAGCGCGCGACCATGGCCACCAGCGCGGCGGCCTGGGCGGCGTGCAGCGCCGCGGTCGCGCCGCCGCCGGGCGCGGGGACCCGGGCGGCGAGCGCGGTGAGGTACTGCCCGATCGTCTGGTTGCGCACCCTGGTGCCCTCTTCCGTGGTCGGGGTGGGGCGTCAGCGGCGGATCCGGGCCATCTCCGGGTCCACCAGCGGCTCCTGGGCCACGGTGGCCGGGATGCGCCGGGAGAAGTACTCGATCTCGACCGCGGTGCCGGGCGTCGCGCTCGCCGGTAGCCACGCGTAGGCGATCGGGGCGCCGATCGTGTGCCCGAACGCCGCGCTGGTGACGTAGCCCGCCGGGCGCCCGTCGAGGTACACCGGCTCGCTGCCCAGCACGACGCTGCGCCGGTCGTCGACCGTGAGGCAGGTGAGCCTGCGGGTGACCGCGTCCGGGTCGAGGTTCGCGATCGCGTCGCGACCGATGAAGTCGGCCTTGCCCCGCCGCACCGCGAACCCGAGGCCCGCCTCGTACGGGTTGTGCTCGGTGGTCATGTCGGTGCCCCACGAGCGGTAGCCCTTCTCCAGCCGCAGGCTGTTGAAGGCCGCCCGGCCCGCCGCGATGACGCCGAGCTCCTGCCCGGCCTCCCAGAGCACGTCCCACAGCCGCAGCCCGTACTCGGCGCTGGTGTAGACCTCCCAGCCGAGCTCGCCGACGTAGGACAGCCGCATGGCGGTGACCGGGACCCCGCCGATCCGCGCGGGCATCGCCCGGAAGTACTTCAGCCCCTCGTTCGAGAAGTCCTCGCGCGACAGCGGCTGGACCAGGTCGCGGGCGAGCGGCCCCCACACGCCGATGCAGCACGTGGCGCCGGTGATGTCGCGGACCTGCACGTCGGGGCCGGCGTGGCGGCGGATGTGGTCGAGGTCGAGGTTGCCGTTCGCACCCACCTGGAACCGGTCCTCGGCCAGCCGGGCCACGGTGAGGTCGCTGCGGATGCCGCCGGCGTCGTCGAGGGCGAGGGTGTAGGTGACCGAACCGACCGGCTTGTCCATCGTGCCGGTGGTGAGCCGGTCCAGCAGGGCCAGCGCGCCGGGGCCGGAGACCTCGATCCGCTTGAGCGGGGTCATGTCGTACAGCGCCACGCCCTCGCGGGTGCGCCAGGCCTCCGCGGCGGCGATGGGCGACCAGAACAGCGCCGACCACTCGTCGCGCTCCGGCGGCACCCACGCCTCGGGCAGCCGCTCGACCAGCGGGGCGTTGGCCTCGTACCAGTGCGGGCGCTCCCAGCCCGCCGCCTCCAGGAACACCGCGCCCAGCTCCCGCTGGCGGGCGTGGAACGGGCTGACCCGCAGGTTGCGCGGCGACTCCCGCGGCTGCAGCGGGTGCACCACGTCGTAGATCTCCACGAAGTTCTGCTGGGAGGTCTCGGCGACGTAGTCGTCGGTCAACTGGATCTCCTCGAACCGGTGCACGTCGCAGCCGTGCAGATCCACCTCGGACACCCCGGTGGTGAGCAGCTCCGCGACCGCCTTCGCCACACCCGCCGAGTGGGTCACCCACACCGCCTCGGCGATCCAGAACCCGGCGACGTCGGGCGACTCGCCGATCAGCGGTCCGCCGTCCGGGGTGAAGGAGAAGATCCCGTTGAAGCCCTCCTCGACCTTCGCCGCGTTCAGCGCGGGCAGGAGCAGCCGGCTCTGCTGCCAGGACGGGGCGAAGTCCTCCTCGGTGAACGGCTGCATCGACGGCATCGACGACGCCGTGACCGGGCCGTCCTCGTCGAGGTCGGACAGCTGCACCGGCATCGGGCGGTGGGCGTAGCTGCCGATCCCGAGCCGGTCGACGTGCTCGCGGAAGTACAGGTCCTGGTCCTGGTGGCGCAGGATCGGCAGGCCCGCCTCGCTCGCCTCGTCGTTGCGGCCGACGAGCTCGGCGACCTGCCCGGTCTTGGCGTACTGGTGGGCGAGCGGCAGCAGCGGCACCGCCATGCCCACCATCGCGCCGACCCGCCGGCCCCAGAACCCGGCGCAGCACACCACGACGTCGGCGGGCAGCACCCCGTCCGGCGTGCGCACCCCGGTGACCCGGCCCCCGGAGTGCTCGATGCCGGTGACCCGGGTCCCGCCCTGGAACCGGGCCCCCCGCGCCTCGGCGCGGCGCATGAGCGCGGCGACCACCCGCGGCGCCTTCGCCAGGCCGTCGGTGGGCACGTGGAAGCCGCCGAGCACCCGGTCGCGGTCGAGCAGCGGGTGCAGGCGCACGCACTCGTCCGGGTCGACGACCCGGCTCTCGACGCCCCACGAGGTGGCCCAGCCGTGCTTGCGGTGCAGGTCGGCCAGCCGCTGCGGGGTGGTCGCGACCTCGAGCCCGCCGACCTGGTTGAAGCACCAGGCGCCGTCCAGGTCGAGCCCGGAGAACTTCTCGACCGTGTAGCGGGCGAACCGCGTCATCGTCTGCGACGGGTTGGTCTGGAACACCAGGCCGGGCGCGTGCGAGGTGGAGCCGCCCGCGAGCGGCAGCGGGCCCTGGTCGACGACGGTGACCCGGTCCCATCCGCGGGCGGTCAGCTCGTCGGCGAGGTTGGTCCCGACGATCCCGGCTCCGATGATCACGACACGAGGCGAGGTGGGCATCAGGCTCCCCTGAACTCGGTGGCCGCGTCGAGCAGCCAGGTGGCGAGGTAACGCGCGAACGAGGACCGGACCAGCAGCCGGTAGTGCGTCGCCGTGTCGTCCAGGGCGAGCAGCACGACCCCGGCCAGCCCGAGGGTGGTCTGCACGGCCGAACCCGCCGGGAACGCGCGCGGGTGCAGGTCGATGGAGCAGCCGGTGGCGAGCACGTCCGCCACGTGCGCGCCGCGCAGCCGCAGCGTGGTGCGCTGCGCGGACACGTCGACCGCCGCGCCGGCGCCGGAAAGGGCGGTCCGCACGCCGGACTCGAGCGCCTCCGGGCTGCGGAACGGGCTGGTGACCAGCCACTCGTCGGGGCCGAGCCAGATCACCGTGGAGAACTCGCCGGCCACCCAGGTGTTCGGCGTGGTCGGCAGGGCGACGCCCAGGTGCTCGGCCACGGCGCCCGCGGCGGGCCCGGCGGGGTCGAGGCGCAGGTCGGTCATGGCGACGAACGGCTCCGGCACGATCTGCACCTCGTCGGGCAGCTCGGCGAACCGCTCCGACCAGCCGGGCAACGCGCCGGTGCGCGCAAGCTCAACCGTCACGGCGGGCTCCTTCCGGGTCGACCAGCACGGGATCGGTGACCTCGACGGGGACCAGCGCGTCCCCGACCGGGACGTGCAGCGTCTGCCCGATGCGCTCGCGGCCCGCCTTGACCAGCGCGAGCGCGAACGTGCGCTCCAGCGCCGCGCTGCGGTAGCTGGAGGTGACGTGCCCGAGCATCGGCACCGGCGGCTCGGGCAGCCGGTCGGCCTCGACGACCTGCGAGCCCTCGGGCAGGAGCACCGTGCGGTCGTGCGGCAGCAGGGCGACCAGCTGCTTGCGCTGCGGGTTGCGGTTCTCCAGCCGGGAGAACGAGCGCTTGCCGACGAAGTCGGGCTTCTTCTTCGACACGACCCACGACATCCCCAGGTCCTGCGGGGTGACGGTGCCGTCGGTGTCCTGCCCGACGATCGGGTAGGCCTTCTCCGCGCGCAGCACGTGCATCGTCTCCGTGCCGTACGGGGTGATGCCGTGCGGCTCGCCCGCCGCGATCAGCCGCTCCCAGACCGCGAGCGCGTGCCAGGCGTCGACGTTCACCTCGTAGGCGAGCTCGCCCGAGAAGCTGACGCGGGCGATCCGCACCGGGACGCCGTCGAGGCGGGTGTCGCGCCACGCCATGAACCCGAAGGCGTCCTTGGAGCAGTCGACGTCGGAGAAGACGGCGGCGATCACGTCGCGCGAGCGCGGCCCGACCACGGGGAAGGTGGCCCAGTGGTCGGTGACCGAGGTGAGGTGCACCCGCAGGTCCGGCCACTCCGTCTGCAGCCACTCCTCCATCCAGTCGAGGACCTTCGCGGCGCCGCCGGTGGTGGTGTAGACGAGGAACCGGTCCTCGGCGAGCCGCATCACGGTGCCGTCGTCGAGCACCATGCCGTCGGCGCCGCACATCACGCCGTAGCGCACGAACCCGACCCGCAGGCTGCTCATCACGTTCGTGTAGAGCCGGTCGAGGAACACGCCCGCGTCCGGGCCCTGCACGTCGATCTTGCCGAGGGTGGACCCGTCGAGGATGCCGACGCCGTTGCGCACCGCGGCGCACTCGCGCAGGACGGCGGCCTCCATGTCCTCGCCGGGCAGCGGGTAGTAGCGGGGCCGCTTCCACTGCCCGACGTCCTCGAACACCGCGCCGCGGGCGACGTGCCAGTCGTGGATGGCGGTGACGCGTTCGGGGTCGTAGAGCGCGCCGCGGTTGCGGCCGGCGAGCGCGGCGAACGCCACCGGGGTGTAGGGCGGGCGGAAGGTGGTGGTACCCAGCGCCGCGACCGGCACCCCGAGCAGCTCGGCGGTGATCCCGGCGGCCACGACGCCGGAGGTCTTGCCCTGGTCGTGCGCGGTGCCGATGGTCGTGTACCGCTTGACGTGCTCGATGTTGCGCATCCCCGCGCCGACCGCGCGGGCGATGTCGGCGACGGTGGCGTCGCGCTGGATGTCGACGAACTGGGCGCGCTCGTCGCCCGGCACCCGCCACAGCACCAGCGGCGGGGTGCGCTCGGGGACCGGGTCCGCGGTGGGCAGCGCCCCGACCCCGCCCGCCTCGATCCCCAGCTCCGCGAGCGCGCCGAGGGCGGCCCTCGCGCCCTCGCGCACGCAGCCGTCCAGGTCGAACACGCCGGCCGCCGCGCCCGCGACGGACGTACCGGGAAGGGTCTCTGCGGGCACGAACGCGCCCAGCGCGTCGTCGTAGCGCAGCCGGCCGCGGGCCTGGCTGAACAGGTGCACCGCGGGGTTCCAGCCGCCGGAGACCAGCAGCAGGTCGCAGCCGATCCGCTCGCGTTCCCCGCCGTCGGCGTCGGCGACGAGGGCGGCGCTGACCCGGTCGGTGCCCTCGGTGCCGGTGACGAACCGGCCGGTGCGGACCCCGATGCCGCGCCGCTCGCACTCGGCGCGCCAGTGCGCGGGGGCCTGCGCCCGCGCGTCGACCACGGCGTGCACCCGCGCCCCGGCGTCGGCGAGGTCGACCGCGGCGGCGTAGGCGGCGTCGTCGGCGGTGAACACGACCGCGTCGCGCCCGGCGAGCACGCCGTAGCGGTGCAGGAACGTGCGAGCCGACGCGGCGAGCATGATCCCGGGCCGGTCGTTGTCGGCGAACACGATCGGCCGCTCGTGGGCACCGGTCGCGAGCAGCACGTGGCGGGCGCGGATGCGCCACACCCGCTGGCGGGAGCGGTTGCGCGGGGCCGCGGCGCCGAGGTGGTCGGTGCGCCGCTCCAGCGCGAGCACGAAGCCGTCGTCGTAGTGGCCGAACGCGGTGGTGCGCTGCAGGTGCAGCACGTCCGGCAGCCCCGCGAGCTCCCGGGTCGCCGCGGCCACCCAGTCGAGCGCCGGGGCGCCGTCGAGGCGGTCGGTGCCGCCCAGGAGCGACCCGCCGGGCTCGGCGTGCTCGTCGACGAGCACCACCCGGGCGCCCGCCCGCGCCGCGGTGAGCGCGGCGACCAGCCCGGCCGGGCCGGCCCCGACGACGAGCAGGTCGCAGTGGGCGTGCTTGGCGTCGTAGCGGGCGGAGTCGGGCACGTCGGCGAGCCGGCCGCGGCCGGCGACGCTCCGGGCGACGAGCCCGTCGACGAGCTCGATCGTGGAGGCGAGCAGCATCGGCTCCGGGAACGGCTCCTCGACCTGCACCAGGCCGCCCGGGTCCTCGGCCCAGGCCGCGCCGATGCCGCGGGGGCGCCCCAGCGCGACGCTCGTGCCGGTGGCGTGCACGCCGTTCGCGAGCAGCGCCGAGGCGAGCGTGTCCCCGGGGTGGCCGGTGTAGGCCACGCCGTCGAACGTGAAGCGGTGGGTGGTGGCGCGGTCGATACGGCCCCGGTCCGGGACGCGGAACCCACCCTGCGTCGATGACTCGCTCGCACGCTCGCTCTGTGTCGATGATTCGCTCGCACGCTCACTCATGGGATCACCGGGCGGGGCTCGTCGGGGCGGTAGACGGCGTGGAACCGGTAGGTCGCGGTGTCGCGCAGCGCGTTGAACCAGCGGCGGCAGCCCGCCGAGTGGCACCAGCGCTCGGCGAAGATGCCCTTCGGGTTGTCCCGGAAGAACAGGTAGTGCGCCCACTCGGTGTCGGAGAGCGCGGCCGGGTCGGCGGGGTAGGCGACGTGGGCCTGGCCGCCGTAGTGGAACTCGGTCTCCTCGCGCGGCCCGCACCAGGGGCATCGGATGAGTTGCACGGGCTCTCCTAGTGGGCGACGGCGGCGGCGCCGTGCTCGTCGACGAGCGCGCCGGTGACGAAGCGCTCGAGCGTGAACGGCGCGTTGAACGGGTGCGGTTCGTCGTGGGCGATCGTGTGGGCCATGCACCAGCCCACCCCCGGGGTGGCCTTGAACCCGCCGGTGCCCCACCCGCAGTTGAGGTAGAGGTTCCGGAACGGGGTGAGGCCGACGATGGGGGAGGCGTCCGGGGTGACGTCGACGATGCCGCCCCAGGTGCGCAGCAGGTGCGCGCGGGCGAACACGGGGAACAACTCCACCGCGGCGGCCATCTGGCGCTCGATGATGTGGAACGCGCCGCGCTGGCCGTAGCCGTTGTAGGCGTCGATCCCCGCGCCCATCACCAGCTCGCCCTTGTGGGCCTGGGAGACGTAGACGTGCACCGCGTTGGACATCACCACGGTGGGGTGCACGGGTTCGAGCAGCTCGGAGACCAGCGCCTGCAGCGGGTGGCTCTGCAGCGGCAGGCGCAGCCCGAGCGTGTCGGCGAGCACGGAGGTGTGGCCCGCCGCGCAGAGCGCGACCTTGCCCGCGGCGATGTCACCGCGGGACGTGCGCACCCCGGTGACCCGGTCGCCGTCGGTGGTGAAGCCGGTGACCTCGCAGTCCTGGATGAGGTCGACGCCCGCGGCGTCGGCCTTCCGCGCGAAGCCCCACGCGACGTAGTCGTGCTTCGCGATGCCCGCGCGCGGCTGGTAGGTGGCGCCGAGCACCGGGTAGCGGATGTCGTGAGAGGTGTTGACGATCGGGCAGACCTTCTTCACCTCGTCGGGCGTGAGCCACTCGGCGTCGATCCCGTTGAGGCGGTTCGCCTCGACCCGCCGGACGCTGTCGCGCACGTCCTGCAGGCCGTGGGCGAGGTTGAGCACGCCGCGCTGGCTGAACAGGATCGGGTAGTCGAGCTCCTCCTCGAGGCCCTCCCACAGCTTGAGGGCGTGCTCGTAGATCGCGGCGCTCTCGTCCCACAGGTAGTTGGAGCGGATGATCGTGGTGTTGCGCGCCATGTTCCCGCCGGCGAGCCAGCCGCGCTCCAGCACGGCCACGTCGGTGATGCCGTGGTTGCGGGCGAGGTAGTGCGCGGTCGCGAGGCCGTGCCCGCCCGCGCCGACGATCACCACGTCGTAGCTGCGCTTGGGCTCCGGGTTGCGCCACAGGAAGTCCGGGTGCTCGGGCAGTTGTTCGGTCATGCCGGGGTCCCTCCCAGCGCCGGGTAGAGCGGATGGCGGGCGGCGAGCGCACCCACGCGCCCGCGCAGCGCGGCGATCGCGTCGTCGTCCGTGTCCGGGCGCAGCGCGGTGGCGATGATGTCGGCGACCTCGGCGAACTCGTCGGCGCCGAACCCGCGGGTGGCGAGCGCGGGTGTGCCGATCCGGATCCCGGAGCTGACCATCGGCGGACGCGGGTCGAACGGCACCGCGTTGCGGTTGACGGTGATGCCGGCGGCGTGCAGCCGGTCCTCGGCCTGCTTGCCGTCGAGCTCGCTGTGGCGCAGGTCGACGAGGACCAGGTGGACGTCGGTGCCGCCGCTCACCACGCCGATGCCCGCCTCCCGCGAGTCGGGCGCGAGCAGCCGGTCGGCGAGCAGGCGCGCGCCGAGCAGGGTGCGCTCCTGCCGCTCCCGGAACGCCTCGGTCGCGGCCAGCTTGAACGCCACCGCCTTCGCGGCGATCACGTGCTCCAGCGGGCCGCCCTGCTGGCCGGGGAACACCGCCGAGTTGAGCTTCTTGCGCAGGTCCGGGTCGTCCTCGGCGGAGAGGATCACGCCGCCCCGCGGGCCGCCGAGGGTCTTGTGGGTGGTGGTCGTGACGACGTGCGCGTGCGGCAGGGGCGACGGGTGCAGCCCGGCCGCGACGAGCCCGGCGAAGTGCGCCATGTCCACCATCAGGTAGGCGCCGACCTCGTCGGCGATGCGGCGGAACTCCGCGAAGTCGAGGTGCCGCGGGTAGGCCGACCACCCGGCGACGATCACCTTCGGGCGGCGCTCGTGCGCGAGCCGCTCGACCTCGGCCATGTCGATCCGGTGGTCGTCCTCGCGGACGTGGTAGGCGGCGACGTCGTAGAGCAGGCCCGAGAAGTTGAGCCGCATCCCGTGGGTGAGGTGGCCGCCGTGGGCGAGGTCGAGGCCGAGGATCGTGTCGCCCGGCTTCAACAGCGCGGCCATCGCGGCCGCGTTGGCTTGCGCGCCCGAGTGCGGCTGGACGTTCGCGAACGTCGCCCCGAACAGCTCCTCGACCCGGTCGACGGCGAGCCGCTCGACGACGTCGACGTGCTCGCACCCGCCGTAGTAGCGCCGGCCGGGGTAGCCCTCCGCGTACTTGTTCGTGAGCACCGAGCCCTGGGCCTGCATCACGGCGAGCGGGGCGAAGTTCTCGCTGGCGATCATCTCCAGCGTGGACTCCTGGCGCTTCAGCTCGGCGCCGACCGCGGCGTGGATCTCCGGATCGACCTCGGCGAGGCTGCGGGTGAGGACGGTGCGGACCTGGGTGTCGAGCATTCGGTGTCCGATCTGTCGTACCAAGCTCGCGCAGACTGGTATATCAGTCGGCGGTGTACGGTAGGTCGGCCGAGGAACGTCGTCAAGGGGTGCACATGGGTCTCGCAGCGCAGCTGCCCGGGCCGGCTTCTCTCGCGGACCAGGCCTACGAGGGCATCCGCGATCGCCTGATCATGCTCGACATCCGCCCGGGCGACCCGCTCAACGACGAGGCGCTCGCCCAGGAGCTCGGCACCGGGCGCACCCCGGTGCGCGAGGCGCTCAAGCGCCTCGAAGGCGACCGGCTCGTCGTCGCCTACCCCCGGCGCGGCACGTTCGCCACCGCGGTCGACATCACCGACCTCGCCCACATCTCGGAGATCCGCGCGCAGCTGGAGCCGCTCGCGGCGTCCCGCGCGGCGGTCAACGCCTCCGCCGCCACCCGCACCCGCCTCGCCGAGCTGGCGAAGGACGTGGCCGAGCTCGAGGCCCGCGTCGACGACCGGCGCGAGCTCCTGCGCCGCGACGTCCAGGTGCACCGCGAGATCTACCGCGCCGCGGGCAACCCGTATCTCGAGGACATCCTGGTCCGGCAGGACAACCTCGCCACCCGGATCTGGTGCCTGTTCCTCGACCGGCTACCCGCGATCGCCGGGCACGTGGGCGAGCACGTCGGGCTGCTCGAGGCGATCGTCGACGGCGACGCCGAGAAGGCGGGGCGGCTGGCGCTGGAGCACGTCGTCGGGTTCGAGCGGGCGGTGCGCGCGATCCTCTAGAGGCGTCAGCGTTCTGCGGCGCCGAAGTAGCCGAGGCGTTCGCTGATCTCCCGGCCGCCCTCCACGAGGTGGGCGGCGACCTCGGGGAACGACTCCGCCGTCAGGCGGAACGACGGGCCGGACACGCCGACCGCCGCGATCACGTCGCCACCCGCGTTGCGGACGGGCGCGGCGAGCGCGTTGAGCCCCAGCTCGAACTCCTCGGCCGTCGACGCCCAGCCCCGGGCGCGCACCTCGTCCAGCTCGGCCTGGAGCGCGGCGGGGTCGGTGATGGTGTGCGGCGTGTACTCGAACAGCTCGGCGGCGAGGGCTTCCTTCACCGTCTCCTCGTCGGCCCACGCGAGCAGGACCTTGCCGCTGGCGGTGGCGTGCAGCGGGGTGCGCTGACCGGTCCAGTTGCGCCCGCTGATCGCGGAGCTGCCGTACTCCTGGAGGATGTTGGTCACCTCGCCGGTGTCGGCGATGGCGAGGTTGACGGTCTCACCGAGCTCGGCGGCGAGCCTGCGGCAGACCGGGCGGCTCTCGGTGGTCAGCTCGAGCTGGGCGGTGGTGGCGCCCGCGAGCCGGACGATGCCGCGGCCCAGGTGGTACTTGCCGCGCTCCTCGAGCTGCTCCACCAGGTCGCCGTTCTCCAGGGCCTCGATCAGCCGGAACGCGGTCGACTTGTGCACGCCGAGCTCAGCGGCCACCTCGGTCACCCCTGCGCCGTCGCGACCTCGTTCGGCGAGCAGGTACAGGATCGCGATGGCTCGGTCCACCGACTGGACCTGGGACGGGGCAGCCTCCCTGCCCTGGCGCACTGAATCGGACATCACGCCGAACTCTACGGCGACCTGCCGATTCGAGCAGGTCGAAGGCTCTTGACGGCCTGGTCAGCGCGCCCTCATCATGCTGTTGCTGATAGCGAGTCGCGTTGCGCTATCTGAAACAAGCCCGTAACGGAGGTGCCATGATCCTCGTCGGTCGACCGGAGGACATACCGCTCGGCGAGGCCGTGCGGGTGGAAGAAGGCGTCGAGGCCCCGATCGCGGTGTTCAACGTCGACGGCGAGTTCTTCGCCATCGACGACACGTGCACCCACCAGGACGCTTCGCTCGCCGACGGCTGGGTCGAGGGCTGCAGCGTCGAGTGCCCGCTGCACGCCGCCTGCTTCGACCTGCGCACCGGGATGCCGTCCGGGCCGCCCGCGAAGACCCCTGTGCGCACCCACGAGGTCGTCGTCGTCGACGGCTTCGTCTACGTCCGCGTCGCGCAGGCCGTGGAGGCGGCCGCCTGATGCGCACCGTCGCGGTCATCGGCGGCTCGCTCGCCGGAATCAGCGCCGCGCGCGCCCTGCGCGAGCACGGGTTCGACGGCCGCGTCGTGGTCGTGGGCGCCGAGGACCGGCTCCCCTACGACCGCCCGCCCCTGTCGAAGGAGTTCCTGGCCGACAAGATCGGCATCGACGACCTCGCTCTGACGACCGACGCCGACGCCGAGCTCGACCTGGACTGGCGGCTCGGCGAGACGGCGGTGCGCCTCGACCCCCGCGGCCGCTCGGTCGTGCTCGCGTCCGGGCAGGAGGTCGCCGCCGACGGGGTCGTGCTCGCGACCGGCGCGCGGGCGCGCCCGTGGCCGGGCGACGACCTGCCCGGGGTCCACACCCTGCGCACCGTCGACGACGCGATCGCCCTGCGCGACGGCCTGCGCTCCGGCGGCCGGCTGGTGGTGATCGGAGCCGGGTTCATCGGGGCCGAGGTGGCGTCCACGGCGCGCGACCTCGGCGTCGAGGTCACCGTGGTCGAGGCCGAACGGCTCCCGTTGGCCGGCGTCCTCGGGCCGGAGCTCGCCGCGGTGTGCACCTCGCTGCACGCCGAGGGCGGGGTTCGGTTGATCGCAGGCACCCCCGTCGCCGGTCTCGTCGGCACCGACCGGGTTCGCGAGGTCCGCCTGGCCGACGGCCGTGCGGTTCCCGCCGACGTGGTGGTCGTCGGCATCGGGGCGCTGCCGAACGTCGAGTGGCTCGCCGGCTCCGGCGTCGACCACGACCCCCGCGGCGTGTGGACGGACGCCGCGGGCGCCACCAACCTGCCGAACGTCGTCGCCGCGGGCGACTGCACGTTCTCCCACTGCGCCTACGCGGGCGTCGAGCTGCGCCAGGAGCACTGGACGAACGCGCTGCAGCAGGCCTCGGCCGCGGCGGCCACCCTGCTGGGGCGGGACGCGGCGCCCGCCCGGCCCGCGCCGCCCTACTTCTGGTCGGACCAGTACGGCGTGCGGATGCAGTTCGCGGGCCACCGGACCGCCGACGACGAGGTCGAGATCATCGAGGGCGACCCGGACTCCCGCCGCTTCGTGGCCGGCTACCGCCGCGACGGCCGGCTCGTCGCGGTGTTCGCCATGAACCAACCCAAGCTCTTCGCCAAGTGGCGCCGTCAGCTCGCGGCCCCCGCCGCCGCCCCCCTCGCTTGAGTTCCCCCACGAGAGGTGTCACGTGTCCGCTCCAACCACCCACGTGTCGTCGAGCCTGATCTCCACCCTCCCCGGCCTCTCCTACACCGACCCCGAGATCTACCGGCGGGAACAGGAGAAGATCTTCGAGGCCCGCTGGATCGCGGCCGCGCGCAGCGCCGACCTCGCCGAGCCCGGCGCGTTCCGCACCCTCGACGTGGGCCGCGAGAACGTGCTCGTCGTGCGCGGCCGCGACCGGCAGCTGCGGGCGTTCCTCAACGTCTGCAGGCACCGGGGCGCCCGGGTCTGCATGGAGCGCTCCGGCGTGGCGCGCCGCAACGTCCAGTGCGGCTACCACGCCTGGACCTACGGCCTCGACGGCAAGCTCGTCGCAGCCCCGAACCTGACCAAGATGCCCGACGTCGACCGCGAAGCGTTCGGGCTCCTGCCGGTGGCGCTGCGCGAGTGGCTCGGGTACGCCTGGGTCTGCGTCGCCGACGAACCGCCGTCGTTCGAGGACACGGTGGTCGGTGCGGTCACCGAGCGGCTCGGGGCCGAGGGCGTCATCGACCGGTGGGAGATCGAGAACCTCGACCTCGGCCGCAGGCACACCTACGACGTGCGCGCCAACTGGAAGCTCATCGTCGAGAACTTCATGGAGTGCTACCACTGCGCGACCATCCACCCCGAGCTCACCGAGGTGCTGCCGGAGTTCGCCGAGGGCTACGCCGCGCAGTACTACGTGGGGCACGGGGCGGAGTTCGCCGAGGACGCGCAGGGGTTCACCGTCGACAAGAGCCCGGGCCTCGACGTGATCCCCGGGGTCGCCGACGGCCACGACCGCAAGTACTACGCGATCACGGTGAACCCGCAGGTGTTCATCAACCTCGTGCCCGACCACGTGATCTTCCACCGCATGTACCCGGTCGCGCCGGACCGCACGGTCGTCGAGTGCGACTGGCTGTACCTGCCGGAGGTCGTGCGCAGCGGCCGGGACCTGGACCGCTCGGTGGAGCTGTTCCACCGCGTCAACCAGCAGGACTTCGACGCCTGCGAGCGCTGCCAGCTCGCCGCCTCGTCCAAGGCCTACGCCGACGGCGGCGTCCTGGTGCCCAGCGAGCACCACATCAGCGCCTTCCACAACTGGGTGACCGAGCAGCTCGGTTCCTGACGCGGCGGGCCTCCCCGTCCGACTCGCCCACCCACCACGACCGTCCTTGAGCGGGGAGGACGGCACCGATCGAACAGGAGGCGTCGACGCGACATGGTCCTGCAGGCATCCCCCGACGCGGGCGAGATCCCGGACAGCGACGTCCCGGACGCGGGTGCGCGGTCCGGCGTCGACCGGTGGGTGTTCGGGTCGGCGGCGGTCCTGGTCGTCGCGTTCATCGCGTGGGGGCTGGTGAACACCACGTCGCTGAGCGCGGTGGCCTCCTCCGTGCTCGACGGCGTGATCCGTGGTGGGGGATGGGCGTTCGTGCTCGCGGCGAGCGGTTTCGTCGTGTTCGCCCTGTGGCTCGCGCTGAGCCGCTACGGGCGGATCCCGCTCGGCCGCGACGGCGAACGGCCCGAGTTCCGCACCGTCTCGTGGGTCGCCATGATGTTCAGCGCCGGGATGGGCATCGGGCTGATGTTCTACGGGGTGGCCGAGCCGCTCGCCCACTTCACCGACCCGCCGCCGGGCACCGTGGCCGCCGGCACCGACGCGGCGTTCGACGTGGCGATGGCCACCACCCTGTTCCACTGGTCGGTGCACCCGTGGGCGATCTACGCCGTCGTCGGGCTCTCCATCGCCTACAGCACGTTCCGCGCGGGCCGCCGGTCGCTGATCAGCTCGGCCTTCGAGCCGCTGCTCGGCGCCCGGCGCTGCGCGGGCCCGCTGGGGCGGGCCATCGACGTGATGGCGATCTTCGCGACGCTCTTCGGCTCCGCGGCGTCGCTCGGCCTCGGGGCGTTGCAGATCGGGGGCGGGCTGCAGGCGGGCGGCTTCCTGGCCGAAGCGCCCACCGCGCTGCTCGTGGCCGTCATCGTCGTGCTCACGATCGCGTTCGTCGCCTCCGCGGTGAGCGGCGTCGCCAAGGGCATCCAGTGGCTGTCGAACACCAACATGGTGCTCGCCGCGGTGCTCGCGGCGTTCGTGTTCGTGGCCGGGCCGACGATCCTCATCCTCAACCTGCTGCCCACCACGATCGGCGACTACTTCGGCGACCTCGCGCAGATGGCGGCGCGCACCGGCGCCACCGGCGGCGACGCGACCGAGGTGTGGCTTTCGGGGTGGACCGTCTTCTACTGGGCGTGGTGGATCTCCTGGACCCCGTTCGTCGGGATGTTCATCGCGCGGATCAGCCGCGGGCGCACGATCAAGGCGTTCGTCGCCGGGGTGATCCTGGTGCCCAGCCTGGTCAGCCTGGTCTGGTTCGCGATCTTCGGCGGCGCGGCCGTGACCCTCGAACGCGGCGGGGCGGACCTCGCCTCGCGGTCGCCGGAGGGCCAGCTGTTCGGCGTGCTCGAGGCGTACCCGCTCGGTGCTGCGCTCGGCGTCGTCGCGATGGTGCTGATCGCGATCTTCTTCGTCTCCGGCGCGGACGCCGCCGCGGTCGTCATGGGCACGTTGTCCGAACGCGGCTCGCTGCACCCCTCGCGGGGCGTCGTCGTCTTCTGGGGCCTGGTGATGGGCGCGATCGCCGCCGTCATGCTGCTCGTCGGCGGCGACGACGCCCTCACCGGCATCCAGGACCTCACGATCATCATGTCCGTGCCGTTCGGGCTGGTGATGGTGCTGCTGTGCGTGGCGCTCACCAGGGACCTGCGCCGCGACCCGCTGATCCGCCGGGACGCGCGCTCGCAGCGGGCCGTGGAGCAGGCCGTGAGCTACGGCGTCGCGAACTACGGCGACCGGTTCTTCATCAACGTCAAGCCGGCCCCGGCGCGGACGGAGGCCGACGGCGGCGGATGACGAGGGTGGGACGGCCGCTCCCTGGATCGCCCCGCCCGTCGCGGGGAGCATGGGTGGCGTGCAGCGCGATCAGCTCGCAGACTTCCTGAAGCGTCGCCGCGCGGCGGTCCGGCCGGCCGAGGTCGGGATCCCGGCCGGCCCGCGCCGCCGCACCGCGGGCCTGCGCCGGGAGGAGGTGGCGATGCTCGCCGGCATGTCGGTCGACTACGTCGTCCGCCTCGAGCAGGGGCGCAGCAGCCAGCCCTCCACCCAGTTGCTCGGGGCGCTGGCCCGGGCGCTGCGGCTGTCGGAGGACGAACGCACCCACCTGTTCCACCTGGCGGGCCACCAGCCCCCGCCCGCCGACGGCACCGCGCAGCTGGCCAGGGCGGGCCTGCTGCGCATGCTCGACCTGCTCGGCGACACCCCCGCGATGGTGCTGTCGGACCTGGGGGAGATCCTCGCCCGGAACCGGGGGTCGGAGCTGCTGGCACCCGGCGATCACCGCGACCTCACCGGCGACCGCCGCTACTTCGTCTACCGGTGGTTCACCGAGCCCGAGGCGCGCGCCATCCACCCGCCCGAGGAGCACGAGCACCACGCCCGATCACTCGTGGCCGACCTGCGGGCCGCCGCGGGCCGCCGCGGTGGTGACGCCGAGGTCACCGGGCTCGTCGAACGGTTGCAGGCCGCGAGCGCCGAGTTCCGCAGGCTCTGGGCCGAGCACGAGGTGGGGGTGCGGCGCGCCGACCGCAAGACGTTCCTGCACCCGCGGGTGGGCCCCCTGCGGATGGACTGCGAAACGCTGGTCACCCCCGACCAGCGCCAGCAGCTGCTGGTGCTCACCCCCGCGGACGCCGACTCGCGCGACCGGCTCGACCTGCTCCGCGTGGTCGGCGCCGAGGAGTTCCAGACCGACGCCGCGGGGCCCGGCTGACCGGGCCCCGCGGCGTCAGGACGCCAACAGCGCCTCCTCGGCCGGCTGGAGGACGACGTTGTCGCGGAACACGTTGTCCGGGTCGTAGCGGCGCTTGACCTCGCACAGCCGCCGCAGCGTGGCGGCCGGGTAGGCCTCGAGCAGCCGGCCGGGCCGCCGGTCGGTCTCGAAGCTCCAGTACGACCCGTTGAAGTGCCCGGCCATCCGGTCCCAGGCCGCGTCCAACCGCTGCCTGCTGAGGCCGAAGGCGACGGCGGAGAAGTTCGCCGATCGGTGCGCGTAGGCCGTGGCGTCCTCGTCGACGTCGGCGACCGCGCCACCGACCGAGCGGAACTGGAAGAAGTACGTCGCCCCGCTGTGCAGGAAGTCCGCGGCGGCGCGGGCGAACTCGGGGGTGATGTGGTCCACCAGCCCCGACCGCGTCACCGGCTCGCCCTGGCCCTGGTGCGGACCCGGATCGGGCGAACCCACGATCCCCGGGTACGGCGTCAGCACGACCTGCTGGGCCAGCAGTGGCCCGATGCCGGCCAGCGGCTGCAGCCGTTCGACGATCGTGTCCGGATCCGGCGAGTCGACGGCGGCCATGACCGTCGCGACGGCGGGCATGCCGCGCCGCGGCGGGCCGAGGACGAGGAAGGCGGTCAGATCGCGCGGCGCGGCCTCCACCACCGACCCGTAGCGCTCGAGCAGCGTGGCCGTGTCCGAGGCGTCCAGGGTGAGCTGCGCGAACCCGAGCTCGCCCACCTCGTCGGCCTCGAACTCGAACGACGTGACGATCCCCAGCGCGCTCCCCGCGCCGCGCACGCCCCAGAACAGGTCCGGGTGGTGGTGCTCGTCGGCGCGCACCACCGAACCGTCGGCCAGCACCACCTCGACGGCGCGGATGTGGTCGATGGTGAGCCCGTGCTCGCGGGACAGGAAGCCGATCCCGCCCGCGGTCGCGAGCCCGCCGACCCCGACGCCGCCGTGGTCGCCCGACGTGATGGCCCAGCCGTGCGGCTGCAGCGCAGGCGCGACCTCGCCCCAGCGGGCGCCGGGCCCGATCCGGACGCGGCGGGTCGCCGGGTCCAGCACCTCGATGCGGTTCAGCGCGCCCAGGTCGATGACGATGCCGCCGTCGTTGGTGGAGCGCCCGCTCACGCCGTGGCCACCGCTGCGCACGCCGAGCGGGACGTCGTGGCGGCGCGCGTAGGCGAGCGCGTCGACGACCTCGGCGGTGGTGCGTGGCCGCAGCACCAGGCCCGGCGAGCCGCCACGCAGGTAGTTGGAGCGGACGGCGTCGTAGCGGGCGTCGCCGGGTTCGACAGCCCGCTCGGCGAGCGAGGCCGGGATGGCGTCGTAGTCGATGCCGGGCCTGCGGCGGGCGCGCACGGCGGCGCTGCGGACCGAGCCGACCCGCACCCCGGCCGCGGCGCGGGCCACCGCGACCCGCGCCCGGACCGCCGCGGCGACGTCGGCGAAGGCGCGCAGGGCATCCGCGTCGGCGGCGGCCAGCAGGAACGTGGCGAACCCCTCGTCGCGGGCGAGGCGCTCGAGCTCGTCGGCGTCGGCGGGCCCGGAGAGCGTCGCGACGCGGCGGACCTCCCGTGGGTCGCGCCCCGCGGCGCGCGCGGCCGCGTCCACCGCGGCGAGCCCGGCCCGCCGGGCGTCCGCGTCGACGCGGTCGAGCGCGACCGACCAGCCGTCCGCGGCCCGGCCGGCGAGGTCCGGCGCTGCGCCGCCGACCCAGATCGGGATGTCGTGGGCGGGCGCGGGACCCCGGGTGGCGCCGGCGAGCCGCTGGTGGGTGCCGGCGTAGGTCACCGGCGTGGGGTCGGACGCCCACAGCGCGCGCAGGATGTCGATGGCCTCGTCGGCACCGTCCGGGGCGAGGCCCACCTCGACGCGGCCGCCGGAGAGCAGGTCGAGGCTCGCCGCCGCGCGGGCGGCGACGGAGGCGGGCCTGCGGACCAGGTCGAGGCCGTCGAGGGCCAGCCGGACCCCGTTCGTCTCGCCCGCGATCCAGGACAGCAGGGTCCACGCGTCCGGCCCGTCGGGCTCGTCGCGGACGGCCACGACGTCGAGGCCCAGCTCCTCGGCCAGGCGCGCCAGTTCGACGGCGGCCTGCGGATCGCCGGTCGGGGCGGCCAGGCCGAACCGCAGCGGGTGGCCGTGGTCGGTCGTGCCCATCACGCGCGCTCCTTCGCGACCAGCTCGCGGACCGCGGGGGCGACCTCCTCGCCGTACACGGCGACGGCGCGCGGGTCGTCGCTGGCCAGGATGAAGCCGGACACGCCGTGCTCCAGCGCCAGCTCCGCGATCTGCTCGGACCACTGCGGCAGCGGGCCGGCGAACAGCCGCTCGCCCGACCGGCTGGGGAACTCGCCGCCGATGTTGAGCAGACGGCGGATCGCCCGCGGGTCGCGCCCGGCCTCGGCCGCGGCCTCGTCGATCACCGCGTTGCCGTCGGCGAGGGCCTGCAGCGAGCCCAGGTACGGCAGCGTGGGCAGCCAGCCGTCGGCCTTGCGCCCGATGAGCCGCAGCATCCGCGGCTTGTACGCGCCCAGCCAGATGCCGATCGGGTGGGCCGGGGCGGGGCCGCGCTTGGCCCCGTGCACCCGGTAGTAGGTGCCGTCGATCCGCAGCGGCGTGCGGTCGCCCGCGTCCCAGATGCCCCGGATGACGTCGATGGCCTCGCCGAGCGCGTCGACGGCCTGCCCCGGGGCGAGCCGCCGCCCGCCCATCGCCTCGATGGCGTCCCAGAACCCGCCCGCACCGAGGCCGAGCTCGAACCGGCCGCCGGAGAGCAGGTCGAGGCTCGCCGCGGACCGCGCGAGGACGGCGGGCGGGCGCAGCGGGAGGTTCAGCACGTTGCCCGACAGGCTGATCCGCCGGGTCCGGGCCGCCACGTAGCTGAGCAGCGTCCAGGTGTCCAGGAACCCGGGTTGGTAGGGGTGGTCCTGGAACGTCGCGAGGTCGAGCCCCGCCGCCTCCACGGCCTCCGCCAGCTGGACGACCCGCTGCGGATCCGCGTTCGTCGGCGTGATGAACGATCCGAATCGCAGGTCGTGACCGTAGTCCGTCATGGCTCCTCACCCCGGATCCACTGTGTTGTTCGCTAGACGTTCTGCGTAACAGAGCATCTGCGCTCGGGATTCCCACGATCGTTCCGGAGTGGGCCGGACCACGGTGCCACGAGGCTCACGAACCGCCCGTGGCGGGCCGGGAGGTGGTCGTGATGCCGAACAGGAAGACGAGGAAGACGACCACGGCGAGGACCAGCCCGCCCACGTAGGCGCTCGAGACGCCGTGCACGAGCAGGTGGTGCGCCTGCTGGGCGGCGTCGCCGGGGAGCAGGCGCGCCGCCTCCTGGCGCACCGCCGTGCTGTAGACGGTGGTCAAGACGGCGATGCCGACCGATCCACCGATCTGGAGCAGGGCTTGGAGGAGCCCCGAGGCCGATCCCGCGTCGCGTTCCTCGACCGAGGTCATGATGGTGGTGTTGAGCGGCATGAAGCACAGCCCGACGCCGATCCCGAACAGGAGCATCGGGGCGAGCACCCCGGTGAGGTAGCCGACCTCGTCGGTGATCCGGGTGAGCCAGGCCATCCCGGCCACGACCAGCAGGACGCCCGACAGCATCGGCACCTTCATGCCGTACCTGGCGATGATCCGCGGCGTGCTGCGGGCCGCGACGAGCTGGGTGAGCGCCATCGGCAGGAACGCGACCCCGGCCTGGAGGGCGCTGTAGCCGAGCGCGTTCTGCAACAGCTGGGTGAGGAAGAAGAACTGGCTCATCAACGCGGCGCCGAGGATCAGCACGTTCAGGTAGGCGAAGGCCCGGTTGCGGTGTCGGAACAGCCGAAGCGGCATGATCGGCTGCCTGGCTCGCGCCTCGTGGCCAGGAACAGCGCGAGCAGCGCCACCGCCGCGCCGAACGCGGTCAGGCCCGCGCGATCGCTCCACCCGGTCTCGGCGATGCGGACGAACGCGAAGACCAGCGCGGTCATCCCGGGGTCGAGGTCAGCGCGCCGGCGGCGTCGAACCGCCCCGGCTGTCGCGGTGGTTCGTCGACGAACAGCGGGGCCAGCACGGCGATCAGCGCGCCGAGCGGCACGTTGATGAACATCACCCAGCGCCATGACGCGCCCGAGGTGAGCACGCCGCCGAGGATCAGCCCCACCGCCATGCCGGACCCGGCCACCGCCGAGAACAGGCCGAGGGCCCGGTGGCGGGCGGCCTCACCGCCGGCGTTGGTCATGATCAGCGCCAACGTGCCCGGGGCGGCCAGCGCGCCCCGGCCCCCTGGAGGGCGCGCGCGACCAGCAGCACCCAGCCGGTACCGGCGAGCGAGGCGACCGTGAACAGGACGACCCCGCCGACCAGCACCCGGCGGCGGCCCAGTATGTCGCCGGCTCGGCCGCCGAGCAGCAGCAATCCTCCGAAGGTCAGCAGGTAGGCGTTGACCACCCACGAGCGTCCCGCGTCGGTGAGGCCGAGGCCGTGCTGGATCTCGGGGAGGGCGATGTTGACGATCGTGCCGTCCAGCACCATCACCAGCTGGCAGGCCAGGATCACGGCGAGTGCGATGCCGGGACGGTGCCCGGATACCGCCTCGCGTTCGATGTCCGGCACGAGCCCCTTGGTGGAACGGCGGCAGTGAGAGAGGTCCGAGCAAGATTCGGAGAATGACTCCGGATGATATGGAGTAATCCTCCGTTTTGCGCTGGTGAGGCGACCTGTTGCCCTCGGGGTGGCCGGTCGAGGTGCACGAGGTGGTGGAGGTGGAGATGGGGGCCGACCGCCCTCCGGCACGGTCCGAGCGCGCGGACGCCCGGCGCAACCGGGAAAGGCTGCTCTCCGCCGCCGAGGAGATCTTCTTGGCGGAAGGGGCCGAGGCTCCGCTGGACGCCGTCGCCAAGCGGGCCGGGGTCGGGATCGCCACCCTCTACCGCCACTTCCCGACCCGCCAGGACCTCCTCGAAGCGCTGCTCGCCGACACCTACGACCGGCTCGGCGCCCAGGCTCGCGACATGCTGTCCGCCGAATCCCCCGGCCAGGCGTTGCTCGACTGGCTGCGTGCGTTCATCTCCCAGGTCACGGCCTTCCACGGCATGGCCTCGTCCGCCCTGGCCACGCTGGAGACGGCGCGCCTGTCCGACTCCTGCCACCGGATGCGCCTGTCCGGCGAAACCCTGTTCCTCCGCGCCCAGGCGGTCGGTGAGGCCCCGGCCGACCTGGCGTTCATCGATGTGCTGCGGCTGGTCGGAGCGATCGCGGTGGCCGCTGAGCGCGATCCCGCGACCGCGGACCGCCTCCTGGCGGTCGCCGCCCGCGGGTTCCTGTCCCCGGGCGACGACGCCGGGCGGCCCCGCTCGTCGCCGCGGGGTTCGCGGTCGGGCGAACGCCGCCGAGGTTGACGGATCCGCGGGTCGTGTCTGAAACGGAGAAGTCCTCCGTATTATTCGGAGTGATCCTTCGTTTTCTGCCGTGCTGTGCGGGCCACGATCGTCGAAGCGGCACCCGCGGCGTAACGAGGCGTCGTGGCCCAGCGACGTTCCGGACCTCGACCCGTTGCTGGGGGGTGCGCGTGGGGATGGGAACCCGGGCGAGGATCCAGCTGCACGGGCGGTTCGCGGTGCACGTCGACGGGCGCCTGGTGGAGCGCGACCTGCCCGGCAGGCGGGGCAGGCTGCTGGTGGCCTACCTCGCCGCGCACCGCCGGTCCGCGGTCGACCGCGCGGCCCTGCTCGAGGCGCTGTGGCGCCCCGCAGGCCCGGGCGACGGCGCCGTCGCCGGGTTCAACGCCCTGCTGTCGAAGGCGCGGGCCGCGCTGGCGCCGATCGAGATCCGGGGCCGCAGCAGCCTGCAGATCGTCCTGCCGCCGGACTCCGTGGTGGACGCCGAGCGCGCGGCCGCCGCCCTGCACGACGCCGAGTCCGCGACCGGTCAGCAAGACTGGCCGCGCGCCTGGACCCACGCCCTGAGCGCGCTCTTCGTGACCCAGCGGCAATTCCTGTCCGGGTTCGAGCACCCGTGGGTCGACGAGCGCCGCCGCTCCGCCCAGTACGACCACGAGCGGGCGCTCGCCTGCTACGCCGAGGCGTGCCTGCACCTCGGCCCGGCCGAGCTGCCCAGCGCCGAGCGCAGCGCCCGCCGGCTGGTCGAGCTCCAGCCGCTGTCCGAGGTCGGGTACGGCCTGCTGATGCGCGCCCTCGCCCGGCGGGGCGACCACGCCGCGGCCCTGCTCGTCTACGACCGGCTGCGGCGCGTGCTGCGCGACGACCTCGGTGTCTCCCCGAGCCCGGCCACCCGCGACCTGGTCAGCCGACTGCTCTGACCGCGGCGCGACGACAAGCTTCCGACAACGTCGCGGACACCACCCGCGCGCAGACTCACGCGGTCGGGGGAGAAGGAGGAGCAGCCATGAACCAGGTGAACTGCGAGTGCGGGTTCTCCGTGCGGGACGAGGACGAGGACCGGGTCGTCGAGGCCGTGCTGGCGCACGTCGCGTCGACCCACCCGGACCTCGCCCCGAACGTCACGCCCGCCGTGGTGCGGGGGTGGATCGAGCTGGTCCCCAGCTGACGGCCCGCGGACGAGCGCCTACCCGGCGGTGGCGTCCGCCGGGTGGCGGTCGGGGCGGGCGGCGGTGTACCAGTCCAGGATCTGCTCGCCGGTGAGGAACACCGCCTCGTCGTGGCCGCGGATGTGCTCGAGGGCGAGGTCCAGGTACTTCAGCCGGTGCGGGGCGCCCATGATGTAGGGGTGCACGACCAGCGCCATCACGCGCGCGGAGCCGTCGGCGCGGGCGTCGGCGAGCAGCTGGTCGAACTGGTCGACGGCCCTGCGCCGGTACTCGTCGGCGGTGTGGTGCTGGATGAGCATCATCGCCACGTCGTTGCACTCCTGCGTGTACGGGACGTTGACGATGGGGCGGGTGCGGGTGCGCAGCCGGGTGGGCTGGTCGTCGAGCACCCAGTCGCAGACGTACTCGTAGCCCTCCTCGACGAGCAGGTCCGGCGTCTCCCAGGTCTCGGTGAGGCCGGGCCCGAGCCAGCCGCGCGGGCGTCGCCCGGTCGCGGCCGCGATCGCGTCGCGGGTGAGCTGGATGTCGCGCCGCTCGTCGGGCACCTTCTGCATGTTCTTCTGGGTGTAGCCGTGCCCGATGAACTCCCAGCCCCGCTGCACGGCGGCCGCGGTGATCTGCGGGTAGGCCTCGATCGCGGACCCGTTGACGGCGAGGGCGACCGGGATGGCGTGCCGGTCGAGCACACGCAGCATCCGCCAGAACCCGACCCGGTTGCCGTACTCGTGCCACGCCCAGTTCGGGATGTCGGGCGAGGGAACCCCGCCCGCGGGTGGGGTGAGGACGGTGCGTGGCATCGGCTCCCTGGCCGACCACTCCTCGACGTTGACGATCAACCAGACGGCGACCCGGGCGCCGCCGGGCAGCTGCAGCGCCGGGCGGCCTTCGATCGGGTCGTAGTCGATGCGCTCAGTGGGCTCCATTGCTCCCGCTCTCGATGATGGTGACGGACAAGGGCTGCAGGCCGTCGACGGAGACCCGGATCTCGTCACCGGGGCCGACCGCGCCGACGCCCGCAGGCGTGCCGGTGTAGACGAGGTCGCCGGGCGCGAGCCGGTAGTCGGCGGACAGGTGGGCGATGATCTCGGCGACGTTCCAGATCATCAGGGCGATCGGCGTGCGCTGGCGCACCTCGCCGTTGACCGCGAGCCGCAGCTCGGCAGCGGCGATGTCACCGGCCTGCGCGCGGGGGGTGATGGGGCCGCACGGCGCGGAAGCGTCGAACGCCTTGCCCGCTTCCCAGGAGATCTGCCGCGCTCGGCACTCGCGCTGGCGGTCGCGGCGGGTGAGGTCGATGCCCGCCGCGTAGCCGAGGACGAGCTCGTGCGCCCGCTCGGCGGGGACGTCCACCCCCTCCGCGCCGATCGCGACGACGAGCTCGCCCTCGAACTGCAGATCGGCGGTGCGGGGCGGGTACGGCACCCGGGTGCCGTCGCCGACGACGGCGTCGGCGGGCTTCTGGAAGAAGAACGGGTCGTCGCGCTCGTCGCCCTCCTTCATCTCCCGGACGTGGTCGACGTAGTTGCGCCCGACGCAGTACACGCGCCGCACGGGGAACCGGTCCGCGGTGCCCGCGATCGGCACCGCGACGGTCGGCGGGTCGAACAACAGGGTCATGGGGCCTCCGATCCGGCGGGAGCTGTGGTGCTGAACGTGGCCGGGCGCAGCAGCAGCGCCAGCAGCGCGCCGACCACGGAGAAGCCGGCGATCTGCACGAGCCCGGCGCCGACCCAGTCGAGGGCGCCGACGAAGCGGCTGAAGACGTAGCCCGCCACGCCGGCAGCGAGGTAGATGCAGGTGATGAACACGCCGGAGGCGTGCCCGGCGACGGTGGGGTGCACCGACTTCACGAGCAGACCCGCGAGGACGACGTAGCAGCCGCTGCTCGCGAACAGGCCGAACAGGAACGAGAACGCGGCGTGCCATCCCGGCGTGGGCGGCCCGAGGAACAGGGCGGCCGCGGACGCGGCCGTCAGCAGGTTCACGCCGGCGAGGCACAGGCGGGGGTCGAGCCGGTCGGTGAGGTAGCCGCCGAGCGGGGAGGCGAAGGCCGCCAGCCCGGAGAGCCCGACCGCGAGCCCCGCCTGGGCGGGGGTGAAGCCCAGGCCCTCCCGCAGGTACGTGGCGTACATGCCGATGTAGGCGAAGTCCACGAGCCCGAACAGCACGGTGACGACGGCGAGCAGCAGCGGGTTCCAGGTCAGCACCGACCGGGCGCCCCCGACGTGCCGCGTCCGGGTCTGCAGGCCGGTGGCCTCGGTGAACCGGCGCGGCACCAGGACGATGACAGCGAGGGTCACGACGAGGCCGAACGCCCCGAAGACGATCATGGGGGAGCGCCAGGTGCCGTGCGCCTCGAGCAGCGCCGCCGCCGCGATCGGCCCGATGACGGAGCCGAGGGCGAACGCCATGTTCACCGCGCCGATGGCGAGCCCGCGCCGCCGCGGGAACGCGCCGGCCGCCACCGTGAGGATCGCCGCGAGCTGCAGCGCCTCCCCGACGCCGGAGAGCACCCGCCACAGGAGCATGTCGGCGAAACCGGCGCTCACCACCGTGAGGATCGTCGCCGCCGAGAAGAGCAGGGTGCCCGCGACGACCAGCACCTTGCGGCCGAACCGGGCGAGGGCGATGCCGGCGGGGACGCCCGTGAGCCCCATGCCGATCGCGAACATCGTCGACTGCAACCCGGACTGGTCGAGGTCGAAGCCGTACTCGGCGCGCACCTCGGGCAGCAGGACCGGGAAGACCATCCGGTCCATCGCGTTCACCGAGTAGGCCACCAGGAGCAGCCCGAACATCGCGATGGCGGGGCCGGTGGCGACGCGCGCCCGCGGGGGTACAGCACTCGTGGTCATGGTCACCGTCCGAGTCGTCGTTGATCTGGACCTGCGTCAGTCCCACGCGCCCGCGGCGCGGGCGCGCGCGACCAGTGCGTCGCGGCGGGCGTCGGCGTCGGCCACCGCTGCGCGTGCCGAGGGCTGGGTGAGCTCGCCCTCGTCGAGGAGCACCCGGCCGTCGACGAGAACCGTGCGGACGTCGGTGGCGCGCCCCTGCCGCACGAGCGCCTCGGCGGGGTCGCCGGACGGGAGCAGGTTCGAGCCGCGCGCGTCGACCAGCACGAGGTCGGCCCGCTTCCCCGGGGTCAGCGAGCCGGTGACGTCGGCGATCCCGAGGTCGCTCGCGCCGTCGAGCGTCGCCATCCGCAGCAGCCTGCGGGGCGTGACCACGCCCGAGCCGCACCGGGCGGCCTCCACGGCCTCGACGGCCCGCAGCGTGGTGAAGACGTCGGGCGCGGTCGGCATCGCCAGCGTGTCGGTGGACAGCGAGACCGGCACCCCGGCCTCGAACAGCTCCGTGACCAGGGGGAAGCCCATCGTCCGGAGTTCGGTGATCGGGCTGAGCGAGACCCGGGTGCCCGACGTCGCGAGCGCGGTGACGTCGGCGGGGGAGGCGTGCACGGCGTGCACCACCTGCAGGTCCGGACCGAGCAGCCCCTCGTCGGCGAGCCGGGTGAGCCCGCAGGAGGAGCACCCCTCCTCGCGCAGGCAGCGGTCGCAGTGCATGGTGATCGGCAGTCCCAGCTCGCGCGCGACCGCCCACTCCCGCCGGTAGACCTGCGGCGGCGTGCGGTACGGCCCGCGCAGCGCCACCCCGATGTCGAGCAGGCCGCCCCGCCGCCGGTCGGGCCAGCGCTGCACGAAGGCGCGCAGGTCGTCGAGGTCCATCGGCTCGTCGGCGGGGGTGGAGTCGCGCGGGCCGTAGGAGAAGCGCCCGCGGACGCCCGCGTCGAGCTGGGCCCGGACGTTGACGTCGGCGTCCTCCGGCGAGCGGACGTTGTGGTCCCAGTTGTGCACCGTCGTGATGCCCGCCGTCACGGCCTCGGCCAGCGCGAACCGCGCCGCCCAGTAGAAGTCGGCCGGCTCGTGGTACGGGCCGAGGCCCCGCTTCACGGAGAAGTAGTCGCGCCCCGGCGCGTCCCCGACCGTCCCGCGCAGCAGGCTGTTCCACAGGTGCCAGTGGGTGTCGACGAATCCCGGCAGCGCGATGAGCCCGCGCCCGTCCACCACCCGAGCGCCGGGGGGCGTGCGCTCCGGTAGGCCCGCGGACACCGCGGTGATCTCGCCGTCCACCACCGCGATCGTCGCGTCCGGCACGTCGCCGATCGCGGGGTCCATGGTCAGCGCGGTGACCCCGGTCAGGACCAGGTCCTGCCGGTCGGGCAGGTCTTCCTCAGCGAACATGCCTGCTCACCTCCAGAGCGACGGCGACGACGACACCCCACGCGGCGACCGCCCAACGGAGCGCGGCCGAGGGGACCCGGCGGGCGACCAGCACCCCGAGCCGGCCGCCGACGAGGCCGGTGACGGCCAACAGGGCGGCCGGGCCCCACGCCACGGCGGTGAGGACCACGAACGCAACCGCGGACGCGGCCCCGACGACCAGCGACAGCACCCCCTTGAGCGCGTTGAGGCGCTGGGTGGTGTCGTCCAGCAGCATCCCGAGCACGGCGAGCATGACGATGCCGAGACCGGCGACGAAGAAACCGCCGTAGAACGCCACCGCGAACTGGGCCGCGAGCAGCGCCGATCGACGTGGGCCGCCCGCCCGGCGGCGCGCGGCCCACGCGCCCACGCGCGGCTGCGCCACGAGCAACACCGCGGACCCGAGGACGAGCCAGGGGACCACGGCGCGGAACACCTCGGCGCTCACGGCGAGCAGCGTCAGCGCCCCGGCCAGCGCGCCGCCGACGCTCACCAGCGTGAGCTGCGCGATCCGTGGGCCCTGACCCGCGAGCTCGGCGCGGTAGCCGAGCGAGCCCCCGACGTAGCCGGGAAGCGCCGCCACCGAGTTCGTGACGTTCGCGGTGACGGGCGGGATGCCCATCGCGACCAGGGCGGGGAAGGAGATCATCGACCCGCCGCCCGCCACGGCGTTCACCGCACCGGCCAGCAGACCGACGGCCGCGAGCACGAGCAGCTGGTCCACGGCCCGAGACCGTATGCATTGCATGCAATGCATGTCAAGGGGTCGCAGCCGCGCCTTGCATGCAACGTATGCTGTCCGCGTGGCAGCTCCGAGATCGGCGTCGAGCAGCGCGGAGGCGGTGTACGTGACCCTGCGCGGGCGCTTCGCTGACGGCGACCTCGCGCCGGGTGAGCGGCTCACCGAGGCGGCGTTGGCCCAGGAGCTCGGGGTGAGCCGAACGCCGGTGCGCGAGGCCCTCGGCAGGCTCCTCTCCGACGGCCTCGTGGTGCCCGCGGCGCGCGGCGTCGTCGTCGCGACCCTCAGCCGCGAGGAGATCGAGCAGATCTACGAGCTGCGGGCGGCCCTGGAAGGCCTCGCGGCGGCGCTGACGGCGCGCCGGCAGGCGGCGGGGCTGATGGCGCCCGCCGAGGTGCGCCGGATCCAGGAGGCCGCGGACGCGGTGGAACGGGCCGTGGCCGACGGCGACGTGAAGCGGTCAGCGCGTGCGAACCTCGCGTTCCACCGCGCCTTCGGGCTCGCCCCGGTGAACCCCTTCCTGGAGGACGCGCTGCACCGGGTGTGGGACCGCATCGCGGTGTCCACCGTGTCCAACCTCGCCGACGCGGAGTGGGCCCGAACCGTGCTCGGCCAGCACCGGGCGATCTGCGCGGCCATCGTCGACGGCGACGCCGACGCGGCGCGCCGGGCGGCCGAGGAGCACATCCGGTCGGCCGCGGAGATCTACCGCGCGGCCCACTGAGCCGAGCGGCGCGTCAGACGCCGGTCTTCGCCTCCGCCGTGACCCGCGGGGTGGCGGAGGGACGCGCGGGGCGGGTCGCCACCGCGACGCCCGCGAGGCAGAGCGCCCCGCCGGCCAGCGCGAGCGGCGCCGGGAGCTCACCGAGCAGCGCCCAGGACAGCAGCACGACGATCGGCGGGGCGGCGTAGGTGGCGGCGGCGAGCCGGCCCGCGGTCGTGCGGGACAGCGCGTAGCCCCAGGTCAGGAACGCGATGGCGGTGGGGAAGACGCCCAGGTAGGCGACCGCGGCGCTCGCCGAGGCGGGCGCGGTCTCGAGCTCGTCGAGCAGCGCGGGGAGGTACGGCAGCAGCGCGAGCGTGCCCGCCACGGCGCCGATCCAGGTGACCGTGAGCGAGTCCGCCTGGGCCAGCAGCCGCTTCTGCGCCACCGCGGCGCCCGCGTAGATGAGCGCCGCGAGCAGCCCGAGCAGCACCCCGCCGAGGTCGACGCCCCCGCTGGAGGTGGTGGTCGCGATCAGCGCCACGCCGGCGACGGCGACCGCCATCCCGACCAGCAGCCGGGCCGGGAAACCCTCCCCGAGCAGCAGCCCGGCGAGCACCGCCACCACGACCGGCGCGACGTTGACCAGCAGCGCGGCCGTGCCGGCGTCGAGGTGCCGCTCGGCCGCGTTGAGGGCCAGGTTGTACAGGCCGAACCAGGCGGCGCCCCACACCGCGATCGCGCCGAGCAGCCGCCCCTGCGGGAAGGGGGCCATGGGGCGCCGCACCCGCACGACCAGGACGATCGTCGTGAGCGTGAGCGAGCCGACGAGCATGCGGCCGAGGGCCAGCGCGCCGGGCGAGAGCTCGTGGCCGGCCGCCCGGATACCGACGAACGCCGAGGCCCACAGGACGACCGTGACGACGGCCGCCGCGAGGGGGAGGGTCTGTCGGGAGAGGGACATGGCCCAAGCCTGCGCCGCCAGAAAGTTCAGGACCAGCGATTATTGCTACCGTTCAATTCAGTCGGACTGTACGGTCGGGGTGTGCTCGACACCCACCGCCTGCGCGTCTTCCGCTCCGTCGTCGCGAGCGGGTCGGTACAGGCCGCCGCCGCCAACCTCTCCTACACCCCGTCCGCGGTGAGCCAGCACATCGCGGCCCTGCAGCGGGAGACGGGTCTGGTGCTGTTCGAGCGCGTCGGGCGCGGGCTGCGGCCCACGGCCGCCGCGCTGCTGCTCGCCGAGCAGGCCGACGCGATCCTCGACCGGATCGGGGAGGCGGAGGCGATGGTCGCCGACCTGCGGGCCGGCCGGACGGGGTCGCTGTCGCTGTCGTACTTCGCCTCGGTCGGGGCGGCCTGGCTGCCCCGCGTCGTGCGGCGCCTGACCCGCGAGTTCCCGGGCGTCCGGCTCGACCTCTCGCTGCGGGAGTGGCTGCCTGACGACCCCACCGAGCGGTCGGACGTGCAGATCGCGGTCGAGCGCCCCGACTTCACGCCGGGGCCCGGGTTCACCGCGCACCACCTGATCGACGACCCGTACGTCGTCGTGGTTCCCGACGGGCACCCGCTCGCCGACCGCGATCGGGTCGAGCTCGCCGAGCTCGCGCACGAGCGCTGGGTGGACAACGACTTCGCCCGTGGTTGGTGCCGGCGCAACCTCATCGAGGCCTGCACCGCGGCGGGCTTCCGGCCACCGTTCCACGTCGAGGCGCACGACTACCCGACCGCGCTCGCGTTCGTCGGCGCCGGCATCGGGATCACGGTGCTGCCCGAGCTGGGGGCGATGAACCTCCCGCCCGGGACGTGCGCCGTGCCGGTCGTCCACCCGGTGCCGGTGCGGTCGATCCACGCCGTGGTCCGCGACGCGGTCGCGCACACCCCACCGGTGCAGGCCACGTGCGCGGAGCTGCGGGAGATCGCGGCCGAGAGCCTCGTGCGCTCGACGGCCTCCCCGCTGCGGGCAGGGTGATCAGCCGGCCATGGTCAGCCCACCGCTGACCGACAGCACCTGGCCGGTGAGGTAGCGCGCGCGGTCGGAGGCGAAGAACAGCACCGCGTCGGCCACCTCGTCGGGCTGCGCGAGCCTGCGGAACGGGATCGCCCTGATCAGCCCCTCGCGCACCTTCTCCGGCAGCGACGCGAACAGCGGTGTGTCGGTGGGGCCGGGGCAGACGCAGTTGACGTTGATCCCGTACCGCGCCATCTCGCGGGCGAGCGACTTGGTGAACGCGATCAGCCCGCCCTTGGTGCCCGCGTAGACGGTCTCGCCGAGGCTGCCGACCCGGCCGGCGTCGCTGGCGATGTTGACGATCTTGAGCGGGTGCTCGGCGGCGAGGACCGGCTCGAGGAACGCGCGCGTGAGCCGGATCGGGCCGAGGAAGTTCACCGCGGCCAGCTGCTCCCACAGCTCGTCGTCGTTCTGCATGAACGGCTCGGCCCGGTCGAACCCCGCGGCGTTGACGATGACGTGCGGGAGGCCGTGCGCCGCGACCACGTCGTCGCGCAGCGTGCGGATCTCCTCCTTGTCGGCGAGGTCGACCCGGTGTCCCGTGGTCCCGCCGCCGATCTCCGCCACCAGCTCGGTCAGGCCGTCGGCGTCGCGGTCGGCGGCGGCGATCGTGGCCCCCGCCGCTGCCAGCGTGCGCGCGGTCGCCCGGCCGATCCCGGACGCCGCGCCGGTCACCACGGCCACCTTGTCGTCGAGTCGCACCGGCCCTCCTCGTGTTCGCGGGGCAACGGTACCCAGCGGAACACCTTGATTCAACCCATCGGTCGAATTATCGGTCATAAGGTCGACTTTTCGCCGCACGGGTTGGCCGTGGGCGGCCAGGGCACCCGCTTCATCACGTCGATGACGTCGCACACGACCTGCGGGGCGGGATCCCGCCGCGCGGCCCAGGTGTGCAGGTCGAGGTCCTCGCCCGAGGCGTCGCGGTCGTCGACGGGCACCCAGGTCCAGTCCGGCAGGTGGCGCAGCGCCGACTCGCGGGTCATGAGGACCGCGTCCACCTCGGAGGCGAGCGCGATGAGCCGGGTGTGCTCGGAGAAGCGCCGGAACAGCCACTCCGTGGCGGCGTGCGCCGCGGCCGAGGCCGCCTGCAGGCGCGTCACCTCGACCTTGATCTCCCCGACGGCGTGGGCCATCACCCGCAGCCCGTCGAGATCGGCGAACGTGACGCGGCCTGCGCCGGCGAGCCGGGAGCCGGCCTCGACGGCGACCCCCATGCGCTGCACGAGGAGGTGCTCGCAGACGAGCTCGGGCGCGTTCATGTGGATCAGGCCGATGTCGATCAGCCCGTTCTGCAGGAGGTGGCGCTGGTCCTCCGTGGTGGCCTCGTGCAGCGAGAGCCGCACCCCGGGCAAGGTCGAGCCGAGCCGGTCGAGCAGTGCGAGCCCCCAGCCATCGGGCAGGCCCTGCGGAACCCCGACCCGGATCAGCTGGAGGCCGTTCCCTCCGGTCCGCACGACCTCGGGGATGCGTTCGACCTGGGCGAAGACGTCCTCGAGGTGGCGGTGCAGGCTGCGGCCGGCCGCGGTGAGCTCCACGCCGTGCGGCGTGCGGTCGAACAGCGGCTGCCCGAGCTCCCGTTCCAGGGCGTGGATCTGCCGGCTGAGCGACGGCTGGGTCATGTGGAGCAGCCCGGCGGCCTTGCTCACGGACCTGACCTCCGCGACCTTCCGGAAATAGGTGAGCTGGCGCAGTTCCACGGCCGCATCATGCACTGCAGGCATGGCCCTCGGGCTCGACAGGCATTGGACGCATGCCCCCGCCCGGGTGAAGGTGCTCGCGTGGCGGACTTCGATGTGGTGGTCGTCGGGGGTGGTGCGGCGGGGATCGCCGCTGCGGTCGGTGCGGCGAGGTCCGGCTCCGAGGTGTGCCTGATCGAGCAGTACGGGTTCCTCGGCGGGGCCGCGACGAACAGCTCGGTGCTCACCCACTGCGGGTTCTTCGACCAGACGGGCGCGCAGGTCGTGCGAGGGGTCGGCCAGGAGGTGCTGGACCGGCTCGACGCGCACCGGCTCTACCGCACGCACACGGTCCCCGAGTCCGGGAACACGATCGTGCTCCTCGACCTCGAGACGACCAAGACCGTGTACGACGAACTGGTCACCTCGGCCGGCGTCGAGCTGTTGCTGCACAGCACGCTCGTCGGTGCGACCACCGAGGAGGGGCGGATCACCGGCGTCGAGGTGGCCCACCGCGGGGGCCGCGAGCGCATCACCGGGCGCGCGTTCGTGGACTGCAGCGGCGACGGCGCACTGCTCGCGGCGGCCGGTGCCGATGATGTGATGCTGTCACACGTGGCGGAACGACAGGCGAGCACGCTCGTGATGCGCGTCGGTGGCGTGCGGGACGAGGCCGACCTCTCCCAGGCGGGGATCGCCGCCGCCGTCGGCAAGTACACCGCCGAGACCGGAGCGGACCTGGTCCGGACCAGCGGCATCGCGGTGCGGATGCCGGTCAGCCGCGAGGTGATGATGCTGCTGGTCGACCAGCACCGCGACGTCCTCGACGTCCACGAGCTGACCCGTGCCGAGCTGGAGGCCCGCCGCCTGTCCTGGCTGTACCTGGAGGCGTTCCGGCGCTACCTCCCCGGCTGGGAGGACGGCTACCTCGCGGGCACCGGCCCGCAGATCGGCATCCGCGAGGGGCGCCGGCTGCGCGGCCGCGACCAGGTGAGCGCCGCCGACGTCTCTGCCGCCCGCAAGCGCCCGCACGACGCCGTCGCGCGGTGCGGTTGGCCGATGGAGAGCCACGTCGCGCCGGGCGTGACCGAGTACGGGAAGATCGCGGGTGGGGGCTGGTACCACATCCCCTACGGGGCGATCTGCGCGGCGTCGACCGAGAACCTGTGGGCGGGTGGGCGACTGACCAGCTCGGACAACCGGGCGTACGCCTCGCTGAGGGTCATGGGGACGTCCTTCGCGACCGGCCACGCCTGCGGGGTCGCCGCCGCGGTGTACGCCGACGGCGGCCGTCACGACTACGCGGCGGTGCGCGAAGGGCTCGAGCGGCAAGGCGCGCTGGTCTGATGGGGTCTCGCGGTGGTTCGCGGATCGCGGTGACGGGCGCGGCAGGCTCGCTCGCCTCCGACGTCCTGCCCGGACTCGCCGAGCTCGGGTACGGCATCGTCGGGGTGGACCGGCTGCCTGCGCCCCCGGGCACCCCGTGCAGCTGGGTGCGCTGCGACGTCACCGACCGCGAGGCGCTGCGCACCGCGTTCGACGGCTGCGCGGCGGTGGTCCACCTCGCGGGGATCCCGCTGGAGGCCGACTGGGAGCAGCTCCTGCGCGTCAACATCGACGGGACCCAGTCCGTCCTCGAGACCGCGCGGCGCGCGGGCGTGCCCCGCGTGGTGCTGGCGAGCTCGATCCACGCGGCCGGGTTCGTCCCCGTACCCGGTGGGACGGAGCGCGTGCCCGACGACGTACCGGTCCGGCCGGACACGTTCTACGGCGTCAGCAAGGCGGCGCTCGAGGCGTTGGGCAGCCTGTACCACGACCGGTACGGCATGGACGTGGTGTGCCTGCGGATCGCGTCCCGGTTCGCCCGGCCGCTCGGTGAGCGCATGCTCAGCACGTGGCTGTCCCCCGCGGACGCGGTCCGGTTGCTGGACGCGGCGCTGACCGTCGCGTCGCCGGGGTTCCGCATCGTCTGGGGGGTGTCGGCGAACAGCCGCGGCTACCTGTCGCCGGAAGGCGGGGCGGCGATCGGCTTCCACCCCCGCGACGACGCGGAGGACCACGCCACCGAGCTGTTCGAGGCCGCGCGCCGTGACCCGGCGGTGCTGGCCTCCGAGTGGGACCGGCGCTACATCGGAGGGGACTTCTGCTCCCCCGACCCACCGATGCACCACGGCCCCGCCGTGTCCCCGGATCCGGCCCGAAACCCATCCGCTCGATGAGCAAGAGGATCGGCATGACCACAGCGCCCTCCGCCATCCCCTCGACGGACGCCTTCGTCGTCCGGGGCGTCTCGAAGATCTTCGTCGGCGACACGCCGGTGCACGCCCTCGACGACATCACCCTGAGCCTGAAGACCGGGTCGTTCACCTGCATCGTCGGCCCGTCCGGGTGCGGCAAGTCGACGCTGCTGCGCATCCTCGGCGAGCTCGAGACCCCGACCGTCGGCGAGGTGCGCAACAACCTCCCCGCCGGGCGGGTGCCGCGGTCGGCGTTCGTGTTCCAGGAGCACGGCGTGTTCCCCTGGTTCACGGTCCTGCAGAACGTCGCCTTCGGCGAGCAGATGGCCTCGGTGGGGAAGCGGGAGCGGGAGGAGCACGCGCGGCACTGGATCGCGGAGGTCGGGCTCACCGGTTTCGAGTCGGCCTACCCCCACCAGCTCTCCGGCGGGATGCGGCAGCGGATCGCGATCGCCCGGGCGTTCGCCACCGGCTCGCCGTCGTTGCTGATGGACGAACCGCTGGGGGCGCTGGACGCCCAGACCCGGATCCTCATGCAGGAGCAGCTCGTCTCGCTGTGGGAGGCCGAGCGCAAGACCGTGGTCCTGGTGACGCACTCGATCGAGGAAGCGCTGCTGCTCGGCGATCAGATCGTGGTCATGTCGGCCCGGCCGGGCCGGATCAAGGACGTCCTCGACGTCCCGTTCGGACGCCCGCGCAGCGTCGAGATCGAGTCCGACCCGGAGTTCGCGCGGATGCGCCAGGACATCTGGGAGTCACTGCGCGACGAGGTGCAGGCATCGTTGGGGTTCTCATGACGACATCGCTGGAACGGGCCTTGCAGGAGAGGCACACCACGGCGCTGGACGAGGCCGTCCGGCGCGAGCACCGCCGGCACCGGCGGCTGCAGGCGCGCGACACGGCGCTGGCCGCCCTCACGCCGTTGCTCCTGCTGCTGGCGTGGGAGAGCGCGGCGCGGGCCGGTGCGCTCGACTCCCGGCTGTTCACCCCGCCGTCGGAGATCCTCGCCGAGGGCTGGGAGATGGTCGTCGACGGCGAGCTCTGGATCCACACCGGCGCCACCGTGGCCCGCCTGGCCGCCGGGTTCGTCCTCGGTGCGGTCGTCGGGATCGCGGTGGGGCTGCTGATGGGCGTCTCGCGCCCGATCCGCGCGGCGCTGGGCCCGACCTTCACGGCCCTGTACGCGCTGCCGAAGATCGCGATCCTCCCGCTGCTGCTGCTCATCTTCGGCCTCACCGAGACGCCCAAGGTGCTGTCCGTGGCGATCTCGGTCTTCTTCGTCGTCCAGATCAACACCCTCGCGGGCATCGTGCAGATCGACGGGCGGATCCTCGAGGCGGCGCGCGCCTACCGCGCCACCGGGTGGAACCTCTTCCGGTACGTCCTGCTGCCGGGTGCGACGCCCTCGATCATGACCGGGTTGCGGGTGTCCGCGGGCATGGCCGTGATCGTCGTGACCGCGGTGGAGTTCGTCGCGTCCAACAACGGGTTGGGCTACCTGATCTGGAACTCCTGGCAGCTGTTCCAACCGCAGATCATGTTCGTCGGGCTCATCACGGTGTCGCTCATCGGCGCGTTGATCACGGGCCTCGTCATCCTGCTGGAGCGAGCGCTGCTGCCGTGGCGGCACGCGAGCGGCCCTCGGAGGAAGGGAAGGAAGTCATGAGGAGACTCGTGGCCGTGGCAGCGACGGCGCTGCTCGGCCTGGCCGTGGCCGCCTGCGGCGGCGACAGCGGCGGTGCGGAGGGAGCCGACGAGTCGACGGTGAACGTCGGCGTCGTGCAGCTACCGATCTTCGCGCCGCTCTTCGTCGCCGACGCCAAGGGCTACTTCGCCGACGAAGGGCTCACGGTCAACATCGAGAACGTCAAGTCGGGGCAGGACGCGATCCCGCTCGCGGCGAGCGGCAAGCTCGACGCCGTGCTCGCCGGCTTCTCGGCCGGGATGTTCAGCGCGATCGAGTCGGGGCTCGACGTGCGCGTCGTGGGCTCCATGGGGGTTGCCGACGCCGACACCGAGAACCCCGCCTCCGCGCTGGTGGTGGCGAAGCCGCTGGTCGACTCCGGCGAGTTCTCCTCGATCGCCGACCTCAAGGGACGAAAGGTCGGCGCCCTCGGCGGCGCGGGGGCGACCAGCGCCTTCTACGTGGGGATGGCGCTGGAGGAAGCGGGACTGTCGATCAAGGACGTGGAGTTCGTCCAGCTGAGCAGCCCGGACATCCCCACCGCCCTGAAGACCGGCGGGATCGACGCCGCGTTCGTCTCCGCCCCGTTCTGGAAGCTGGCGGTGGACGACGGCACCGCCGTCAAGGTCTGGACGACGCCGGAGGGCACGTCCGGGACCGGCATCCTCTTCGGCGCGCAGTTCGTCGAGTCGCCGCTCGCGCAGAAGTTCTTCAACGCGCTGGCCCGCGGCGCCCAGGACCTGCAGGGTGACGCCCGCTACTCCGACGAGAACCTCAAGATCATCGGTGAGGCCACCGGCCAGACGCCCGAGCAGGTCGCATCGGTGCCGCTCTACGCGTGGCTGCCGGACCTCGCGCCGCTTCCCGACCAGCTCGCGGCCATGGAGCGGATGTGGATGGAGGTGGGCGCCCTCGAGTACGAGGAGCCCGTCCCGACGGAGACCTACGTCGACAGCCGCTTCGCCGAGAACGCCGCGTCACGCGGATAGCGGTCGGAGCCGGGCTGCGAGCGCGGACGCACCGCCCGCGCTCGCAGCCCGCCGTCGTCGCGGAGGTCAGCTCGCGAGCCCGGCCGGGGTCTGCGACAACGCGTCGGTGAGCAGCGCGACGAGCGCCTCGAGCTGGACGTCGGCCGAGGAGCCGACCTCCTCGTCCGAACCGTCGAGGGCCTGCGCGGCGAGCCCGGCCTTCGAGTCGATCAGCTCCGCGATCCGGGCGTCGATCGTCTGCGCGGCGATGATGCGCCACGCCGTGACCGGCTGGGTCTGCCCGATGCGGTGGCTGCGGTCGATGGCCTGGGTCTGCTCCGCGGCGGTCCAGGACAGCTCGGCGAGCACGAGGTCGGAGGCGACCTGGAGGTTGAGGCCCACACCCGCCGCCGTCAGCGAGCAGACCGCGACGGCGACGTCCGGGTCGTTGGTGAACGCGTCGATGTTGCGCTGGCGCACCGAGGGCGTCTGGTCGCCGCGGATCGAGGCGAAGCGCACGCCCTGCTCGGCGAACGTCAGCTCGGCCTCGTCCATCACCTCGATGTGCTTGGCGAAGAACACGACCTTGCCCGCGCTGCGCGCGATCTGGGCCGCGTAGTCGGCGGCGAGCCGGGCCTTCGCGCGGCCGATGCGCCGCATCATGCTGAAGACGTTGTGCCCGGACGACGCGTTCGCCGCGTCCTTCTGCTCCCACTTCGCGACCTGGCGCACGAGGTCGTGGTCGATGCCTTCGACCACCTCGCCGGAGCGGCGGGCGGCGAGCGCCTCCTCGTAGCGCGCCACCATGCGGCGGGCGAGCTCGCGCTCGGCCGCGCGGATCGAGCGGCCGGCCGGCCCGTCCAGCTCGACCGGGAGGTCGGCGATGCGGCGGGCCGGGATGTCGGCGGCCACGTCGACCTTGCGGCGGCGGACGATGCCGAGGTCGATGACGCACTGGCGGGCCGCGGGGTAGAAGCCGGGGTCGGCCGGGGTGAGGCCGGTCTCGTCGAGGGCGTTCATCAGGTCGGCGAGCGGCTTGGTCTCGTCGATCCAGCCGAGGAACTGCCAGATGGCCCGGAAATCGTCGATGTCGTTGATCAGCGGGGTGCCGGTGAGGGCCATCATCAGCGGGCGCGCGGTGAACGAGCGGACCCGGTCGGAGAGCGCGAGGACGTTGCGGGAGCGCTGGGACTGCTTGTTCTTGATGAAGTGCGCCTCGTCGACGACCATCCCGCGCAGGCCGAAATCGCCGAGCCACCCCACGTGGCGGTCGAGGATCTCGTAGTTGACGACGACGATGTCGGCGAACCCGTCGACCGACTCCCCGTTGCCGTGGACGACCGTGGCCGTGCGGTGCGGCACCCACATCGCGGCCTCGCGCGCCCAGTTCGTCTTGACGACGTTCGGCACGACGACCAGCAGCGGGTAGGCGTTGGCCGCCTC
Source organism: Pseudonocardia sp. (assembly GCF_035305885.1). Taxonomy (GTDB): domain Bacteria; phylum Actinomycetota; class Actinomycetes; order Mycobacteriales; family Pseudonocardiaceae; genus Pseudonocardia. The sequence goes on from NZ_DATGOP010000106.1 coordinate 45,938, forward strand.
CGCCGCGAGCAGGGCCTGCGCGGTCTTGCCCAGGCCGGGCTCGTCGGCGAGCAGGAACGTCCGGTGGCCCGCCGCGGCCGCGGCCACCACGCGGCCCTGGTGCGGCATCAGCTCCATCCCGCGCGGCGTGTAGCGCGCGGTGGGCTCGGGCAGGTCCATGCACGACACGGCGCCGCTGCCGGCGCGCTCGAACGAGCTGAGCAGGGGACCGATCAGCTCCCACGTGGCCAGCCGGGTCGGGCGCGGCGCGCGCGGCCGGACGGCGGAGGCGTCGGGCGCGAGGAACGGGTTCGCCAGCTGCCGCGAGATCACCGACCGCGGCACCACGCGGTGCTCGGGCTCGGCCGGCGGCGCAGGCGGCGGCTCCTCCTCGCCCGGGTCGAGGCCCGCGGACCGCAGCATCTCCCGCTTGAGCGCCCGGGCCTCGGGCGTGACGACGGCGTCGTCGGCGAGCAGCGCGAGGAGGTCGGAGTCGCGCACGGCGCTCGTCGCGAGGATCTTGGCGATGCCGTCGAGCCGCTTGAGCTGCTCGGCCTTGTGCGCCTCGCTGCCCTCGCCCTCCTGGACCTTCGCCCGCTCCTCGCGCAGCAGGAGCGCGGTGGCCTGGAACTTCGTACGCGTGGTGGACGTGGCCCGGCCCCTCCGCAGCGCCGCCTCGATCTCCCGGACGGCGCGGGCGAGCACCGCGTTCACGTCCTGTGGGACGTCGGCTCGGCGACGGCCGGAACGGCGGTCGCGTGATGATGCGGGGCGGCGAGCCCTCGTACTGGGCTGGCCTCGTCGAGCCACTGACTCCTCCTGGTGGGGTGCCGCATTCGGTGCTGTGGACGGGTGACGGCTCGCGGGAAGGGGCCGACTGGCTCCTCTCGCACGCGAGCGGACCCGCGGATTCGCGGAGGTGGACACCGCGGGCCGGGCAGCCCACCCACGTGTGGCGGGAAAGGCGCGACCACCGTCGACGGCCGCGGCACCGGGCCGGCTGTCGCCGGACGAGCGTTGCCCGCCGGGTTCGCCCGATCCTACCGCCCGGCGCGCGCCGCGCCGGTTGCGGCGCGATGAACGCCGGGCCCGACCGGTTGACGGGTGCAACGCTCCGGTGCGAGCGTCGATTCCTCCCGGTCGGAGTGATCCCGGTGACGGTTCCGCCGATCCGGCCCGGATCCGCGCTACTTAGGCTAGGGTAGCCATACTTTGTCAGTCGTCGGGGCCGATCAAAGGGTTGGTGGGCTGTGGCGAGACCGCGGGCAGTCGTGACGGGCGGGGCCGGGTTCCTGGGTTCCCACCTGTCGGAACGGTTGTTGCACGAGGGCTACAGCGTGCTGTGCCTGGACGACTTCTCCACCGGATCCCCGGCCAACGTCGCGCACCTGGCCGAGATCGGGCCGTTCCGCCTGGTGCGGGCCGACGTCACCGACTTCGTGCACGTCGTCGGCGACGTCGACGCGGTGCTGCACTTCGCCTCGCCCGCGTCGCCCGCCGACTACCTGCGGATGCCCATCGAGACGCTGAAGGTCGGCTCGATCGGGACGCTGCACACGCTCGGCCTGGCCAAGGAGAAGAAGGCGCGGTTCCTGCTCGCCTCGACGTCCGAGGCCTACGGCGACCCGCAGGTGCACCCGCAGCCGGAGACCTACTGGGGCCACGTCAACCCGGTCGGGCCGCGCGGGGTCTACGACGAGGCGAAGCGGTTCGCCGAGGCGATGACGATGGCCTACCGGCGGGCGCAGGGCGTCGACACCGCGATCGTACGGATCTTCAACACGCACGGCCCGCGGATGCGCCCCGACGACGGCCGCGCGGTGCCGACGTTCATCCGCCAGGCGCTCACCGGCGGGCCGATCACCGTATCCGGTGACGGCAGTCAGACCAGGTCCATCCAGTACGTCGACGACCTCGTCGAGGGGTGCGTGCGGCTGCTGCACTCGCGGGAGGCGGGGCCGGTGAACATCGGCAACCCGTGCGAGGTGTCGATGACCGAGCTGGCGCTGCTCGTGCGCGACCTGGTCGGCTCCGACAGCCCGCTGGAGTACGTGCCCCGGCCCGAGGACGACCCCACCGTGCGCAGGCCCGACATCAGCCTCGCGCGCGCCGTGCTCGGCTGGGAGCCGAAGGTCGACCTCGCCGACGGCCTGCGCCGCACCATCGACTGGTTCCGCGCCACGCTCGACGACCCCGCCGTCGTGCGGGCCGTCTGATCTGGATGTCGGCAACGGCCGAACCCCGGCCCGACCTCGAGGTGGTCGTCATCGGCGCCGGGCCGGCGGGGCTCACCGCCGCCGCCGAGCTCGTGGCCGCCGGCGTCCCGGCCACCGTCGTCGAGGCCGACTCCGTGGTGGGCGGGATCAGCCGCACCGTCGAGCGCGAGGGCTGGCGCTTCGACATCGGCGGGCACCGCTTCTTCACCAAGGTCGAGCGGGTCGCCCGGTTCTGGCACGACCTGCTCGGCGACGAGGAGTTCCTCCTGCGCCCCCGGCGCAGCCGCATCCTCTACCGCGGCCGGTTCTTCGAGTACCCGCTGCGGCCGTGGGACGCGCTGCGCAACCTCGGGTTCGTGGAGGCGATGCGCTGCATCGCGTCCTACGCGTGGGCGCAGATCCACCCGCCCGCCGACCAGACGAACCTGGAGGGCTGGGTCTCCGCACGCTTCGGCAAGCGCCTCTACCGGCACTTCTTCAAAAGCTACAACGAGAAGGTGTGGGGCATGCCCGCCTCGGCGATGCCCGCCGACTGGGCCGCCCAGCGGATCAAGAACCTCTCGCTCGCGGCCGCGGTGCGCAACGCGCTGCTGCCGCGGCGCCGCACGGAGGTCGTCTCGCTGATCGAGCAGTTCCACTACCCGCGGCTGGGCCCCGGGCTGATGTGGGAGCGCTGCGCCGAGCGGGTGGAGGCCGCGGGCTGCAAGGTACTGCTCGAGCAGCCGGTCACCCGCCTCCGCCGGGAGGACGGGCGCGTGGTGAGCGTCGAGACCACCGCCGACGGCGCCGTCTCGGTCTACCCGTGCACGCACGTGATCTCGTCGATGCCGCTGCCCGAGCTGGTCAGGGCGATGGACCCGCCCCCGCCGCCCGAGGTCGCCGCCGCGGCCGCCGCCCTGCGGTTCCGCGACTTCCTCACCGTGGCGCTCGTCGTGCCCGCCGAGTGCGCCTTCGCCGACAACTGGATCTACGTGCACTCCCCGGAGGTAGCGGTCGGGCGGATCCAGAACTTCGGGGCCTGGTCGGAGGCGATGGTGCAGCCGGGGCGCACCTGCCTGGGGCTGGAGTACTTCGTCTTCGAGGGCGACGAGCTGTGGGAGCTGCCCGACGAGGAGCTGGTCGCGCTGGGCACGCGGGAGCTCGCGGCGATCGGCCTCGTCCCGGCGGACCGGGTCGAGGCGGGCTACGTCGTGCGGATGCCCAAGGCCTACCCGGTCTACGAGGAGGGCTTCGCCGAGCGCGTCGCGCTGCTGCGCTCCTGGCTCGCCGAGCACGCGCCGAACGTGCAGCCGGTCGGGCGCAACGGCCAGCACCGCTACAACAACCAGGACCACTCGATGCTCACGGCGATGCTCGCCGTGGAGAACGTCCTCGGCGCCGACCACGACATCTGGTCGGTGAACGTCGACGCCGACTACCACGAGGAGATCAGCACCGGCCGGGACGCGCCGGTGCTCCCGCGCCGGGGCTGAGCGGAC
>NZ_DATGOP010000107.1:0-19091 GCF_035305885.1 Pseudonocardia sp.
TTCCGCGTGGACCGGGACGACGAGCGGGTGCTGCCCGCGCTCGACGCGCTGCGCGCCGCCGACGCGTGGGGCCGCATCGAGCGCGCCCTGCACGAGGGCCTTGCCCGCCAGCTCGAGGCCACCCCCGGCATCGCCACGCCCGATGAGCTGCGGGTGCTGCTCGTGCTCGGCGACCCGGGCGACGACCACTTCACCGACGTCTCGCTCGGGGTGAGCGGCAACGGCAGCGTCCCCGGCTACCTGTGGATCTGCGTGTGGCCGAGCGAGGAGAACCTCGCCCGCCTCGAGGCCGTCGCCGTGCACGAGCTGAACCACAACCTGCGCTACTGCACCGTCGTGTGGGATCCGGCCACGGTCACGGTCGGGGAGCACATCGTGAGCGAGGGCCTGGCCGATGCGTTCGCCCGGCAGCTCTACGGCGACCTCGGCTACACCCGCATCGGGCTGGCGGCGCTGCACGACGACGCGGTGTTCGCCGAGGTCGTCGCGAACCTGGGCGTCACCGGGATGCAGAACTTCACCGCCTGGGTGCACGGCGACGCGATCGCGGCGCGCTACGGCGCCACCCCCGTCGGCGTGCCGACGGGCGCCGGCTACGCCGCGGGCAACCGGCTCGTCGACGCCTACCTCGCGGCCACGGGCAAGACCGCGGCCGAGGCGCTGCTCGCCGACCGCGACGAGATCATCCGCGCTGCCCTCGGCTGAGCCGCCGGTCAGCCCAGCGGCGGGATGTTGTGGTTGCGGTGGAACAGGTTGGTCGGGTCGTAGGCCGTCTTGATCTCCCGCAACCTGCGGTGGTTCGCCGGCGTGAACGCGGTGTGGGTGCGCGCGGTGTCGTGCAGGAAGTTGAGGAACGACCCGCCGGTCGCGGTCGCTGTGATCGCGTCGGCCGCCGGTGCGGCGATCTTCATGACGAACCGGGCGTCGCGGTGGCTCACCGGGCCGGGGTCGTCGTGTTCGGGCCGCGCGATCGCCCCGCCCCAGTGCTTGACCTCGACCGTCAGGCCGCTGTCGACGACCGCCCGGATCGTGTCCTCGGACAGCTCGTCGTACATCGCGAACGTGATCGGCGGCGTGCCGCCGATCGTGGGCACCTCCGAGTAGCGCATCTCGCGGAACCGGTCCACGAGCGGCGTGCCCGCGGCGTCCAGCAGCGGCTGCAGCGCGGCCCGGCCGTCCGGGCCGGCGTGCACGGCGCGGACCACGAGGGAGTCGCCGCCCACCACGATCGAGACCGACAGCTCGTCGGGCAGCTCGTCGCCGTGCTCGGCGAGGAACCGCAGGGCGCGCTCGGCCCCGTCGACCGGGAACTCGGCCGACCCGCCGTAGACGCCCGGCACCGGGTGCAGCCGCAGCTCCATCGCTGTGATGACCCCGAAGTTGCCGCTCCCGCCGCGGAGCGCCCAGAACAGGTCGGTGTGGTGGCGCCGGTCGGCGACGACGACGCGCCCGTCCGCCGTGGCGAGCTCGGCGCGCAGCAGGCTGTCGGCGGCGAAGCCGTGCTTGCGCGACAGCCAGGACAGCCCGCCGCCGAGCGTGTAGCCGACGACGCCGACCGACGGGGTGTCCCCGGAGGGCGGCGCGAGCCCGAACGCTCGGCCGCCGTGACGACCTCGCCCCACCGCGCCCCCGGCCCGACGCGGGCGATGCGGCGGTCCGGGTCGACCAGCACCTGGGCCATCCGCGAGGTCCGCAGCAGGATCCCGCCCTCGGGCGCGGCGACGGTGCCGTGGCCGGTCGCGAGCACGGTGAGCGGGAGGCCGCTCTCGCGGGCGGCGCGGACGGTCGCCCGGACGTCCGCCGCCGTCGCGGCGTCGACCACGACGTCCGGTGTTCCGTGGCCGCCGGGGTCGTACCCGGCGTCGCCGGGCAGGTGCAGCCGCCCGTGCAGCCGGCTGTCCAACAGGTGCGCGACCCGGCGGGGGTTCGTCGCCGGCGCCGTCCGGTGCGCCGGGATGCTCATCGCCGTCTCCTCTGGCCGTCTCCTCCGGTGGTGACCGGGGCCGGCCGGGGAACTGATCGGCCGACTGCGGATGAGACTGCTCGGAGCGAGCGTCGCGGGCGTCCCTCCGCCGTCGGCTCTTCGGCTGCGTCGGTGCGCCCACGTCCCGGCGGGTGCGTACGCCGCCGGGGGTAGCGGCGGGTCAGCCCGGGGAGATCACGCCGTTGCGCAGGAGCACCGACACCGCGTGAACGGTCTGGTAGCCACGCCACTCCAGCTCGGCGGCGGGGGAGTAGCTGGCGAAGTCGACGCTCCAGCCGCCGTCGTCGTGCTGGGCGTCGGCCAGCCGGTTCAGCTCGGCGGCGATCAGCTCGTCGCGGTAGAGCCGCCGGGCCGGCCCGGGGACCGGGGCGAAGTCCAGCGGGCGCAGCACCTCGCCCTCCGAGCCGCCCGCGACCGGGACGAGGCCGTCGTCCGGGATGAACGCGCCGAGCCGCTCCAACAGGGCGGGGGCCTCCGGGTGGCGGTCGTGCGCCGCGTCGAGGAACCGCACGGCGAAGCACAGCTCGATGGCGTGCACCGAGCCGTCGAGGCGGCGGACGGCCTCGATGCCGTACCCGATCGCCCGGTCCAGCCACGGGTGCGCGGCCACGGCCGGGTCGTACTCGGCGACCCGCAGCGCGGCGGCGAGCGCGAACGCGGTGCTCTGCAGGGCCGACACCGTCGGGTCGGCCTGCGCCCAGAACGGCGCGCACCCGGCGGGGTCGGCGACGGGGAGGGCGAACGGCAGCCCGCCGTCGGGGAGCGTGATCGAGTCCAGCCAGTCGCACACCTGCGCGGCGTGCGGCGTCGTGGCCGGGGCGACGTCGGCGAACGCCTCCAGCGCGTGCAGCGCCCCGGCCGGCTGGCTCTCGGGCGCGCGCAGGTCCGGCTCGATCCCCCAGCCGTACCCGCCGTCGGGGTTGCGGTAGGCGTCGACGGCCGCGAACACGGCGTCGGCGCTCGTCGCGCCGAGGAGGAACTCGAAGCGCCTGCGGTCCAGCACGCGGGCGTGCCGGGCCATGAAGGCGGCCGCGGCGGCCAGGTCGACACCCATGGGGTGAGCCTGGCACGGGCGGGTCGCCGGTTCGACCGGGTTCGGTCAGCGCTCGCTCGTCCAGGCGAGCGCGATGTTCATCTCGGTGAACCGCCAGCCGGCCGGGGTGCGCACGGCGGTGGTGGTGGTCCGCAGGCCGCTCGTGCGGTGCGGCGGCTCGCCGTCGCGGTGGAAGAAGACGAGCTGGTTCGCCGTCGCCTCGGCGCGGTCGCCGTCGACGCGCACCAGCACGTCGCCGTGCACGTGCTGGGTGTGCTCCCCGTCGACGTGGGACCGGCGCAGGAACGCGGTGACCTCGTCGAGGCCGCGCAGCTCACCGCCGCGGGGCGAGCGCACCACGACGTCGGGGTGGTAGACGTCGGCCGCGTCGTCGTGGCGGCCGTCGTCCAGCAGGCCGGCCAGGCGGGCGAACAGGTCGGTGACCTCCAGGCGGTCGGCGATCGGGTTGGTGGACACGGTCCTCCTTTGTTGGTCACTCCAATATTGGCGCCACCAACACTAGCCGTAAGTGTTGGTCTTGCCAACACAAATAGGGTGATCCGCGTGGACCCGATCCCCGAGCGCCTCGCGGTCAAGCCGAGCTGGCTGATCACGCAGCTGGCCATGCACGCCCGCAGGCTGGTGTTCGACGGATTCGCCGCCACGGGGGCGCGTGGCTACCACTACCGCATCCTCGCCGCGCTGCACGAGTTCGGTCCGGCGAGCCAGGCCCAGCTCGGGCGCTGGTGCCGCATCGACCGCAGCGACGTCGTCGCGGCCGTCAACGAGCTGGTCGAGCTGGGCCACGTCGACCGGACGCCGGACCCCGACCACGGCCGGCGCAACCGGGTGAGCCTCACCGACGCCGGCCGGGAGCAGCTCGCGCGGATGGACGTGGTGCTCGACCGGGTGCAGGCCGAGCTGCTCGAACCGCTGTCGGTGCAGGAGCGCAAGACCCTGACCGACCTGCTCTCGCGGCTCGTCGCCCACCACGACCCGACGTGAGCCGCGGCCGGGTCAGCCGCGGCGGTTGCGGCGCGCGATCTCCGCGGTGAGCGCGGTGGCGAACGTCGTCCACGCGGCGTAGGGCAGCAGCGCGATGCCCGCCTTGCGGTCGAGCCGCCACGTGCGGCGGGTGAGGTCGAGGGTCGAGGCCTCCAGCGCGAGGACCTCGGCGAGCGCGAGCCGCGGGTTCTGCGCGGTGAAGAAGCTCCACGTCCAGCCGGCGTTGAGCGCGAGGTTCGTCCCGTAGGCGGCGAGGTACGGCGCCGACCGGCCCTCGCGGCCGGCCCGGTCCAACGCCCGCGCGCCGGCCCCGGTGAGCAGGGCGTACAGCGCGCTCCAGACGACGGGGAACGCGGCGCCGGGCGGCTGCCAGCTCGGCTTGTCCAGCTCGCGGTACCAGCGCGAGGACACGTCCGTGCCGATCCTGCCCGCCGCCGCCGTGGCCGCGACCGCGGCGGTGGTGACGAGCAGGGGGCGGACCTTCCTGAGAGCCTTCATGGGCAGCGAGTACCCGTCCGACCACCGCCTACGGCGTGCGCGGGGGTGATCCGCGTCGCCACGGGCGGCCGGTCATGACGATCGTGCATCGATGCCCCCAACCACCTGGCCCGCCGGCGGGTCGGATCAGTAGAAGCACGGATGTTCACCCGGCCGTGCGGCACGATGATCGTCGCGCGAGCCGGGTCCGTGTCCCGCGCCCTGAAGTGGGCGCCGGCTCGAGGAGGGGGAAGCTGCAGCATGTCCGGGTTCCTGGCCGCCACCGTGTCCTTCCCGGCGGTGCTGCTCAGCTTCCTGCTGGTCGTCGTCGTCCTGTACTGGCTGCTGGTGCTGGTCGGGGCCGACTTCGACCTCTTCGACGGCGACGCGGGTGCCGACGGTGCCGACGGAGCCGACGGCAACGGCGGCGTGATGGACACGCTCGGCCTCGGCGGGGTGCCGCTCATGGTCGCGCTGTCGCTGTGGATCACGCTGTCCTGGCTGCTGGCCATGATCGGCACGATCGTGCTGGGCGCGTTGGCGCTCGCCCCCGCCGTGGACGTGCTCGTCGGCAGCGGCGTGCTCCTCGTCGCCCTGCTCGGCGGCCTCCTCGTCACCAGGTTCATCGTGGTCCCGATCCGCAGGGCGCTGCCCAGCGCCGACGAGCCGACGCGCAGCGACTTCGTCGGCCGCATCTGCGTGATCAGGACCGGTCACGTGAGCGACACGTTCGGCCAGGCGGAGATCACCGCCGAGGACGGCTCCTCGGCGATCGTCCAGGTACGCCGCCCCGTCGAGCTGGACGGGCCACCGCTGCGTGCCGGGTCGGAGGCGTTGATCATCGACTACGACGCCGACCGGGAGATCTTCTGGGTGGACGCCGCTCCCTCCACCCGTTCCACCGACAACTCCACCAAGGAAGCGTGATGTCCTCCATCGCCCTGTCCACCGGGATCGCCCTCGGTGTCGTCCTGCTGATCGCGATCGTGATGCTCATCGCGATCAGCAGGCTGTTCAAGAAGGTCCCCCAGGGCCGCGCGCTGATCGTGTCGAAGATGCGCAAGGTCGACGTCACGTTCACCGGCGCGATCGTGCTGCCGGTCGTGCACAAGGCCGAGTTCATGGACATCTCGGTCAAGACGATCGAGATCGAGCGCATCGGCCACGACGGGTTGATCTGCCGCGACAACATCCGCGCCGACATCCGGATCACGTTCTTCGTGCGGGTGAACAAGACCGTCGAGGACGTCATCAAGGTGGCGCAGGCGATCGGCACCGAGCGCGCGAGCGACCAGGCGACGCTGCAGACGCTGTTCGCGGCGAAGTTCTCCGAGGCGCTGAAGACCGTCGGCAAGCACCTCGACTTCGTCGACCTCTACACCAAGCGCGACGAGTTCCGGGACCGGATCATCCAGGTCATCGGCACCGACCTGAACGGCTACAGCCTCGAGGACGCCGCGATCGACTACCTCGAGCAGACGCCGGTCGAGTCGCTGGACTCGAACAACATCCTCGACGCGCAGGGCATCCGCAAGATCACCGAGCTGACGGCGCTCGAGCACATCCGGACCAACGAGTACCGGCGCAACGAGGAGAAGGAGATCACGCGCCAGAACGTCGAGGCGCGCGAGGCGATCCTCGAGCTGGAGCGCCAGCAGGCCGACGCGGAGTCGAAGCAGAAGCGCGAGATCGAGACCATGCGCGCCCGCGAGGAGGCCGAGACCCGGCGGGTGCAGGCCGAGGAGCGGCTCAAGGCGGAGGCGGCGCGGCTGCGCACGGACGAGGCGCTCGGCGTGCAGGCCCAGAACCAGGAGCGGGAGATCGCGGTCGCGGCCAAGAACCGCGAGCGCGTCATCGCGATCGAGACCGAGCGGATCGAGAAGGACCGCCTGCTCGAGGTGGTCGGCCGCGAGCGCGAGGTGGAGCTGGCGCAGATCGCCAAGCTCAAGGAGGTCGAGGTCGAGCGCCGCGCGGTCGCCGACGTCGTGCGCGAGCGGGTGGCGGTCGACAAGACCGTCGCCGAGCAGGAGGAGAGCATCAACCGGCTCCGCGTCGTCGAGGAGGCCGAGCGCGAGCGCCAGGCCACGGTGATCCGCGCCGAGGCGGAGGCGCAGGAGAAGCTGGTCAAGGACATCAAGGCGGCCGAGGCCGCCGAGGCGGCGGCGAAGCACCTGGCCAAGGAGAAGCTCACGCTGGCCGAGGCCGAGCAGGAGGCCGCCGACCTGCAGGCCCGGGCAAAGATCCGGCTCGCCGAGGGCGTGCAGGCCGAGGCCGCCGCGGAAGGGCTCGCCGAGGTGCAGGTCCGCGAGCGCAGCGCGGAGGCCGTCGAGAAGGTCGGGCGCGCCGAGGCCCTGGTCGAGCGCGAGAAGGCCGTTGTGGCGGCCGAGGCGTTGCGGCTCAAGCTGCAGGGCGAGGCCGAGGGCCTGCGCGACAAGGCCGCGGCGATGGCCGAGCTGGACGCCGCGACCCGCGAGCACGAGGAGTTCCGGCTGCGGCTGGAGACCGACAAGGAGATCGCGCTGGCGAAGGTCGACGTGCACCGCCAGATCGCCGAGGCGCAGGCCGCGGTCCTGTCGAAGGGCCTGGAGAGCGCCGACATCGACATCGTCGGCGGCGACACCGTCTTCTTCGACAAGCTGATGAACTCCGTCGCCCTCGGCAAGGGCATCGACGCGGTCGTCGACAACTCCGAGGTCACGCGCGCCATCGCCGGACGCTGGATGAACGGCGAAGGCGACTTCGTGCAGGACGTCGCCGCCCTGCTGCGCGGCGTCGGCAGCGACGAGGTGCGCAACCTGACGCTGTCGGCGTTCCTGCTCAAGCTGATCAAGCAGGGCGGGCCGAACGCGGCGAAGGCGAAGCAGCTGCACACCCTCGCCGAGCAGCTCGGCCTGGCTGAGGCGCCCGTCGCGAGCCTGACGCCGTCGGCGCCGTGACGACCGGGGTCACCGAGCGCGGTGCCGCCGCGACCGGGGAACCCACCCGGCTCGACGGCGGCACCTACGAGCTGCTGCGCGCCCGGCTCGCCGAGCACGCCGCGGAGCTGGCCCGGCGGGCCGGGGTGCTCAACGAACGGCGCGCCGAGGTGTTCGGCTCCGCGGCGCTGGAGCTGCTCGGCACCGAGCGGATCCGCACCGAGAACAACTGCGTGCCGCGCGACATCGTGTCCGTCGGCGGGCTGATGCTCTTCGGCTACAACGTCTACATCGGGCTCAAGCCGGAGACGTCGGTCGAGGACGTGTTCTCGATGCGCACGTTCACCCGCGACGGGTCGGCGTTCCGGTTCGACGACGCCGCGGACGCGTGCCCGCAGCTGCTGCGCGACCCGCAGTTCGAGCGCGACTTCACCGAGCTGTACCGCTACTACAAGGACACCCGCCTGCTGCAGCTGCGCCGCGTCGAGGGCAAGCTGCTCGCGGTCTTCCAGACCGGGCGGCGCACCGACGACATCAAGGTGCTGCGCTGGAGCGTCGCACCCGACGGCGCGGTGTCCTACCTCGACAACCGCGGGGAGCGCGACCACGTCTTCCCGCCCCAGCACGACTTCACCTGGATCGAGACCACCCGCGAGGACCAGGTCCTCGGCCGGCACCCGCACCTGTCGATCCTGGGGAAGGTGTTCGTCGAGACGGTCGGCGGCACGCTGACGATCAAGGTCGAGAACAACACCGACACCGGGGAGGGGATCTACTCCGAGCCGGTCGACGACCCGCTGCAGAGCCTCGCCGACGCCGACGTCTCCTACGCCGAGGTCGGGCCGATGATCCTGCTGCGGATCCGGCCGTACAACGAGGAGCGCTACCGGTACCTGGTGTTCAACACGCGCACGAAGGAAGTCGTGCGCGCCGACGCCATCGGGCAGGCCTGCCAGCGCCTGCCGGAGGACCAGGGGCTGATCTTCCCGGGCGGCTACTACCTCGCCACCGGCGTCAGCAAGGTGTTCGACACCGCCGTCGACGACCTCGAGTTCGAGCGGGTGATCCGCTCGCCCAACGGCGAGGACGTGCTCTACGTCTTCCACGCCCGCGACGAGGGCATCTACCTGCTGCTGCCGTACAACGTGATCCGCAAGGAGGTCGCCACCCCGCTCCCGTGCCACGGCTACTCGCTGTTCGACGACGGGACGATGGTGATGTTCCGGGCCACGTCGGACGAGCCGACGCGGGTCCACACGATGCAGGTGTGGCAGACGCCGTACCAGTCCGACGTGTACGCGGCCGCGCAGCCGGCCGGGTCGGGCCCGTTGGAGCGGGTCGGCAACGCCGACCTCGTCCGCGGCATCTCCGACTGCCTGTCGGTGGCGCGGATGGTCGAGGAGATGGCCCCCGCGACCGCCGTCTTCGAGGCGCTGATCGCCGCGTGCCGGCGGGCGTTCGACGCCTACCACTGGCTCGGCGACCCGGAGCTGGGCGACCTGCGCTCGCCGCTCGCGGACCTGCAGGCCACCGCCGAGCAGGTGCTCGACGAGTTCGAAAAGGTCAGCGAGCTCACCGCGCAGGCCACCGCGGCCGTCGACGCCGCGGCCGAGCAGATCTCCTCCCTGGTCCGCACCAGCCGGGCCGCGGCGCCGCGCACGGCGGACGGCTGGGTGACGCTGCTGGCCGACCTGCGCAAGGCGCAGGGCCACCTGGTCACGGTCCGGGAGATGCGCTACGTCGACCACGGGCGGATCGACGCGCTCGACGCCCAGCTCGGCGAGGCGACCGCCGACACCGGCGCGCGGGCCGTCGAGTTCCTCTCCCGGGAGGACGCGTTCGACACCTACCACGCCGACATCGAGGAGCTGGTCGGCGCGGCGGGGCGGATCGCGACCGTCGCCGAGGCCGAACCGATCCGCGAGCAGCTGGCCGCGCACACCGAGGGGCTGCAGGTCGTCACGGAGGTCGTCGGGTCGCTCGGCATCGCCGACGCCACCGTCCGCACCGCGATCCTGGAGCGGATCGGCGAGGTGCTCGCCGGCGTCAACCGGGCGCGCGCCACCGTCGACGGCCGGCGCTCGGAGCTCGCGGCGCGCGAGGGACGCGCCGAGTTCGCGGCCGAGTTCGCGCTGCTCGGGCAGGCGATCACCGGGGCGCTCGCCGCCGCGGACACCCCCGACGCCTGCGACGAGCAGCTGGGCAGGCTGATGCTGCAGGTCGAGGGCCTGGAGTCGCGGTTCGGCGAGTTCGACGACTTCCTCGCCGAGCTCGCCGCCAAGCGGGAGGACGTCTACGAGGCGTTCTCGGCGCGCAAGCAGGCGCTGCTCGACGAGCGGGCCCGCCGCGCCGACCGCCTGGTCGCCTCGGCCGACCGGATCCTGTCCAGCGTGCGCCGCCGGGTGGCGAGCCTCGGCTCGATCGACGAGGTCAACACCTACTTCGCCTCCGACCCGATGATCGCCAAGCTGCGCGGCGTCGCCGAGGAGCTGCGCGAGCTCGGCGACCAGGTGCGGGCCGAGGAGCTCGACGGGCGGATCGCCGCGGCCCGCCAGGAGGCCGGGCGCGCCCTGCGCGACCGGCTGGACCTCTACGGCGGCGACGGCGAGACGATCCGCCTCGGGCGGCACACCTTCGCGGTGAACACCCAGGCCATCGACCTCACCCTCGTGCCGCACGAGGGCGGCATGGCGTTCGCCATCACCGGCACCGACTACCGCTCCCCCGTCGGGGACCCCGAGTTCGAGAAGACCCGCCCGTACTGGGACCAGCTGCTGGTCAGCGAGACGGCCGAGGTCTACCGCGCCGAGCACCTGGCGACGTCGATCCTCGCCGCGGCCGAGGAGGCGGGCCTGCTGGACGCGCTGCACGACGCGGCCGTCACCGAGGGCGGGCTGATCGGCCTCGTGCGGGCCGAGGCGGCCAACCGCTACGACGAGGGCTACGAGCGCGGCGTCCACGACCACGACGCCGCCGCGATCCTCGACGCCGTCCTGCGGCTGCACGCCGGGGCCGGCCTGCTGCGCTACCCGCCCACCGAGCGGGCCGCCGCGGCGCTGTTCTGGACGTTCGGCGCCGACGACGTCGCGAAGCAGCGCTGGACGGTCCGGGCGGCGTCGCTGGCGCGGGCGAGGGCCGCGTTCGGCCGGACCCCCGCGATCGACGCGATGCGCTGCGAGCTCGCCGCGGCCATGGCGGAGTTCGTGGTTCCGTTCGGCGAGGTGGACCTCGCGCTCGCGGGCGAGTACCTGTTCGAGGAGCTGGCGACGGGCAGCCCCGAGTTCGTCACGGCCGCGGGCGCCCGCGCGCTGCTCGAGCGGTTCCACCGCGCGCTCGGCGGCGTCGACGCCGAGTCCCGGCGCCGGTTCGAACAGGACGTGCGGGCCCTCGACGGGGACCTCCCCGCGCAGCACCAACTCGTGCACGCCTGGCTGTCGGCGTTCGTCGGCACCGACGGCGAGCCGTCCGCCGACCTCCCCGAGGCCGTGGCGCTCGAGCTGTGCGGCGGCCGCCTCGCCCGTCAGGACTCGTCGGCGTCGCTGACCACCACGGTCGAGGGCCTGCTCGGCACCCACCCGCGCGTCCGCGACCGGAAGCTCGAGATCCGGCTCGACGAGCTGCTGACCCGGTGCCGTCGGTTCCGCGAGGAGCGGGTGCCCGGGTTCCGCGAGTACCAGCGGCGGCGCACGGCGCTCGTCGAGGCCGAGCGGGCGCGGCTTCGCCTGTCGGAGTACCAGCCGAAGGTGATGAGCGGGTTCGTCCGCAACCACCTGCTCGACGAGGTCTACCTGCCGCTGATCGGCGCCAACCTGGCCCGCCAGCTCGGGGCGACCGGCGATGCCAAGCGCACCGACCAGTCCGGCCTGCTGCTGCTCATCTCGCCGCCGGGCTACGGCAAGACCACCCTCATGGAGTACGTGGCGAGCCGGCTCGGGCTGGTGTTCGTCAAGGTCAACGGCCCCGCGCTGGGGCACGCGGTCACGTCCGTGGACCCGGCGGAGGCGCCCAACGCCACGGCCCGCCAGGAGGTCGAGAAGATCAACTTCGCGCTCGAGGTGGGCAACAACGTGCTGCTCTACCTCGACGACATCCAGCACACCTCACCGGAGCTGCTGCAGAAGTTCATCTCGCTCTGCGACGGCCAGCGCCGGATGGAGGGCGTGTGGGAGGGCCGCACCCGCACCTACGACCTGCGGGGCAAGCGGTTCGCGGTGTGCATGGCCGGCAACCCGTACACCGAGGAGGGCAAGCGGTTCCGCGTGCCGGACATGCTCGCCAACCGCGCCGAAGTGTGGAACCTCGGCGACGTGCTGTCGGGCAAGGACGAGCTGTTCGCGCTGAGCTACATCGAGAACGCGCTCACGTCCAACCCGGTGCTCGCGCCGCTGTCGACGCGGGACCGGTCCGACATCCGGCTGCTGGTCCGGCTCGCCCGCGGCGACGAGGGCGTCCGCCCCGACCAGCTGAGCCACCCCTACTCGGCGGCCGAGCTGGACGAGGTGCTGTCGGTGCTGCGCAAGATGCTGCGCGTGCAGCAGGTGGTGCTCACCAACAACAAGGCCTACATCGCCTCGGCCGCCACCGACGACGCGAGCCGCACCGAACCGCCGTTCCTGCTGCAGGGCTCGTACCGCAACATGAACAAGCTGACCGAGCGGATCGTCCCGGTCATGAACGACGAGGAACTCGAGGCGCTGATCGACGACCACTACGTCGGCGAGGCCCAGACGCTCACCTCCGGCGCCGAGGCCAACCTGCTCAAGCTCGCCGAGCTGCGCGGGCGCCTCACGCCCGAGCAGGCGAAGCGGTGGGCCGAGATCAAGCAGGCCTTCCTGCGGGAGAAGGCGCTCGGCGGGGCTGACGACGACCCGATGTCCCGGGCCGTCGGCGCGGTCGGGTTGCTCGCCGACCGGGTGGGGGAGATCCGGGAGGCTATCGAAGGGCGGTGACGGTCGCCGGAACACAACGCAACGCCCGTCGGAGCACCGACGGGCGTTGCGTTATCGGACCGCTGATCCGGTCAGCGGAGGCCGAGCTTCTTGGAGCAGGCGGGCCACGCGTTCCAGCCCTGCTTCGCGAGAACGCGCTCGGCGACGGCGATCTGCTCCGCGCGGCTGGCCTGGTGCGCCTGACCCTTGCCGCCGTAGGCCTTCCAGGTCTGCGGCGTGAACTGCAGGCCGCCGGAGAAGCCGTTACCGGAGTTGATCGACCAGTTACCGGTGCTCTCGCACATGGCGAGCTTGTCCCAGGTGCCGGCGGGAACGGCGTTGGCGGTGCCGGCCATCGCGAGCGGCGCGCTGACGGCAATGGCACCGGCGATGGCGAGACGGGCGAGATTCTTGGTTACAGACATGCGGATTCGCAGATTCTCCATCAATGCGGGGGACGGGAGGGGGGCTTCCCGGATGTCGCACTCGTCGGACGACGGCAACGACCGTACGTGCCGGTCCGCGGCGTGACTCAAACGCGATGCGGGGTGAGCAGTGTCACGAAATAGGTGGTGCGAATCAGCACTTGTGCATTTGTGCAGCGCACGGACTGAATCGATCAGGTAGAAGTGTAAAAAGATCTTGAGAGATCTTCCCGTGATCAGAGGTCTTGCTCACTGTGAATCAGTGAGCGCGGCCACGCTGCGCGGCCGGGGCGTCAACGGCGAGCGGCAGGATCCGGTCCCGGTGGTGGGCCGGCTCGTGCGGGCAGACCCAGTACGCGTCGCCGTCGAGCACCCGGGCGGTCAGCGGGTGCCCATGGCCGGGGCAGGCCGGCAGCGGTGTGCCGCCAGTGGCCTCGATGGCGTGGTCCTGCAGCTGGGAAGCGGTGGCGACGACGGCATCGGCCCCCGGGACGCCCGTCGTGAAGTAGACGGCCACGACGTCCGGTGAGCTCGGCGCGCTCCCGGCGGTGATGCGCACGTGGACGACCCCGGACGGGGCGGTGGGCGGCGTGCTCGAGCCCTCGCTCGGGGAGGCGTCGAGGACCGTCCACCGCGGGCCACCGTCCGCGGCCATCCGGGCCAGCACCGCGCCGGCGACCGCGCGTGCGAACTCGCAGGCCTCGGCCATGGCTCCTTGATACAGAACGCGGGGATGGCGTTCCCGCCCGGGCTGGGCTGTGGTGCGATCGCGGCCGTGTCCCTCGCCACCTACCTCGCGGGCCTCGACCCCGTCCAGCTGACCCGCCTGGTCGAGCAACGACCCGACGTCCTGCTCGAGCCCGCTCCGCGCACGGTCGAGGAGCTGGCCGGGCGGCTCAACGGCGTCGACTCCCTCGCGCGCGCCCTGCAGCGCACGAACCGCGACGAGCTCCTCGTCGCTCAAGTCATGGCGGTCTTGGGGGCGGCGGGGCCGGCCGCGCTCGCGGAACGGCTGCACGCGCCGGAGGCGGACGTGCGGCAGGTCGTCGACGGGATGTGCGCGCGGGGCATCGCCTGGCACGTCGACGGGCGGGTCGGGCTGCCACCGCGCCTCGCCGAGCACCTCGGTGCCGAGTTCGGTCCGTTCCGGCCGGTCGCGGAGATCGCCGGCCACTTCACGGTCCGTCACCTGCGGACCGTGGTCGCCGAGCTCGGGGCCGAGCCAGGGGAACTGCGCAAACCCGAGCTGATCGCGCGGCTCGAGACGCTGTTGACCGACCCCGAGACGGTCGAGCGGGCCGTCGCCTCCCTCACGCCCGCGACGCGACGGCACCTCACGCGTCTCGCGAGCGGCGAGGTCTCCCTCCACTGGTTCGCCCATGACGACGGCGCCGAGGTGGAGCTCGTACGCGCGGGGCTGATCCTCGACGGACCGTCGCGCCGCCGGGAGCTCCCGCGCGAGGTGGCCTTCCTGGTCTTGCTGGGTGAGTCGCCCGGCCTGACCGGTCGTCCGGAGCTCGCGCCGGCGCGGGCGGACCCCGATGACGGTCGGGCCGGCGCCGAGGGTGCTCTCCGCGCGCTGACCACGTTGCTGGACGAGGCCCGCCGTCGAGCCCTTCCCCGGATGAAGAAGGGCGGCGTCGGGGCGCGGGAGCGGACCCGGCTGTCCAGGCAGCTCGGACTCGTCGAACCCGCCCTGTGGATCGACGTCGCTGCGGCCACCGGCCTGCTCGCGCCGGCCCGGAACGGTTACGTCCCCACCGACGTCTACGACGGCTGGCGCGACGCCGACGCCGCCGTGCGCTGGGCGCAGGTCGCCCTCGCCTGGTTCGACCTCGATCTGGCGCCCACCGCCCGCGAGACCACCGGTGGCGAGGTGGCTCCACCCGAGCCCATGGACACCGATGCGGGCGTGCTGCGCCGGGCGCTGTTGCGGGCGGCCGCCGGCGGGCGGTCCCTGGACGCGGCGGCCGCCCACATCGAGTGGTTCTGCCCGCTGCACGGCTATGACGAAGCCGGCCGCTCCGCGGCGGTCGCTGCGGCGCGGAGCGAGGCCGCCCTGCTCGGGGTCGCCTCGGCGGACCGGTTGACCGCGCTGGGCGAGCACCTCGTCGCCGTCGACGGCCGCCCGGACGCCGCGGACGAGCTGGCCCGCCGGGCCGTCGACCTGCTGCCGGCCACCCGCGGGCTGCTGGTCGTCCAGTCCGACCTCACAGCGGTCGTCTCGGGACAACCGAGCGCCTCCGCCGCGCGCGTGCTCGGCGCTGCCGCCATCGCGGAGACGCACGGCGCCGCGACCACGTGGCGGTTCACCCGGGAGAGCGTGCGCGCCGCGTTCGATGCGGGCTGGAGCGCCGACGAGCTGCGTGCCGAGCTCACAGCCGCCTCCGGCCGCCCGCTGCCGCAGCCTCTCGACCACCTGATCGGCGACGTCGCCCGTCGGCACGGCAATGTGCGCGTGCGCGAGGTACGCACGTGCGTCACCGGCGGCGAGGCGGAGATCAGCGAGATCGTCGCCACCCGCTCGCTGCGGGCGCTCCAGCTGCGCCGGCTCGCGCCGACGGTGCTGACCTCCGTGGCCGGCGTCGACGAGGTGCTCTCCGCGCTGCGCGCGGCGGGGTTCGCCCCGATGCCCGAGGACGCCGACGGCGTCGTGATCGTGCCCGAGCGCAGCCCCGACCCGGCACCCCGGGGACCCCGACGCCGCGCCCGGGCCCGGGTGGCCGCAGCAGAGCTCGCCACCCGGCTGCTCGCCGGCGACCCCGCGGGCCCGCCAGCCGACCCGGTGGAGGACGAGCTCGCGGGTTTCGCCACCGATCTCGACGGGGCGGAGGTTGCACTCCTCGCCGACGCGCTCCAGCACGAGCGCGACGTCCAGATCATCTACCGCAACCAGGCCGGCAACCGCACCGTTCGCGACATCCGACCGCTGCAGCTCTACGGGGCGTGGTTGCACGCGTGGTGCCACCTGCGCGGCGCCGAACGCGAGTTCACCGTGTCGCGGATCGAAGCGGTCAGCCCCGTCGGCTGATCGCGGACGGGCCCGCGTTGCGCGCTGACGCGATCCCTGAACCGTCCCGCTCACCGGGCCGGGGGAGCCGGTGAGCGGCCGGCTGGCAGCATCCGCTAACACCCGGCTGTGGCCGCGCGATGGTTCTCGCGCGTGATCGAGCGAGGGCGGATGGACGTATGGCGAAGTTGAGCATGATCCTTGACCAGATCGACGCAGGATCGATGCTTCTGCCGGAGTTCCAGCGGGGGTACGTCTGGAACCGCGATCAGGTGCGAGGGCTGATGCGCTCGCTGTACAAGGGCTACCCCGTCGGGGCGCTCCTGGTGTGGGAGACCGAGAACGGCGCGCAGGCCGTGCGCGGCGGTACCGCCGTGACCCCGGGCGCCAAGTCGCTGCTCCTCGACGGCCAGCAGCGGGTCACCACGCTCTACGGCATCATCCGCGGCCGTCCGCCCGCCTTCTTCGAGGGCGACCCCGACATGTTCCGCGGGCTGCGCTTCAACGTCGAGACCGAGGCGTTCGAGTTCTACGGCCCGATCAAGATGAAGGACGATCCGCGTTGGATCGACGTGACGGCCCTGTTCGTCGACGGCCCGACCGACGCGTACGGCGTGCTGCACGCGCATCCGGAGACGCGCGACCGGTTCACCGAGTACGTCGACCGCATCCAGCGGCTGCGCAACATCCTCGAGCGGGACTTCTACATCGACGGGATCACCGGCCCAGACAAGACGGTCGACGTCGTCGTCGACATCTTCAACCGGGTCAACTCGGGTGGCACCAAGCTGTCGAAGGGCGACCTCGCGCTCGCGCGCATCTGCTCGGAGTGGGGAGACGCCCGCCCGACCATGCGCCGCAACCTCGACCGCTGGCGCGACGCGGGATTCTCCTTCACCGCCGACTGGCTGCTGCGCAACGTCAACGCGGTGGCCACGGGTCGGGCGCCGTTCTCGGCGCTGGAGGACGTGTCCGCAGCGGAGTTCCGCGATGCGTTGAACGCGACCCTGCACAACATCGACCACTTCTTGCGCGAGCTCGCGGTCGGCCGGCTCGGGCTCGACCACGACCGCGTCTTGATGGGCAAGTACGCGATCCCGGTTCTCACCCGGCACCTGCACAACCGGGGCGGCCGGTTCCTCGACGGGGCCGAGGCCGACAAGGCTCTGTACTGGTACGTGCACGCCGCCCTTCGCGGTCGCTTCACCGGCCCGACGGAGACCCACCTGGCCAAGGACCTGGAGACCGTCGACAAGGCCGGCATCGACGGGCTCATCGCCGCGCTCGCCCGCACCCGCAAGGGCAACATGTCGATCGACGCGCAGGACTTCGAAGGCATCGGGCGCGGTTCGCGGTCCTACCCGCTGGTCTACCTGCTCGCCCGGGTCACCGGGGCGCGCGATCTCGTCACCGGACGGCCGCTGGGATCCGATGCCTCCGCCGTCCAGGTGCACGAGGTCTTCCCGAAACAGGCGTTGAACAGGGCCGGTTACAGCCGCGCCGAGGTCAACCAGATCGCCAACTTCACCTTCCTCACCCCGTCCTCGGCGATGCAGTTCGCGGGCCTCCCGCCCGAGGCGTACCTGGGGGCCCTCGACCCGGACGCGCGGCGGTCGCAGTTCATCCCGGACGACCCGGGGCTGTGGCGGATCGAGAACTACCGGGACTTCCTCGACGCGCGCCGGCAGCTCCTCGCCGCCGCGGCCAACGAGTTCCTCGACGACCTGCTCGCCGGGCGCCGGCCGTGGGCACAGCCCCTGGAAGCGATCGCCGTCTCGCCGGAGGTCGACGAGACGGACGCCCGCGCGATGCAGCTGCGGGCGGTGGTGGACGAGCTGGCCGGCATGGGCTACGCCAAGCCCGCATTGGACGTGGAGATCGCCGACCCGGAGACCGGGCGGGTGCTCGCGGTCGCCGAGGCGTTCTGGCCCGACGGCCTGCAACCCGGCCAGGGAGCGCCGGTGTTGCTGGAGCTCGATCCGCAGGAAGCGGACCTCGCTCGCCTCGCCGAGCTCCGGTTCGAGGTGTTCACCTCCGTCGATGCGCTGCGCGGTTATGCCCAGCGCCGGGGAGAGGTCGCCGCTGGTGACCGGGGGGACGAGGGCGGCTCTCCCGTGGCCGGAGAGCTGTTGGTCCCGCGCGAGGAGGTCGATCGGGAGACCGAGGTCGACAGCCCCATCGTCGAGGCCCCTGTCGCGGAGGTGTCCGCGGAGGGGGCGTTCGATCGTGCCGTACAGGGCGTGATCGAACGCTGCCGGGCGGAGCTGCGGTACAACCCGCGGTACTTCGTCTCCATGGTCGCCCAGTACGGGGCGCTCGGCGCGGTCCGCAAGCTGCTCGCGGCGCCGGCGGTGAGCGGCGGCTTCGTCTTCCTCTGGGAGCGCCAGCGCCTCGACCTCAGCGTCGAAGCGCTCGTCCTGGACGGCCGCTTCGCCCACCTGTTCAGCGCCGACGAGCAGAAGGTCGCACGCACCCGGCTCGACGACTTCGGCTACGACCCGCGAGCCGCGTGACTAACGACGGGCCGGTGGGTGCAGGTCGCGGAGATAGCCCCTGACCTTGCTCCGGGCCTTCGCCTCGATCTGGCGGATGCGCTCGCGCGTGACACCGAAGTCTCTGCCGATCTCGTCCAGCGTCGCGGGTGGTCCGTCGAAGCCGGCCCGTCGGCACATGATGGTGCGCTCGCGGCCGCTCAGCACGTCGAGCGCGCCGCGCACCTCGTCCGGCTCGTAGCCGAAGAGCGCCGGCTCGGCGTCGCCGAGGTAGCGGTCGACGGCGTCGTGCAGCCGCTCCTCGCCCAGCTCGGTGAGCGCGAGCTCGAGCGGAACCGTCGTCGGGAGGCCGGCCCGCCGCGGCGCCTCCGGGTCGGGGCCGAGCTTCTCCACCACGTGGGCCGGGTAGCGGATCGTGCGTGACTGGTCGGCGAGCGCGCGGGTGATCGCCTGTCGGATCCACCACGTGGCGTAGGTGGAGAACTTGTAGCCCTGCCGGAAGTCGAACTTCTGCACGGCGCGGATCAGCCCGAGGTTGCCTTCCTGGACGAGGTCGAGGTAGTCCAGACCGCGACCGCGGTAGCTCGCGGCCACGGTGGCGACGAGGCGGAGGTTGGCGACGAGGAACGCCTGGTATGCCCGCTCGCCCGCGCCGACGAGCTCGCGCAGGTCGCGTTGCCGAGCGGAGGGCCGGGATCGCTCCAGGGCCTCCTGCGCGAGCACACCCGCCTCGATCTGCCGCGCGAGCACGACCTCTTCCTCGGCGGTCAGCAGGGAGTGCCGGCCGATCTGGGCGCGGTAGAGGGCGACGAGGTCGAGGCC
>NZ_DATGOP010000108.1:0-23842 GCF_035305885.1 Pseudonocardia sp.
TCCTCGCCCCCGTGACCTGCGTGCAGACCGTCCTGCGCTGGTCGACCTGGCGACGCCGACGACAGCACCAGGCCCGAACATGCCACTACCGCCGACGCGGCCATCGACCACCGTGACCACTAACTGCCGTTGCAGTACTAGCCCCGGCCCGCGACCGCGGGCTCGGCCTCGGTCTCGGCGTCGGCGCCACGGTTGGCGCGATGCCAGGCCACGGCGCCACCGGCCGACAACACCGCCCCGACCGCTCCGGCCACCGCGACCGCGGTGGCGGGATCCGACGCGTCGGCGAGCAGGCCCCCGACCAGGACCGCGACCCCTTGGGCCGCGATGATCCCCGACGCGGCGACGCCGATCGCGCGACCACGCCCCCCGTCCGGGGTCGCGCGCACGAAGCTCGCCTGGGTCTGCAGCAGGTAGGCGGTGGAGAGCATCCCGGACACCGCCCACAGGAGAAGGGTGAGCGGGACGCCCGGGCGCAGGATGCACAGCGCCAGCGGGACACCGGCCGCCACGGCCATGAGCCCGACGAGCCGCGCCCTCGCGGCGGCGGGCACGAACCGCACGAACAACCACGCCCCGAGCACGCTGCCGAGCGGGTCGGCGGCCATGAGCAGGCCGACGACGGCCGGTCCCGCGGCGAGCTGGTCCGCGTACGGGGCTGCGAGTGCCTCGGGCACGACGTACCAGCCGACGAGCCAGGCGAGCACCACGAGCGCGCGGCGGCGCCGGTCGGTGGCGATCTCGACGAGGCCGGCGACGATGCCGCGCAGCCCGCCGATCGACTCGTCGGACCCGTGGATCGGGGCGGGCGGGGGGCGGTCGGCCACGCCGACGCGCAGGACGACCGCCGACAGCGCGAACGACACGGCGTTGCCGAGCAGCGCGACGCCGGGGCTCAGCGCGGCGACGAGCAGCCCGCCGGAGGCGAAGCCGACGAGCTGCGCCGTCTGGCTGGTGATCTGCCGGACCGCGAGCCCGCGCTCGTAGAGCTCGCCAGCGAGGATCTCGGGGTACAGCGCGCCCTGGGCCGCCGTGTGCGGCGACCCGAGCAGCACGACGACGACGAGCACGGCGCACAGCAGCCACAGGGGCAGTTCGGGGATCGCCATCACGGCGACGAGCACGGCGCGCGCGACGTCGGAGAAGATCATGACCTCGCGCCGTCGGTACCGGTCGGCGAGCCCGGACAGGAGCACGCCGCCGACCAGCGCGGGGAGGAACGTCAGCGCGTAGGCGACGGCCGCCCAGACCGCGGAGCCGGTGCGGTCGAACACGAGGACGGCGAGCGCGACGCGGGCGAGCTGGTCGCCCGCGATCGACAGCAGCTCGGCGGTCCACACGACCCGGAATTCGGGGACGCGGAACACGGCTCCGAGTCCGCTACCCCTCATGCGGTTGCGCCCTCCTGCCGGCCGACTCGTTCGGGCTAACCCACCGTAAATGATCATGCGCGGTGCGTGTCGTTCGCTCGGCATGCTGCCCGCTGTCGCCCGCCCGACGCAACATCGCCTCCGCTGCGTCACCCGCTGGGCCCTGCGGGAGCAGGAACGCGTCCGCTCGCGTCACGGAGAGCACCGTGCCGCGTCACCCCGTGGGGGCGCCGGGGTGGGTGCGGGCGGTGTGAGCAGGTCGGCCACGTGGGCGATCTCGTTGACGGTGCGCACGACCCGGCGGCCGTCCCGGCCGGCGAGGACCCGGGTGATGCCGGTGTAGTCGAGCGGGAACACGAGCGGCCGGTCCAGCCCGAGCAGCTGCGCGAGCCAGGTGTTCACGACGCCGGCGTGGGCGACGACCACCGCGGTCTCCCGCCCGGGGTGCGCGGCGATGATGCCCTCGAAGGCGGCGGCGACGCGGCGGGTGAAGGCGCCGACGTCGACCGATTCGGGCAGGAGGCCTGCGCGCATCCGCTCCCACGCGGCGGGGTCGAGCCGCGGCATCTCGTGGACCGGCACGTAGTGCGCGGCGTCGGCGTCGTACTCGCGCAGGTCGTCGACGACGATCGGCTCGAGCCCGAGCGCCGCGGCGAGCGGCGCCGCCGTGGCCCGCGCCCTGGTCAGCGGGCTGGTGTAGAGCCCGGCGACCGGTTCCGCCGCCAGCGCGCCGACGAGCCGCTGCGCCTGCTCCTCGCCGCGCGGGGTCAGCGGCGGATCGGCGGGGCCGCCCGGCCGGTCCGCGGCCGGGGCGTCGGCGGGGTGGATCCGCTGCGGCAACGCGTGCCGCACGAGGACCAGCTGCACGATGACACCTCCGACCGGCAAGGATCGGCGAGAGGAGGGCCTCGCGCGAGCCGGCGTGGCGCGCGTCATGCCGTCCCGTCCGATCAGGTGCAGGTGTCCCCCGGCCAGCACGATCCGCAGCGCGACCGCCTGCCCGTCGAGGAGCACCGGACCCGACGGTGCCGACCGCACCGCGACCCGGCCGTCTGCTCGGGGTGAGCCGGGCCCGCTCCGCGACCGCGATGTGCACCGTCAGGAAGTAGATCGCACCGGCCGGCTCGCCATGACCACGCCGAGCCACAGCCCCAAGCCCAGACGGCGGAACCGCGACGCCGATGGAGACGCCGAGCCCGCCCGCCGCGGGTCGCCGCCGCACCGAGCAGCCAATGCCCCCAGAAGGAGACCTGCACGTCGGTCGGGGCGATGCCGAACCGGCACAGGTACACGTCGATGAGTCCACTCGCCGACGAACGGGGCCACGATCGGATACCGACCAGGCGGGGTGGCCCGTCGGGGGCGGATCCGGGAGGTCAGTCGGGCACGTGCTCCGCGTGCCCGGCCGCGCGGAGGGCGGCGCGCAGCTTCTCGGCGATCTCCTCCTGCTCGGCGGCCTCCACCGACGGCGCCGCGTTGGCGAAGTCGAAGGCGCGCATGTCCCACGCCGGGAACACGTGGACGTGCAGGTGGGGCACCTCGAAGCCGGCGACCATCAGCCCGACCCGCGGGGGCTGCCAGACCTCGCGGACCGCCCGGCCTACCGTGCGGGCGACGGAGGTGAGGTGCGCGAGCAGGTCGGGCTCGGCGTCGACCCAGTGGTCGACCTCCTCGCGGGGCACCACGAGCGTGTGTCCGGGACCGAGCGGGTTGATCGACAGGAAGCCGACTGCGCGGTCGTCGGACCAGACGAAACGCGCGGGCAGCTCGCCGTCGATGATCCGGGTGAAGAGGGTGCTCATCGCGGACAAGGGTATCGGCGGCCCCGGTAGGCTCGGCCCCCGTGCCCCGCACCATCGCCACCAACACGCAGGTCGACCGGGACGCCCTCGTCGATTTCGTGCGCTGCCGCCACAAGATGGTCCTGCTGACCCCGCGCACGGACGGCGGCGTCCAGGGCTCGCCGGTCACCGGTGGCGTCGACGCCGAGGGCCGCATCGTGATCTCGACCTACCCCGAACGAGCGAAGGCGCGCAACGTCGCCCGCGAGGGCAGGGCGTCGGTCGTCGTGCTCTCCGACGAGTTCAACGGCGCCTGGGTCCAGGTCGACGGCGACGCGGAGCTGCTGACGCTCCCCGAGGCCCTCGAACCGCTCGTCGAGTACTTCCGCTGCATCTCCGGCGAGCACCCGGACTGGGACGAGTACCGGCGCGCCATGCGGGAGCAGGGGAAGGCGCTGATCCGGATCACGCCGACCCGGTGGGGCCCGGTCGCCACCGGCGGTTTTCCCGCGCGCCTGGCCTGATGCCCGCGACCTGCGCATCGAATCGGGTGACGCGGGTAGCCTTCGGCGGTCATCACCGAGACGCCGGAGGAAGCCGATGCGGCCGTGGCCGGGCCACGCCTACCCCCTGGGTGCCACCTACGACGGTTCCGGCACCAACTTCGCGATCTTCTCCGAGGTCGCGGAGCAGGTCGAGCTGTGCCTTTTCGACGCAGAAGGTGAGGAGACGCGCATACCCCTGACCGAGGTGGACGGGTTCGTCCACCACGGGTACCTGCCCGGCATCGAGCCGGGCCAGCGCTACGGCTACCGGGTGCACGGGCCCTACGACCCGGCGCAGGGCCTGCGGTGCAACCCGAACAAGCTGCTCATCGACCCCTACGCCAAGGCCGTCGACGGCCCGGTGACCTGGGACGAGGCGGTCTTCGGCTACCCGTTCGGCGACCCGGAGGGCCGCAGCGACAGCGACTCGGCGCCGTTCGTGCCGAAGTCGGTGGTGGTCAACCCGTTCTTCGACTGGGGGACCGACCGCGCACCGCGCACCCCGTACCACGAGACCGTGATCTACGAGGCCCACGTGCGGGGCCTCACGATCAACCACCCGGACATCCCCGAGGAGATGCGCGGCACCTACACCGGGCTCGCGCACCCGGCGATGATCGAGCACCTGAAGACGCTCGGCGTCACCGCGGTGGAGCTCATGCCGGTGCACGAGTTCCTCAACGACCACCACCTGCAGGAGAAGGGCCTCTCCAACTACTGGGGCTACAACACGATCGCCTTCCTCGCCCCGCACCACGCCTACGCCACCGCGGGCGGGCGCACCGGCAACCAGGTGCAGGAGTTCAAGGCGATGGTCCGCGACCTGCACGACGCGGGCATCGAGGTGATCCTCGACGTCGTCTACAACCACACCGCCGAGGGCAACCACATGGGCCCGACGCTGTCGCTGCGCGGCATCGACAACGCGGCCTACTACCGGCTGGTCGAGGACGACCCGCGCTACTACATGGACTACACCGGCACGGGCAACTCGCTGAACGTGCGCAACCCGCACACGCTGCAGCTGATCATGGACTCGCTGCGGTACTGGGTCACCGAGATGCACGTCGACGGCTTCCGCTTCGACCTCGCCTCGACGCTCGCCCGCGAGTTCTACGACGTCGACCGGCTGTCGGTGTTCTTCGACCTCGTGCAGCAGGACCCGGTGATCAGCCAGGTCAAGCTGATCGCCGAGCCGTGGGACGTCGGCCCCGGTGGCTACCAGGTCGGCAACTTCCCGCCGCTGTGGACGGAGTGGAACGGCAAGTACCGCGACACCGTCCGCGACTTCTGGCGGGGCGAGCCGGGCACGCTCGGCGAGTTCGCCTCCCGCATCACGGGCAGTTCCGACCTCTACCAGCACGACGGCCGCCGCCCGTACGCGTCGATCAACTTCGTCACCGCGCACGACGGGTTCACCCTCGCCGACCTCGTCTCCTACAACGAGAAGCACAACGAGGCCAACCTCGAGGACGGCAACGACGGCGAGAGCCACAACCGCTCGTGGAACTGCGGCGTCGAGGGGCCGACCGACGACGCGGCGGTGCTCGCGCTGCGGGCCCGCCAGCAGCGCAACTTCATCACCACGCTGATGCTGTCCCAGGGCGTGCCGATGCTGCTGCACGGCGACGAGCTCGGCCGTTCCCAGGGCGGCAACAACAACGTCTACTGCCAGGACAACGAGACGTCCTGGGTCGACTGGTCGCTCGCGACGAAGAACGCGGATCTGCTGCACTTCACGGCGGGCGTCATCGCGCTGCGCAACGCCCACCCGGTGTTCCGCAGGCGCAAGTACTTCGCGGGACGTCCCGTCGGCAGGCGCAAGGCGGGGGCGGCCCTGGCCGACATCGCCTGGTTCACACCGTCCGGTGAGGAGATGAGCGAGCAGGACTGGGACTCCGGCTTCGGCAAGTGCGTGACGATGTTCCTCAACGGCCAGGGCATGGCCGAGAACGACGCGCGCGGCGAACCGGTCGTCGACGATTCGTTCCTGCTCTGCCTCAACGCCCACCACGAGGACATCGACGTCACGTTGCCCGGCAAGGAGTACGGCACGCCGTGGGCGGTCGTGGTCGACACCGCGGCGGGTGAGGTGGTGTCCCTGTCCTCGACGCCCGGAGTGGCGGCCGCCGAGCCGGCGACCGTCGACGGCGGCGGTGTGGTCACGGTGCCGGCGCGTTCGGTGATCGTCCTGCAGCACACGAGGGCGGGCGCGTGAACCGGTTGCACTCCCCCGCACCCAGTTCCACCTACCGGCTCCAGCTGTCGAAGGACCTCACGTTCCGCGACGCCGTCGGGCTCGTGCCCTACCTCGACGCGCTCGGGGTCGGCGCGGTCTACGCCTCGCCGATCCTGGAGGCGGGCGCCGGGTCCAACCACGGCTACGACGTCGTCGACCCCACCCGGGTCTCGGCCGAGCGCGGCGGCGAGGAGGGTCGCAGGGCGCTCGCCGCGGCGGTGCGCGAGCACCGGATGGGGCTCGTGGTCGACATCGTGCCCAACCACGTGGGCGTGGACGTCCCCCAGGCCAACCCGTGGTGGTGGGACGTCCTCGCGCACGGCCGGGAGTCCGAGCACGCGGGCACGTTCGACATCGATTGGGACGCGGGCCCGATCCTGCTGCCCGTCCTCGACGCCGACGAGGAGAAGGCCCTCTCCGAGCTCACCCTCTCCGAGGACCGCACCCGGCTGCGCTACTACGAGCGCGAGTTCCCGGTGGCGCCCGGCACCGGCGACACCGGCACCCCGCAGGAGGTGCACGCGCGCCAGCACTACCGCCTGGTGTCGTGGAAGCGCGGTGCGGCCGAGCTGAACTACCGCCGGTTCTTCGACGTCTCCACGCTCGCGGCGGTTCGGGTGGAGGTGCCGGAGGTCTTCGACAAGACCCACCGGGAGGTCCTGCGCTGGGTCGAGGCGGGCGAGGTCGACGGCATCCGCGTCGACCACCCCGACGGCCTGGCCGACCCCGGCGGCTACGTGCGCCGGCTGCGCGCCGCGATCGGCCCGAACCGGTGGCTGCTCGTGGAGAAGATCCTCGGCGTCGGCGAGGAGCTGCCCGCGTCGTGGCCGGTCAACGGGACCACCGGCTACGAGGCGCTGCGCGAGATCCAGGGTGTGTTCATCGACCCCGACGGCGCGGGCCTGCTCACCCAGCTCGCCGCCGAGCACACCGGGTCCAAGCGGTCGGCCCGGGCGGTCGAGCACGACGCGCGCCGCGAGGTCGCCGACACGCTCCTCGCCGCCGAGGTCCGGCGCATCGCCGCGCTGGTGCCGGTGCCGGAGGCGGCGCCGTCCACCGAGGAGGAGCCGGGCGCGGCCGCCGACCGCGTCCGCACCGCGGTGGCGGAGCTCCTGTGCGGCTACCCGGTCTACCGCAGCTACCTGCCCGAGGGCCGGGAGGCGCTCGAGACCGCCGTCAGCGTGGCGCGCACGCACCGCCCCGACCTCGCCGACGTCCTGCTCGCGATCCGCGACGCGATGCTCGCCGACCCGACCGGCCCGCTCGCCACCCGGGTGCAGCAGACGTCCGGGATGGTGATGGCCAAGGGCGTCGAGGACACCGCGTTCTACCGGTGGAACCGGTTCGTCGCGCTGAACGAGGTCGGCGGCGACCCGTCCCGCTTCGGGGTGTCGCCCGCGGAGTTCCACCGCGCGATGGCCACGCGGGAGGCGGGCTGGCCCGCGACGATGACCACGCTGTCGACCCACGACACCAAGCGGTCCGAGGACGTCCGTGCCCGCCTCGCCGTCCTGTCCGAGATCCCGGCCGAGTGGGCCGAGCGCATGCGCAAGTGGGCCGTGGCGCACCCGCTGCCGGAACGGTCGCTCGAGCTCTTGGCCTGGCAGAACCTCGTGGGCGCCTGGCCGATCCCGGCCGAGCGCATGTCGGCCTACCTCGTGAAGGCGGCCAAGGAGGCCAAGCTCGTCACCAGCCACGTCGACCCGGTGCCGGAGGTGGACGACGCCATCGCGGCGTGGCCCGAGCAGGTGCTCGCCGACGCCGAGCTGGTGGCCGACATCGAGGAGTTCGTCTCCCGGATCGCGGGGCCCGGCCGCTCCAACTCGCTGGGCCAGAAGCTGCTGCAGATCGCCGGTCCGGGGGTCCCGGACGTCTACCAGGGCACCGAGCTGTTCGACTACTCCCTCGTCGACCCGGACAACCGTCGGCCGGTCGACTGGGAGGCCCGCAGGCAGCTGCTCGCCCGCCTCGACGAGGGGTGGCTGCCCGACGTGGAGGCCGACGGCGCGGCGAAGCTGCTCGTCACCGCGAGCGCGCTGCGGCTGCGCCGCTACCGGCCCGAGGTGTTCACCGGCTACCGACCGCTCGCCGCGGAGGGCCCGGCCGCCCGGCACGCCGTGGCGTTCGCCCGCTCCGCGTCGCTCGTGGCGGTGGCCACCCGGCTGCCCGTGGGCCTCGCGGAACGCGGCGGGTGGGGCGACACCGTGCTCCCGTTGCCCGAGGGCACCACCGACTGGCACGACGTCATCACCGACACCCCGATCGACGGGGCGACACCGCGGCTGGCCGACGTGCTGGCGCGCTACCCGGTGGCGCTGCTCGTCCGTCCCGCGTAACCGGTCCGGACCTGGGCCGATCCGGCCTGGGGCACTAGGCTGTGTCGCCTCCCGGACCGTCCCGGCGGTGCGTCGTGAACGAGGTGGAAGCGCTGCTCGCCACGGCGCGCGCCGCCCACCGCGAACACCGGTGGCCCGACGCGCGCGCCGCGTTCCGGGCCGCCCGCGCCCGGGAGGAGCTCACCGGGGACGACCTCGCGGCGCTGGCCGATTGCGCGTGGTGGTCCGGCCTGGTGGAGGAGTCGATCGCGGCCGGCGCGGACGCCTACCGGGCGCTGTTCGCGCAGGGGCGGCGGCGGGCGGCCGCGACGGCGGCCGTCGGGGTGGCGATGAACCACCTGCTGCGCGGCGAGTCCGCGCTCGGCTCCGCCTGGCTGGGCCGCGCCGCCCAGGTCCTGCAGGGCGAACCGGAGTGCCCCGAACACGGCTACCTCGCCTACCTGGTGGAGGTGGAGGGCGCGCTCGACGGGCCGGACGGCGACGCGGTGGTGGCGGCCGCCCGGCGCATCCGCGCCATGGGGCACCGGGTCGCCGACCCCACCCTCGTCGCCGCGAGCCTGCTGGGCGAGGGCCGGATCCGGCTGCGCCAGGGCCGGGTGGCCGAGGGCATGGCGCTGCTCGACCAGGCGATGGTCGCGGTGCTCGAGGGCCGGCTGTCGCCGGAGTGGGCGGGCAACATCTACTGCCACCTGATGGCCGCCTGCTACG
Source organism: Pseudonocardia sp. (assembly GCF_035305885.1). Lineage (GTDB taxonomy): Bacteria > Actinomycetota > Actinomycetes > Mycobacteriales > Pseudonocardiaceae > Pseudonocardia. The sequence goes on from NZ_DATGOP010000108.1 coordinate 8,980, forward strand.
AGCTGGGCGACCTGCGCCGCGCGCGGCAGTGGGTGGCGGCCACGGCCGGGTGGCTCGCCGCGCTCCCGGTGGCCGTGCTGTTCGGCGGGATCTGCCGCGTCCACCGGTCGTGGCTCCTCCAGCTCGCGGGTGAGTGGGAGCGCGCCGAGGCGGAGGCGACGCAGGTGTGCGCCGAGCTGGACGGCATCTGCCGCGACACCTTCGCCGAGGCCCACTACCTGCTGGGCGAGCTGCACCGCCTGCGCGGCGACCTGGCCGCCGCCGAATGCGCCTACCGGGACGCGCACCGGGCAGGCCGCGACCCCCAGCCGGGGTTCGCGCTGCTGCGGCTCGCCCAGGGCCGGACGGCCTCTGCGGTGGCGTCGATCCGCGCGGCGCTGGTGGCGGAGACGGGCAACCGGCTCGTCAGGGCCCGGCTCTGCGCGGCCGCCGTCGAGATCGCGCTCGCCGCCGACGACCACGAGACGGCGCGCGCGGCCGCCGCGGAGCTCGCGGAGACGGCGGTGGCGTTCGACAGCCCCGGGTTCACCGCGGCCGCGCACCAGGCCCGGGGGGCGGTGCTGCTCGCCGAGCACCGCCCGGTCGACGCCCTCCCCGCGCTGCGGCTGGCCTGCCGCCGCTGGCAGGAGCTCGACGCGCCCTACGACTGCGCGCGGGTGCGGGTGCTGCTCGCCGCCGCCTACCGGGCGCTCGGCGACGCCGACGGTGCCGACCTCGAGCTGGCCGCCGCGGCCGAGACGTTCGAGCGGCTGGGGGCGCGCCCCGACGCGGCGTCGGTCGCGGCGCTGCGCGGTCGACCGGCCCGGCCGGACGGGCTGACCGAGCGGGAGGCCGAGGTGCTCGCCCTCCTCGCCGCGGGCCGCACCAACCGCGAGATCGCCGCCGAGCTCGTCATCAGCGAGAAGACGGTCGCCCGGCACCTGTCGAACATCTTCACCAAGCTCGGCGTCACCTCGCGCACCGCCGCGGCGGCGTACGCCCACCGGCACGGCCTGGCGGCCATGGGTGAAACGACCCATCCCGCGCTCGGCGAGGATGCGCGATTCGCTCGATGAGCCCGGCCGGGCGCCGCTCCTAGCGTCACGGCATGACCACCGAGACGACCACCTCGGACCCGCTCGACGAGGCCCGGGTCGAGCGGTTCGCCGAGCGCCTCCTGGCCACCATCACCGATGGCGTCGTCACGCTGATGATCGACCTCGCCCACCGCACCGGCCTGCTCGAGGCGCTCGCCGCGGGGCCGGGCACGAGCCAGCAGCTGGCCACGCGGGCCGGCCTGGTCGAGCGCTACGTCCGCGAGTGCCTCGCCGCGCTCGTCACCGCCCGCATCGTCGACCACGACCCGGCCACCGGGCGCTACGCGCTCCCGCCCGAGCACGCGGTCTGCCTCACCGGGCCGGGTTCGCTCAACCTCGCGCCCTTCAGCCGGGCCGCGTCGCTGCTCGCGACGCACGTGCCGGGGGTGGCCAGGGCGTTCCGCGAAGGCGGCGGGGTGCCGTACGAGGCGTTCCGACCGGAGTTCACCGAGGTCATGGACGGGCTGTCGCGCGGCCTGTTCGACGACCAGCTCGTCGACGGGATCCTCCCGCTCGCCGGGGATCTCGTCGACCGGCTCGCGGCGGGGATCCGGGTCGCCGACGTCGGCTGCGGCACCGGGCACGCGGTCGCCCTCATGGCCCGCGCGTTCCCCCGCTCGACGTTCGTCGGCTACGACCTCGCCGAGGACGCGATCGCGGCGGCCCGCGCCGAGGCGGCGCAACGGGGGGTGGGCAACGCCGCGTTCGAGGTGCTCGATGTCCTCCGGCTGCCCACCGACCCGCCGTTCGACGCGGTGTTCGCCTTCGACGCGATCCACGACCAGGCCGATCCGGCGGGCGTGTTGGCGCGCATCCGGGCCGCGCTCGCCCCCGGCGGCGTGTTCGTCATGCTCGACACCAAGGGCTCGAGCGTCCTCGAGGAGAACCTCGACAACCCGCTCGCCCCGCTGCTGTACGGGATCAGCACCCTGCACTGCATGACCGTCTCGCTGGCGCGGGGCGGCGCCGGGCTCGGCACGATGTGGGGCGAGCAGCTCGCGCGGCGGATGCTGACCGACGCCGGGTTCGGGCAGGTCGCGGTGCACGACGTGCCGGACGACCCGTTCGACGTGCTCTACGTCGCACGGCCGGCCTGAGCGCGAGCGGCGTCGGGCCGGTGCCCCCACCGGAAGGCTGGCAGGATCGGCGCCCGTGACCGACTTCGCCGTGTGGGCGCCAGAGCGCAGGCGCGTCCGGGTGCTGGTGGACGGCACCGCGTACGAGATGTCCCCCGACCCCTCGGCCGGGACCACGGGGTGGTGGCACGCCACCGTGGCGGACGCGGCACCCGGCACCGCTTACGCCTTCCTCCTGGACGACGAGGAGGAACCCCTGCCCGACCCCCGCTCGCGCTGGCAGCCGACCGGGGTGCACGGGGCGTCGCGGGTCTACGACGACAACGCGTTCTTCTGGACCGACCAGGACTGGACCGGCCGCCAGCTGCCCGGCAGCGTGCTCTACGAGCTGCACATCGGCACGTTCACGCCCGAGGGCACCTTCGACGCGGCGATCGAGCGGCTCGACCACCTCGTCGAGCTGGGCGTCGACATGGTGGAGGTCCTGCCGGTCAACGCGTTCGACGGGCCGCGCAACTGGGGCTACGACGGCGTCGGCTGGTACGCGGTCACCGAGAACTACGGCGGGCCCGACGGGTTCAAGCGGTTCGTCGACGCCTGCCACGCCCGCGGGCTCGGCGTGGTGCTCGACGTCGTCTACAACCACCTCGGCCCGTCGGGTGCCTACCTCGACCGGTTCGGCCCGTACTTCGCGGGCAGCAACATCTGGGGCCCGTCGCTCAACCTGGACGGGCCGCACTCGGACGAGGTGCGCCGGTACGCGATCGACAACGCGCTGATGTGGCTGCGTGACTTCCACGTCGACGCGCTGCGGCTCGACGCCGTGCACGCGCTGCACGACAGCCGGGCGACCCACCTGCTGGAGCAGATGGCGGTGGAGGTCGAGGCGCTGTCGACGCACGTCGGGCGGCCGCTGTCGCTCATCGCCGAGTCCGACCTCAACGACGCGCGGCTGGTCACCGCGCGCGAGGCGGGCGGGTACGGCCTGCACGCGCAGTGGTGCGACGACATCCACCACAGCCTGCACGCGGTGCTGACCGGGGAGTCGCAGGGCTACTACGCCGACTTCGCCGAGGCGGGCATCCCCGGGTTGGCCCGCGTGTTCACCCGCGCGTTCTTCCACGAGGGCACGTGGTCGAGCTTCCGCGAGCGCACCCACGGCGCCCCGGTGGACACCCGGCGCATCCCCGGCCACCGCTTCCTCGCCTACCTGCAGAACCACGACCAGATCGGCAACCGCGCCACCGGCGACCGGCTCAGCCACCTGCTCTCGCCGGGCCTCTTGGCCTGCGGCGCCGCGCTGGTGTTCTGCTCGCCGTTCACGCCGATGCTGTTCATGGGCGAGGAGTGGGGCGCGCGCACGCCGTGGCAGTTCTTCTCCTACTTCCCCGACCCGGCGCTGCGCGACGCGGTGCGCGAGGGCAGGAGGCGCGAGTTCGCCGCGCACGGCTGGGGCGAGACCGAGGTGCCGGACCCGAACGCGGAGAGCACCTTCCTCGACTCCAAGCTCGACTGGGACGAGCTCACCCAGGAGCCGCACGCGAGCCTGCTGACCACGTACCGGGAGCTGATCGCGCTGCGCAAGGCGTGGCCGGAGCTGTCCGACCCGTGGCTCGACGACGTGGCGGTCGGGGGCGACGACGCCTCGCGCACCGTGGTCCTGCACCGCGGCACCCTGCGCCTGGTCTGCAACCTGGGATCGGAGGCGCGCACCCTCGACCTGGAGGCGCCGATCGAGCGGATCCTGCTGGCCTCGGAGCCGGTGAAGGGCGACGGCACGGCGATCACGCTGCCGCCCGAGTCGTTCGCCATCGCCAAGCTGGGCTGACGCGGAAACCCGGCGACGGGTCGGGCCGGGCGCCGGTAGCGTCGCGGCGTGCCCTCGGTCGAGACCTTGATCGCGTTCACCGTCGCAGGCGTCATCCTGGTGATCATCCCGGGGCCCAGCGTGCTGTTCATCGTCGGACGCGCGCTGGCGCACGGGAGGCGGGCGGCGCTGGCGAGCGTCGCGGGCAACACCACCGGGGCCGCGCTCGTGGTCGTGGTCGTGGCGCTCGGGTTCGGCGCGATCGCCGCCCGGTCGATCGCCGTGTTCACCGCGCTCAAGCTCGTCGGCGCGGCCTACCTCGTCTACCTGGGCGTGCAGACGATCCGCAAGCGCGGCGACCTGGTCGGCCGGATCGGCGAACCCGCCGGGCCCGCCGGCGGGCGGCTGTACTGGCAGGGCGTGGTCGTGGGGTTCACCAACCCCAAGGTGCTGGTGTTCTTCGCGGCCGTGCTGCCCCAGTTCGTCGACACCACGGCGGGCAACCCGACCACGCAGATGCTGGTGCTCGGGCTGCTGTTCGCGATGATCGCCGCCGTGCTCGACAGCGCGTGGGGCCTCGCGGCGGGCACGGCCCGCGAGTGGCTCGCCACCTCCCCGGGCCGGCTGCGCTGGATGGGCGGGATCGGCGGGGCGTGCCTGATCGTGATGGGCGCCGGCCTCGCGCTCAGCGGCCGCAAGGACTGACGCACCCGCACCCAGCCCGCGACTCGCGCGCACCCACGCCGCGACTCGCCGACGCTTCGGCGAGTCGCGCCCTCGGTGTCGGCGAGTCGCGGTGTGAGTGCAGGTCGGTCGCGGGCTGGGTGCGTATGTTCTGGTCAGTCGTGCGCCCGCAGGGCCGCGCTGAACCACTCGAAGGGCTCGACCCGCGACGGGGGCCTGCCCCAGCCGTTGAGGATGCCGAGCAGCTCCCAGTAGCGGTGCACCCGCCGGTCGGTGAAGGTGTCGATCGTGTCGGCGAGCTCGTCGCGGGCGGCCGCGTCCATGCCGGGGTCGATGATCCGGGCGAGGACGGCCTGGCCCTCGGGCGAGTCGGGCGCGATCCCGGCGTCGACGGCGCCGCCGGCGTGCTCGACGATCGGCTCCGGGTCGAACTGCGGCTGGTCGCGGTCGGCCTGCGAACCGGCCACCGCCATCTCCCGCGCCCGGGCGCGGAACGCGGGGTCGTTCACCAGCTCGGCGAGCTCGACCCAGGCCTCCACCTGCTCCGTGGTCGGCTCGTCGGGCAGCTCGGCCGGGAGCGTCCGCATGCTGGTCGCGATCGCGGCGCCGGGGGCGTCGGGATCGGTGCCCGCGAACGTCGCGTCGACGAACTCGTCGATCATCTGCTGCCGCTCGGCGGCGGAGAGCCGGGCGAGGTCGTTCATCAGTGCCGCCTTCCGTGGAGAGGGGGCGCCCCGCGCGAGCAGCGTGCACACCGCCCGCTGCGTGCGCAGGACGCGGATCTGGTGGTCGATGGCCTGCACGTGGGCGGCCGCCACGTCCTCGACGCTGCGCTTGCGCTCGAGGACGAGCCGGATGTCGTCCAGGCCCATCCCGAGCTCGCGCAGCGTGCGCACGAGGTCGAGCCGCGCCACGGCCCGGCTGTCGTACCGGCGGTAGTTGCCGGCCGACCGGTCCGTCTCGGGCAGCACGCCCTCGTCGGACCAGAACCGGATCGTGCGCACCGGCACGCCCGTGCGCCGGGCGAGCTGCCCGATCGTCAGCAGGGGTTCATCGGCCACGAGGCGATCCTCGAGTCTCCAGCGGCTGGAAGGTCAAACCCGGATTCTCGCGCGTGCCAGACTGGCTCGCGTGGGTGACGGCCTCGCGACGCTCGGACGCACCCTCTCCGCACTGGCCGACGAACGCCCCGCCGTGCTGCTGGCCGCGGCGCTCGCGCTGCTCACGGTCTCCTGGACCGCCGCCTGGCGGTGGACGCGCATCGTCGTGACGATCGCCCACGAGGGCGGCCACGCGCTGGTGGCGGTGCTCGCCGGGCGCGGCCTCACCGGGATCCGCCTGCACGCCGACACGTCCGGGCTCACGGTCTCGACGGGCGCCCGCCGCGGCCCCGGGCTGGTGCTGACCTTCCTCGGCGGGTACCCGGCGCCGTCCCTGCTCGGCATCGGCGGCGCCCTGCTGGTGGCCGCCGAGCAGACCGCGCTGATGCTGTGGATCGCGACCGCCCTGCTCGTGGCCACGCTGTTCCACGTCCGCAACGCCTTCGGCGTCTTCGCGGTGCTCGCCACCGGCGCGCTCGTCGGCTCCGTCGCCTGGTGGGGCACGCCCCGGCTGCAGGACGGGTTCGCGGCGGCGCTGTGCTGGTTCCTCGTGTTCGGCGGCGTGCGCGCGGTGCACGAGCTGCGGCTCACCCGGCGCAGGGGCGCCTCGGACGCCGACATGCTGGGCGCGCTCACGTGGGTGCCCCGGGGAATGTGGGTGGCGCTGTTCTGGTTGCTCGCGGCGGCGGCCGTGGTCGTCGCGGCCGGGATCCTGCTGCTGTGGTGAGGGAAAAATGAGCGACTGGAACGAGAAGATCGTCGCGGAGTTCCGCGCCAACTCCGGCCGCGTCGGCGGCATGTTCGAGGGCGTACCCATGATCCTCGTCCACCACGTCGGCGCGAGGTCCGGCGCCGAGCGCGTCACGCCGCTGGTCCACTTCCCCGAGGACGACCAGCGCACCGTGATCGTCGCGTCGAACGGCGGCGCGCCGAAGCACCCGGCCTGGTACTTCAACCTCAAGGCCAACCCGAAGATCGAGGTCGAGGTCGGCGCCGAGCGCTACACCGCGGTCGCCGAGGAGCTCCCCCGGGCCGAGCGCGACGAGTTCTGGAAGCGCGTCGTGGCCGAGCGCCCCGGGTTCGCCGACTACGAGCGCACCGCGGGCGACCGGGTCATCCCGCTGGTGCGGCTCACCCGGGTGGGCTGAATCCGGCGGAGGGGGCAGGATCGGCCCCATGCCGATCACCCTCGACCAGGCTCAGACCATCGTGCGCGCCGCACTGCAGTACGGCACCGACCACGGCTTCCAGCCCCTGACGGTGGCCGTGCTCGACCCCGGTGGCGCGCTCGTCGCGCTCGCCCGCCAGGACGGATCCGGCTACCTGCGGCCCGACCTCGCGACCGCGAAGGCCTACGGGATCCTCGGCATGGGCATGAACAACCGCGCCCTGGCCGCCCGCGCCGAGGCCGCCCCCGACCTCTACACCACGATCGTCGCCCTCTCCGGGGGCAAGGTCGTCTCGGTCCCGGGCGGGGTGTTCATCCGCGACGCCGACGGCAACCTGTTGGGCGCCGTCGGCATCAGCGGCGACACCTCGCTGAACGACGAGGCGGCGGCGCTGGCGGGCATCGAAGCCGCCGGGCTCGTGGCGGAGACGGGCGCCGAGGACTGAGGCGCAATCGATGTTGGATCCGTCACCGGATCGTTTCAGTAGCCGCGCTAGACTCGCTCGTGTGAGCCGACGTACCAAGATCGTCTGCACAATCGGTCCCGCCACCGCGTCGCCGGACCGGATCCGGGAGCTCGTGCAGGCGGGGATGGACGTCGCCCGCCTGAACTTCAGCCACGGCAACCGCGACGACCACAAGCGCGTCTACGACATGGTTCGCGCCGCGGCCGACGCGGAGGGCCGCGCCGTGGGGATTCTGGCGGACCTGCAGGGGCCGAAGATCCGCCTCGGGCGGTTCGCGAGCGGCCCCGTCGAGTGGAGGACCGGCGAGGAGGTCCGGATCACCGTCGACGACGTGGCCGGCACCCACGACCGCGTCTCCACCACCTACTCCGGCCTCGCCAACGACGCCCGCCCCGAGGACCGGCTGCTCGTCGACGACGGCAAGGTCGCCCTCCGGGTCGTCAAGGTCGAGGGCAACGACGTCGTCTGCCGGGTCACCGAGGGCGGCCCGGTGAGCGACAACAAGGGCATCTCGCTGCCCGGGATGAACGTCTCGGTGCCGGCCATGTCCGAGAAGGACTGCGCCGACCTCGAGTTCGCGCTCGGCCTGCGGGTCGACGCCATCGCGATGTCGTTCGTGCGCAGCCCCGCCGACATCGAGATGACCCACAAGATCATGGACAGCCACGGCGCCCGGCTGCCCGTGATCGCGAAGCTGGAGAAGCCGGAGGCGGTCGACAACCTGGAGGCGATCGTCCTCGCCTTCGACGGCATCATGGTCGCCCGCGGCGACCTGGGCGTGGAGCTGCCGCTCGAGCACGTGCCGCTGGTGCAGAAGCGCGCCATCCAGATCGCGCGCGAGAACGCCAAGCCGGTCATCGTGGCCACGCAGATGCTGGACTCGATGATCACCAACTCGCGGCCGACCCGCGCCGAGGCGTCCGACGTCGCCAACGCGGTGCTCGACGGCGCCGACTGCGTGATGCTCTCCGGCGAGACCAGCGTCGGGCGCTACCCGATCAAGTCGGTCACCACGATGGCCCAGATCATCGAGGCCGTCGAGGACGGGCCGGTCAGCGTCCCGCCGCTCAACCACGTGCCGCGCACCAAGCGGGGCGTGATCTCCTACGCGGCCCGCGACATCGGTGAGCGCCTGTCGGCCCGCGCGCTGGTGGCGTTCACGCAGTCCGGCGACACCGTGCGCCGGCTCGCGCGCCTGCACACCCGGCTGCCGCTGCTGGCGTTCACGCCGGAGCCCGCGGTGCGCAGCCAGCTGGCGATGAGCTGGGGCGTCGAGACGTTCCTCGTCCCGTCGGTGGACTCCACCGACGCGATGGTGCGCCAGGTCGACCAGGCGATGCTCTCGATCGACCGGTTCCAGCCGGGCGACCTCGTGGTGATCGTGGCCGGTTCGCCGCCCGGGACCGTCGGTTCCACCAACCTCATCCGCGTCCACCGCCTGGGCGAGGAGGACCACGCCTGACGGAGGTCAGCGTCCGCCGGCTCACCCCACCCGAGTGGGGTGTGCTGCGCGACCTGCGCCTGCAGGCCCTGCGGGACGCGCCGAGCGCCTTCGCCTCCAGCTTCGACCGGGAGCGGTCCGATCCGGATGACCGCTGGCGCGACCGCATCGCCGGTGGAGCGTGGTGGGTCGCGGAGGTGACCGGCGACCCGGTGGGCCTCGCGGCCGGCCTCCCGTCCTTCGACGGGATCCCGCACCGCCGCGACCTGATCTCGATGTGGGTCCACCCGGCCTACCGCGGCCGCGGGGTGGCCGGGCGGCTCGTGCGGGCGGTGCTCGACTGGGCGGCTGCCGACGGGGCGTGCGAGGTCGGGCTCTGGGTCGCCGACGGCAACGCCGCGGCCGCCTCCGTCTACCGACGCGCCGGTTTCGTCCCGACCGGCAGGCGCCAGCCGCTGCCGAGCAACCCGTCCGTCGGCGAGGAGGAGTGGGTGCACCCGCTCGAGCCCTGCCCCACCCCGCGAGTCGCGCTCTGAGCGCCCGCGAGTCGCGCCCTCGGTGCCGGCGAGTCGCGCTCTGGGTGCGCGCCGGTCGCGCGCGGGAAGCCTTGCTCAGCCACGCAGCAGCACCGGCAGCTCGACCAGGCGGCTGCCCTGCACCCCCCGGTCGACCCGGCGCAGCTGCTCGTACGGCACGGCCAGCCGCGCCTGCGGGAAGTCCGCTGCGAGCACGTCGACCACGGCCCGCAGCTCCAGCTGGGCGAGCTGGGCACCGATGCAGTAGTGCGGGCCCGCGCCGAAGGTGAGGTCCCCGCCGGCCGCGTTGATGCCGGCGATGTCGACCAGCAGCGGGGCCCGCGCGGGGAGCCGCTCCCCGGCCAGCTCGATCTCGGTGCGGGTGAACCGCCACAGCGTGTAGGTGGCGGGCGGGTGCTGCCGCAGGGCGTCGCGGACCGGGTCGTCCGAGGGCTTGCCGAGCGCCCGGGCGACGAGGAACCCGAGCGCCGCGTCCGTGGTGATCTGGCTGGCCCACATGATCCCGAACAGCAGGTAGTGCAACTGCTGTTCGGTGATCTCACCCGGCATCCGGTCGCGCAGCTCGGCGGCAACGCCACCGTGCTCGAGCGCGGCCTTGGCGAGGTCGGCGAACGCCCCCATCACCCCGGCGAACTGGGCCGGGCCGTAGTCGTCGTGCATCCGCGCGCAGGCCGCGACGGCCTGGTCGACGCGGTCGGCGGGCACGCCGAGCAGCTCGCAGACCACCGTGAGCGGGTACCGCGTGGTGAAGTCGGCCATCAGGTCGACCTCGCCGTCGAGCGCCGCGAGCTGCTCGCGGGCGATCTGCGTGATCCGGTCGCCCCACGCCTGCACCCGCCTCGCCGACAGCACCGGGGCGTGCGCCTTGCGCAGCGCGGCGTGCGCCGGGCCGTCCAGCGTGGTCAGCGACGGCTGCTCGGCGGCCGTGGGTTCCAGCCCCGCCCTCCACCGGTCCCACGTCTCGGGTGCGTACGCCGGGTCCTTCACCACGCGGTCGTCGGAGCACACCCGCCGGGCGAGCTCCTCGTCGGTGACGATCCAGGCGGGCCCGCCTGCGGGCGCCTCCGCCCGGACGACCGGACCGGCGGCGCGCAGCGCCTCGGCCGTGCCCGGTTCGTCGATCAGGCGGATGGTGGTGGCGAACGGGTCCAACACTTCGGCTCCCAAGTAGCTAGGCTGCCTAGCAACAGTAGCATGGCCGGGTGCCCGACGAGATCGAATCCAGGGAGCGCGCCCGCTGGGCGGCGGCCGAGGCGACGTGGGCGCTGTGGGAGGTGATGCGCGGCGCCGCCGACGCGGGCCACGTCCTGGCCGCCCGGCTCGGCCTGCCCTACAACGACGTGCGCGCGCTGAGCGTGCTCACCGAGTCCCCCGAGCCGCTGGGACCGGTCGAGCTCGGGCACCGCCTCGGGATGCGCTCCGCGTCGGCCACGGAGCTGGTCGATCGGCTCGAGGCGACCGGCCACGTCCGCCGCGTCCGCCATCCCAGCGACCGGCGGCGCGTGATCCTCGAGCTCACCGAGGCGGGCCGGCAGGCGGTGATGGCGGAGCTGGGCCCGCTGCTGACCCGGTTCGACCGGGTCGCGGAGGCGCTCCGCCCGGAGGAGCACGCCGCCGTGGTGGAGTACCTGCGGGCGATCGCGGACGAGCAGCGCGCGTTCCGCAGCGCCGCCCCTGAGAAGATGCGCTCGTGACGCGTTCGCCCGCCGTTCCCGAGACCGACGCCGACGGCGTGCCGCGCGGCCAGGCCGTGCTCGACAAGCTCGTGGAGCTGCTCGACCTCGAGCAGCTGGAGGTCAACCTGTTCCGCGGGGTCAGCCCGCCGGAGAGCCCGACCAGGGTGTTCGGCGGCCAGGTCGCGGGGCAGGCCCTCGTCGCCGCCGTCCGGACCGTGCCGCAGGACCGGGGCGTGCACTCGTTGCACGCCTACTTCCTCCGCCCCGGCGACCCCCGCGTCCCGATCATCTACGAGACCGAGCGCGTGCGCGACGGCCGCTCGTTCACCACCCGCCGGGTGCTCGCGATCCAGCACGGTGAGGCGATCTTCTCGCTCTCCGCGTCGTTCCAGGTGGCCGAGGACGGGCTCGACCACAGCGACCCGGCCCCGACGGACGTGCCCGCCCCGGAGACCCTCCTCACGTTCGGGGAGCGGGTCGTCCGCGGCGACGACGGCGGCTGGCTCGCCCGCACCCCGCGGCCGATCGACATGCGGTTCGTCGACGAGCCCTCCTGGTCGACCGCGCGGAAGGGCGGCACCGACGCGCCGGTGCGGGTGTGGATGCGCGCCGACGGCACCCTCCCCGACGACCCCCTCCTGCACGTCTGCCTGCTCACCTACGCGAGTGACATGACCCTGCTCGGCTCGGTGGTCGCCCGCCACGACGTGCCCGTCGACCGGCTGCAGATGGCGAGCCTCGACCACGCCATGTGGTTCCACCGCCCCTTCCGCGCGGACGAGTGGCTGCTCTACACCTGCTACTCCCCCAGCGCCTCCGGGTCCCGCGGGCTCGCGACCGGGCGGTTCACCACGCAGGACGGGCGGCTCGTCGCGACGACCGTCCAGGAAGGGCTCGTGCGGTTCCGGCGCAAGCGGTGATCTCCGCCGGATCTACCACCACAGGGTGATCGGGCCGCTACGGTGCTCCTGTGTCCGTGCGGGGTGCACTGCTGATCATGACCCTGTTGCTCCTCGCCGGGTGCACGGCCATCAGCGGCCAGGCGGAACCCGCGGCGCCCTCGGCGACCACACCGGAGCGGCCACGCGACATCCGCCTTGACGGAATCGACCCCTGCACCCTGCTCACCGAGGACCAACGCGCGGAACTGAAGCTGGACGGGAGACCGGTGCTCGACCGCAGCCCAACAAGCCTCTACCCGGGCGGGGACGTCCCGTCCTGCACCATCAGCGGTTTCGAGCCACGGAACGTCTGGGTCGGCCTGAGCCTTGTCACCACCACCGGTATCGAGCGGTACTCGGCGGACAACCTCCGTGTCGACATTCAACCTGCAACGGTCCGTGGCTTCCCCGCTGTGACCGCGAGACCGCAACGCTTCACCGAGTGGTGCTCGGTCATCGTGGACGTCGCCCCAGGCCAGCTGCTGGACGTGCACTTCGCGGACGGCGGCGGGACACCCCCTGTCCCCCAGGACCAACTCTGCACCGACGCGGCGGCGGTCGCGGACCAGGTGATGGAGACGCTTCTCTCGGACGGCTGAAGACGTTCCCAAGCGCGAACAATCTCAGCGGGATCGGGCTCTGATGCGGCCACGTTCCTTAGCCTGGCCAGCATCGCGATGTGAGGGGTGCGTATGCCCGGTAAGGACACGGCTGGGTTGCTCCGTGTACGGCTCGAGGCGGTGCCAGCCGTTCGGGCCGCGTTCGAAGAGGCGTTGACGGAACTACGTCCGCACCTCCTACGACTTCAGCAAGAGGCGATCATCGCTGAGGCGTGGCTGGGCGACGACACGAGCAAAACGGTCGTGGCGCACTACGACTCCCGGGTCATCGCAGGCGCAGAAGGCCCACTTGTGGCGATGCGGCAATACGAACAGGAGCTCACCCGCATCCTAGAGAGCCTGAAGGCGATCGAGACGAGCTATCCGCAGGTCGACGACGCGAACGCCGAGAGGTTCCTGGCGTGACCGACGCCCGCGACGGCCCAAGAGACTCCGTGCGGATCTGCGCAAGCGGTGATCTCCGCCGGATCTCACACCACAGGGTGATCGGACCGCTACCGTGCACGCGTGGCCAGCCTGCGGGGTGCCGTTGTCGTCGTGGTCCTGTTCCTCCTCACTAGTTGCACCACCAGCGGCCAAGCCGAACCCGCGGCACCCACGACCACCGCTCAAACGCGGCCACGCGATGTCCGCATCGACGGCGTGGATCCCTGCAGCCTCCTCACAGAAGACCAACGGGCTGAGCTGGGCTTGGACGGACGGCCGGTGCACGACGTTCGCCGGACGAGCCTCTACCCCGGCGGCGATGTACCGTCGTGCACGGTCCGGGGGTTCGAACCACGCGCTATCTGGACGGCCGTGTCATTGGTCTCGACCACAGGAATCGAGCGGTACACAGGAGACGACCTCGATGTGGACGTTCGCCCGGTCGAGATCCAAGGCTTCCCCGGACTGACCGCAGTACCGCGGCGCTTTACGGAGTGGTGCTCGGTCGTCCTGGACATCGCCCCCGGTCAGCTCATCGACGTGCGGTTCGCCGACGGTGGCGGAACGCCTCCGGTTCCGCAAGAACAGTTGTGTGATGACGCGGCCGTGGTCGCTGACCACGTCCTGAGCACTCTTCTGACAACCCGCTGACGTCCTGCTGTTCGCAATCGCACACGATCTCCGCTGTTCCCCGGCTGGCCTGCTGCTGATCGCCCTACCCTCTTGCGAACAGGGCAAAGGAGTGCAGATGCCTGGAAGACACCCTCCTGGGTTGCTGCGTGTTCAGCTCGACGCCATCCCGGCAGTCCGTGCGGCCTTCGAGGAAGGGCTTGCAGAGTTGACTCCTCACCTCGTCGCGCTGCAGGACGAGGCCCTCATCCGCCAGCCATGGCTGGGCGACGACACGAGCAAAGCGGTCGTAGCGCACTACGACGCCCGGGTCATCAGCGGGGCCGAGGGCCCACTGGTGGCGATGCGCCAATACGAACAGGAGCTGCTGCGGGTTCTGGACAGCCTCAAGGCGATCGAGACGAGCTATCTGCAGGTCGAAGACGTAAACGCCGAGAGGTTCCTGGCGTGAGCGACATCCGCTGGGAGGGGCGCAGCCACCAGGAGATCTACGACGCCGTGCAGCAGGGCCCCGGCGCGGCGATCTCGGCGGCGGCGGTGGACGCGTGGACGCGGACGGCGGAGCTCATCGAGCGGATCGACCAGCGCATCACGGCGGCGCTGAACGGCTCCGAGTCGGGGTGGGCGGGTTCCGCCGCGGACGCGACTCGGGGCGCGATGACCCCACTCGGCCGCTGGGCGCTCGACGCGGCGAACGACGCGAGGATCACGGCGAGCGCGGTCCAGACGCAGGCCGAGCAGGCCCAGAAGCTGCGGGCGGAGATGCCGCCGCCACCCACGGCGCAGTGGAACGCGGAGATCGAAGAGGCGCTGAACGACCCCACGTACTTCTTCCACGGACTCGACGATCTCCGCGCGGTGGAGGAGCAGGCGGCCAACGACGCGGCTCGGGCCGTCGATCTCATGAACCGGTACACGAGCGACTCGTACGTGAACCGCCGGAACATGGACTTCTGGACGTTGCCGCCGCAGGTCACGGTCGTCACCGACGCCTCGACCCCACCCCCTGGCGCTGCCCCAGGAGCGCCGCCACCACCCGCCGTGGCACCCCCGACGCCGCCGGCCGAGGTACCGCCGGCCGCCCCTCCGGGGCCCACCCCGGTGCCGCCCGCCGACGTGCCACCCGTCCCGGCCCCGCCGAACGGGGCGCTGCCGCCGGCCCCACCGAACGCGGCCCCTCCGGGCGGCACGCCAGCCGCACCGCCGATCCCCCCG
>NZ_DATGOP010000109.1:0-6959 GCF_035305885.1 Pseudonocardia sp.
TTCCGCTCCATGTACGTCGACGCCGACAAGCGCAAGGCAGAGCTGGCCGCCCTCAACGAGGCCAGCGGCCCGGTGTTCAAGGTCCGCCGCGACCCGCGCGTCACGCCCGTCGGCCGCTGGATCCGCAAGCTGTCGATCGACGAGCTGCCGCAGCTGATCAACGTCCTGCGCGGGGACATGACGCTCGTGGGGCCTCGGCCCTGCCTGGAGTGGGAGGCGGAGATGTTCCCGCCCGAGTACCAGGCGCGCTTCGAGGTGCCGCCCGGCCTCACCGGCCTGTGGCAGGTCAGCGGGCGCAGCACGCTGGGCACGCTCGACATGCTGCGCCTCGACGTCCGCTACGTGCAGGAGCGCACGCTGGCGCGCGACCTGGAGATCCTGGTGCGCACCGTGCCGGCGCTGCTCGGCGGGGGTGGGGCGCGATGACCACGGTGCTGGTCGCCACCACGGGCGGCCACCTCACGCAGCTGCACGGGCTGGCCGACCGGATCCCGCCCGACCCGGACTCGGTCTGGGTGACCCACGCCAACGAGCAGAGCACCTCGATGCTGGCGGGCCGCGACGTGGAGTACGTCCCGTACGTCGGGCAGAAGGACGTGCGCGGCGTGCTGCGCTGCCTGCGCCACGCCCACCGGCTCTTCCGGGAGCGGCGGCCCACGCGCGCGGTGTCGACCGGCTCGGGCATCGCGCTGGGCTACCTGCCCTACTTCGCCGCGCGCGGCGTGGAGTGCCACTACATCGAAAGCGCCGCCCGGGTGGGCGGGCCCTCGCTCACCGGCCGCATCCTGCGCTGGGTGCCCCGGGTGCGCACCTACACCCAGTCCAAGGCGTGGAGCGGCGGTCCGTGGCGCTACGGCGGCAACGGCTTCGACGCCTACGAACCGGTGCCCGCGCGACGCGAGCTCCGCGACCGGGTGAAGGTGGTGGTCACGGTCGGCACGGCGGCCGAGTTCCCGTTCCGCCGCCTCGTGCTGCCGCTGTCGAAGCTGCTGGCCCCCGGCGGTCCGCTCGAGGAGGCCCTCGGCAGGCCGGTCGACGTCCTGTGGCAGACCGGCTGCACCCCGGTCGACGACCTGCCGCTCACCCCCACCCCGTTCCTTCCCGCGGCCGACCTCACCGCGGCGCTGGCCGAGGCCGACATCGTGGTGAGCCACGCGGGCACCGGCTCGGCGCTGGCCAACCTCGCCGCGGGCCGGTACGCGGTGATGGTGAGCCGGCAGGCCGAGTTCGGGGAGGCGGCCGACGACCACCAGCGGGAGCTCGCCGAGGAGCTGGCCGCGCGGGGGCTCGCCCTGCACCGCGCACCCGACGACATCACCGTGGACGACCTGGTCGCCACGCTGTCGACGGCGGTGCGCCGGGTGTCCGAGGTACCAGCGTTCGAGCTGGGCTCATGAACGCGCAGACCGTGGTCCCCGCCGACCCCGTCACCGACCCGCGGTGGCGCAGGCTCGCCGCGGGCCCGGGTGGGAGCCTGTTCACCTCGCCGCCGTGGATCGAGGCCGTGTGCCGCACCTACGGGTTCACACCCGAGGCGCGGATCGCGCTCGACGCCACCGGGGAGCCGGTCGGCGGGTTCGCCTGGGTCGCGGTGGAGGACGTGCGCGGCAGGCGGCTGTCGAGCCTGCCCTTCTCCGACCGCGCCGACCCGCTCGTGCCGGACGCGGCGATCTTCGGGGAGCTCCTGGACGCGGCGAAGACCGGCGGCGACCAGCTCACCGTGCGCTGCCTGGACTCCTCGCCCGCGTCGGCCGAGCCGCGGATGCGCGCCGTCGGCGAGGCGGCGTGGCACGGCACCCCGCTCGACGCCGGGATCGACGAGCTGCACCGGCGGCTGTCCGGCACGTCTCGGCGCAACATCGCGGCGGCCGAGCGGGCGGGCGTGCGCGTGGAGGTTCGCGACGACCTCGACGCCGTGCGCGCCTTCCACCGGCTGCACGTCGGGCTGCGCAAGCAGAAGTACCGGCTGCTCGCGCAGCCGCCGGAGTTCTTCGAGAACATCTGGCACGAGTTCCACGACGGCGGCCGCTGCGTCACGCTGCTCGCCACGCTCGGCGGCGAGGTGATCGCGGGCGCGATGTTCCTCGAGTGGGACGACGTCCTCTACTACAAGTTCGGCGCCTCGGCGCCGGAGCACCTGCGGGCACGCCCGAACGACGCCATCTACTGGACCGGGATCCGGCGCGGCGTCGAGCGCGGCATGCGGCTCGTCGACTGGGGCCTGTCCGACCTCGACCAGCCCGGCCTCATCGGGTTCAAGAGGAAGTGGGCGAGCGACGAGCGCCGCATCGTCACGTTGCGCTCGGGCACCTGGCTGCAGGCGCCCGAGCAGGAGGAGTTCACCCGGCAGCTGGGCGAGCTGACCCGCTTGCTCACCGAGCCGTCGGTGCCCGACGAGATCACCGCGCGGGCGGGCGCGCTCCTCTACCGCTACTTCTGCTGAGGGGGAACCACCATGACCGTTGCCGTCGTCGGCCAGGGGTACGTCGGCCTGCCGTTGTCCGTGCGCGCGGTGCAGGTCGGGCACGACGTCGTCGGCTTCGACCTGGACAAGCAGCGCGTCGACCAGCTGCGGCGCGGCGAGAGCTTCATCGACGACATCACCGACTCCGACATCGCGGCGTGCCTGGCGACCGGCCGGTTCCGGCCCACCGACGACACAGGCGACCTCGCGGGTTTCCGGACGGCGGTGGTGTGCGTGCCGACGCCGCTGCGCGACGGCGCCCCGGACCTGTCGTTCATCGAGGAGTCGGCCAGCCTGCTCGCCCCGCACCTGACCAAGGGCGCCACGGTGGTGCTCGAGTCCACGACCTACCCCGGCACCACCGAGGAGGTGTTCGGGCCCATCCTCGAGGCCGGCTCGGGGCTCACCGCGGGCACGGACTTCCACCTCGGCTACAGCCCGGAGCGGATCGACCCGAACAACCCCACCTGGCACCTGCAGAACACCCCGAAGATCGTCTCCGGGGTCGACGAGGCGTCCGCGGCGGCCGTACGGGCGTTCTACGACACGATCGTCGACCACACGGTGCCCGCGCCGGGCACGCGCGAGGCCGAGATGGCCAAGCTGCTCGAGAACACCTTCCGGCACGTCAACATCGCGCTGGTCAACGAGCTGGCCGTGTACTGCCACGAGCTCGGCATCGACGTCTGGTCCGTGGTCGACATGGCGGCCACCAAGCCGTTCGGGTTCATGAAGTTCACGCCCGGGCCCGGCGTGGGCGGCCACTGCCTGCCGATCGACCCGTCCTACCTGTCGTGGCGGGTGCGCCGCTCACTGGGGCGCACGTTCCGGTTCGTGGAGATCGCCAACGACGTCAACGACAACATGCCCGCCTACGTGGCCGCGCGGGTCACCGAGCACCTCAACCGCCGCAAGCTCGCGGTCAACGGCAGCCGGGTCCTGCTCCTCGGGCTCACGTACAAGCGGAACTCGGGCGACGCCCGCCAGTCGCCCGCGGTGCCGGTGGCGCACCGGCTCGCCGACCTCGGCGCGCAGCTCACGGCGATCGACCCGAAGGTCACCGCCGCCGACGTGCCGGCCGGGGTGGAGCTGGTCGACTGCACGCCCGAGGCCCTCGACGCCGCCGACGTCGTGGTGGTCCTCACCGACCACGACGACATCGACTGGGACCTCGTCGAGCGGCACGCGGGCAAGGTGCTCGACACCCGCAACCGGCTGACCGCACCGGGGGTCGACCGGCTGTGACGCCGTCGACCGCCCGCGCGATCTCGGCGTGGCCGTGGCCGCTCGCCGCGGCCGCGCTGGGCGTCGGCGCGGTCGCCTGGCCGGTCGCCGCGCTCGGCGCGGTCGGCGGGGCGGCCGCGGTCGCGCTGGCGGCGCTCGCGCCCGGCGCGGCCGTGGGCGTGACGGTGCTGGCCGTGCTGTTCGTCCGCCCGATCGAGCACCTGTTCCCGATCGCGGCGCTCGGCTACCTGGACGAGGCGCTCGTGCTGCTGTGCGCCGTCGTCCTGCCCTTGCGCCGGATCGCGGGGGGCGGGCGGCTGCGCGCGTTCCCCGGCCAGTGGTGGTTCGCGGGCTTCGCGGCGGCGGGCCTGCTCAGCGGCGTCGTGCTGGGCGTCGAGCCGGTGACGTACCTGTCGGGCGCGGTCGTCATCGGCAAGGGGCTCGTGTTCGCGTGGGCGGTCGCCCAGGTCGACTGGACCGAGCGGCACCTGCTCGTCGCGGCGCGGGCCGGGGCGGGCCTCGTGGTCGCCTGCCTGGTGGCGACGGCGCTCAACGCCCTGCTCCCGGGCCCGTGGGCGGCGGTGATGGCGAGCGACGCGAACGCGATCGAGTCGCGCGGGTTCCTGCCGTCCCTCGTCGGGCCGTTCAGCCACCCCATCGACCTCGGGCAGTTCATGGCGCTGTCGGCGATCGCGGTCACCGCGTGGCGGATCGCGGTGCGCCGCGGGCCGCTCAGCTTCGCGCTGCTGCTCGCCACCGCCGCCGCCGCGGTGTCCTCGGCGCGCCGCACCGCGATCGGCAGCCTCGCGGCGGGTTGGATGTGGGTGAAGGCCGTGGGCCGGTCGACGGGGGCGCTGCTGGCCATCGCGGTGTGCATCCCGCTCGGGGCGCTCGTGCTGGCCGAGCCGATCGGGGCGGTGGTGACCGCCACCTACGAGGACTACCTCGACCCGCACGGCGACCCGGAGGCCCGCACGGTCCTCACCCGCGACTCGTTCGCCGTGGCCGCCGACCACTTCCCGGCCGGGGCGGGCTTCGGCCGGTTCGGGTCGGCCGTCGCCGCCGAGACCTACAGCCCCGAGTACGTCGAGCGCGGCTACCCGGACATCTGGGGGCTGGGCCGGGGCGAGGAGAACGGCCGCTTCCTCACCGACACGGAATGGCCCGCGATCATCGGCGA
The DNA here is from genome assembly GCF_035305885.1 of Pseudonocardia sp. Classification (GTDB taxonomy): domain Bacteria; phylum Actinomycetota; class Actinomycetes; order Mycobacteriales; family Pseudonocardiaceae; genus Pseudonocardia. Next base: position 4,869 of record NZ_DATGOP010000109.1, read on the forward strand.
GGCCGGGTTCCTCGGCTTCGCCGCGTTCGCGATCGGGCTGTTCGCGATCCACCGGGCCGCCCGGCGGCTGTGGCTGTCCGCGGGCTCGCCGCTCGCCCGGTGGGCCGGCCTGGTGGCGGCCGGCTGGACGATCGCGTGCCTCGTGCAGTCCGTGGCGACCGTGACCTTCACCGGGCCACCGATGTACGGCCTGTTCTTCGGGCTGGTCGGGGTGGTCACGGCGCTGTCCGACCGACCGGGGGCCGAGCGGGCCCCTCATTCCACTACTCGACCCGTCGACGGGCTGATTCCCGGGGGGCGAACATGACCGTTGAGCGAGCCTTGCAGGCCTTGCGCGAGCGGTGGGCGCTGGTGGTGCTGTGCGTGCTGCTGGGCCTGCTGGGGGCGGGCGCGGCGACCTACCTCGTGCCGCGGCAGTACGCCGCCGACGTCACCCTCTACGTCGCCCTGCAGGGGCAGGCGACGACGCCGGAGGACGCGTACGAGGCCAACGAGCTGGCCAAGGAGCGGGCGCTGTCCTACGCGCCGCTGCTCACCGACGAGCGCATCACGCAGCCGGTGATCGACCGGCTCGGGCTGACGATGACCACGGGTCAGCTCGAGGAGGCCATCACCGTCACCGTGGAGCCGGAGACCACGGTCATCTCGGCAGCGGTGCGGGCCGGCACGCCGCAGCAGGCGGCCGACATCGCCAACGCGCTGGCCGCGGAGTTCGGGGGCCTCGTCGAGCAGCTCGAGCAGCCGATCGGGGAGCCGCCCGCGCCCCCGCCGCCGGGCCAGCCGGCCCCGTCGGCCGTCGAGCCGGCCCGGATCGGCATCCAGACCATCCGCAACGCCACCCCGGTGGACACGCCCGTGTCGCCCGACGTCCCGTTCAACCTGGCGCTCGGCGCGGCGCTGGGGCTGGTCGTCGGCGTCGGCGGCGTCCTGGTGCGGGCCGCCCGCGACCGGTCGGTCCGCTCGGGGGAGGTCCTGCAGGAGCTCACGCAGGTCCCCGTGCTCGCGGAGGTCCCGCACGACCGGCGCGCGGCCACGCGCCCGCTGCTGGTCGACGACCCGTACTCGTCGCCGCGCGCCGAGGCGTTCCGCAGGCTGCGCACCAGCCTGCAGTTCCTCGGCGGGGCCCGGGGCCGGGGCGTGCTCGTCGTGACGAGCCCGCGGATCGGCGAGGGCACCTCCACCACCGCGGTCAACCTCGCGATCACGCTCGCCGAGGCGGGCAACCGCGTCCTGCTCGTCGACGCCAACCTGCGCGACCCGGGCGTGGCGGACTACCTCGGCTCCGACTCGGTGCCCGGCCTCGCCGACGTGCTCGCCGGGCGGATGGTGTGGCCGTACGCGCGCCAGCCGTGGAGCCGCGGCGGCTTCGACGTGCTGCCCGCGGGATCGACCGCGCACGACCACAGCCAGCTGCTGTCGTCGTTCGGGCTGGCCGACCTGTTCGACGACCTGCGCGGCCACTACCACTTCATCGTGGTCGACACGCCCGCGCTGCTGCCCGTGTCCGACGCCGCCGCGGTGGCCGCGCGGGCCGACGGGGTGGTGCTCGTCGTGCAGCACGGCCAGACCACGCAGGACCAGGTGGACGCGGCCCTGGCGAGCCTGCGCGCGGTGTCGGCGCGGCTGCTCGGCACGGTGCTCACGATGCGCAAGGGCCGCACGGTCCGCGACACCAGGGGGCAGGCCTACCGCACCCCGTCACCGCCCCGGCACGAGACGCCGATGGCGCCGCCGCCGAACGAGATGAGCAGCCCGCCGGTGGGGATCCCGCGCGCGGCGCTGCCGGAGCAGGCGACCACCAACGGCACGCGGCCGGAGGACGACGACGAGGCGGCGCCCCGCCCGGCCGACGGCGAGCCCGCCCAGGACCGCCGGGCCAACCGCCGCGGCGGGCGCAAGCAGCCCTCGCCGAAGCCGCGGTCCTCGGTTTCAGCAAAGCCACATTCCTGAAGCCGCGCTTCAGGAAAGCCACTTTCATGACGCCGCGCTTCAGGAAAGCCACATTCCTGAAGCGGCGGCGCCCCCTGAAGCGCCGGCGCCCCCGGAAGCGGGTGGCCGTCAGGGCAGGTCGCGCCCGACCGTCTGCGGCAC
>NZ_DATGOP010000110.1:0-178442 GCF_035305885.1 Pseudonocardia sp.
GCGGTCGGGCCGCTACCGGTGGACGGTGGTGGTGGACGAGGGGAAGTCCGCGCACGGGTGGGCGGAGACGGAGGCGGAGGGGTGGTGGTTCGTGAAGGAGGCGGTGAACCGGCCGTTCCGCGGCACCCACCACCGCAGGCCCCGCGGGTTGTGGGCCCGGCCTCCCCAGTAGGAACCTGCGGAATGCCGCTCCCGAGGCCGCAGTTGGTTGAACCGTGAAGAAGATTGGCTTCCTGTCCTTCGGGCACTGGTCGGACTCGCCGCACTCGATGGTGCGGTCGGCCGCCGACGCCCTGCAGCAGTCGATCGAGCTCGCCGTGGCCGCGGAGGAGGTGGGCGCCGACGGCGCCTACTTCCGGGTCCACCACTTCGCCCAGCAGCTCGCCTCCCCGTTCCCGCTGCTGGCCGCGGCCGGCGCCCGCACCAGCCGGATCGAGCTGGGCACGGCCGTGATCGACATGCGCTACGAGAACCCGCTCTACATGGCCGAGGACGCGGGTGCGGCCGACCTCATCTCCGGTGGGCGGCTCCAGCTGGGGATCAGCCGGGGGTCGCCGGAGCAGGTGATCGACGGCTTCCGCTACTTCGGCTACGCACCGGCGGAGGGCCAGACCGACGCCGACATGGCCCGCGAGCACGCCCGGGTGTTCCTCGAGGTCATCAAGGGTGAGGGGTTCGCCCGCCCCAACCCGCGGCCGATGTTCCCCAACCCGCCGGGCCTGCTGCGGATCGAGCCGCACTCGCCGGGCCTGCGCGACCGGATCTGGTGGGGCGCGGGCACCAGGGCGACCGCCGAGTGGACGGCCGAGCAGGGGTTGAACCTGATGAGCTCGACGCTGCTCACCGAGGACACCGGCGTGCCGTTCCACCAGCTGCAGGCCGAGCAGATCCAGCGGTTCCGCGACGCGTGGAAGGCCGCCGGGCACACCCGCGAGCCGCGCGTCTCGGTCAGCCGCAGCATCTTCCCGATCGTCAACGACCTCGACCGCCGGCTGTTCTGGCGGGAGCGCGACAGCACCGACCAGGTCGGCTTCCTCGACGGCGGCACCGCCCGGTTCGGCCGCACCTACGCGGGCGAGCCGGACAAGCTGGTGAAGGAGCTGGCCGAGGACGAGGCGATCGCCGCCGCCGACACGCTGCTGCTCACGGTGCCCAACCAGCTGGGCGTGGACTACAACGCCCACGTCCTCGAGGCCGTGCTGACCCACGTCGCCCCGGAGCTCGGCTGGCGGTGACCCGCCTGCAGACCGCGGGCACGCACCTGCGGTTCACCAGCCGCCGGTCGGACTCGCCGCGGATCGACGTCGTGTGGACGTGCACGAGCGAGCAGGTCGACGAGAGGACGTCGGTGGCGGGAACCCGGTGCGGGCTGGTCTTCTCGGAGCAGGACGGGCGGCACCGGGCGGTCACCGGCCCCGAGACCGCCGCGGGCACGGCCCCCGTCCCGAAGGAGGCCGTGTTCGTCGGCATCGAGTTCGCGATCGGCACCACGCTGCGCGGCCTGCCGATCGCCTCCCTGGTCGACGGCGAGGTGGAGCTGCCGGACACGACGGCGAGGTCGTTCCACCTCGCCGGTCCCGGGTGGGAGATGCCGCACCCCGGCGACGCGGAGGCCCTCGTCGAGCGCCTGGTCCGGTCCGGCGCCGCGGCCAGGGAGCCGATCGTCGCCGAGGTGCTGCACGGCGGCCGCACCGACCTGTCGGAACGCACGCTGGAGCGCAGGGGGCTCGCGCGGGCGCTGCGCCGCTACGTCGGGCGGACGGCCACGCAGCTGCGGTCGCGCCGCGGTGGCGCGCTCGCGCTGGACCTCGCTCAGCCCACCACGTCGTACAGCAGCTTCACGACGCCGTTGGGGTCGCTCTGCGATTCGCGCGGCCGCAGGTTCTGCTCGTCCCGGTCGGCGGCGCTGAACGGGCTCTTGCCCGCACCGGGCAGCACCGGGAAGACCAGCGGGTGGTAGCGGTCGAGCAGGCGTGCGTCGGAGAGCCTGCGGGCACGCTCGGCGCCGCCGCGGACGAAGATCGCTGCGCCGTCGCCCTCCTCGAGCTTCGCGACCTCGTCGGTGGAGCGCAGGATCGTCGTCTCCCCAGCCGTCGACGAGCGCGTCCTCACAAGAGCGTCGACGAGACGACGTACTTCGCCGCGTGGTCCTGCGAGTCGCGCCACGTCGGGGCGAACGCCTCGGGCACGAACCCGGCGTCCGCGAACACCCATCCACCGCTGCGGTGCTCCTCGCCCGGCCCGCGCCGCCGGGGGAGTCCACGACGCCGTCGAGCGACGTGAACGCGGTGTAGACCAACGTCGTCTGCCCGCGCACGGTGAGCGGCCCCGGGGCCGCCCGTCGTGGCCAGAACCGACACCCTCAACCGGCGAGGCGGGCGAAGCTGTCGAGCATGGCGCTGACCCCGAGCTCGAAGTGCCCGCAGGCGCCCGCGTCGTCGGCTCCCCGGGCGAGCAGGTTGTACTCCGGCGAGTCCGGTGGCGGCTTCCGGCTGCGCCGCTCGCCGCCGAGCCGGAGCGCGGCCAGGGTGAGGGCGTGGCCGACGGCGAACTCGCGCAGGCAGCGCAGGACGCGCACGGCGTCGCCCGGGGTGAAGCCCGCCTCGGTCATCACCGTGATCATGCGGTTGCCGGTCTCGATGGCCGCCGGTGAGCGGACGGGACGGGTGGCGAAGATGGTCACGGCGTGCGGGTGGGCGAGCAGCACGTCCCGCAGGCGGTGGGTGTACTGCTCGGCCAGGTCGCGCCACGGCCCGTCCCAGGGCAGCGACTCGACGTCGAGCTCGTCGAAGAGGACCTCGGCGATGCCGTCGAACAGCGCCTCCTGATCGGCGAAGTACCGGTAGACGGCCATCGGGTCGACACCGAGCTCGGCGCCGAGCTTGCGCATCGAGAACCGGTCCCGCCCGATGTCGTCGACCAGCGCGAGGGCCGTCGCCGCGATGTACTCACGGCTCAGCGTCGGCCGCATCGGCCGCCGGCGGGGGTGCGCGTCGTCGCTCACGGGGCCAGGAGCTCGGTCAGACGGCGGGCGAACTCCGCGGGGTGCCGCTGGTACGCGGTGTGCCCGCCGGGGAACTCGACGCAGGCCACGCCGAGCCGCTCGGCCAGCACGTGGGCGGGCCGGTGGTAGGGGCGGCCCACGCTGTCCCGGCCGGTGGCGAACCACCACCGCACCCCGCTCGATCCGAGCGCGGCGAGGTCGGGTTCGTAGTCGTAGCAGAAGGCGGGCAGCTCACGACGGAAGAGGATCTCGGCGTTGCCGAGGAGGCGCTGCATCCCGCCCGGCGCGCGCCCGGTCAGCCGGCGCGACACCGCGCCGACGGACAGCACGCCCCGCAGCACCCCGGCCAGCGCCGCGCGGCCCGGGCGGGTCCGGACCCACCGCGGCGGGCGGGGCATGGTCATCGCCGCGAAGGCGACGAACCCCCGCACCGGTCCTTCGGTCTCGGCGATGCGGCGCAGTTCGTCCAGTTCGCGGTGCTCCGGGCTGCCCGGCAGGACCTGCACCAGCGGCGGCTCGTGCACCACCGCGCCCAGCAGCCGGTCGCTGTGCCTCGCCAGGACCTCCAGCGCGATGACCGCCCCGCCGCTGCTGCCGAAGACGTGGGCTCGCTCGATCCCGTGGTGGTCCAGCACGGCCACCACGTCGGCCGCCTGGTCGGCGACCGCGACGGGGACGCGAGCGTCGTCGAGCCTGCTGCGGGAGTTGCCCCGGCGGTCGTAGGTGATCACCGTGAACCGCGTCGCCAGCAACGGTACGACCTCGGCGTACATCTCGGCGTCACCGCCACCGCCGGGGACCAGCACCAGCGGCGGGCCGGTACCGGTCGTCTCCGTGTGCAACCACGCACCGGCGGACCGGACGGCGTCTACGCTGTAGACCACGTCTACAGCGTAGACGACCCGTGCCCGGCAGCGACCGACGCGGCTTTCGCCGCGGGCGAACCCGGGGCTCGGAGCCCGGTCAGACGTTGAAGCGGAACTCCACCACGTCGCCGTCGGCCATGACGTAGTCCTTGCCCTCCATGCGGACCTTGCCCGCCGCCTTGGCCGCCGCCATCGACCCGGCCTCGACGAGGTCGTCGTAGGAGACGATCTCGGCCTTGATGAACCCGCGCTCGAAGTCGGTGTGGATCACGCCGGCGGCCTGGGGCGCGGTGGCGCCCTTCTTGATCGTCCAGGCGCGGGCCTCCTTGGGTCCGGCCGTGAGGAACGTCTGCAGGCCGAGGGTGTGGAAGCCGGCGCGGGCGAGCGCGTGCAGGCCGGGCTCCTCCTGGCCGATCGACTCCAGCAGCTCCCGGGCCGACTCCTCGTCCAGCTCGAGCAGCTCGGCCTCGACCTTCGCGTCGAGGAAGACGGCGTCGGCGGGGGCGACGAGCGAGGCGAGCTCCTTGCGACGGGCCTCGTCGGAGAGCACGTCCTCGTCGGCGTTGAAGACGTAGAGGAACGGCTTCGTCGTGAGCAGCGACAGCTCGCGCAGCGGCGCCCGGTCGACGCCGGCCGCGAACAGCGTCCTGCCCCCGTTGAGGATCTCGACGGCCTGCTCGGCGGCCTCCAACGCCGGGCGGCGGTCCTTGTGGGTGCGCGCCTCCTTCTGCAGGCGCGGCAGGGCCTTCTCCAGGGTCTGCAGGTCGGCGAGGATCAGCTCGGTGGAGATCGTCTCGATGTCGCCCGCTGCGTCGATGCGGCCCTCGACGTGGACGACGTCCGGGTCGTCGAACACGCGCACGACCTGGCAGATGGCGTCCGACTCGCGGATGTTCGCGAGGAACTTGTTGCCCAGCCCCGCGCCCTCGGACGCGCCCTTGACGATGCCCGCGATGTCGACGAACGACACGGTGGCCGGCACGGTCCGGGCCGACGAGAACATCTTCGCCAGCACGTCGAGGCGGGGGTCGGGAAGCGGCACCACCCCGACGTTCGGCTCGATCGTGGCGAACGGGTAGTTCGCGGCGAGCACGTCGTTGCGGGTCAGGGCGTTGAACAGCGTCGATTTGCCGACGTTGGGCAGCCCGACGATGCCGAGGGTGAGTGACACGGGACTCCAGCGTAGTCCCGACGCTGATGAGGGTTCTCCCGTCGGGGGCTACCCCGTCTCGCGGGGCCGCGGCGAACCGGGCACGACGCTCGCCGCCACCGCCGGGGCCCGCATCGCCGAGAGGCCGCGGTGCTCGCCGGGCCAGGCGTGCGGGTCGGGCTGCGGCGGGGCACCGCTCGTCGCGCCTGTTCGCCCGTTCGCGGACCCCGCCATAACGCGTCCGGAGCCGGATCGATGGTCTGGGTGGAGCTGTCGCCGGTGTGGAAAGGTGATCTTGTGCGGTTCCCACCCCGACTCGCGCTCGCAGCCTCGGCGCTCGGCATGGTCGTCGCGAGCAGCGGCGCCGTGCTGTTGATGCCCGACCAGGACGAGGCCGTGGCCGTGCCGGTCCCCGAGATCACGTCCCCGCCGCAGCCGCAGGCGCCCGCCCCCGTCGAGCCGGTGGCGGCGCCCGCGCCCGGGATCACGGGCGCCCAGATCGCCGAGATCGCCCTCGCCCCCGCGCGCGAGCGCGCCGCCGCGATCATCGAGGAACAAGCCCGCGCCGAGCAGCGCGAGCGCGAGGAGGTGCGGGAGCGCGCGAGGCGGGGCGACGACGGCGACCGCTGGGACGAGCTGCGCGAACGGATCCGCGAGGCCTGCGAGGACGGGCGTATCCGCGGCCAGATCTGCCGCGCCGGCTAGCGCTCCCCTCCGCCCACGACCCTTCCGGCGGGCCGCGTCCGATTTCCGCCAGTGCGGGCGCGTCGGCGGTGGCAGAGTCCATGTCGTGCTGCTGGACCAGGACGTCTGCTACCGCGCCGTCGCCTCGCGCGACGCCCGTTTCGACGGGCGCTTCATCACGGCCGTGCGCACGACCGGCATCTACTGCAGGCCGTCGTGCCCCGCCGTCACGCCGAAGCGGCACAACGTCGAGTTCCTGCCGACGGCGGGCGCGGCGCAGCAGCGCGGGTACCGCGCGTGCCGGCGCTGCCAGCCCGACGCCGTGCCGGGCTCGCCCGACTGGAACCTGCGCGCCGACCTCGCCGCCCGCGCGATGCGGCTCATCGCCGACGGCGTCGTCGAGCGGCAGGGCGTGCCGGGGCTCGCGGCCCGGCTCGGCTACTCGGAGCGGCACCTCAACCGGGTGCTGACCGCGGAGCTCGGGGCGGGGCCGCTGGCGCTCGCGCGGGCGCACCGGGCCCACACGGCCCGGCTGCTGGTCGAGACGACGCCGATGGCGATGGCCGACATCGCGTTCGCGGCCGGCTTCTCCAGCGTGCGCCAGTTCAACGACACCGTGCGCGAGGTGTACGGCGTGCCCCCGTCGACGCTGCGCGCAGAGGCGCGGCGGCGCCGGGGCGGGGCCGTGCCCACCGCAGCCGGCACGCTCGTGCTGCGACTGCCGTACCGCCCACCGTTCGACGCCGAGGGGCTGCTCGCGTACTTCGCCGCCCGCGCGATCGAGGGCGTCGAGGCGGTCGAGGGCTCCACGTACCGGCGCACGCTGCGGCTGCCGCACGGCGCGGCCACGGTGGCGCTCGATCTCACGCCCGCGCCGCGCAACGGGCACGTCGTCGCCACGCTGCGGCTCGCGGACCCGCGCGACCTCGGGCCCGCGGTCGCCCGGCTGCGCAGGCTGCTCGACCTCGACGCCGACCCGGTCGCGGTCGACGCCGTCCTCGGCGCCGACCCGGACCTCGGGCGGTCCGTCGCCGCGGTGCCGGGGATCCGGCTGCCGGGCACCGTCGACGGCGTCGAGACGGCGCTGCGCGCGGTGCTCGGGCAACAGGTGTCCGTGGCCGCGGCCCGCACCGCGGCGGGCAGGCTCGCCGCCGCGCTCGGGGACCGGCTCCCGGACACGCTCGCGGGTGACGGCCCCGCCCTGCTGTTCCCCTCGCCCGAGGCGATCGCCGAGCGCGGCGCCGAGGTGCTCACCGGGCCGCGGCGGCGGATCGAGACCGTCCGGCGGCTGGCGGGGGCGGTGGCCGACGGCGCGCTGCTGCTCGACCCCGGCTGCGACCCCGCCGAGTTGCGCGCCACGCTGTGCGCGCTGCCCGGCGTCGGGCCGTGGACGGCGGGCTACCTCGCGATGCGGCTGCTCGGCGACCCCGACGAGCTGCTCGCCACCGACCTCGGCGTGCGCCGCGGCGCCGCCGCGCTGGGCCTCCCGTCCGACCTCCCCGGGCTCACGGCCCGGGGCGCCGGCTGGGCGCCGTGGCGCTCCTACGCCGCCACCCACCTCTGGCGGGCCGCGCCCGCCACCACCTCGAACCGGAGGACGTCATGAGCACCGCCACCTGGGCCACGATCGACACGGGGATCGGCCCGTTCACCGCCGTCGTCGCCACGGACGGGGCCGTGCTGGCCTCGGGCTGGACGCGCAGGCTCGACGAGCTGCTCCCGCAGGTCCACCCGACGCTGCGGCCCACCGAGCTGGTCGAGGGCGACCTCGGTCCCGTGGCCGACGCGATCGTGCGCTACCACGACGGCGACCTCGGCGCGATCGACGACGTGCCCGTCCGGCAGCGGTCGGGCGCGTTCCTCGAGCACGCGTGGGAGGTGCTGCGCACGGTGCCGCCGGGCGCGCCGGTGACCTACACCGAGTACGCCGCCAAGTCCGGCCGCCCCGCCGCCGTGCGCGCGGCCGCGTCGGCCTGCGCCCGCAACGCGGCGGCGCTGTTCGTGCCGTGCCACCGGGTGCTGCGCACCGACGGCAGCCTCGGCGGCTTCCGCTGGGGGGTGGACGTGAAGCGGGCGCTGCTGGCCCACGAGTCGGGGCGAGGCTGACCCCACCCCGGCGAGTCGCGCTCTCGGTGCGCGCGAGTCGCGCGCTGAGTGTGCGCGAGTCGCGCGCTGGGTGTCGGCGAGTCGCGCGCTCGGTGTCGGCGAGTCGCAGCTCGGGGCGCAGCGGCGCTGCGCGTCAGTCGAACAGCGCGTAGCTCACGAAGCCGTACCGGGCGACGGTGCGCGCGAGCGGCTGGTAGGTGGAGGCCCTGCCGAGCAGGGGGAACTCGTGCGCGAAGCGGTCGATCACCCCGGCGAGCCGGGTGCAGACCGACGACGGTTCGTCGCGCAGAACCGATCCGATCGGCTCGTCGGGCTCGGCCCGCAGGATGCGCTCCAGCAGGCCGCGCGCCTCCGAGGGGCAGCTGACGATCCCGGCGATGAGCAACGCCGCGGCCTGGAACCGCCCGCCGCGCTCGTCGCCGAGGAACGCGTCGAGCTCGTCGTCGGGGATCCCCGCGCGCAGCAGGACGTAGAGGTTCACGGCCTTCTTCACGGCCCGCGGCGTGTCCAGGAGCGAGGCGATGCGCGGGAGGAACTCGGCCTCTTCCGGCCGGATGCGCAGCTGCTGGGGAGCGACCCCCTCCACCGACGGCGCGTCGTCCCGAGGCTCGGCTGCCACCGCCGCCGGTTCGCTCCGCTCGATCTCGGGGTGCTCGGCCGGCGCGGGCTCGCTCGCACCGTCCCCCGAGGGCGGGGCCGGCGGCGCGGCGGCGTCCGGTTCGACGTCCGGGAGCAACGAACGGAGGTACTCCCCGGCCCGGTCGTTCATCGGCCGCACCGCGAACGGCACGTGGAAGATCTTGTCGAGGTAGTCCAGCGCCCGGACCCGACCGTCGAGCGGCTTGCCGTAGTGCTCCTCCAACGCGGCGAGCAGCCAGCGCGGGTCGACGGCCACGACGACGATGAACAGCGACGTGCTCAGCAGCAGGTTCACCGCCTGCAGCACGTGGACGACGCGATCGGACGTGCACCGGTCGAGGTCGTCGACGTAGAGGACGATCCGTGGGCGGGTGCGCTCGTCGAGCTTGCTCATCTGCTCGTCGAGCCGGCTGAGGTCCTGGTGGATCTGGCCGGTGAGCCCGCGGAACGGCTTGTACCGGTCGCCCGCGTTGAGCTCGTCGACGACCGCTTTCAGGCCGCGCACCGGGTCGGCGTGCTGGAGCTCGGCCTCGAGCGCGGCGATCTCCTCGGTCAGCCGCTCCTTGTCCGCGACGAGCTTGCGGTGCGCGGACGTCGTGATCTCGTTCGCCCTGCGCCAGACCGACACGACCGGCGCGACCAGCCCGGCCACCACCGGTACCGCCGCGAACCACGTGACCACCGTCGACCCGAGCGCCGTCCCGGCGACGAACACGACCGCGGCGAGGGCCGCCCACGCGGCCGCGTACCGAACCGCGCGCCACCGGACGCCGTGGACGGCCTGTCGGCTCGCCGCCCGCGCGATCAGGGCGAGGCGCCGCGGCTGCCACAGCCAGCCCCACCAGCCGCGCTCGGGCTCCAGCTCGTCGATCTGCCGCAGCTCGCCCGCCAGCCGGTCCCGTTTGCTCCGCGCGGCGTCGAGCCGGGCTTCGAGCTCGACCACCGACGGCGCCTCCTCCGAGCGGTTCGGCGCCTCCTCGCGCAGCGCCCGGAACAGGTGCTCGACGAGGCCGACCCAGACGTGGTCGTCGCTGTAGTGCCACGCGTTGAACCGGACCTGGCGGATCGTCGGCGAGTACGGGCTGTCCGGATCGGCCGCGGCGTGCCCGCACAACACGGCGACCCGCCGGCTCACGAGGTTCATGAACGTCGACTTGCCGCTGCCCCAGTCGCCCAACAGCGCCACCGACAGCGGCGGCGACGTGGTCGTCGACGCCAGCAGTGCCGCCATCGCGTTGACGTCCGCGGTGACGCCGAGCCGGTCCTCCGCGCTCTCGGCATCGCTCCGCACGTCGGCGTACCGGACGCCCGACGGCGTCGACCTGACGGCCCGTCCCCCGCCGGTCCACACCGCGGCCCACGCCTCGGCCGACTCGTCCCGCCGATGGCGTTCGACGCCGTCGCGCAGGGCGTCCCGCAACTCCTGCCGGCTCGCCCCCAGCGCGTCGAGCACCGGCCCGGGGATCTCCGCGTCGACGGCGACGACCGCGACGTGGTGCGGGCGCACCTCGCTGCTGCCGACCTGCCGAGCGATCCGCTCGGCGGCGCCGACCACGTCGGCCAGCTCCGGCGCGTCCGCCACCGGGGCGGGTACGGCATCGGAGTCGAGGCCGACCGCACCCGCACGGGTGAGCGCGCGGGTGATCCGCTCGGCCGGCTCGTCCGGAAGCGCCCGCACCAGTGCGGCGGTGACGTCCTGGTTCGGCGCGCGGCGGCCGGCCGAGAGGACCCCGAGCAGGACGTCGAGGGCGGTCGCCCGGGGCGCGTACCTCGCCCGCGTGACGGTGAGGACGGCGCGAAGCAGCCGCTCGGCGGCCGGTGACACGGGCAGCCTTCGCCCGACGGGATCCCAGAGGTCCCACGCCTGGCGGATCGCGCGTTCGGCGACGTCGTCCCGGCACACGAAGACGACCGACCGCAGGTTCGCCACGTCGCGGACGACGGCGCGAACCCGGGCCACGACCGCGGCGGCGACCTCCTCGACCGGCAGCCCGGCCGCCTCGCCGCCGAGCAGCGGCAGCCCCAGCGCACCCACCGGCCGCGCATCCGCCATCCGCACCACGGCCGCAGCCGCCCGCACCGCGGCCTCGACCGTCGCGCGCCCGCCCCGGGAACCCCCGCCCGGTTCCCGGACCGTCGCGACCGCGATGCTGCGCAGCCGGGTTCGCAGCGTCCGCGCGTACGGCTCGGGGACGGGCAGCTCGACGGGCGTGTCGGGGGTGAGGGCGCCGTAGTCGATGTCCGCCCAGCCGAGATCCGGCATGGCGGCCCGGACGGCCCGGCCGAGCACGCCGAGGTGAGGCGCCGGGCTCGCCGAGATCGTCAGCACGTCGATCGGCAGCGTCCACGGCTCGCTCGTCCTGCCGATCGCGAACTCGACACCGCCGACGTGACCGAGCCGAAGCAGCCCCGACCTGCGCACGGAAGTCGCCGACATGCCCGATCTCCTCATTCGACCGGGCGAGACCCTCTCACGAACGACACGGAGGCGATCTGGCCCATCGGCGAGTCGCGCCCTCGGTGCGCCCGAGTCGCGCGCTGGGTGCGCGTTCGACCGTCCGTTCGACCGTTCGGCGATCAGTCCGCCCCCGCGCCCGCGTGCCTCCCACGGATCGTCGGAGGTGTCCGTGACGCTGGTCGGATGGACACCGCGACCGTATCCGTGCTGCTGATCGGCGTGATCGTGGGCGCAGTGCTGGGCGCGGGGGCCGCGTGGCTGGTCCTGTCGACCCGCACCCGGGTCTCCGCGGCCGAGGCGGCGAAGGCCGCAGCCGACGCCACCGCGATGCTGCGGGCGGACGCCGCGGGCCTGCGCGCCGAGCGGGCCGGCCTCGTGCAGCGCCTCGACGAGCTGACCGAGACCTACGAGCGCACGGTCGAGCGGCTGCGCAAGGCCGAGGCCGACGCGGCGGCCGCGGAGGCGGCGCTGCGCAGCGAGCGGGAGGCGAGCGCCCAGCGGGAGGCCCTGCTCACCCGGCGCGACGCGGAGCTCAAGCAGGCGTTCCAGGCGCTGTCGGCCGACGCGCTCGCCCGCAACAACGAGCAGTTCGTCGCGCTGGCCGAGGGCCGGATCAAGGAGGCGACCGCCGCGCTCGCCGCGAAGGCCGACGGCGACGCGGCGGAACGGGCCCAGGCGATCGGCAAGCTGCTCGACCCGGTGGCCGCGGCGCTGCAGCGGGTGGAGGGGCAGCTGCGCACCGTCGAGAAGGAGCGGGAGTCGGCGTACGCGAGCCTGCGCGAGCAGGTCAGCGCGATGCGCAACAGCTCGGAGCGGTTGCAGGACGAGACCAAGCAGCTGGTCAACGCGCTGCGCGCGCCGCAGGTCCGCGGTCGGTGGGGCGAACTGCAACTGGAGCGGATCGTGCAGCTCGCCGGCATGGTCGAGCACTGCGACTTCTCCACCCAGGTCGTCGGGCAGGGCGAGGACGGCGGCGTGCGCCCCGACCTCGTGGTGCACCTCGCGGGCGGCAAGCAGATCGTGGTGGACGCGAAGGTGCCGTTCGCCGCGTACCTGGAGGCGGTGGAGTCGCGCGACCCCGAGGTCCACCGGGAGCGCCTCGCCGCCCACGCCCGCCAGCTGCGCCAGCACGTCGACGCGCTGAGCGCGAAGAGCTACTGGGCGGCGTTCCAACCGTCGCCGGAGTTCGTGGTGCTGTTCGTGCCGGGCGACCCGTTCCTCGAGGCCGCGCTGCAGGCCGACCCGGCGCTGCTCGAGCACGCGTTCTCGAACAACGTCGTGATCGCCACCCCCACCACGCTCATCGCGCTGCTGCGCACCGTCGCCTACACGTGGCGGCAGGAGGCCCTCGCCCGCAACGCCGCGCAGGTGCACCAGCTGGGCAAGGAGCTGCACAGCAGGCTCGCGACGATGGGCACGCACGTGGCCAAGCTCGGCCGGAGCCTCGACACCGCGGTGGCGAGCTACAACCAGACGGTGTCGTCGCTGGAGGCGCGCGTGCTGGTGACGGCCCGCAAGCTCACCGACCTCGGGGCGGCCGACGGCACGATCGACGAGCTCAGCCAGGTCGAGCGCGCGCCGCGCACGGTCGCCGCGCCCGAGCTGGTGGCATCGGCCGCGGACTCGCTGGTCGCGCTGCACGAGCTGAACCGGGTCGACCGGCCGGGTGAACGGGCCGGCGGCGACGGACGCGATGAGTCGCGGGCTACCGTGACGGGATGACCGACCCGGCAGGCGAGCGCATCCCCCGACGCCGCCCGTCCGCCGACTCCGCGCGCGGCGGCGGCTCCCGCCCCCGGTCCGGCTCGCCGAGCCGGGGTTCCCGCACGGCGGCGGATCCGGGCCGGACGCCGCGATCCCCGCGCGCGGCCGAGCCGGCGACGGCGGGCGCGCGCAGGTCCTCGACGGGCACGAAGCCTGCGGCGGCCCCGGAACGCCCGTTGCGGGAGCGAACCGCGAGCGGCCAGTGGCCGATGGCCGACCGATCCCTGATCCCCAGCGTGCTGGGGATACCGCCGATCGCGGCGGTCGGGATCGCGGTCGCGCTCACCGCGATCGGCGTGGTCGTCGACCTGACGCGGATCGGCACCCCGGGCACGGTGTTCACGATCTGCCACATCGCCGGCTGCGTGCTCGCGGTGGTCTGGGTGCGCCGCAGCGGCCTGTTCGGGCCGATGGTGCAGCCGCCGCTGCTGGTGGCGGCAACGGTACCGGTCGTGGTGCTGCTGTCCGGCTCACCGCGGCCCGGTCAGGGGGTGGCCGAGCGGCTGCTCGTGATCGGGGCGCCACTGGTCAACGCGTTCCCGGTGATGGCGTGGGCCACCGGGACGGTCCTCGCGCTCGGCCTGCTGCGGATCGCGCTGCAACGGCCGCGCCGCTAGCGCGCGGCCCGGGCGGGGCGCAGCTCGCGCGGCAGCGAGAACCGGAGCGTCTCCTCCGCGGTGGTGACCTCCTCGACCGACTCCCAGCCCCGCTCGGCGAGGTGGTCGAGCACGCCGCGCACGAGCACCTCGGGCACGGACGCGCCGCTGGTGAGCCCGATCGTGGTGACGCCCTCGAGCCAGGCGTCGTCGATCTCGCGCGCGTAGTCGATGAGGCGGGCCGCGCCGGCGCCCGCGGTGAGGGCGACCTCGACCAGCCGCACCGAGTTGGACGAGTTCTTGGAGCCGACGACGAGCACGAGGTCGCAGTGCGGCGCCATCGCCTTGACCGCCACCTGCCGGTTCTGGGTGGCGTAGCAGATGTCGTCGCTCGGCGGGTCCTGCAGCGACGGGAACCGCTCGCGCAGCGCCCGCACGGTCTCCATCGTCTCGTCGACCGACAGCGTGGTCTGCGACAGCCACACGACCTTCTCCGGGTCGCGGACCTTCACGTTCGCGACGTCCGCCGCGGTCTCGACGAGCTGGATGTGCTCGGGTGCCTCGCCGGAGGTGCCCTCGACCTCCTCGTGCCCGTGGTGGCCGACGAGCAGGATGTCGTAGTCCTCGCGGGCGAACCGCTTGGCCTCGCCGTGCACCTTCGTGACGAGCGGGCAGGTGGCGTCGATGGTGCGCAGCCCGCGCTCCTTGGCCTGCTCGCGCACCGCGGGCGAGACGCCGTGGGCGGAGAACACGACGAGCGCGCCCTCCGGCACCTCGTCGGTCTCGTCGACGAAGATCGCGCCCCGCTCGCTCAGCGTCTCGACGACGTGCACGTTGTGCACGATCTGCTTGCGCACGTAGACCGGCGGGCCGTGCTGCTCGAGCGCCCGCTCGACCGCCTCGACGGCGCGGTCGACACCGGCGCAGTACCCGCGCGGCGCGGCCAGCAGGACGCGCTTCGTAGCACCCGACATGCCCCCAGCCTACGGACCGGGCCGCCGCCGGGCCGCCGACAGGGACGAACGGCACTTCCCGCGGCGGGCCCCGGGTTGTTCCGGCGCCGCTGCGGGGGAGACTGTGGGTATGAGTCCGCTGCCGCTGCCGGTCCGTGTCGCCGCCGGCCTCGTCGTGTCCGCCGTGGAACAGGCCAGGGAGCTGCCGCGCCTCGTGGTCGAGCTGCCGGTCACCGCCGTCAGCCAGGCCCTGCAGGCGTCCATGCGCGTGCAGCAGAAGGTCACCGAGCTGGCGATCAAGGGCGACCAGGCCTTGAGCACGCTGCGGCCGGTCGAGGAGCGGCCGAGC
Source organism: Pseudonocardia sp. (assembly GCF_035305885.1). GTDB lineage: Bacteria > Actinomycetota > Actinomycetes > Mycobacteriales > Pseudonocardiaceae > Pseudonocardia. The sequence continues at coordinate 14,570 of NZ_DATGOP010000110.1, forward strand.
TGGGCGACGTTCGACGACGAGGACGAGACGCCCGCGTCGGGCAACGGCGCGGTCACCGAGCTGCGCCCGCACCGGGACCCGGAGCCGCAGGCCGACACCGCGGTGGAGACGGCGGCTGCGGCCACCGCGTCGGCCGCGGCCGGCGACACCTCGGGTGAGCCGGCGGGCGACACGGCGGGTGACGCAGGCGAGCGCACCGACTCCGCCGACGACGAGGCCACCGGGCCGAACGTGCTGCCGAACTACCAGGAGCTCACGATCCCGCAGCTGCGCGGGCGGCTGCGCCGCCTGAGCGTCGACGAGCTCCGGGCGCTGCTCGAGTGGGAGACCACGCACGCCAACCGCGCCCCGTACGTCACGATGCTCTCCAACCGGATCACCACGGTCACCGAAGGGTGAGCGGCTCCCCGACCTCACCGGAGCAGCCGTGGCCGGTGCGCACGGTGGCCCGCAAGATCGCCGAGTGGGTCGACCGCCTCGGCGCGGTGTGGGTCGAGGGCCAGCTCGCCCAGGTCACGGCCCGGGCAGGCACGGGCACGGCGTTCCTCGTGCTGCGCGACCCGGCTGCGGACGTGTCGCTGCAGCTCACCGCCCCGATCGGGCTGGTCCGCGACGCCGGTCCCGCGGTGGCGGAGGGCAACCGGGTCGTGGTGCACGGCAAGCCGTCGTTCTTCCTCGGCCGCGGCACGCTGTCGCTGCGCGTCGACGACATCCGCGCCGTCGGGATCGGGGAGCTGCTCGCGCGCATCGAGCGGCTGCGCAGGCTGCTCGCGGCGGAGGGCCTGTTCGACCCGGCCCGCAAGCGCCGCCCCCCGTTCCTCCCCCGCTGCATCGGGCTGATCACCGGGCGCGCGTCGGCCGCCGAGCGCGACGTCGTCACGAACGCCCAGGCCCGCTGGCCCGCGGTCCGGTTCCGGATCGAGCCGGTGGCGGTGCAGGGACCGCTCGCGGTGCCGCAGATCGTCGACGCGCTGGGGGCGCTCGACCGCGACCCCGAGGTCGACGTCATCGTGCTGGCGCGCGGCGGCGGCAGCGTCGAGGACCTGCTGCCGTTCTCCGACGAGACGCTCTGCCGCGCGGTCGCCGACTGCCGCACCCCGGTGGTCTCGGCGATCGGGCACGAGCCCGACACCCCGCTGGTCGACCACGTGGCCGACGTGCGCTGCTCCACCCCCACGGAGGCGGGCCGCAGGCTGGTGCCGGACATCGCGGAGGAGACCGCTCGCATCGCCGAGCTGCGCAACCGCGCCCGCCGAGCCCTCGCGGGCTGGGTGGACCGGGAGGAACGGCTCCTCTCGGCGTTGCGCAACCGCCCGGTGCTGGCCGAGCCGCTGCGCGCCATCGACGCCCGCGCCGAGGAGGTCGAGCGGCTGCGCGCCGCGGCGCGCGCGTGCATCGAGCGCGGGCTGGAGCGGCGCACCCACGACCTCGAGCACGTCCGCGCCCGGCTGGCCGCGCTCGGCCCGGCCGCCACCCTCGCCCGCGGCTACGCGATCGTCCAGCGGGTCACGGACGGCGCGGGCCCGCTGCCGGTGCTGCGGTCGGTCGACGAGGTCGCGCCGGGTGACCGGCTGCGGATCCGGGTCTGCGACGGCGCGGTCGGCGCCACCGTGGGCGAACCGGACGCGGTGCGGGACGGCGCTGGTACGACGAGGACGAAGGCGAGCACGACATGACCGAACGACCCGTCGACGAGCTGGGCTACGAGCAGGCCCGCGACGAGCTCGCCGAGGTGGTCCGCGCCCTCGAGGCGGGCGGCCTCGGCCTGGACGAGTCCGTGGCGCTGTGGGAGCGCGGGGAGGCGCTCGCCCGCCGCTGCGAGGAGCAGCTCGCGGGCGCCCGGGAACGGGTGCAGAAGGTGCTGGGCGAGGCCGGGTCGTCCGACTGACCCCGAGGCCGACGACCAGGGTCGGGTCGGGGTCGATCCCCGATCACGGCGCCCGCCCCGGGCGGCAGGATCGCGGTCGTGCCCGGAAACGATCGAACCTGGCGCCAGCTGACGGTGTGGCTGCACGCCGTGTCGTCCATCGGCTGGATGGCGCTGGCGCTCTCCCTGGTGGCGCTGCTCGTCCACGCCGTCACGCACCCGCAGGACGCCGCGGCGGCGACGGCGATGGCGCACGTCCTCGACGCCGACCTGCTCGCCCCGTTGGCCAACGCCTCGGCGTCCACCGGGATCGTGCTGTCCCTCGGCACGGCGTGGGGGCTCGCCCAGCACTGGTGGGTGCTGACCAAGTTCGCCATCACGCTGGTCCAGCTCTACGCCGGGATCTTCCTGCTCTCGGACGCGCTCGACCAGACCGCCGCCACCGCCGCGCCGGGGCCCGCCCTCATCGGCGGCACGATCGCGATGGCGAGCGCGCTGGGTTTCCAGGCGTGGCTGTCGGTCGTCAAGCCGTGGCCGCGCACCCGCTGGGCGAAGCGGCGCGGGAACGGGCGCGCGACCCGGCTCCCGACCGCGCCCGCCGGGCTGTTCGCCGTAGCCGTGATCGGCCCCCTCGTCGACATCGCCGTCGGCGCCGTCGTGGGGTTCCCCTTGCCCGTGCTCGCGTCCGCGTCGGTGATCGCCGCGGTGGTCGTGCGCAGGCGCGCGTTGCGGGCTCGGGCGACGACCGGACGGGCGCACACCGGCGACACCGCGGCCGCGATCGGCCAGACTCGTCCCTGACGTCCGCTTCGGGAGCGAGCGAGGTGAGTGCGGTGGGCCTGTCGAACGTGTGGGTGCAGACCCATTCGGACGGGCTGGTGCGGGCCGACCAGGTCATCGGCATCGAGGCCCATTCGACGGCGGGCGTGGGCGACACGCCGTCGCATTGGCTGCTCGACGTCGTGCTGACCACCTCCGTCGGCAGCGGGTTCCGCGACGGCTGGAACGTCACGGCGTTGCACCGCACCCTGGCCCAGACCGCGTTCCCGCCCGAGGGCGCCGCCACCGCGCTGGCCCGGCTGCTCGCACGGCTGGACGCGATCAACGCGAGCGGGGTCGTCACCCTCGAGAAGCACGGTCGCGGCGACGCCGACACCGACGCGTTCACCTCGAGCGCGGGCGGCCTCCGCTTCCGGTTCGCGCCGTTCCCGACCACCGGGCCCGACGATCGCAGCGACGGGGAGTACCTGTAGCGGTGGCGGGCTTGCGGGTGGCCGTGGTCGGGGCCGGCGTGGTGGGGCTCGCGACCACCGCGGCCCTGCTGGAGCGCGGGGCCGACGTGGTCTGCTTCGAGCGCGCCGACGCGCCGATGGCGGAGCGCTCGGTCGGGTCGTCGCGGATCTTCCGCTACGCCCACCGCGACCCGGAGCTGGTGGCGCGGGCGGTCGACGCGCGCGCCGGCTTCGACCGCTGGGCCGAGCGCGCGGGGCGCCCCATGATCGTCCCGTCCGGGTGCGTGATCAGCGGGGCGGACGTGGTGGAGTGGGCGCGGGCCATGGCCGCGGCCGGCGTGCCGGTCGAGACGCCCGTCGAGCCGCAGCGGCTCCTGTTGCCGGCCCACCGGCCGCCGGAGGAGGCGCTGCTCGACCCCTCCGGCGGGGTCGTCGACGTCGACGCGGTGCGCGAGCACCTCGTGGGGGCCACCGCGCGGGCGCTGCGCCACGAACCCGTCGACGCGGTCGAGGCGGACGGGCACGTGTGGACCCGCAGCGGGCCCGCCCGGTTCGACGCGGTCGTGCTGGCGGCCGGGGCGGGCACGCCGGCGCTGGCCGCGGAGGTGGGGATCGCGCTGCCCGCCGCGCTCGAGCACCACGCCCGGTTCACGTTCCCGGTCGACGCGAGCGTGCGGTGGCGGAGCTGGATCGACCTGCCCGCCACCGGGCTGGGCACCTACCAGCACGCCGGGGGGCCAGGGCGGTGGGCCGTCGGCGCCCACCTCGACCCGGCCGCCACGGCGTGGGAGGTCGGGCGGGACGCCGCCACCGCGGCCGCCCGGGAGGCGGTGCTGGGCTACGCCCGCGAGCACCTCGCCGTGGAGCCGCGGATCGTCGAAACCGTCTACTGCACGCCGACGCCGGGTCTCGGCGACGGGTACGACCTGCACCGGGCCGGCCGCGTGGTCGCGGTGCACGGGGAGAACCTGTTCAAGTTCGCCCCCGTCCTGGGCGCCACCCTCGCGGCGGCGTGCGAGGCGGGCTGAGCGGCCGGCCTCACCGGTTCGGTGCGAGGACCTCCCCGCGCACGGCGGCGCCGGCGAGCGTGCGGAAGTCCGCCTCGCTCCCGCTGCCGGTGAGGAGCATGCGCACCCCGTCGACCTCGGTGGTCCAGATCGGTTCGCCGCGTCGGCCGTCGTAGGCCACCCACCGCTGGCCGTCGACGTCGACCGGTCCCCGCGCGGCCACCGGCCCGTCTCCCACCTCCGCGTGCAGCATCGCCTCCTCGGTGGCGTCGCCCTGCTGGAGGCGCAGGTAGCGCCCGTCGGGGGTGAGGAACCCGGCGCTCACCACGCGGCCGCCCTCGGGCAGCGACGCGCGGTCCACCGCGTTGGCCCGCCAGCCCTCGGGGACCGCGGGGACGCGCAACGGGAACGTCGAGTCCGGCGCGAGCCGGGTGAGCTCGGCGGGGACGTCGACGACCGGCAGCCGGGATGGGTCGACGGTGGGCCCCGTCGGCGCGAACGTGCACGAACCCGAGAGCCCCGCCGCGCCGAGGACCACCAGCGCGAGCACGACGAGCGCACCGACCATGTCGCGCATGGTGAGCGCGGATCGCGGTGGCTTCGCCGGTGGGCTGGGTTGGGAGCTCACCGTCCCATCGTGCACCACGGCCCCCTGCCCACCGCTGCTGTGCCCTTCGACACCACGTCGTACCCCGCGCGCATCTGCGAGGATCGGGTTCGAGACGGCCCGCGCCGCCGGTGCCGCGGGGGAAGGAGGGCGTAATGACGACATCCGAGGGTGTGGTGAGACCGCGCGAGAGCCGCCGCGAGGCACCCGACCGCAACCTGGCCATGGAGCTCGTGCGGGTCACCGAGGCCGCGGCGATGGCCGCGGGCCGCTGGGTGGGGCGCGGCGACAAGAACGGGGGCGACGGCGCAGCGGTGGACGCGATGCGCCAGCTCATCGGCACCGTGTCCATGCGGGGCGTCGTCGTGATCGGCGAGGGCGAGAAGGACGAGGCGCCCATGCTGTACAACGGCGAGCACGTCGGCGACGGCACCGGCCCCGAGTGCGACGTGGCGGTGGACCCGATCGACGGGACCACGCTCATGTCGAAGGGCATGCCGGGCGCGGTGTCGGTGCTCGCGGTCGCCGAGCGCGGCGCGATGTTCGACCCGTCCGCGGTCTTCTACATGGAGAAGCTCGCCGTCGGCCCCGAGGCGGCCGACGTCATCGACATCACCGCCCCGATCGGGGAGAACATCCGCCGCGTCGCGCGCGCCAAGCACCTCGACGTCGCCGACGTCACGGTGTGCGTGCTCGACCGGCCCCGCCACGAGACGATCGTCAAGGAGATCCGCGCGACCGGGGCGCGCATCCAGTTCATCACCGACGGCGACGTGGGCGGCGCGATCTCCGCGGCCCGCCCGAACACGGGCATCGACCTGCTCATCGGCATCGGCGGCACCCCGGAGGGCATCATCAGCGCCGCGGCGCTGAAGTGCATGGGCGGCGCCATCCAGGGCAGGCTGTGGCCGCGCGACGACGAGGAGCGGGAGAAGGCCAAGGCCGCGGGGCACGACCTGGACGAGGTGCTCACCACCGACGACCTCGTGTCCGGGGACAACGTGTTCTTCTGCGCCACCGGCGTCACCGACGGCGACCTGCTGCAGGGCGTGCGCTACTGGGCGGGCGGCTGCACCACGCAGTCGATCGTCATGCGCTCCAAGTCGGGCACGGTGCGCATGATCGAGGGCTACCACCGGCTCACGAAGCTGCGCGAGTACTCGTCGGTGAACTTCGACCTCTCGCCCGAGCAGCTCGCCGCGCAGGAGCACACACCGCCGCCCCTCCCCTGACAGGCGCGCCCCGGGGGCGCATCCGTCTCAGGCGCGCTCGGCGCGCCTGCGCCCCCACCGCGCCAGGAAGAACAGCACCACGCCGACGGCGAGCAGGGCCGCCGCGAACAGCCACACGAGCGGCTCCTGCTGGGTGAGCAGCAGGACGCAGGACGCGACGCCCAGCACGGGCACGAACGTCCAGACGCGGAAGTGGTCGTGCTCCACCTCGTCGCGGCGCAGCACGAGCACCGACGCGTTCGCGCTGATGAACACGATCAAAGCAGCAGCACGACGGTCTCGGCGAGGGTCCCGAGGTCGCCGACGAGCGTGAGGAGCACGGCCACGACCGTGGTCGCCGCGATCGCCACCCACGGGGTGCGCCGGTTCGGCAGCACCACGGCGAGCACGTCGGGCAGCAGCCCCTGGTCGGCCATGCCGTAGGCGAGCCGGCTGGACATGATCATCGTCAGCAGCGCGCCGTTCGCCACCGCGACCAGCGCGATGAGGCTGAACAGCCACGACGGCACCGCGACGCCGCTGGCCTCGACGACGTCGAGCAGCGGGCCGCTCGACTCGACCAGCTCGGACGCGGGCAGCGCGATCGCGCTGGCGAGGCCGACGAGCACGTACACGACGCCGGCCGTGACGAGCGACGCGAACAGCGCCCGCGGGTAGTCCCTGCTGGGGTTGCGGACCTCCTCGATGACGTTGGCCGAGGTCTCGAACCCGACGAACGAGTAGTAGGCGACGATCGCGCCGCCGAGCACGGCGGTGGCGAGGCCCGCGCCCTCCGGCAGCTCCGCGACCCGGGACGGCTCGCCACCGCCGGAGGCCAGCATCGCCGCGACGACCGCGACCACGATCACGAGGCCGCTCAGTTCGACCGCGGTCATGACGAGGTTCGCGCCCATCGACTCCCGGATGCCGCGGGCGTTCAGCGCACCGACGAGCACGAGGAACGCCATGGCCACCGGGATCGGCGGCAGGTCGACGAAGGTGGCGAAGTAGTCGCCCGCGAACGCGAGGGCGAGCCCGGCGGCGCTGACGACGCCCGCGGCGAGCATGCTGAACCCGACGAGGAACGACACCACCGGTGACTTGAACGCCCGCTCGGCGAACACGGCGGCGCCGCCCGCCCGCGGGTACTTCGTGACGAGCTCCGCGTACGACCCGGCGGTCAGCAGCGCGAGCAGCAGGGCGACCGCCAGCGGGGCCCACAGCATCCCGCCGACCTCGCCGGCGAGCACGCCCATGAGCGCGTAGATGCCGGCGCCGAGCACGTCGCCGAGGATGAACGCGAACAGCAGCAGGCCGGTGATGCCGCGGCGCAGCTTCTCGGTGGCGGGCGCGGGCGCGGCGGTCTCGTCGGTGGCCATCCCGCAACCCTAAGAAGGTCGCGGGCAACTCGCTGGCCTCGAACGGGGAGGTCTCAGGCCGGGCGCGCCAGGAGCTCCCGGATCGCATCCCCGATGACGTCGTTGTCCTTCGGGTTCGCGCCCCGGCCCGCGAGGTGCCCCCAGATGCCCGGGATCACCCGCACCTCCCCGCGCCGGATGTACCCCGACGCCCACCGTTCGTCCTCCGGCGGGAAGTAGAGGTCCTTCTCCGCGGGCAGCGACAGCACCGGCGCCTCGATCGCACCGAGCGCCGACTCGAGGCTGCCGCCGTGCCCCGGCGTGCCGCCGACGTCGGCCGCCTGCCAGGTGTCGAGCATCGCGAGCAGGTCGTTGGCGTCATGGCCGAGGAACGTGGCCTCCCACCAGTTCGCGATGAAGTCCTCGAGCGAGGAGAAGCCGAGGTCGCGCCACTGCTCGTGCCAGTAGAACGCCTGGGAGAAGCCCCACCCGGCGTAGACGCGGGCGAACGCGCGCAGCCCGGTCGTCGGGGACCGGTCGTAGCGTCCGGCGGCGAACGCCGCGTCGGCGGTGAGCGCCGCGCGCAGGCCCTCGATGAACACCTTGTTGTGCGGCGAGGTGCGCGGCGACCCGCAGAACGGCAGGGCCCGCTCCACCAGGTCGGGGTGGCTGACCGCCCACTGGTAGGTCTGCGCGGCGCCCATCGACCAGCCGGTGACGAGCGCCAGGCGCGTGATGCCGAGGTGCTCGACGAGCCGCCGCTGCGCCGCGACGTTGTCGCGCACGGTCACGCGGGGGAAGTGCGGGCCGTCGTACGGGGCGGGCGTGTTCGACGGCGAGGAGGACAGGCCGTTGCCGAACAGGTTCGGCACCACCACGAAGTAGCGGTCGGTGTCGAGCGGGGCGCCGGGGCCGATCAGCCACTCGTTGTTCGGGTGCCGGTCGGCGTACGCGGTCGGGTAGAGGATCGCGTTGGCGCCCCGTTCGTCGAGGGTGCCGTAGGTGCGGTAGGCCAGCCGGGCCGGCCGCAACGTCGCCCCGCCCTCCAGCACGAAGTCGTCGAGGTCGAGGAAGTCGACGGGCATCGGGGGTCCTCCTTATCGCGGGCCGGCCAGGCGGCGGGCCGTGGTGAAGAGCAGTGCCTCGTCGCCGGGGCGGCAGACGAGCTGGAGCCCGACGGGCAGGCCGTCGGCGCGGCCCGCCGGGACGGTGAGGGCCGGCAGGCCGAAGAGGTTCCAGGTGCAGGTCAGCCCGAGCAGGGCGGCCCGCACCGGGGTGGGCGTGCCGTCGACGTCGACGGTGCGCTGGTCGAGCGGTGGTGCGACGACGGCGGTCGTGGGCGTCGCGAGCACGTCGAGGTCCGCGAAGAGCTCCTCGACCCGTGGGCGCAGCGCATCGCGGGCCTCGACGGCGCGCGCGTGGTCGCGCTCGGACGTGCGGGCGGCCGCGCGCAAGCGGTCGCGCACCTCGGGGTCGAACAGCTCCGGGGAGCGGTCGAGCCGCTCCGCGTGCACGGACACGGCCTCGAAGCTCTGGATCGCGGTGAAGGCCTCGATCGCGGCCTGCGCCCACGGGGCGGTGAGCGGCCGGACCGGCCCGGGCAGCGCGGCGCGCGCCACGGCGGCCACCGCCTCGGCGGTGCGGGCGAACGGCGCCGGGTCGAGCCAGCCGACGCGGGCGGTGGGCGCGTCCCCGACCGCCCGCCCGACGAGCGCGCCGTAGGCGGCGGCGCAGTCGGCCGCGGTCGCCGCGAGGACCCCGACGTGGTCGAGCGAGACCGCGAGCGGGAACACCCCGTCCGTCGGGAGCGCGTCGAACGCCGGCTTGAAGCCGGCCACCCCGCACAGCGCAGCGGGGATGCGGACCGAGCCTCCCGTGTCGGTGCCCAGCGCGAGCGGCACCATGCCGGCGGCGACCGCGGCCGCGCTGCCACCGCTGGAGCCACCGGTGATCCGGCCGGGGTCGGCCGGGTTGCGGGCGGGCGGCCCGCCGGTGCGGTCGCCGGTGGGGCCGTAGGCGAACTGGTGGGTCGCCGTCTTCCCGATCACGACGGCACCCAGATCCCGCAGGGTGGCCACGACGGCCGCGTCGCGGTCGGGGACCCGCCCGCGCAGGTGGGCCGACCCGACCTCGCACGGCAGGCAGGCGACGTCGATGTTGTCCTTCACCGCGATCGGCACGCCGTGCAGCGGCCCGCGGTACCGCCCGGCCGCGAGCTCGGTGGCCGCGGCCCGGGCGGCGGCGAGCGCCCCGGCCGCGTCGACGTGCACGAACGCGCCCAGTTCCGCGTTGCGCGCGCCGATCGCGTGCAGGGCGCGCTCGACGAGTTCGACCGAGCTCACCCGGCGCTCGCGCACCCGCTCGGCGAGCTCCACCAGCCCGGCCGTCACGCCAGCACCCCGATCAGCGGGACGATCGTGAGCCCGCACAGCGTCATCGCCATGACGTAGCCCACGTACGGGTGGCAGTGCGCGGGCACGCGCGCCCCCAGCGCGGCGCCGAGCGGCGGCGCGACGACGGCCCCCGCGACGGCTCCCGCGATCACCGACGTGGCGCTGCCGCCCGCGGCGAGCACGGCCGCGGGAGCGACCGACACGATCGGGATGAACGTGGGGTACCAGCCCCTGCGGGCCCACTGGCGCCGCCACAGCGCCACCGAGAGGGCGGCCGTGAGCAGCTGCGCGGCGAGCACCTGCGGCAGCAGGCCGGTGCCGTAGACCGCGAGCGACGGGTCGAGCAGGTAGCCGATCAGGAGCCCGGCGAGCAGGCCCGCCCCGGCGAGCTCGTTGCCGTGGAACGGCGCCTCGGTGAAGTCGGCGAGCATCCGCCGCAGCCCCCAGCCGGCGCCCTGCGCGCGTTCGGCCGCGGCCACCGCCGCCTCGTCCCGCTCCGGCCGCGGCGCGAGCGCGAACGGCGGCAGCCACGGCAGCCGCCTGCAGACCGCGAACCCGGCGAGGCCGCCGGCCCACATGCCGGTGGTCGCAGCGACCAGCGAGGACAGCCCGAGCGGCACGCACACCGCGTTGTGCACCAGCAGCGCGATCGGGGTGGCGACGCCCGCCCCGAGCGCGGCGCCGGTCAGCGCGACGGGCCAGCCGGGGCCGTAGCAGAGCACGACGGCCGGGGCGACGGAGACGAACGCGACGAACAGCGGCTGCCACGACCCGGTCACCGGAACGACCCACCCCCACAGCAGGTGGGCGGCGAGCACGCCGAGCAGGGCGCTCGCGGTGAGCCACGGCCACAGGCCGCTGCCGCAGCCGACGTCGAAGCCGCGCCAGCGCCGCCCCCGCCGGTACGCCCGGTGCGCCACGCCCGCCCCGGCGAGCATCAGCGCGGCCCCGAGCGCGCTGCGGTGGAACTGGGCGTCGGTGGCGTCGGCGAGCACCCAGGTGAGGAACGACGGGACCCGGTCGTACGAGCCGAGCCACGCCGCGAACCCCGGGCTGTCCGCCGGCGCGGGCGGGATGCCCCACACCGCGGCCACGACGACCGCCGCCACCACCGCGGCGACGGCCCACGGGCCGACCGGGCGCGCGGTCCACGCCACCGCCTGCACGCCGCTCACCGGGGGAACACCGATCCGCCGCGGTAGCCGAGCAGCGCGTCGTAGAGGTCGGTGCGCCGGTCGCGCAGCAGGTCGTTGAGCTCGTTCCACACGGGGGCGCTGCGCGCGGTGGCGAGGTCGACGTCGGCGTGGAGGATCTGCTCGTCCTCCGCGCTCGCGACCTCCCCGACCGGCCAGCCGTTCGTCCCGGCCACCAGCGAGCAGCCGAGGAACTTCGCGCCGCGCTCCACGCCGACCCGGTCGGCCGCGGCGATGAAGACGTTGTTGACGTGCGCGGCGGTCATCGTGAGGTAGGCGGCCATCGGGCGGCCGCTCGCGTCGAACAGCGGCGGCGGGGTCCACACCCAGTTGTTCACGCTGCAGATCAGGTCGGCGCCCTGTTGGGCGAGCAGCCGCGGCACCTCGGGGAACCAGATGTCCCAGCAGATCAGCAGGCCGATCCGGCCGATCGGCGTCTCGAACACGGGGAAGCCCTCGTCACCGGGGGTGAACCACAGCTTCTCGCGGTACCAGAGGTGGGTCTTGCGGTAGCGGCCGACGTAGCCGTCCGGGCCGACGAGGACCGCCGTGTCGTAGAGGCGCACCCCGTCCCGCTCGGCCAGGCCGGCGACGACGTGCACGCCGTGCTCGGCCGCGAACGCCTCCCACATCCGGACGGTGTCGCCGTCCGGCACGGGCTCGGCGTGCGCGTACGCCTCGGCCCGGTTCTCGAACGAGTAGCCGGTCGTGGCGAGCTCGGGGAGCACGACGACGTCCGCCCCCTGCGCGACGGCGCGGCCCGCGGCCTCCACCGCGTGCTCGGCGTTGGCCTTGAGCCGCTCCACCCCGACCCGCGGATCGAGCTGGACCACGGCGATCCGCACCGGGCTGACCGGTGCGGCGGTGCGCTGGTCGGTCACCGCTGACCTCCTCTACCCAAACGTTTGCGCCAAACGATTGCGTGTATCCTGCGGTGACATCCGCACCGGCGTCAAGAGGAGGTCCCCGGGTGGCCAGAGCGCGGCCCGCGACGCTCAAGGCGATCGCCGACCAGCTGGGCCTGCACGTCTCCACCGTGTCGCGGGTGCTCAACGGGCCGCCGGAGGGCAGCGAGCGGGCGGCGTCGGGCGCCACCGCCGAGCGCATCCGCAGGCTCGCCGACGAGCTCGGCTACCGGCGCAACCCGCACGCGAAGAGCCTGCGCACGGCGCGCAGCGACCTCGTCGGCGTCCTCGTCCCGCAGCTGGCCGACCTGGTGCTCGCACTGGTCTACGAGGGCATCGAGGAGGCGGCCGCGGAGCGCGGCCTGTCGACGTTCGTCATGAACACCCGCGACGACGAGCCCACCCAGCGGGCGCGCACGGAGCTCGCGATCGGCCGCCGGGTCGACGGGCTGATCTTCGCCGACGGCCGCGAGGACACCGAGCTGCTCGCCGAGGTCGCCGCGAGGGAGGTGCCGTTCGTCCTGGTCAACCGGCCCGCCGGGGACTTCCCGGTGGTGGCGTGCGACAACCGCGCCGGCGGGCGGATGGTGGCCGAGCACCTCCTCGAACGGGGCCACCAGCGCGTCGCCGTCGTCGCAGGCCCCGCCTACGCGCGGACCGCGCGCGAGCGCACCGCCGGCTTCGTCGAGCGCTACCGGGAGGCGGGCTTCCCGGTGCCGGAGGAGCTCGTGGTCCACTCGCGGTTCGACACCGGCGGCGGCCGCGAGGCGACGGCCCGGATCATGCAGGCGGCGGGCGCCGAGCCGCCGACCGCGCTGTTCGCGGTGAACGACTTCGCCGCGATCGGCGCCGCGGGCTGCGCGCGCGAGCACGGACTGCTCATCGGGCGCGACATCGCCGTAGCGGGCTTCAACGACACCCCGCTCGCCGCCGAGCTGCCCGTGCCCCTGACCTCCGTGCGGGTCCCCGTGCACGAGATGGGCAGGCGCGCGCTCGGGCTGCTCGCAGACCTGATCGGCGGCCGCTCGGTCGGGTCGGTGCACCTGCCGCCGGAGCTGGTCGTGCGGGCCTCGACCACCGGCGGCGCGTGAGGCCCGCTCACCGGGCCCGCAGCAGCCCCAACCGCTGGGCGGCGAGCACCGCGGCCAGCCGGTCGCCCACGCCGAGCTTGGTGTAGAGCCGCTCCAGGTGCTTGTGCACCGTGCGCTCGGTGATCAGGAGCCTGCGGCCGATCGCGGCGGCGGTGAGGCCCTCGGCGAGCGCGGCGAGCACGGCGAGCTCGCGCGGCGTGAGGTGCACGGCGGACGCCACGTCCCGCGCCGTGGGGTCGAACCAGGTGCGCACCACCACGATCCGGCGGTCGACCCCGCGCAGCACGTGCTGGATGGTCCGGGCGAGGCGCACCTCGTCGGCGGTGAAGCGGTCCGCGCGGCCCAGGACGAACGCGCGGTGGCTGCGCGGCCCGACGTGCAGCGGCAGCGCCAGGTGCGCGGGCGTCCCCCAGGCCCGGGTCACCTCCCGCCAGCGCGCCTGCAACGCCGCGTCGACGTATCGCGCGGGCACGTCGGCGACCTGGATCGCCCGCCAGTCCCGGGTGGCGAGGTAGTAGCGCAGGATCGGGTGCTCGACCGGCGCGCGGCACACGCCCCAGTGGTCGACCTCGGCGCGGTGCCCGCGGAACTGCTCGCCGGGCGGCCACACCAGCTGCCCCGGGCCCCCGCCCGGCTCGCGGTGGTTGTAGGCGACGGCGCGCAGCCGGAAGCTGGCGACGAGCTGCGCGGCGATCCGCTCCGCGGGCAGCTCCGCGAGCGGCGCCTCCAGCAGGTCGCCCACCAGGTCCAGCCACTCCCGCTCGCAGGTCGCGCGGTCCACGGCGGTGGCCTCGCCCCGGGCGCGCCCCCGGTTAGCGCGGCCTGGCCGGTCTCACCCGCGCGGCGGCGCGGTTCCCACCATCAGCGGACACCAGTAGCGCGGGGCCGTCCTCCCGCAGCAGGGCGGCACCCGGGGCACGTCCGCGCCGTCGGGCCCGGACGTCCCCCGCCCGCTCGGCGCCTCCTCCTCCGTCCCCGCACCCGGCCGCTCGCGGGGGCGGCGACGGGAGAACGGCATGCGCCGATGGTGGCCCCCGGCCCCCGGGAGAGGGGATACGCAGATGTGCGTATCCCCGCGGGGTGGGCGCCGCCACCTCCTGCTGCACGCACCCGCAGGTGGGGCGAGACTGGCCTCATGTCCACCGATGACCGGTTCCGGATCGAGCACGACACGATGGGCGAGGTCAAGGTGCCCGTCGACGCCCTCTGGCGCGCGCAGACCCAACGCGCCGTCGAGAACTTCCCGATCTCCGGCCGAGGCCTCGAGCGCGCGCAGATCCGCGCGCTCGGGCTCGTGAAGGCGGCCGCCGCGCGGGTGAACAAGCAGATCGGGGTGCTGCCGGAGGAGCTGGCGGACGCGATCGCGGCCGCCGCGGACGAGGTCGCCGAGGGCAAGCACGACGACCACTTCCCCGTCGACGTGTTCCAGACCGGCTCGGGCACCAGCTCCAACATGAACGCCAACGAGGTGATCGCCTCGGTCGCCGGCCGCTCCGGCGTAGAGGTGCACCCGAACGACCACGTCAACGCCTCGCAGTCGTCCAACGACGTCTTCCCGACCACGATCCACGTCGCCGCCACCGAGGCACTGGTGGGCGACGTCATCCCCGCGCTGGAGCACCTCGCCGCCACGCTGCGCCGCCGCTCGGCCGACTGGGCCGACGTCGTCAAGGCCGGGCGCACCCACCTCATGGACGCCGTGCCCATCACGCTCGGCCAGGAGGCGGGCGGCTGGGCGACGCAGGTGGAGTACGGCGCGGCGCGGGTTCGCGACGTGCTCCCCCGGCTGGCCCAGCTCCCGATCGGCGGCACCGCCGTCGGCACCGGGCTCAACGCGCCCGAGGGATTCGCCGCGCGGGTGGTCGAGGAGCTGCGCGCCGCCACCGGCCTCGAGATGCTGACCGAGGCCGAGGACCACATCGAGGCGCAGGGCGCGCGCGACGGGCTCGTGGAGGCCTCCGGCGCGCTGCGGACCGTCGCCGTCTCCCTGTTCAAGGTCGCCAACGACATCCGCTGGCTGGGCTCCGGCCCGCGCACCGGCCTCGCCGAGCTGCGCCTGCCCGACCTGCAGCCGGGCAGCTCGATCATGCCGGGGAAGGTCAACCCGGTGATCTGCGAGGCCACGATGATGGTGGCCGCCCAGGTGATGGGCAACGACGCCGCCGTGGCCTTCGCGGGCTCGCAGGGCAACCTCGAGCTGAACGTGATGATGCCGGTGATGGCGCGCAACATCCTGGAGTCGGCGCGGCTCATCGCCGCGGCCGCGCGGCTGCTCGCCGACAAGGTCGTGGCGGGCGCGGAGCCGGACCTGGAGCGCACCCGCGAGCTGGCCGAGTCCTCGCCGTCGATCGTCACGCCGCTCAACCGCTACCTCGGCTACGAGGAGGCTGCCTCGATCGCCAAGCAGTCGCTCAAGGAGCGCAAGACGATCCGCGAGGTCGTGCTCGAGCGCGGGCACGTCGAGAGCGGCAGGATCACGATCGAGCAGCTCGACGCCGCCCTCGACGTGCTGGCGATGGCGCGCGGCGGCCGGTAGCCGCCGCCCCGCACAGGGGAGACGGCCGCCCGGTCGGCCCGAGGTGCTGTGCTGCCGGGCGCGCGCGGGGAGATCGCCCACGTCGCGCGCACCTGTTCGCGGGGCGCGCGCCGGCTCGCCGGGTTCGACCCGGGCATCGCCATCGCCTCGGTGCCGCACGCGACCGACCACGACGCCACCGGGCCGCTGCACGTCGACGTGCTCGCCGACACCGTGGTGACGGCACGGCGGCGGATGGCGCAGCCGCGCGGCACGCTGCCCACCCGCGACCGCAGCCACCCGGCCCCGCCGGTCCGGCCGGAGATCACCGCACTCAGCCCGCGACTCGCCGACATCCAGAGCGCGACTCGCCGGAGCCCTGGGCGGGTCACGCTCTGGCTGCGCGCCCGCCGACCGCGCCGCCGCGTCAGGGGACGAGGACGGCGGCGCCGGTGATGCGGTCCTCGGCGAGGTCGACGAGCGCGCGGTCGGCCTCCGCGAGCGGGCGGGGCGACGCGGTCGGCCGCACCCGCAGCGCCGCGGCGAGCCGCAGGAACTCCTCGCCGTCGGCGCGGGTGTTCGCGGTGACGCTGCGCACCTGCTTCTCCCGGAACAGCTCGTCGGCGTAGACCAGGCGCGGGACGTCGGTGAGGTGGATCCCGGCGATCGCGAGCGTGCCGCCCTGGTCGAGCGCGCGCAGCGCGACCGGGACGAGGTCGCCCACCGGCGCGAAGAGGATCGCCGAGTCCAGCGGCTCCGGCGGCGCGTCGGACCCGGCGGACGCGGCGCCCAGCTCGCGGGCCAGTTCCTGCGCGGCGGGCGAGCGGGTGACGACGTGCACCGTGGCGCCTTGCGCGATCGCCACCTGCGCGACGACGTGCGCGGATGCCCCGAACCCGTAGATGCCCAGCCGCCCGCCCGGCGGCACCTCGGCCCGCACCAGCGCGCGGTAGCCGACGATCCCGGCGCACAGCAGCGGCGCGGCCGTCACGTCGTCGAGCGCGTCGGGCAGGCGGTAGGCGTAGGCCTCGGGGACCACGGCGTACTCGGCGTAGCCCCCGTCGGCGTCCCAGCCGGTGAACACCGCGGACGGGCAGAGGTTCTCCCGCCCGGTCCGGCACCAGCGGCACCGCCCGCACGTGCCGCGCAGCCACGCGATGCCGATCCGCTCCCCCGGCGCGAACCGCTCGGCGCCGGGGCCGACGGCGTCCACCACGCCGACCACCTCGTGCCCCGGCACGGTCCGCGGCCGCCGCGGCTGCAGGTCGCCCTCGGCGAGGTGCAGGTCGGTGCGGCACACGCCGCACGCGCTCACCCGCACCCGCACCTCCCCCGGCCCCGGCTGCGGGTCGGGCAGCGTGACGGATCGCAGCGGTCCCCGATCGAGCGGCCCCGGCCGCTCCACCACCCATGCGCGCACGCCTCCATCCTGGCGCGCACCCGGCCCCGACTCACGCGCACCGAGAGCGCGACTCGCCCGCATCCGGAGCGCGACTCGCCGGGTGCGCTGCCAGGATGGAAACGTGCTGCTCGCCGACGTCGTCGCCACCTCCGCCGCGGTCGGGGCCACCCGCTCCCGCAAGGCGAAGACGGCCGCGCTCGCCGACCTCCTGCGCCGCGCCGGGCACGACGAGATCGAACCGGCCACCGCGTGGCTGGCCGGCGAGCCGCGCCAGAGCCGGCTCGGCACCGGGTGGCGCACGCTCGCCGGCATCGACGCCGCGCCGGCCGAGCGGCCCGCGCTCCAGGTCGCCGCCGTCGAGCGGGCCCTCGACCGCCTCGCCGCCACCACCGGCGCGGGCTCCACGGCCCGGCGCGCGGCGCTGCTCGGCGAGCTGTTCGGCGCGGCCACCGCCGAGGAGCAGCACTTCCTGCGCCGGCTGCTCACCGGCGAGCTGCGCCAGGGCGCGCTCGACGGCGTCATGCTCGAGGCGATCGCCGCGGCCGCGGAGGTCCCGGCCGCGGCCGTCCGGCGCGCGTTCATGCTCTCCGGGCAGCTCCCGGCCACGGCCCGGCTCGCGCTCACGCGGGGCATCGCCGGGCTCGAGGCCGTCTCGCTGCAGGTCGGCCGCCCGGTGCGCCCGATGCTCGCCTCCCCCGCCGACGACCTCGGCTCCGCGCTCGCCGAGCTCGGGCCGGACGCGCACGTGGAGTACAAGCTGGACGGCGCTCGCATCCAGGTCCACCGCGACGGCCGAGAGGTGCGGGTGTGGACGCGCACGCTGCGCGAGATCACCCCGAGCGTGCCCGAGCTGGTCGAGCTGGTGCGCGGGCTGCCCTGCCGTTCGGTCGTGCTCGACGGCGAGACGCTCGCGCTGCGCGACGACGGCAGGCCGCGCCCGTTCCAGGAGACGATGAGCCGCTTCGGCGCGGCGGCGGGCGAGCTGCTGCTGCAGCCGTTCTTCTTCGACTGCCTCCACCTCGACGGCACCGACCTGCTCGACGAGCCCCTGCACGTCCGGCTCGACGCGCTGGCGCAGGTCGCCGACGGCCACCGCATGCCCGCCGCGCTGCGGCCCTCCGCCGAGGAGGCCGCCGAGCTGCTCGACCGCGCGCTCGACGCGGGCCACGAGGGCGTCATGGTCAAGTCGCTGACCGCCCCGTACGCCGCGGGCAGGCGGGGCCGGGCGTGGCAGAAGGTCAAGCCGGTGCACACCCTCGACCTGGTCGTGATCGGCGCCGAGTGGGGCTACGGCAGGCGCACCGGGTCGCTGTCGAACATCCACCTCGGCGCCCGCGACCCCGACGGCGGCGAGCCGATCATGGTCGGCAAGACGTTCAAGGGCATGACCGACGAGCTGCTCGCCTGGCAGACGGCCACGTTCCCCGCGCTCGCCCGCGAGCACCGCGGCCACGAGGTGCTGCTGCGGCCCGAGCTGGTGGTCGAGATCGAGCTCGACGGGGTGCAGCGCAGCCCGCGCTACCCGGGCGGCGTCGCGCTGCGGTTCGCCCGGGTGCTGCGCTACCGCCCGGACAAGACGCCCGCGGAGGCCGACACGATCGACGCGGTGCGGGCGCTGCTGCGCGAGTGAGGAAACGCGTTGCGGCGCCCGCGCGCCGACGTGAGGGTGGGGCCGTGGGCGAGGTGCTGCTGTGGTCGTTCCAGCCGGCGGCACGGCTGGGCGAGCTGCACACCACCGGTCAGCTGGTCGGCTCGTGGGAGCGCGTCCCGCCCAGCCCGGGCGACGCGTGCCTGCGGGCGTACCGGGCGATGGTGGCCGCGATGGAGCGGGCCGGCATCCCCACGCACGGCCGCCCGCCGGTGTGGGCGTGGGGCGGGTCCTGCGGGGTCACGGTGCACGACGCGCACATGCTGCTCGGGGATGCCGCCCGCGACCACGTCACCATCGAGTTCACCGCGCCCGCCGAGCTGGTCCTCGCCAGCGACTACGGGGCGTGGAACGACCACCTCGCGGAGCGCGTCGGCGGCGGGCCCGCCGACGCGCGGTGGGACGTGCCGACCCCGATCGGCGACGAGCTGGTTCAGGCGTGCCTGCCCGCCCTGCGCCTGGAACGGGTCCGGGCGATCCGGCCGCTCCCCGCCTCCGCCGACCAGGTCACGCACCCGGCCGCACGCGCGTAGACTCGTCTTCTCGTGCGCTTCCTCGACGGGCAAGAGCCCAACCACGACCTCACCTACGACGACGTCTTCCTCGTCCCGGGGCGGTCGTCGGTGGCCTCCCGGTTCGACGTCGACCTCACCACCGCCGACGGCTCGGGCGCCACGGTCCCGGTGATCGCCGCGAACATGACCGCGGTGGCCGGGCGCCGGATGGCCGAGACGCTGGCCCGCCGCGGTGGCCTCACGGTGCTGCCGCAGGACGTGGCGCCGGAGGCGGTGGCCGAGATCGTCTCGTGGATCAAGTCCCGGCACCCGGTGTGGGACACGCCGCTTGTGCTCACGCCGGACGACGCCGTCGCCGACGCGATCAACCTGCTCCCGAAGCGGGCCCACGGCGCCGTTGTCGTGGTGGACGAGGGCGGCCGCCCGGTCGGCACCGTCGACGAGGCGGCGTGCACCGGGGTCGACCGCTTCACCCGCCTGTCCGAGGTGCTCGACCCCGACCCGCTCACGCTGCCGCTGGACACGCCGCCGCGGCAGGTGTTCGAGGCGCTCGGGTCGCGGCGCGTCGCGCTCGGCCTCGACGCCGAAGGCCGGCTCGCCGGCCTGCTCACCGCGCTCGGCGCGCTGCGGGCGGAGCTGTACCGGCCCACCCTCGACGCGGCCGGGCGGCTGCGCACCGCGGCCGCCATCGGGATCAACGGCGACGTGGGGGTCAAGGCGAAGGCCCTGCTGGACGCGGGCGTCGACGTGCTCGTGGTCGACACCGCGCACGGCCACCAGGACAAGATGCTCGACGCGCTGCGCGCGGTCCGGAAGGCGGTCTCCGACGCCGGGGCCTCGGTTCCGATCGCGGCGGGCAACGTCGTCACCGCCGAGGGCGTGCGCGACCTCGCCGCGGCGGGCGCCGACATCGTCAAGGTCGGCGTCGGCCCGGGCGCGATGTGCACGACGCGGATGATGACCGGGGTCGGGCGCCCCCAGTTCTCGGCCGTGCTGGAGTGCGCGGCGGCGGGCCGCGAGGTCGGGGTGCGGGTCTGGGCCGACGGCGGCGTGCGCCACCCCCGCGACGTGGCGCTGGCCCTGGCCGCGGGCGCGTCCGCGGTGATGATCGGCTCCTGGCTGGCGGGAACCTACGAGTCGCCCGGCGACCTGCAGCGCGACGAGAACGGCCGGCCGTACAAGGAGTCGTTCGGCATGGCGTCCAAGCGCGCCGTGACCGCCCGCACCCGCGGCGAGAGCGCGTTCGACCGGGCCCGCAAGGCGCTGTTCGAGGAGGGCATCTCCTCGTCGAAGCAGCTGCTCGACCCGATCCGCCCCGGCGTCGAGGACGTGCTGGACGAGATCTGCTCCGGCGTCCGCTCGGCCTGCACCTACGCGGGCGCGCGCACCCTCGACGAGCTGCACGAGCGCGCCGTCGTCGGGGTGCAGACCACGGCCGGCTTCACCGAAGGCACTCCGCACGGCCTCTGAGCCCCGTCGCAGCACGGCCGCCTCCACGCCATGAAGGTGGCCGTGCTGCGATCCGGGTGGCTCAGGCCGCCGGGCCCTCCAGCATCTCCGTCACGAGCGCGGCGATCGGGCTGCGCTCGCTGCGGGTGAGCGTGATGTGGGCGAACAGCGGGTGGCCCTTCAGCGCCTCGATCACCGCCGCGACGCCGTCGTGCCGGCCGACCCGCAGGTTGTCGCGCTGGGCCACGTCGTGGGTGAGCACGACCCGGGACGCGGCGCCGAGCCGCGAGAGCACCGTGAGCAGCACGTTGCGCTCCAGGGACTGCGCCTCGTCCACGATCACGAACGAGTCGTGCAGCGACCGCCCGCGGATGTGGGTGAGCGGCAGCACCTCGAGCATGCCGCGGGCGATGACCTCCTCGAGCACGTTCTGACTGACCAACGCCCCGAGCGTGTCGAAGACGGCCTGCGCCCAGGGAGCCATCTTCTCGCTCTCGCTCCCCGGCAGGTAGCCGAGGTCCTGCCCGCCGACCGCGTAGAGCGGCCGGAACACGACGACCTTGCGGTGCTGCTGGCGCTCCATCACCGCTTCGAGGCCGGCGCACAGCGCGAGAGCCGACTTGCCGGTGCCCGCCCGGCCGCCGAGGGAGATGATCCCGACCTCGGGGTCGAGCAGCAGGTCGAGCGCGACCCGCTGCTCCGCGGACCGCCCGTGCAGGCCGAACGCCTCCCGGTCGCCGCGCACGAGGCGCACCCGCTTGTCCGCGGTGACCCGGCCCAGGGCCGCCGACCCGCCGCCGGTCAGCCGCAGCCCGGTGTTGGCGGGCAGGTCGCGGGCGGCGTCGTGGTCGATCACGCCCTCGCGGAACAGGGCGTCCACGTCCTCGGACGTGACCTCCAGGTCGGCCATGCCGGTCCAGCCGGAGGGCACCACGTCGAGCGCGTGGTACTCGTCGGCCTGCAGCCCGACCGCCGCGGCCTTGACGCGCAGCGGCATGTCCTTGCTGACCAGCACGACCTCGCCACGCCCTTCGCGCTTGCGCTCCGCGGCGAGGTTGAGGGCGCAGGCCAGGATCCGGCTGTCGTTGGAGTCGGTGCGGAAGCCCGCGGGGAGCACCTCCGGGTCGCTGTGGTTGAGCTCGACGTGCAGGGTTCCGCCCGCGGTGCCGATCGGCACCGGCGCGTCCAGGCGGCCGTGTTCGATGCGCAGCTCGTCCAGCATGCGCAGCGCCGTGCGGGCGAACCACCCGAGTTCCGGGTGGTGCCGCTTGCCCTCGAGCTCGGAGATCACCACGAGCGGCAGGACGACTTCGTGCTCGTCGAACCTGGTCATCGACCACGGGTCCGACAGCAGCACCGAGGTGTCGAGCACGTAGCAGCGGGTGGTGGGCGAAGCGGGGGCAGTACGACGGTCGGTCACGGAGGCTCCTCGCTAGCGCTCGCTACGGCCGCCGTCCGGGCCCGTGGCGTCAGCGACGGGGCATCGAGCCAGGGCGGACGGCCGACGAGTGCTCCCTGGTGGACACGGCACCGCGTCCACGTCACCGGTGGGCCGGTCGGCCCTGGCTCGGGCGTATCCGGCGGTCTGGTTCTCACCGCCGCCCACGCCCACGAGGGCCGGGTGCCGACCCCCTCTGGTGCAACAGACACCACGACCAGGGCCTCCCCAGCGGTCCGCATCGGGTACGGGCCGCCGCCCCGAACGCTACCGGCGGTCACCCGGGTGCGGTCAACAGCAACTGTCCGCTGTCCTTCGTCAGCGAACCGAGAATTAACAGAACGGACTACCGCTCATCGCTCCACAGACACCGCCCGTCGTGGCTCGCGTGCCGCCCTGACCCATTCGGCCGCGCCTCCCACGACCGCCCGGCGCACCCGGCCGCACCCGCCGCCCGCGCGCCCGCGCCCGGCCGGCGGCACACACCCCGCTCGCACCGCGAGGGGCGCAACACGGTCGCGAAAGGTCTTCGAGAAGGGTCGAACACGGACCGTCGTCAGCAAAAAGGATACGCGCACATTCGGGTGATTATGCATTACGCGGCGTGTCGATCAAGGCCGGAACCGGGGGTGCGAGCCGGCCTCGACAGTCACCGGAAAGAGGGCGTAACCAAACGCAGAGTATTCGATTCATCCGATGGTGGTAGGCGATTTGTTCTCGCCCGCCGCGGCCCGCTAGCTTTTTCCGCAGTCAGCGAGGGCTCCCCGGTCATAAACGCTGACTCTGAATGGGATCGGCTCCGGTCGACTCCGGACACTCAACAGGAGATGAACTGTGCTGAAGAAGGCTGGAATTGTCGTGGCTACGGCCGCTGCCGGTCTGCTCGCGGTGAGCCCGCTCGCCTTCGCTGGCGACAAGGATGACCACCACAAGGGGCACCACCACGGCAGCAAGACCAAGGTCGAGGACGTCAACAGCATCGACGGCTCGAACGAGGGCCTGATCAACGTCGCCGGCAACAACATCGCAGTTCCGGTCAACGTCTGCGACAACCAGGTCCCGGTGAACGTCCTGGGCGTCCAGGTCCCGCTGAACGACACCTCCGTGCTCGCCGACCTGACCGGCGCGCTCGGCCTGGGCATCCTGGGCGGGGCCGACGTCGACGCGGACGACGACGGCGACAACAACATCGACGACTCCTGCACCGCGGCCGCCAAGTCGGGCGACAGCGCCGAGATCGACGACTGATCGTCGGATCGCGCGTGCCACAACGGCGCCGGGCCTTCGGGTCCGGCGCCGTTTTCGCGTGCCCCGGGCCCGTGGGACGCGGGTGCTAAGAACCGAAGCGGCGGTGCCGGGCGGCGTAGTCGCGCAGGGCCCGCAGGAAGTCGACGCGCCGGAACTCCGGCCAGTACGCCTCGCAGAACCAGAACTCGGAGTGCGCGGACTGCCAGAGCAGGAAACCGGACAGGCGCTGTTCTCCCGAGGTTCGGATGACCAGGTCCGGATCCGGCTGGCCGGAGGTGTAGAGGTGCGCAGCGATGTGGTCGACGTCGAGCACCTCCGCGAGCTCCTCGATGGTGGTGCCCGCCTCGGCGTGCTGCAGCAGCAGCTTGCGCACCGCGTCGGCGATCTCCTGCCGGCCGCCGTACCCGACCGCGACGTTGAGCTCCAGCCCCGGCCGGTCCTGCGTGCGGGCGGCGGCGGCCGAGAGCCGCTCGGACATGTCTCCCGGGAGCAGCTCGAGGGCGCCCACGACGCGCAGCCGCCAGCGCGCCGACGGCCCGGACAGCTCGTCGACGACGTTGGTGATGATCTCCAGGAGCGGTTCGAGCTCCTCGCGCGGCCGCTTGAGGTTGTCGGTCGACAACAGCCAGAGCGTCACGACCTCGACACCGGCTTCCTCGCACCACGCGAGGAACTCGGTGATCTTCGCTGCGCCCGCCCGGTGCCCGTCGTTGACGTCGACGAAGCCCGCCTCCCTCGCCCAGCGGCGGTTGCCGTCGAGCATCACGGCCACGTGGCGGGGCCGGGCGGCCGCACCGGCCAGCTCTCGGCTCAGCTTGCGCTCGTACACCGAGTACAGCAGGTCGCGGACGCCCACGGCGGAACAGCGTACGCCGGGCCGATTCCCCGCCTGCAGACGAGCGGGTGGGTTCACGCACAGGACCCCACGCAGCCCCCCGAGCTGCCGTAACCTCGCTCGGGTGACCGGCTCCCCCCTCGACTCGCCTCGCCCCGGCGAGACGATGCTCAAGCCGCGGATGCGTGGCTGGTTGCACTTCTGGTCGTTCACCGTCTCGATCGCGGCGGGCGCGACCATGATCGCCGTCTCGGCGGCGCTCGTCGGCGCGGTCGCCGCGCTCGCGGTCGCGGTGTACGCGGTGACGACGCTCGGCCTGTTCGGGGTGAGCGCGCTGTACCACCGGCGCACCTGGCGCACCGCGCGCAGCCGAGCCGTCATGCGCAGGCTCGACCACTCGATGATCTTCCTGTTCATCGCGGGCACCTACACCCCGGTGGCGGTGCTGGCCATGGACCCGGCCACCGCCCGCACCGTGCTCACCGTCGTGTGGGTGGGCGCGCTCGCCGGTGTGGTGCTGAAGACGGTCTGGCCGCACGCGCCCGCGTGGATCGGCGTCCCGGTCTACATCGCCCTGGGCTGGGTGGCCATCTTCGTCCTCCCCGCGATCCTCGAAGGCGGCGGGCCCGCGCCGCTCGTGTTGATCCTCGCGGGCGGCCTGTTCTACACGGTCGGCGCGATCTTCTACGCCACGCGCAGGCCCAACCCGTGGCCCGCGACGTTCGGGTTCCACGAGTTCTTCCACGCCGCCACGGTGGTCGCCGCGATCTGCCACCACGTCGCGATCTGGCTCCTGCTGTTCTGATCGACCTCGATGGACGGAATGCGCGGCGACCGCGGCCGGTTGGCCCGGATATGACCAGCAGCACAGCGGATTTCGACCCCCACGCCCTGCTCGCCGAGAGCCGGATCGGCGTGCTCGCCACGATCCGCGCCGACGGTCGTCCCCAGCTGTCGCCCGTCACGCCGTACTACGACCGCGACAAGGGGATCATCTACGTCTCGATGACGGAGGGCCGCGCGAAGACGAGGAACCTCCGCCGCGACCCGCGCGCCGCGCTGGAGGTGACCAGCGCGGACGGTTGGTCGTGGGCCACCGCCGACGGCACCGCCGAGCTGATCGGGCCGGGCACGGACCCGCACGGGCCCGAGGTGGAGGCCCTCGTGGACTACTACCGCAACGCGGCCGGCGAGCACCCGGACTGGGACGAGTACCGCTCGGTGATGGTCGCCGACAAGCGCGTGCTGCTCCTCCTGCACGTCGAGCACGTGTACGGCGAGAAGATCCGCTGAGCGGGGCTCGCGGAGCGCGTCAGGCCGACTCGTCCTTCTTGTCGGTGTCGACGATGGGGCCCTTCGCGCGCAGCTCGTCCACGCGCGCCATGGCCTCCCGCAGCTCCGCGAGCCACTCGTCGGCGTGCTGGCCGACCAGGCGCACCGCCCAGGCCAGCGCGTCGGAGCGGGAGCGGGCGACGCCCGCGTCGACGAGCGTGTCCAGCACGATCCGCTCCGGCTGCCGCAGCCGCGTCATCACCGGCACCGAGGCCGTCGTGAACAGCTCGACGGTGTCGCCGATGCGCGCGCCCCAGGCGACCTTCCGCTGGTAGCGGTGTTCGGCCTGGCGGGCGATCTCGATCCGCTCCTCCCGGGTGCTCTCCCGGAACCGGGAGATCCGCCCCGCGATGGCCGCCGCGCGGTCGGCCCGGCCGGCCTCGGTGTCGGGGAAGTCGCCCTCCACCGGGGGCAGCTCGCCGACGATGACGATCTCCTCGCGGTCGATCGTGACCTCCGGCGGCCCGACGAACCACCCGTCCGGCAGCCGCCCCTGCAGCCACGCCTGCGCGTCGTCCGCGGGCGGCAGGTCGGCCTGCTGCCAGCCGCCGCGTCCCGGCCCGCGCCCCCGCCCGCCTGGCCATCCCCGGTGCATCCGTCCGCTCATCATCGCAACCTCCGCTGTGGGTGCTTACGAGATTACATCGCAAAAGCGCAGGCCGCGCGAGTCGCGGGCTGAGCGTCGGCGAGTCGTGCCCTCAGTGCAGGCGAGTCGCGCCCGGGGTGTCCGCGAGTCGCGGGCTGGGTGCGGGCGAGTCGTGGGCCGGGTGCGCTGGTCAGGGGCGCAGCAGGAGGCTCGCGGTGAGCTCCTCCACCGTGGTCGCCGGGCGGTCGCACACGAACCCCCGGCAGACGTACGCCGCGGCCCCGCCGTCGACGAGCGGCCGCCCCGCCAACAGCGGAACCCCGGGCTCGTCGGGACGGCCGGCCACGATCACGGTGCCGCCCGCCGCCAGCCGGCGGGCGTGGGCGAGCAGCTCGTCGCGCGCCGGGTCGCCGTCCTCGCCGACGACCGCGACCTGCAGCGGGCCGCGCACCATCGCCTCGGCCGCGGTGAGCCAGTGACCGGCGAACCGGGGGTGCTTCTCCGCGAGGACGCCCGCGGACCGCAGCGCGGCCTCGGCGGCGGTGCGGTACCGGTCCGGCTCGGCCACCAGCACCGACGCCGTGAGCAGCGCGGACGCGAGCGACGACCCGCCGCACGGCGACGCGTTGTCGGTGACGTCGCGGGGCCGGTGCAGCAGCGCCTCGGCGTCGTCGGCGGTGTCGAAGAACGAGCCGGGCTGGCCGGGATCGGCGAAGTGCGCGAGCGCCGTGTCGAGCAGCTCGGCTCCCGCGGCCAGCCACCGCGCCTCGCCCGTGGCCTGGTGCAACGCGAAAAGCCCATCGGCGAGGCAGCCGTGGTCCTCCAGCACGCCGGCCGCGGCGCCCACCACCCCGCCCCGCGACGAGCGGCGCAACCGCCCGTCCACCAGGTGCAGGCGCAGCAGCAGGTCGGCGGCCTCCGCCGCGGCGGCCACCCACTCGGGGTGCCCGAGGGCCGCGCCGGCCTCGGCGAGCGCGAGGATCGCGAGCCCGTTCCAGGACGTGATGACCTTGTCGTCGCGCGCGGGTTGCGGGCGCTTCGCCCGCGCGGCGAGCAGCGCGGCCCGCACCCGTTCCCAGCGCGCCGGGTCGTCGGGGTCGGCGAGCAGCTGCAGGGTGGACGAGCCGTGCTCGAACGTCCCGGCCTCGGTGACGGTGAGCAGCTCGGCGGCCCACCGCCCGTCGGAGTCGCCGAGGACGTCCCGGAGCTGCTGCGGCGTCCAGGCGTAGGTGAGGCCCTCCACGCCATCGGCGTCGGCGTCGAGCGCCGAGGCGAAGCCGCCCTCCTCGGTGCGCAGGTCGCGCAGCAGGAACGCCGCCGTCTCCTCGGCGATCCGCCGCGGGAGGGGATCCTCCGTCACCCGCGCGAGGTGCGCGTAGACGCGCAGCAGCAGCGCGTTGTCGTAGAGCATCTTCTCGAAGTGCGGCACGACCCAGCGCCCGTCGACGCTGTACCGGGCGAACCCGCCCGCGAGCTGGTCGTAGATCCCGCCGCGGGCCATGCGCTCGCACGTCACCCGGACGCTCGCGGGCAGCTCGTCGCCCCCCACGCGCTCGTGCCGGCGCAGCAGGAACTCCAACACCATCGACGGCGGGAACTTGGGCGCCGCGCCGAACCCGCCCGCCTGCGGGTCGAACTGCGCCTCGACGGTGGCCGCGGCCCGGTCCAGCAGGTCGGGGTGGATGTCGGCCGAGGGCAGCGCGGCCGCGGCGCTGTCGGCCAGCCGGGCCGCGATCTCCCCCGCCGCCCCGCGCACGCGCGCGCCGTCCTCCCGCCACGCGGTGGTGACGGCGTCGAGGAGCTGGCGGAAGCTGGGCAGCCCGCCCCGCGGGGTGGGCGGGTAGTAGGTGCCGCAGTGGAACGGCTCGCCCGCCGGGGTGAGGAAGCAGGTCATCGGCCAGCCGCCCTGCCCGGTCATGGCCTGGGTGGCCGCCATGTAGACCGCGTCGATGTCGGGCCGCTCCTCGCGGTCGACCTTGACGGCGACGAAGTCCCGGTTGATCTGCTCGGCGATCTCCGGGTCCTCGAAGGACTCGTGGGCCATGACGTGGCACCAGTGGCAGGCGGCGTACCCCACCGACAGCAGCACCGGGACGTCCCGGCGCGCGGCTTCGGCGAACGCCTCGTCCGACCACTCCCACCAGTCGACGGGGTTGTCGGCGTGCTGCAGCAGGTACGGGCTGGTGGCCGAGGCAAGGCGGTTCGGCATCGGGCAACCCTCTCAGGCCGAGGGGCCGTCCGCCGCTCCGCCCTTCGGCTCGCGCTTGTCGCCCTCCCGCTCGCCCTCCTCCTTGCCGGCGGCCTCGAAGCTCGCGGGGAGGCGGCTGATGCGCTTGCTCATGCCACGGATCAGCAGGATCGTGACCACCGCCAGCGCCAGGATGACGACGAGCGCGACGGGTGACGCCTTGCCGAACTCCTCGCCCCGGTCCGGCGGCGGCGCGGGATCTTGCACCGGTACGGCGACGTACGACGTGCCGGCGGGAACGGCCTCGGCCAGCAGCGGACTCATCCGGCAAACGGTACGCGCCCGTCAGACCGCCGGCCGCACCGCCACGGGCTCGCGGAGGCCCGCGAACAGGTCGTCCTCCGGGACGGTGGAATCGACGAGGCTGCGGACGAGCTCGTAGTCCTCGGTGGGCCAGATCTCGCGCTGGACCTCCAGCGGCACGGCGAACCAGCGGCTCTTCGGGTCGATCTGCGTCTCGTGGGCGAGCAGCGCCTTGTCGCGGGTCTCGAACCAGTCGGCGCAGTGCACCCGGGTGGTGACGCGCTCGCCGGGGTCGGGCCGGTCGGCGGGCCAGTTCGCGAGCCACTCCTCGTACGGCGACTCGAGCCCGCGCGCGACCAGCGCCTCGTGGAAGGCCTCGATGCGCTTCCGCGAGAAGCCGTGGGAGTAGTACAGCTTGAGCGGCTGCCACGGGTCGCCGGACTCCGGGAAGCGGTCGGGGTCGCCCGCGGCGTCGAAGGCCGCCACCGAGATCTCGTGGCAGCGGATGTGGTCCGGGTGCGGGTACCCGCCGTTCTCGTCGTAGGTGACCAGGACGTGCGGCCGGAACTCGCGGACGACCCGCACCAGGCGCTCGGTGGCGACGTCGAGCGGCTGCCGGGCGAAGCACCCCTCCGGCAGCGGCGGCTTGGGGTCGCCCTCGGGCAGGCCGGAGTCGACGAAGCCGAGCCAGCGGTGCTGCACGCCGAGGATCTCGGCCGCGCGCGCCATCTCGGCGCGGCGGATCTCGGCCATGTTCTCCAGCACCTCGGGGCGGTCCATGGCCGGGTTGAGGATGCTCCCCGCCTCGCCCCCGGTGCACGTGACGACCATCACCTCGTGGCCCTCGGCGACGTAGCGCGCCGTGGTGGCGGCACCTTTGCTCGACTCGTCGTCGGGGTGCGCGTGCACCGTCATGAGGCGCAGCGGGCCGGCGCTGCTCGGATGGATCGAGGACATGGGAACGGCCGCGTTCCTTCCAACTCGGGCCCCACGGGGATGGGCCGGACGACTCGTCAGTCGGGATGTCGATGGTCGCAGACACGCCCGACGGTTCATGCAACGCCGCCCGGCCCCCGCTCGTTCCCCCGGCCGCGGTGGTCACGGTGCGTGTTCGACCACTCCCACCGACCGGCCCGAGGACGCACCCGGTAGTGGGCTCCCCCGGCTGGATGCCGCGCTGAGGCCCGTTCGCCGCAGTTCAAGGCCGCCATTCGCCCCCCGATGCGGTTACCATCCGTCGAATCCGGCCACCGAGCGGGCCGGGATCGTTCCGGGGGGAATCGATGACAACGCTCTCGCCGCCCCGTGCCGGGCGCACACCGTTGCGCGGGCTCGCGGGCGTCGCATCCGCACTCGTCTGGATCGCCGCGGTGCCCGGGCCCACCGCCGTGTTCCTGTCGTCGTTCACGTTCGGCAACCACGCCGGCAGCGCCCCGGCGCAGGTCGGGATGGTGCTGCTCATCGGGGGCATGGTGCTGACCGGCATCGCCGGCACCTGCGCGGGCGTGGTCGTCGTGGTCTGGCTCCGGCGCGCCCGCGCGGCCGCGGCGGAGGCCGGGACGTGGCCGCAGCGGTGGTCCGAGGGGTGGGCCGTCGCCGCCTGGTTCGTCCCGGTGCTGAACCTGTGGGTTCCCGCGGCCGTGGTCTCGGACGTCGCGCGGGCGGCCGACCCGGGGTCCGACCGGCTCCGCACGTCGTGCCGGATCTGGTGGGCCGCCTGGCTCGGTGCCGGCTTCGCGCTGTGGATCGCGTTCGTCGGCGTCCCGTTGTTCGGTCCCGGCGCACCCGCGCTCATCGTCTGGTTCGCCACCTTCTCGTTCCTGTCGGCCGGGTTCTTCGCGGTGGCGGCCGCGACGTTCACGCAGGTGGTGCGGCGGGTGACCGAGTGGCACGACGCGTCGCGGGCAGCGGCCACCGGTGTCCTGGGCACCGCCGCGGCCGCCACCGCCGCGACGACCGTCACCGCCCCGGTTCCGACGCCCGGGGCCGAGGCGCAGCCCGAGCGGCGGACCGAGGAACAGGCCGCGAACCGGGCCGGCGCCGAGCCCGAGGCCGACAGCGGTGCGACCGGCGGCGGGCCCGGGCCCGGCGGGACGGGGCACGAGGCCGGCGAGCCCACGAGCGAGCACGCCGGCGAGGGCGGCCCCGCGCCCGACGCGGCCGCCGGGTCGGGCCCCGTCCCGACGGGCGCGGAGGCCGGAGCTGGTGCACCCGTCCAAGCGCCCGCGGGTGCACCGGTCGCGGGGCCCGCGCTCCCGTCGACCGCGATCTGGCCACTCCCACCGGGGACACCGCCTCCCGCGCAGCCGCCCGCCGGGTCGTCCAGCGGCCGGACGGGGCTCGTCGTCGCCGGCGTCGCGATCGCCGCGGTGGCGGTGCTCGGGATCGGGACGGCCCTGGTCCTCGCCGACGACCCGCCCGCCGACGTCGTGGCGGAGGCCGTGGCGGATGCCCGCGAGTGGAGCGGTGTGAACTACCGGGGCAGCGCGCCGAACGCCGTCGGCGGCCCGATCGAGTACGACATCACGGTCACCGCGACGGGGGCGCGGGGCACCCTGACCCGCAGCGACGGCGGGCGCGCGGAGATCGCCGAGGACGCATCGGGCCTGCTCCTCAAGGGCAACCGGCAGTGGTGGCAGCGCAGCCAGCCGGAGCGGGCCGACCTGCTCGCCGACAAGTGGGTGGCCGACCCGGGGAGCGAGACGGCGGCCATCGAACCCGTGCTGCGAATGGACCCGGGGGAGCTGGCCGGGGACGTGCACCCGGAGCTCGGGTCGCTGTGGGAGGAGGTCGGCGAGCGGACGGTGGACGGCGAGCCCGCGGTGGTGCTGTCCAACGGGTTCCAGGTGCTCGTCGTCACCGCGGAGGAGCCCCGCCGGCTGCTCCTCATCGACCTCCTGGCACCGGGCGGCCGGGAGGACGACCCGATCCGGGTCACCGCGATCACGCCCGAGGAGGCCGAAGAGGTGGCCCAGGCGGCCGAACGGGTGAGGATCGTCGAGGCGCCGCGGACCCTCATGCAGTGGCTGGTGGAGCAGCCGCGGGGCGACGTCCAGATCAACCCGGAACCGCTGTGCACGAGCCCCAGCTGCACCGCGACGGTCACGGTCACGAACACGGGCCTGATCCCCATCGTCGGCAGCCTCGTGACCACGGCCGACGGGCGGGACGCCGGGACCTTCCCCCTCTCCCTGCAACCAGGCGAGTCCGCGACGTTCACCGCCAGAACGCCGAACCCGGCCTACAACACCCCGGGCGCCCGCGGCGAGATCTACTGGGTGGCGCAGGTCGAGCCGTACTGACCGTCGCGGGCCCGGGGAGACGCGACCCCGGCGCTCCCGCGCGACTCGCGTGATCGCTACGATGAACGGTCGCCGAGCGCCGCGGTGGGTGCCCCGCGGCGCGCGCGCAGATGCACGTGCAACGGCCTGACCAGCGCGGATGGGGGTTCCGGGAACTCCCGTGGGCACCCGACCGTTCGTCGAAAGGAAGCGACGAGCGGCATGACCCGTGTTACGGTGGACACCACACGGCCCGCAGGCGGGTCGTGTTTTTCCTTACTCGGGGCTTTGCCGCCCTCGAACGGGGCCGCCCATCCAGGGCGGTCGTGGCCGCGGGCGCAGTGGTCCGTGTGCCACATGGACCCAGACAGGCTGGAGGAGTGATGACCGTGACGGACACCCAGGCGACCTGGCTGACCCAGGAAGCCTACGACCGGCTCAAGCAGGAACTCGACGAGCTGATCGCCAACCGCCCGGTTATCGCAGCTGAGATCAACGCCCGCCGCGAAGAGGGCGACCTCAAGGAGAACGGCGGCTACCACGCCGCGCGCGAGGAGCAGGGCCAGCAGGAGGCCCGCATCCGCCAGCTGCAGGAGCTGCTGCGCACCGCCAAGGTGGGGGTGGCGCCCACCGACACCGACACCGCAGCGCCCGGGATGGTGCTGAAGATCCGCTACGACGGCGACGACGAGACCGAGACGGTGCTGCTCGGCTCGCGCGAGGAGGGCAGCAAGGGCGACCTGGAGGTCGTGTCCCCGAACAGCCCCCTCGGCGCCGCCCTGATGGGCGCCCGTCCCGGCGACACCCGCAGCTACCAGCTGCCCGACGGCGGCAGCATGGAGGTCACCCTGGTCTCGGCCGAGCCGTACCGGGCCTGATCACGCTTCCCCGGCCCGCGGGTGGACGCCGTCCGCCCGCGGGCCGGCGGCGTGTCGGGGCCCGTTCACCCGCCCGAGACGATCGCGTGGCCCGCGGCGCGCAGCGCCTCCACCAGCTCGGCGCAGTGCTCGGGGCCGCGCGTCTCCATCGACAGCGCCACCTCCACGTCGCCGAGCGGGAGGGAGCCGGAGATGCGGGAGTGCGACACGTCCAGCACGTTCGCCCCGAGCTCGCCCACGAGGCCGAGGAGCTCGGCGAGCGCGCCGGGCCGGTCCGCGACCCGCAGCCGCAGCGACAGGTAGCGGGCGGCGGCCGCCATGCCGTGCTCGATGACGTGCAGGAGCACGAGCGGGTCGATGTTCCCGCCCGACAGCACGGCCACGGCGGGCGTCGCGAACCGCTGCGGGTGCTCCAGCAGCGCGGCCACCCCGGCCGCCCCGGCCGGTTCGACCAACAGCTTCGCCCGTTCGAGGCAGTGCAGCAGGGCGCGGGAGAGCGCGTCGTCCCCCACCGTCACGATCTCGTCGACGAGCGCCACCACCTGCGGGAAGGTGACCTCGCCCGGCCGCCCGACGGCGATGCCGTCGGCCACGGTGCGCAGCTCGGTGAGCGCGCGCGGCTCGCCCGCCTCCAGCGACGGCGGCCACGCGGCGGCGCCCTCGGCCTGGACGCCCACCACGGCGACGTCCGGCCGCTGCCCCTTCACCGCGGCGGCGATCCCGCCGAGCAGCCCGCCCCCGCCGGTGCAGACGAGCACCGTGCGCACGTCGGGCACCTGCTCGAGGAGCTCCAGGCCGACCGTGCCCTGGCCCGCGATCACGTCGGGGTGGTCGAACGGGTGGACGAACACGGCGCCGGTGCGCTCGGCGAACTCGGTGGCGGCCGCGATGCTGCCGTCGATCGTCTCCCCGACCAGGTGGACCTCGGCGCCGTAGCCGCGGGTGGCGCCGACCTTCGGGATCGCGGCCCGCGCGGGCATGAAGACGGTGGCCCTGGTCCCCAGCATCTTCGCGGCGAGCGCCACGCCCTGCGCGTGGTTGCCCGCGCTGGCCGCCACCACGCCGCGGGCCCGCTCGGCCGGGTCCAACCGGGCGATGCGCGTGTACGCGCCGCGGATCTTGAACGATCCGGTGCGCTGCAGGTTCTCGCACTTGAACCACACCGGCCCGCCGCACAGCTCGGACAACGCGCGGGACCCGGCCACCGGCGTGGCGGTCACGACACCGGCGAGCAGCTCGCGGGCCGCCCGCACGTCCTCCACCCCGACCGGCGGAACGGGGGTGTCGACGGCGCCCATACCGGCATCCTCGCACCGCCCCCGGGAGCACCGTCGCGGCACCACGACGAACCTCCCGGTAACCTCGGTGCGGTGAGATTGCGGTGAGCCGCACGGGCCGCCGCTTCGGGGGAGGTCGGAATGACACGGCTGCGGGCGATCGCTCCGCTGCTCGTGGCCGCGGTGCTCACCGCCATCGCGGTGATCACGGTCAAGAGCGCGGGCTGCGACGACCCCGGGCGCTACGAGCTCGTGGCAGGCGGGTACCAGCTGGTCGGGGGCTGCATCGCCCCCGGCGACATCGTCGTGCCCGAGCCGGCGCCCGCGCCCGCACCGCCGCCGGCCCCGTACAGCGCACCCGCCAAGGGCTGACCCGCGGCCGGCCTCAGCCGGTGGCCGCCAGCGCTTCCCGCAGGTCCTCGGCGAGGTCCTCGACGTCCTCGATGCCCACCGACAGGCGCACCAGATCGCCCGGCACCTCGAGCGCCGAACCGGCCACGGACGCGTGCGTCATCGCGGCGGGGTGCTCGATCAGCGACTCGACGCCGCCGAGCGACTCCGCGAGGGTGAAGATCTTCGTGGCCGCGCACACCCGCAGCGCCGCCTCCCGGCCGCCCGCCACGGTGAACGAGACCATCCCGCCGAAGCGGCGCATCTGCTTGGCGGCCACCTCGTGGCCGGGGTGCTCGGCGAGCCCCGGGTAGAACACGCGGGTCACGGCCGGATGGGCGGCGAGCAGCTCGGCGATCCGCTCGGCGTTGTCGCTGTGGCGCTCCATCCGCACGGCGAGCGTCTTCACGCCGCGCAGGGTGAGCCACGCGTCGAACGGCCCCGGCACCGAGCCGACCGCGTTCTGCGTGAAGCGCAGCCGCTCGGCCAGCTCGTCGTCGCTGGTGACAACCGCCCCGCCGACCACGTCGGAGTGCCCGCCGATGTACTTGGTGGTGGAGTGCAGCACCACGTCCGCGCCGAGGGAGAGGGGCTGCTGCAGGTACGGCGAGGCGAACGTGTTGTCCACGACGAGCCGCGCGCCCGCCGAGCGCGCCACGTCGGCGACCGCGGCGATGTCGGCGATCCCGAGCAGCGGGTTCGTGGGCGTCTCGCACCACACGGCGCGCGTGGTGGGCCGCAAGGCGGCGCGCAGCGCGGCGACGTCGGAGAGGTCGACCGGCGTGTACTCCACGCCCCAGTGCGCGAGCACCTTGTCGACCAGCCGGAACGTGCCGCCGTAGGCGTCGTGCGGGATGACGAGGTGGTCCCCCGGCTTGAGCAGCACCCGCAGCAGCACGTCGGACGCGCCCATCCCGGACCCGAACGCGACCGCGTGGCGGCCGCCCTCCAGCGCGGCGAGGCACTCCTGCAGCGCGGTGCGGGTGGGGTTGGCGCTGCGCGAGTACTCGTACCCCGACCGCAGGCCGCCGACGCCGTCCTGGGCGAACGTCGACGACACGTGGATCGGCGGGATCACGTCCCCCGTCGTGGGGTCCGGGTCCTGGCCCGCGTGGATCGCGTTGGTCGAGAAGCCGCGCATGCTGCCACGCTAACCCTCGCCGCGACGGGCGTCCCGTCGGGCCGGCCCCGTCAGCTGCCCAGGAACGCCAGCACGTCGGAGCGGGTCACCACCCCGGCCGGCTTGCCGTCGACCAGCACCAGCGCGGCGTCGGCCTCGGCGAACGCGCGCATCGCCGTCTCGAGCGGCTCCCCCGCCCCGAGCGTGGGCAGCGGCGGCGACACGTGCTTCTCCAGCCGGTCGGACAGCTGGGCGCGCCCGGTGAACAGCGCGTCGAGCAGGTCGCGCTCCACCACGGCCCCGACGACCTCGGCCGCCATCACCGGCGGCTCGGCGCGCACCACCGGCATCTGCGAGACGCCGAACTCGCGCAGGTACTGCACGGCGTCGGCCACGGTCTCGTTCGGGTGGGCGTGCACGAGGTCGGGGATCGTGCCGTCCTTGCGCCGCAGCACGTCGCCGACGGTCGCCCCCTCGGTGGGCGGCAGGAAGCCGTAGCTCGCCATCCACTTGTCGTTGAAGACCTTGCCCAGGTAACCGCGGCCGCCGTCGGGCAGCAGGACGACGACCACCGCGTCCGCGGGCAGCTCGCGCGCCACCCGCAGCGCCGCCACCACCGCCATCCCGCACGAGCCGCCGACCAGCAGCGCCTCCTCGCGGGCGAGCCGGCGCGTCATCGCGAAGGAGTCGGCGTCGGAGACGGCCACGATCCGGTCGCAGATGCCCTTGTCGTAGGTGGCGGGCCAGAAGTCCTCGCCAACGCCCTCCACGAGGTAGGGCCGCCCGCTGCCGCCGCTGTAGACCGATCCCTCCGGGTCGGCGCCGATCACCTGCACCCGGCCGTCCGAGACCTCCTTGAGGTAGCGCCCGGTGCCGCTGATGGTGCCGCCCGTACCGATACCGGCGACGAAGTGGGTGACCCGGCCCTCGGTCTGCTCCCAGATCTCCGGCCCGGTGCTCAGGTAGTGCGATTCCGGGTTGTGCTCGTTGGCGTACTGGTTGGGCTTCCAGGCGCCGTCGATCTCCTGCACCAGCCGGTCGGAGACCTTGTAGTAGGAGTCGGGGTGGTCCGGGTCGACGGCCGTGGGGCACACGACGACCTCGGCGCCGTAGGCGCGCAGGACGTTGCGTTTGTCCTCGCTGACCTTGTCCGGGCAGACGAACACGCACTTGTAGCCCTTGCGCTGCGCGATCATCGCGAGCCCGACCCCGGTGTTGCCCGAGGTGGGCTCGACGATCGTGCCGCCGGGTCGCAGCTCGCCGGACGCCTCGGCCGCCTCGACCATCCGCAGCGCGATACGGTCCTTCACGCTGCCGCCGGGGTTGAAGTACTCGACCTTGGCCAGCACCGGTGCGGCGATGCCCTCGGCCACCGCGCCGAGCCGGACGAGCGGGGTGTTCCCGACCAGATCGGCGACGTGCTCGACGTATCGCATGGGCCAATCGTCGCACCCCACCCGGAATCGCCGAGCGGCGTACCGGCCCACCGTTGCCCCAGGCGAAGGTCACGATCCCGACCGGACGCCGTGTCCTGACTCCGAACGGAAGCGCGGATGGCCGCGTACGGACTACTGTTCGCCGTCGAAGCACTACCCGGTCGTGGGTGTGGCGGCCGGATTGAGTGATACCCGATCCGGCGCGGCCCGCCCGCCGCGCCCCCGATCCGACCGTTCCGCGAGCTGCAGGAGGGGCGCCGGTGTCAGCCACCGGGGACGAGGTGATCGGTGCCCAGGACACCGACCGGGCCGATCTCGCCCGGTCCGCCCGTCGCGACGCCGAGCTCAACCGCCTCGCCGGGCTGGCCGCACGGGGCGACCAGCGGGCGCTGGAGACCCTCCTCGCGATGATCCGCCCGATGGTGGTGCAGTACTGCCGCGCCCGGGTCGGCGCCGGCCTGGTCGGCTCGCAGTCCGCGGAGGACATCGCCCAGGACACCCTGGTCGCGGTCGTCGGGGCGCTGGAGCGGTGGCGGCCGGAGAAGCGGGTGATGGCGTTCGTCTACGGCATCGCCGGGAACAAGGTGGTCGATGCCTACCGCGCGGCGGGGCGGGACCGCTCGGTGCCCACCGAGAACGTGCCGGACGAGCCGGACCTCGACCACGGCCCCGAGCAGGCGGCGTTGCGCGGCGGGCTGGTCGCGGAGCTGCGGACGCTGCTCGACGAGCTGCCCGAGCAGCACCGGGAGATCCTCGTGCTGCGCATCGCGCTCGGGATGTCCGCGGTGGAGACGGCCACCGCCATCGGGTCGACGTCGGGGGCCGTCCGGGTCGCCCAGCACCGGGCGCTGAACCGGCTGCGGGAGCTCATCGCGCGCCGCAGCGCCTGACCGGCCTCGCCGCGTCCCCCCTCAGGGCCGCTCGAACTCGTGCACCGGGCGAACCTCGATCCGGCTGCCGTGCTTCGCGCCGGGGCAGCGGGCCGCCCAGTCCAGCGCGGCGTCGAGGTCGGGCACGTCGACGAGGTAGTACCCGCCCAGGACCTCGCGGGTCTCGGCGAACGGGCCGTCGGTGACGATCCGCTCGCCGTCGTCGCGCACCTGCACCGTCGTGGCCGTCTCGACGCCCTGCAGCGCCTGGCTCGCGATGAACACGCCCGCGTCCTCGGCGGCGGCCTCGTAGGCCCAGTACTCGTCGACCAGCTCCTGGACGGCCTCCGGCGTCTGCGGCTCCGCCTCCGGCGCCCCGTAGATCAACAGCAGGTACTTCACGTCGCGGCTCCTCGTCCTCTCGCCGGTGGCCGGGCGGCCACCACCCTGACGACGTTCGAGGCCGCCGGAAATCGACAGCTCAGGCGCGCTCGACGCGCCGCAGCCCCCTGGCGGGCGTCCAGGACTCGATCACCAGCTTGGTGGCGTCGGCGTTGAGCCCGGTGTGGACGACCTCCTCGATGTCGGCCCGGAACAGCTCGCCCTCGGTGCCGCCGCCGACCGGCCCTGCCGGGTACGCGCGGCCGGAGATCTTCGCGTCGCCCGGCCAGGCGGCCGGGTTGCCCTCCGGTGGGTCCACCGACGGGCTGTGCAGCGCGAACCGCGGATCGCGATGCAGGTCGGCGCCCTTGCGCGCACCGGGCATCGAGCCGAACGTGAGCTCGCCGTCGGAGAAGTCGGCCTCGATGCCGGAGATGCGGGGCGAGCCGTCCGCGCGCAGCGTCGCGATCGTCTTGTGCTTGTGCGCGTCGAAGATCGCGCGCACCCGGGCGGCGAACTCCGGCACGGCCGCCTCGACGTCCTTCCAGGAGGTCATGGCGACGAGGATCGCGCAGAACGTTGCCAGCGGCTGTCAGATTTCCCACCGCCACCGGGTGGTTACCGACGCGTACCCTCCGGATGAGCCACCGTGCGAGGAGGAGACGATGCCCGAAGCCGTGATCGTCGCAGCGGCCCGGTCCCCGATCGGCCGCGCCAACAAGGGATCGCTCACCACGATCCGTCCCGACGACCTGACCGTGCAGATGGTGCGCGCCGCGCTCGCCCAGGTCCCGCAGCTCGACCCGACCGAGATCGACGACATCATGCTCGGCTGCGGGCTGCCGGGCGGTGAGCAGGGCTTCAACATGGCCCGCGTGGTCGCGGTCCTGCTCGGCCTCGACACGGTGCCCGGCACCACGATCACCCGCTACTGCTCCTCCTCGCTGCAGACCACCCGGATGGCCATGCACGCGATCAAGGCGGGCGAGGGCGACGTGTTCGTCTCGGCCGGCGTGGAGACGGTGTCCCGCTTCGTGAAGGGCACCTCCGACTCGCTGCCCGACACCCACAACCCCGTCTTCTCCGATGCGGAGGACCGCACCCGCCACATCGCCGAGAACGGCGCCGACTCGTGGAACGACCCGCGCGAGGACGGGCACCTGCCCGACGTCTACATCGCGATGGGCCAGACCGCGGAGAACGTCGCCCGCCTCAAGGACGTCAGCCGCGAGGACATGGACCGCTTCGGCGTCCGGTCCCAGAACCTCGCCGAGAAGGCGATCGCCAACGGGTTCTTCGCCCGCGAGATCAGCCCGGTCACGCTGCCCGACGGCACCGTGGTCGACAAGGACGACGGCCCGCGCTCCGGCGTCACCTACGAGGCCGTCGCCGCGCTCAAGCCGGTGTTCCGCCCCGACGGCCGGGTCACCGCGGGCAACTGCTGCCCGCTCAACGACGGCGCGGCCGCGCTCGTGATCATGTCCGACACCAAGGCGGCCGAGCTGGGCATCACGCCGCTCGCCCGGGTGGTGTCGACCGGGGTCTCCGCCCTCTCCCCCGAGATCATGGGCCTCGGGCCGGTCGAGGCGTCCCAGCAGGCGCTCGCCCGCGCCGGCATGACGATCGACGACGTCGACCTCGTCGAGCTCAACGAGGCCTTCGCCGCGCAGGTCCTGCCGTCGGCCCGAGAGCTGGGGATCGACCCGTTCGGCGACAAGCTCAACGTCAACGGCGGCGCGATCGCGCTCGGCCACCCGTTCGGCATGACCGGCGCCCGCATCACCACCACCCTGCTCAACGGCCTGCGCACGCACGACAAGACCATCGGCCTCGAGACGATGTGCGTCGGCGGTGGCCAGGGCATGGCGATGATCGTCGAACGGTTGAGCTGACCCCTTGCCCGGCGGGTGGCGCCGGAGGAGGGTGTGGGGCTCCGGCGGCGCCGCCGGGGCGCTGCTCCGACCCCGAGGGGGTGGGTCGTGCACGCACGCTCCACCACGATCCGCGCGCACCCGGAGTCGCTCGACGCGGGTGTCGCGCTCGTCCGCGACGAGGTCATGCCCGAGGTGCTGGCCATGGAGGGCTGCGTCGGGATGTCCATGCTCGTCGATCGGATGACGGGCTACTGCATCGTCACGACGGCGTGGCAGTCCGAGGAGGCGATGGAGGCCACGGCGCAGCGGGTCCAACCGTTGCGGGAGCGGGTCGCCGATGCGCTCGGCGGGCGACCGCAGGTCGACGGGTGGGAGATCGCGGTCATGCACCGCGACCACACCTCGGCACCGGGCGCCTGCGTCCGCGCCACCTGGGTGCGCACGCCACCCGACGAGGTGGACCGCGGCATCGACGTCTACCGGATGGGGGTCATGCCGCAGATGCAGGAGTTCGAGGGCTTCTGCAGCGCCAGCCTGATGGTGGACCGCCGCGAGGGGTACGCGGTGTCCTCCGTGGTGTTCGACAGCCGGGAGGCGATGGCGCGCAGCCGCGTCGCCGCCGACGAGATGCGCGAACGCGCGGCGCAGGAGGCCGGGGGCGAGGTCGTGGAGGTCGCCGAGTTCGAGCTCGCGCTCGCCCACCTGCGCGTGCCCGAGATGGCCTGAAACGACGAGCGGCGCCCGCCCCGGGCGGGGCGGGCGCCGCTCGTTTCACGCGTGGGTCATTCCTGCCGCAGGTAGGACAGCAGCCGCAGGATCTCGATGTACAGCCAGACCAGCGTGGTCATCAGGCCGAACGCGATGTACCAGGAGAACCGCGCCGGGGCGCCGTCGCGGACCGCGCGGTCGGCCATGTCGAAGTCGAGCAGCAGGCTGAACGCCGCCACCCCGATGCAGACGATGCTGAACAGGTAGGCGAGCGGCGAGCCGTCGCGCAGGCCCAGGCCACCGGTGGTGAAGAAGCTGACGACCAGGTTGACGATCATCAGGATCGCCACGCCGATCATGGCGCCCATCAGCCACTTCGTGAACTTCGGCGTGACCCGCACCGCGCCGGTCTTGTAGACGACCAGCATCCCGACGAACACGCCGGCCGTGCCGACCACGGCCTGGAAGCCGATGCCCTCGAACTGGGTGCCGGACAGCTCCAGCGCGCCGGTGATGCCGCCGAGCGCCACCCCCATCGCGGCCGAGTACGTGAGCACCAGGCCGGGGTTGCTGCTCTGCTTGAAGATGACGATCAGCGAGACGACGAGCCCGACGATGAACGCCGGGAGCACGAGCCAGTACATCCCGCTGAGTGCGGTGAGGACGCCCGCTGCGAGCGCCACGCCGCCGGTGATCGCCGTCTTGGTGACGACGTCGTCCATGGTGAGCGGGCGCTCTTCGACCCCCGCGCGCCCATAGCCGACCTGCGCTGCCTGGGCGTCGGCGTAGGCGGTTGCGCCGCCCAACGCACCGCCCTGGCGGTCGAACGTGGCGTACCCACCCTGCCCGACGGGCAGGTTGCGGAACGCCGGGTTGCTACTGGTGCGCACCTGGGTCCTCCTCGGAAGCGTGTCATGCGTCCGTGCAGTCCAACGAGGGAATGCTCGTCAGCGTTCCCCATGAGTAAAGAAAACTTTACTGCGATCAGGTCACGGTACGTCCAGAACGATCCCGGCGTTTTCCAATGCGGCCTCGGTGAGGAGCCGGGCGTACGGCCGGTCGTCGGGGGCGGCCGTGGCGAGCGGGGCGTCGACGTCGACGATCCGGCAGCATTCCACCAGCGTGTCGTCGTAGGCGGCCTGCACCGCCATGCGCCGCACCTGGTTGCGGTAGCAGCCGCGGCGCACCTCGCGGCGCAGCCTGCGCAGATCGGCCACGACCGATTCGAGCGCGGGCCCGTTCGGGCCCTGCGGGCGCCTGCGGTGCTCGGCCCACGCCGTGGCGGCAGCGGGGAGTAGCCGCAGCGCCGCCCAGAACAGGAGGGTGGGCGTGGCCGCGACGAGGACGTAGAGCATCAGTCCCATCAGGACCGGACGGTCGCCCGCCATCGCCCGATGGTAGCCCCGCCTGCGGCCGGAGCGGGAGCCGTTTGTGCCGGTCGCGCGGCGGGAACAACATCGTCTGCACGTGCACCGACTCGTCGGAGGTGACCTTCGGATGTGGGCCTTCCTGTCCGCCCGGCTGCGCTGGTGGCTCATCCTCGCGATCGGGGCGCCGCTGCTCGGCTGGGTGCTCGGCCGGATCGGTGACGTGATCGAGTCCCGCCGCGGCCCGAACGCGCTCAGCAGGGTGCTGCAGACGGCCCGCGGCTGGCTGCGGCGACGCTCGCGCGGCCCGTTGGCGCGGCGAGCGGGCGACCCCGCGAGCGTGCGCGACACCGGCGCGCCACGCCGCTGACATGGCCGACGACGTGTCGGGGCGACCCGTCCACACCTACCGGGCCCTCTGCTCGTGGTCCGGCTCCACCGCGGGCGGGCACCCGTCCTACGACCGGGCGCACCGCGCGAGCGCTCCCCCGGCCGAGGCGGAGCTCGCGCTGTCGGCCGAGCCGGCGTTCGGCGGGGAGCCCGGCCGGCTCAACCCGGAGCAGCTCCTCGTGCTGTCCGCCGCGTCCTGCCAGCTGCTGTCGTTCCTCGCGGTCGCGGCACGGGCCCGGCTCGACGTCCGCGACTACCGCGACGACGCCGTCGCGGTGATGCCGGAGGCGTCGCGCCCCGTCCGCATCTCCGAGATCGTGCTGCGGCCCCGCATCACGCTCGCGGCGGGCCCGTCGGAGGAGCGGGTGCGCCACCTCGTCGAGGTGGCCCACCGCGAGTGCTTCATCGCCAACAGCCTGGCCACCCCGGTCCGCATCGACCCGGAGATCG
The DNA here is from genome assembly GCF_035305885.1 of Pseudonocardia sp. Classification (GTDB taxonomy): domain Bacteria; phylum Actinomycetota; class Actinomycetes; order Mycobacteriales; family Pseudonocardiaceae; genus Pseudonocardia. Next base: position 57,314 of record NZ_DATGOP010000110.1, read on the forward strand.
CGTTCGTGGAGGCGTGACGCGTCAGCGGCTCACGGCCGGGCGGCGCGCCGCGAGCAGCTCGGCCCGCAGGACCCCGGCGAGCTGGGCGGGCCGGGACAGGAACGGGGCGTGCGAGGTGGGCATCCGCAGCACCCGGTCCGCGCGTTCGGCCATCAGCTCCTGCGCCACCACCGGGATCGCGGCGTCGCGCTCGCACACGACGTAGGTGCTGGGGATCGTGCGCCACGCCGCCCGGGTGAGCGGCTGCTCGAACGCGACCAGCGACTGGTGGGCGAGCCGGGCGACGGCGCCGCGCGCCGGGTGCGCGCGCACGTCGGCGTAGAAGGTCTCGAACGGGCGCAGCGGGTCGACGTAGCCCTCCGACCGGTGGACGTCCCACCAGCTCGGGACCCTTCCGCCGACCGCGGACAGGATCGACTCGCCGACGTCGAGCTGGAACCCGCACACGTAGACCAGCCCGACGACGTTCCCGATCCCGGCCGCGGCCTGGGTGACCGGCATCCCGCCGTAGGCGTGCGCGCACACCACCACGGGACCGTCCACGACGGCGATGGCGGCCCGCACCGCTTCCGCGTCGGTGTGCATGTCCCCGAGCGCCCTCGGGTCGGGCCCCACCGAGGGGAGCGCGACCGTGCGGACGTCGAGATCGGTGAGCTCCTCGACGAGCCGGCGCCACGCCCACGGCCCGTGCCAGGCACCGTGCACGAGCACCAACGTCGGCGCCGACCCCATGGCCACCTCCCCGGAACGGGTCTTCCGAAGCGAGCAGCCTTCGCCCGCCGCGGAGGCCGAGCAACATCACTTCCGTTGACCGGAAGGATCGTTGCCCGGCCCGCCGATCACCCCGTCAGGGCTTGCGGCCGACCGCGCCGACGATGGTGTTGGAGATCGGCGGCAGCGGCTTGACCCGCGGCCCGTCGGGCCACCAGTCGCAGCAGCGCACGAGACCGGGCTCGACGAGCTCCAGACCGGGCAGCATGCTCATGATCTGCTCGCGGGTGCGGAACCACCCGCTGCCCATCGGGCTGTGCAGGAATACCTCTTCGAGTCGGCGCGCGAGCGGGCTGAACTCGTCGGTTTCCGGGTCGAAGAAGTGGCTCAGCGCGACATAGGAGCCGGACGGCAGCGCGTCGATGTACTCCTGCATGATCTCGGCGTACCGGTCGCCGCTGTAATGGTGGAGAGTCCCACACTGGTACAGCGCGATCGGCTCGCTGAAATCGACGTGCTTGCGCACGACCTCGTCCTCGAGAACCTGTCGCGGTTCGAAGATGTCGGCGCCGATGAGGTGGGTCTGGTCGTTCTCCTCGAGCAACGCCCGCCCGTGTGCCAACACCACCGGGTCGTTGTCGACGTAGATGACGGTGGCCTCCGGGTTGATCCGCTGCACCACCTGGTGGGTGTTCTCGGCTGTCGGCAGGCCGGAGCCGCAGTCGAGGAACTGGCGGACCCCGGTCTGGCTGGCGATGAACCGGCTGGCCCGGATGAGGAACTCCCGGTTGTCCCAGCCGAGCTGGGTGGCCTCCGGCGCCACTTCCTGAACGCGCCGCAGGACTTGGCGGTCTATCTCGTAGTTGTCCTTGCCGTTCAGGAAGGCGTCGTAGACCCGCGCGACACTGGCCTTCGACACGTCGATGTAGTGCGGAACGACTTCTTCCTCGGTACCCGGCACACTCGCCTCACTCGGTAGTTGATCACGGAACCCGGGAGTCTAGGGCGGCGAGTAGAGTGTAGGGCAAGGACTGATCACGTTGAACCTCGGACGTGATCCACCACTTGTCCTTCTGTGCGTGTACGGTCATCCTCCAGCAGAGTGCCGGCCCTGCTCGTTCTGCCATGAGCGGGAAGTGGGGAGGCTCGAGGACGCAACCGGGCCGCAAGTCCGCGAGGAGGAGCTGATGGCGGAGGGTGGCCGCTCCGAACCTGGTTCCGCGCTGCCCACTGAGGTCCGCGGTGTCACGGCGCGCCGGATCGTGCTCGGCACCCAGCTGCGCAGGCTGCGGGAGCGGGCCGGCATCTCGCGCGCCGACGCCGGCTACATGATCAGGGCATCCGATTCCAAGGTCTCCCGGCTCGAGCTCGGTCGCGTCGCCTTCAAGGAACGCGACGTCGCCGACCTGCTCACCATGTACGGCATCAGCGACCCGGAGGAACGCGAGCAGTTCCTCGCGATGGTCCGCAAGGCCAACGAGCCGGGCTGGTGGCGCCGCTACACCGACGTCGTCCCGAGCTGGTTCCAGGAGTTCATCGGGCTCGAGGAGTCCGCCAGCCGCATCCACACCTACGAGCTGCAGTTCGTGCCCGGCCTGCTGCAGACCGAGGCCTACGTGCGGGCGGTGCTGACGCGGGGCCGCCCCGACTACGCGCCGCCCGACATCGAGAAGCGGATCAACCTGCGCATGCAGCGGCAGGCGCTGATCACCGCCAGCCCGAACCCGCCGAAGTACTGGGCGATCGTCGACGAGTCGGTGATCCACCGGCCGATCGGGGGCCGCAAGGTGCTGCGCGAGCAGCTGAAGTTCCTGCTCGAGCAGTCGAAGCAGCCGCACATCACCATCCAGATCGTGCCCAACGCGCTCAGCGGCTACGCCGCGGAGGGGCCGTTCCAGCTGCTGCGCTTCGCCGAGCCGGAGCTGCCCGACGTCGTCTACATCGAGCACCTCGGCGGCGCCGTCATGCTCGACGGTGTCGAGGAGATCGAGATCTTCAGCCGCGCCCTCGACCGCCTCACGGTCGACGCCGAGACGCCGGATCGCTCCCGGCAGATGCTGGCGAAGGCCATCGCCGAGCTCTGACGGCGCGGCGCCGAACCCCGGACACACCTCCGCCCGGCGTGGGAACCCACGCCGGGCGGAGTCGCATGTGCGGCCGGGCCGCGTCGGTCAGCGCGTGGGGCGCTCTCCGAACTCGCCGTGCCAGGCGCCCTGCAGGAACGCCGACCACTCCTCCGGCGTGAACACCAGCGCGGGCCCGGAGGGCTGACGCGAGTGGCGCACGGCCACCTCGCCGCCGTCCAGCATCGCCACCTCCACGCAGGCGTGCTGCCCGCTGAACGTGCTCTTGCGCCAACGCGCGCCGTCGATCTCGCTCGCCGGCACCACGGTGCGATCGTTCGCCATCTTGATCACCTTCCGGGGACAACACTGAACGGCGGTTGCGTGCGACGGTAGCAGGCTGCATCTGCACGTGCATATGGCGTTCGCAGCTGCAGCGGCGGACGGCGCCTGCATTTCACCCGATCGAGTGCCCCTCGACCAGGCTTTTCGTCCCGCGTGTCGACGACTGCTGATCAACACGAAGTTCTAGGGTCGATCTTTCGTGGCGCGGCGCCGGCCGCAGAAGTGTCGTGCAGCTGCACGTGCACGCGTGCACTTGCAGGAGCTGCTTGCATCTGCAGCCGTCGAGCGGCACACTGCTGTGTGTGTCCGGAGCTTCACGCAGCGAAGCCTCGGCGCACCTCAGGGGAGTCGAGAGCGGCCGCAGGCCGCCGACCGGCGCTCCGGCGCATCGCCCCAGGGCCGGGCCCCCGGGCACCGGTGGCACACCGGTGAGCACGGAGCGCCGACCAGCGAGAGGAGCAGCAGTGTTGCGGGGATCAGCGAGGGGGAGCTCGCACGCAGCGTGGCGTTGCAGACGCGAAGCTGGACCGGACCGCCTCCACCCTCCCCGGCTCGCGTGATGGCGTCGGCACCGGTGGCTCGCGAGCCGAGCGATCAGATCCGCAGCATCGCCGAAGTCCTCGCGGCCACGTTCACCTCGTCCGCGGTACGCCACATCCTGGCCGAGCACAGTCCCGATGCCACCGGTCACTGCCGCGGCTGCCGCCTGCCCACCACGGTCGCCCCGGTGTGGCCCTGCCGCCTGTGGGAGATCGGCAAGGAGATGGAGCGGCTCCGCGCCGCGGGCGGGCGCCGGTAGCGCCCGCCCCCGCAGACCCGGCGGCGGGCGCCCCGAAGGGCGGCGCTCGTCGCCGGCCTCGACCGCCCCGGGTCGGGCGCCCGACGGACCCGCCGGGTCAGTAGGAGAACGTCGTCGCGCCGTCGCCGATCCAGCGCCAGAGCGGCACCGTCCCGCCGAGCTCGGCGCCCTTGATCAGCTGGGTCTCGTCGAGGCCCTTGGCGTGGAAGCAGATCGGGCAGACCAGGAACGTGCCCCCCGCGGTCTGGTAGCGCTCGACCAGCTCCGGCAGCGGCGGGCACCCCTCGCAGGCGGTGCCGGTGACGACGCCCGTGATCGCGAGCCGGACCGCCTCCTTGGTGAGGAACATCGAGGTGGGCCGCCCCTCCTCGGCGGCCGCCACCGCCACCAGGAACGCGACGGTGACCCGCTCGGCGTCCTCCAGGCCCGTGCTGAGGCTGATCGCTGCCTTCCGGTTCGTCATCTCGGCCGTCCTCGTCTCGGGTGCTCCGGCCGGGACGACGCTAGGGAGCCGCGGTCCCGTCGGGATCGGTGCCGACCGCCGAGTTCGGGCCCGGCACAGCCGCCGCAGGTGGCGGCCGGCACCCAGGCCGGGTCAGCCGTGGGTGAGCAGGCGGGCCACCGCCGCGGCCCGCGCCGAGCGCCCGGACACGCCGAGCTTGGTGTAGATGCTGGTCAGGTGCCGCTCCACGGTGCGCACGCTGAGCGCCAGCTGCTGGGCGACCTGCTGGTTGTCGTGACCGCGACCGACGAGCCGCAGCACGTCGAGCTCGCGCTCGGTCAGCGAGCGCAGCGTCGCGTCGGGCGCCCGGGCCGCCACGCGGTCGGCGGTCAGGAAGGCCGCGACCTCGTCGACGAACACGGGCCACGCGGGCTCGTCGGCCAGCGTGATGTGGTTGTCGGAGTCCAACGTGACCAGCCGGGCGCCCGGTATCCGCGCGGCGAGGTCGCGCCCCCTCGCGAAGTCGATCATCCGGTCGCCGCGGGCGTGCAGCACCAGCGTCGGCACCGACACCTGGCCCAACAGGTCGGATACGTCGATGTGCGAGCGCGCCGCGCGGGCCCGCACGGCGTTCTCGGCGCAGGTCGCGATCGCCTGCAGGTCGTCGAGCCAGCCGGCCTGCTCCTCGGAGGCGTTCGGGATCATGAGCGAGGTGAACACCCGCCGGAACGTGCTGTCCTTGCGGGCGAACCCCACCTTGATCATCTGCTGGAACGTCTGCTCCAATTCCTCGTCCTGCGGGTTGCGGTTCACCAGCACCGCGTACGTGCCGTACAGGACGAGCCGGGTGAGCCGGCCGGGGTGGCGTGTGGCGTAGGAGATCGCCACCGGACCGCCCTGCGACATCCCCAGCAGCGCGAACCGGTCGAGGCCCGCGGCGTCGGCGACGGCCTCCAGGTCGGCGATGCGGGCTTCGAGGCCGTGGTCGGACACGTCCCAGTCGGACAGGCCGTGCCCGCGCTCGTCGTAGCGGACGACGGTGGCGAACCGGCCGAGGTCGGACAGGAAGTGCCGCCACACCGGGCTCTGCCAGTCGAACTCCAGGTGGCTGAGCCAGCACGAGGCCACGAGCAGCGGAGGGCCCGTTCCGTGCCTGGCGTACGCCAGGCGCGTGCCGTCGGCGCTGCGGCAGAAGCGCACGTCCTGCGGCGGGGTGTCGGCGCTGACCGACGGCATGGGCCAAGGGTAGCGGCGACCAGGCGGTTCTCCGCAGGATCGCGTAGCCCTCGCCGCGCGCGACCGCCCGGTAACCCGGGGACAGCTCCCGTTCGCGGCCGGGTCGGCGGGGCAGGCGACCGCCTGCGCGTACGTGTTGGTCGGCGGCGACGGGCAGCACGGCCGCGCGCACCCGCTCCGGTTCGGCAGCCCGGACGGTCATCCCGCCCTCGCCGGGCCCGTCGGCCCGGACGACGGCGCGCAGCCGTGCCGGGACGGCACCGCCGGGTACACCAGCGGCGCACCGGGCGGGACGGTGGCCTCGGTGGCCGCGGCCACGGGCCCGATCCGGTGGCCGACGTCGACGTACTCGACGGCGTGCAGCCCGAGGACCGCGATCACGAGCGGCCGGGTCGCGCCGGTGGCGGCCGGGCGGACGGGCCGGCGCGCCACGGCACCGGCCGGTTCGCGAACGCGTCGCGCACCAGGGCCCCGCGGTCCGGGCCGTCCGTCGCGGTGACGCCCGGTGCACCACCGCGACGACGACGGGAAGCCGGGCGCCCACGGGTGCTCGATCGGGGTGGGCCTGCCCTGCAGCGTGCGCACGAGGTAGCCGAACGAGCCGGCGAGACCGAGCACGCCGAGGACGACGAACAGCTCCCCGGCCGCCTCGACGGCAGGAACACGTCGAGGGCGCGGCCCCGACGGGCGCTGCGACGTCGGGTACCGGCACGGGGTCGAGCGAGTGGGCGCGGGCGGTGCCCGAGCCGTCGCCATGCCCCGCGTGGTCCGGGCCGGCCGCGGAGCGGCCCCTGGACATCACGCCCGCGAGCGCCCCCTCCTCAGTCGAGGCGCCTGCGGAGCAGGCAGAACACGTTGCCCTCCGGGTCGGCGAGCACGTGCCACGACTCCTCGCCGGTCTGGCCGACGTCGGCCGGGCGCGCCCCGAGCGCGAGGAGGCGTTCGAGCTCGGCGTCCTGGTCGCGGTCGGTGGCGTTCACGTCGAAGTGCAGCCGCTGCTGGCCCGTGCCGGGGTCGGGGTTGGGGCTGAAGATGATCGTCGGCTGCAAGCCGCCGAACCCCTCCTGCGGGCCGATCTCGATCGCCCCGTCCTCGACGTCGAGAACCACGAAGCCGAGGACCTCGCACCAGAACTCCGCCAGCCGTTGCGGGTCCCGGCTTTCGACCACCAGTTCGGAGATTCGGCAGGCCATGATCGGCACCCTAGTTCCGGCCCGACCACCCCGCGCGCCGATTTCCTCCGGGAAGCGTGCGTGCCCCCGGTGGGATTCGAACCCACACAGTGACCCTTTTAAGGGGCCTGCCTCTGCCGGTTGGGCCACGGGGGCGCGCGCCAAGCCTACGGATCGGGCAAGCCCCCCGGGACCGCGTCAGCTGCCCTTCGGCGCGGCCGCCACCGGCTCCCTCTCGGCCTCCGCCGGCTTGGCGGGCCCGGCGACGCGGCTGAACTCCGCCTTCGGGTCCATGATCTGGCCCAGCGCCACCACCTCGCGGCCGAGGAACAGCGCGCCCGTCCAGTCGAACACGATGCGGATGCGCCGGTTCCACGTGGGCATGCGGCTCACGTGGTAGGTGCGGTGCATGAACCACGCGACGATGCCGCGCAGCTTGATGCCGTAGATCTCGGCGACTCCCTTGTAGAGCCCGAGGCTCGCCACCGAGCCGGCGTAGCTGTGCTTGTACTGCTTGAGCGGCTTGCCGCGCAGGTGGGCGATGATGTTGTCGGCGAGCACCTTGGCCTGGCGCACCGCGTGCTGCGCCGACGGGCTGGTGCGGGCCCCCGGGTCGTCCTTCGACAGGTCGGGCACCGATGCGCAGTCACCCGCGCTGAACACCTCGGGCATGCCGACGACCTGCAGCTCGGCGGTGCACTCGACGCGGCCGCGCGCGTCGCGCGGGAGGTCGGTGTTCTCGAGCATCGGGTTGGGCTTGACCCCGGCCGTCCAGACGATCGTGTCGGCGTCGAACTCGGTGCCGTCGTCGAGGACGACGTGGCCGCCCTCCATCGACTTCACGCGCGTGTCGAGGAAGACCTCGATGCCCGCCTCCATCAGCCGCTCGACGGTGTAGCGCCCCATCCGCGGGCCGACCTCGGGCATGATCCGCCCGGCCGCCTCGACGAGCACCCACCGCATGTCCTCGGGCGAGATGTTTTCGTAGTAGCGGGTGGCGTAGCGGGCCATGTCCTGCAGCTCGGCGAGCGCCTCGATGCCCGCGTAGCCGCCGCCGACCACGAGGAACGTCAGCAGGCGCTTGCGCAGCTGCGGGTCGACCGTGGTGGCCGCGGCGTCCAGTCGGGACAGGACGTGGTTGCGCAGGTAGATGGCCTCGCCGACGGTCTTGAAGGCGATGCCGCGCTCGGCGAGACCCGGGACCGGCAGCGTGCGGGCCACCGAGCCCGGCGCGACGACGAGCACGTCGTAGCCGAGCGTGGTGACGGTGCCGGAGATGAGCTCCGCGGTGACCTCGCGGGCGGCGTGGTTGATCGACGTGACCCGGCCGGTGAGGTGGTGGCACTTGCGCAGGACCTTGCGCAGGGGCACCACGACGTGGCGCGGCTCGATGGAGCCGGCCGCCGCCTCCGGGAGGAACGGCTGGTAGGTCATGTGCGGCTGCGGATCGATCACCGTGACCTCGGCCTCGCCGCGGCGGAGCTTCTTCTGCAGCCGCAGTGCGGTGTACATGCCGACGTAGCCGCCGCCGACGACGACGATCCGCGTGTTGCGCGCCATGAAACCCATGTTCCCACCCGGGGCCTTCAGGACACCTCCCTCGCGGGGGTGAGCCTGGCTACCTCCGCCGCACGTCGCAGCACGTCCTCGAGCATCGCGGGCGTGAGGCGGCCGGTGAAGGTGTTCTGCTGGCTCACGTGGTAGCAGCCGAACAGGTGCAGCGGGCCGCGCTCGCCCGCGAGCTCGACGTGGGCGCCGTGGGCGAACCGCGGGCGGGGCCGGGGCACCACCCAGCCCGCCTCGGCGAGCGCCGGCATCAGGGCCTGCCAGCCGAACGCGCCGAGCACCACGACCGCCCGCGGCCGCAGCAGCGCGAGCTCGGCGCGCAGCCACGCGCCGCACCGTTCGCGCTCCTCCGGTGTCGGCTTGTTGTCCGGCGGGGCGCAGTGCACCGGGGCGGTGATCCGGGTCGAGAACAGCTCGAGGCCGTCGTCGGCGTGCACCGCGGTCGGCTGGTTCGCGAGACCGACCGCGTGCAGCGCGGCGTACAGCACGTCGCCGGAGCGGTCGCCGGTGAACATCCGGCCGGTCCGGTTGGCGCCGTGCGCCGCCGGGGCGAGGCCGACGATGAGCAGCCGCGCGTCCGTCGGGCCGAACCCGGGCACCGGGCGGCCCCAGTACTCCTCGTTCCGGAACGCCGCCCGCTTCTCGCGCGCCACCCGCTCGCGCCACTCGACCAGCCGCGGGCAGGCGCGGCAGTCGACCAGCGCCGCGTCGAGCTCGGCGATGCTGGCGAAGCCCGTCGTCGACGGCTGGGTTTCCACGGCGGACACGCTACGCACACCCCGCGCGGCCGCATCCACACACCGACCCACCCGCACCCACACCGCGACTCGCCGGGGCCTCGGCGAGTCGCGCCCTGGATGCCCGCGAGTCGCGCTCTCGGTGCGCGCGAGTCGCGGGCTGGGTGCGCGCGAGTCGCGGGCTGGTGCGCGCGATCAGGCGGCGGAGACCCCGCGCAGGCCGGCGCGGGCACATCCACACCGCGACTCGCACACGCTCACACCGCGACTCGCACACGCTCACACCGCGACTCGCGGACACTCACACCGCGACTCGCCGGGGCCTCGGCGAGTCGCGCCCTGGATGCCCGCGAGTTGCGGGCGGGGTGCGTGCGGTCAGGCGATGGAACGGGCGATGCCGTCGAGGATGTCGTGCTCGCTCACCACCAGCTCGTCGATGCCCGCGCGGTCGTGCAGCTCGGCGGCGAGCACGTCGACGATCAGCGCACCCCCGCCGATCACGTCGATGCGGCCGGGGTGGATCCCGCCGTAGCGCCGCCGCTCCTCGCGCGTCGCGCCGAGCAGCTCGTCGGCGATCCGGTGCAGGTCGGCGCGGGGGATCCGGGACATGTGGACGGCGTCCGGGTCGTACTCCGCGAGGTTCTGCGCCACCGCCGACAGCGTGGTGATCGTGCCGGCCACGCCCACCCACGTGCGCACGCCGTCGACGGGGACGGCCTCGAACGCCTCGTCCAGGATCTGCGTGGCCAGCTCGCGGGCCTGCGCGACCTCGGCGGCGGTGGGCGGGTCGCCGTGCAGGCAGCGCTCCGTGATCCGGACGCTGCCGATGTCCACCGAGCGGGCGGCGCGCACCGCCGCCTTGTCGACCTCCAGCGTGCCGACGACGAGCTCGGTGGACCCGCCGCCGACGTCGACCACGACGAACGGACCGTCGTCCGGGTCGAGGTCGCCGACCGCCCCCGTGAACGACAGCTGCGCCTCCTCGTCGCCGGAGATCACCTCCGCCTCGATGCCGAGGGTGGCGCGGACCATCCCGAAGAAGTCGTCGCGGTTGCGGGCGTCGCGGGTGGCGCTGGTGGCCACCATGCGCACCCGCTCGGCGCCCTTGCGCAGCAGCACCGCGGTGTAGTCGGCGAGCGCGGCCCGCGTGCGCTCGATGGCCTCGGGCGCGAGCTCGCCCGTGGCGTCCACACCCTGGCCGAGCCGGACGATCCGGGTCTCGCGGTGGACGTCGCGCAGCGCAGGCGCACCGTCGTACCCGGTGGTCACGTCGGCGACGAGCAGGCGGATCGAGTTCGTCCCGCAGTCGATTGCTCCCACCCGTGCCATGCACCCTCCTTCTGCCGCCGGATCACGGTACGCGGTGCGAAGCCCTCCGAAACCCGCCCACCGGCCGCTACGCTCGCCCGGGTGGACCAGAAGGAGCTGGGATCCGCGCCGACGGTCCCCAACCCGGCCGACCGCAACGGCCGGGGCAGGCCCGTACCCACCCGCTCGCCCGAGCCGCCGCTGCGGCCCGGCGACCACCGCACGCACCGCGTGGAGAACCAGCCGCCCGCGCTGGACGGCGCCGACCTGCTGGCCTGTGACCCGGCACTGACCGACGCGGTCGCCCGGGAGGGCGCCGAGGAGGCGCTGCCCGCGCTGCGCCAGCTCGCCGCCCTCGTCGCGTCCACCGAGGCCCGCGAGCACGCCCGCCTCGCCGACCGCTACGGGCCGGTGCTGCACACCCACGACCGGTACGGCCACCGCATCGACGAGGTCGAGTACCACCCGTCGTGGCACTGGCTCATGCGCACGTCCGTCGGCTGGGGCCTGCACGGAGCGCCGTGGGTGGCCGAGCCGGGCACGGGCGCCCACGTCGCGCGGGCGGCCGGCTTCTACCTGATGAGCCAGCTGGAGGCGGGCCACGGCTGCCCGATCTCGATGACGTACGCGGCCGTGCCCGCCCTGCGCCGCGACCCCGAGCTCGCCGCGCGGTTCGAGCCGGGCCTTCGGTCCACCACCTACGAGTTCGGGCTCGCGGAGCCGTCGACGAAGGCGGGGCTGCTCGCCGGGATGTCGATGACGGAGAAGCAGGGCGGCTCCGACGTGCGCGCCGGGACCACCACGGCCACGGTGACGTCCGACGGCACCTACCGGCTCGTCGGGCACAAGTGGTTCACCTCGGCGCCGATGAACGACATCTTCCTCACGCTCGCCCAGGCCCCGGCCGGGCTGACGTGCTTCGTGCTCCCCCGGGTGCTGCCCGACGGCACGCGCAACGCCATCCACCTGCAGCGGCTCAAGGACAAGCTCGGCAACCGCTCGAACGCGTCGGCGGAGATCGAATACGCCGGCGCGGTCGGGTGGCGCCTCGGCGACGAGGGCCGCGGCGTCCAGACGATCATCGAGATGGTGTCGATGACGCGGCTGGACTGCGTCATCGGCTCGGCCGCCGTCACGCGGGCCGCCCTCAGCGAGGCCGCCCACCACGTCGCGCACCGCAGCGCCTTCGGCACCCGGCTCGCCGACGCGCCGCTCATGCAGACCGTGATCGCCGACCTGGCGCTGGAGTCCGAGGCCGCCACCGCGCTCGCGATGCGGCTCGCCGGCGCCGTCGACCGCCAGGAACGCCAGCTGCTGCGGCTCGCGCTCCCGGCCGCGAAGTACCTGGTGTGCAAGCGGGCGCCCACCGTGGTCGGCGAGGCGCTGGAGTGCCTCGGCGGCAACGGCTACGTCGAGGACTCGGGGATGCCGCGGCTCTACCGGGAGTCGCCGCTGAACTCGATCTGGGAGGGGTCGGGCAACGTCACGGCGCTCGACGTGCTGCGCGCGCTCACCCGGGAACCGGAGTCGGTCGACGCGGTGTTCGCCGAGATCGAGGCCGCGTCCGGGCTCGACTCGTGGTTCGACCGCGGCGTGCGGGACCTGCGCACCGAGCTGCGCGGGCGCGAGGAGCGCCGCGCCCGCCGACTCGCCGAGATGATCGCGCTGTGCCTGCAGGGCTCGCTGATGCTGCGGCACGCGCCCGACGAGGTGGCGCGCGCGTTCGTCGCGAGCCGGTTCCTGCCCGACGGGCCGTGGCGCACGTCCGGCACGCTGCCCGCCGAGGCGCAGACCGACGTGCTGGTCGCCAGGGTCACACCGAAAACGCCCTGAGGCCTGTCACCTCCGTGCCCACCGCTCCGTCGAACAGGTGGCGGACGGAGGACATCGATGACTGAGGCAGAGGTGTTCGAGGCGCACCGCCCGCACCTGCACGCGGTGGCGTTGCGGCTGCTCGGATCGGCCGCGGAGGCCGAGGACGCCGTGCAGGAGGCGTGGCTGCGGTTCAACCGCACCGACACGAGCTCGGTGGACAACCTCGCGGGCTGGCTCACCACCGTGACCTCCCGCGTGTGCCTGGACCACCTGCGCTCCCGCGCGTCGCGGCGCGAACGGCCGGCGGGCTGGGAGCTCCCGGAGCCGCCGGACGCCGCCGGCCCCGACCCGCAGCAGGAGGCCCAGCTCGCGGACTCCGTCGGCCGCGCGCTGCTGGTGGTGCTGGACCGACTCGGCCCCGCCGAGCGGGTGGCGTTCGTGCTGCACGACGTGTTCGGGCTGGCCTTCGCCGAGATCGGCGCGGTCCTGCAGCGATCGCCGGACGCGGCGAAGAAGCTGGCCAGCCGAGCGCGGCAGAAGGTGCGGGTGCCCGAGGACGCGCTGCCGTCCGACCTCGCCGGCCGCCGCAGGCTGGTGGAGGCCTTCCTCGACGCCATCCGCCGCGGTGACCTGGACGCGCTGCTCGCCGTCCTCGCCCCCGACGTCGTGCGCCGCGCCGACCCCGCCGCCCTCCCGCCGGGCGCACCCACCGTGCTCCGCGGGGCGCGCGCGGTCGCCGACCAGGCGCGCTCGCTCTCCCCGCAGCGCGCTCGGCACGCCGAGCCCGCGCTCGTGAACGGATCCGTCGGCGCGGTCGTCGCCCCGGGTGGGCGGCTGGTCGCCGCGCTGCTGTTCACGTTCGCCGGCGACCGGATCAGCTACTACGAGGTGGTCACCGACCCGGCCCGGCTGGCCGGGCTCGAGATCTCCGCGCTCGGCTGATCGAGGACCCGCCGGAGCAGCTCGACGAGGGTGCGCCGCTCGTCGGCCGACAGCGGGGCCAGCAGTCCCTCGTTGGCGCGCTGCACGACCGGCACGAGCTTCGCGACCAGCGCCGCCCCGTCCTCGGTCAGGGTGACGTGCTGGCGCCTGCGGTCGGCCGGGTCGCGCCTGCGGCCCACGAGGCCGCGGTCCTGGATCTCGTCGAGGTAGCCGACGCGGTGGCTGCGGTTGAGCCCCAGCCGCTCGGCGAGCTCGTGCTGGGCGAGCGGCCCGAAGTCGGCGAGCGCCATCAGCACCGCGAAGTGCTGAAGCCGAAGGTCGTGCTCGGCGAGCACGGCGATGAGCCGGCTTCCTGCAGGGCGGGCCGGACGCGTGGGCCGAGCAGCTCGCCGGGGTGGCGGTCGAGGCGTGACCACTCCCGGCGAGTCGCGGTCTGGGTGCGTGCCAGTCGCGGGCTGGGTGCAGGCGAGTCGCGCCCTCGGTGCCCGCGAGTCGCGCCCTCGGCGCCGGCGAGTCGCGGTCTGGTGTCGGCGAGTCGCGGTCTGGGTGTCGGCGAGTCGCGGCGTGAGTGCCCGCGAGTCGCGGCCCGGGTGACGGCTGGTCGCCCGGACGGTCAGCGGAGGCGCCGGCCGAGCGCCCGGAGCGTGCTGTGGGACTGCGGGATCGCGAGCGCGCCCGCGGTCGCCGCGACGAGCCCGGCCAGGGCGGCGGTCCGCCGTCTGCGTTCGCGCTGCCCGCCGCGCCAGCCGCCGTCCACCGCGGCCGGGGCGGCACCGGGCGCGTGCAGCGAACCCGAGGTCGGCGGCACCGGGGCGCCGTCGTCGCGGAGGGACAGGTCCACGTCGATCGCGAGCATCCGTTCCGCCAGGCGGGGCGCGAGGTTGTGGGTCGCGACGAACGCGCGGCCCAGCAGCCCGCCCGCCACGGCCTCGCGGCGCGGCCTGCGCAGCTGGTTCAGCACCACCTGCGCCACCCGCTCGGCGCGGTAGACCGGCGGTGGCGGGTGCGGGACCCGTCCCGAGTGGTTGGCGGCCGACGCGTAGATCGGGGTGTCGACCGCGGCCGGCAGCACGGTGGAGACCGACACCCCGCGCTTGCCCGCCAGGCGCAGCTCCTCGCGGACGGCCACGCTCAGGCCGCGGATCGCGAACTTCGACATCGTGTACGCCGTGCCGTAGGGCTGCGCGATCCGGCCGAGCAGCGACGAGACGTTCACCAGCACGCCCGAGTCCTGCGCCGCGAACCGGGAGAGCGCCGAGCGCGTGCCGTGGACGTAGCCCATGAGGTTCACGTCGAGGACCCGGCGCAGGTCGGTGAGCGGGGTGTCGAGCAGCGGGCCGAACATGGTCACCGCCGCGTTGTTGACCCAGCCGTCGATGCGGCCGAACCGCTGCTCGGCCGCCACGGCCGCGTCCTCGACGGCGTCGGCGTCGGAGACGTCCACGGGGATGACGAGGGTGCGGCCCGGCCCGATCTCCGCAGCGATCTCGGCCGCCACCTCGTCCAGGGCCTCGGCCCGCCGGGCGAGCAGCACCACCCGGGCACCCTCACGGGCGAGGGCGAGCGCGGTGGCCCGCCCGATACCGCTGGACGCGCCGGTCACCACGATCACGCTGCCGTCGATGTGCATCTGCTGGTCGTACCCGCGGCCCGCCGCTCGAACCCCGCGGGTCACGCCCGGGTGCCCGCGACTCGCGCGTGTTCAGAGCGCGACTCGCCTGCGTTCAGAGCGCGACTCGCCGGGGTTCGGGCCGGGTTTCAGGGGCGCACGCAGGGCCCCGCCTGCCACCACTCGCCGAGCTCGGCCAGCGCCTCGTCCCCGAACGGGTTCACGCCGGGCCCGGCGGCCAGTGCGTGCGCAACGCACACGTGCAGGCACTTCACGCGCCCGGGCATCCCGCCCGCGCTGACCTCGGTGCCCAGCGGCTCGATCGCGTCCCGCTCGGCGAGGTACGACTCGTGGGCGCGCTGGTAGGCCGCGGCGAGCTCGGGGTCCTCCTTGAGCCGCTGGGTCATCTCCCGCATCCGCCCGGACGCCTCCAGGCCGCCGACGCGCGAGTTGAGCCGCGAGCAGGTCAGGTAGTACAGCGTGGGGAACGGGGTGCCGTCCTCCAACCGCGGGGAGGTCTTGACCACCGCCGGCAGCCCGCACGGGCACCGGTACGCCACCTCCCGCACCGCCCGCGGCCTGCGGCCCAGCTGGGCGGCGACGGCCTCGACGTCGGCCTCCGCGATCCCCTCGCGCTTCGTGCTCACCGCGGTCCCTCCGCCACCTCTCGCCACAGCACCCGATACCACGGGACGCCGTCGTTCGCCGCTGCCGCCGGGTCCGGGTCGGGGTCGACCGGGAGCTGCACGACGTAGGGCACCTCCCCGGGCATCACGTACCCGAGCCGGGACCGGGCCTGCGCCTCGATCTCGGCCGGGTCCGACAGCCGGGCCCGCTCCTGCTGGAGCCGCGCCACCTCGGCCGCCAGGAGCTGCTGCTGCTCCGACACCGCGGCCAGCTCCTGGCGCTGGGCCACGTAGTTGCGCAGCGGGACGGCGACGGTGAGGGCGAGCGCGCACACGACGATCGCGAGGATGGCGGCCCGCTTCGTCGACGACAGGCCGAGCAAGCCCGTGGTCGCCGCGACGACGCCGCGGGCGCGGGGCACCCGTGTCAGCTGCGGTTCCCTGGTCCGGCGGCGGGGTGCCGCCGTGCCGGAACGGCGCGGACGCGGGGTGCGGCGCGCGCGATCCCCGCGTGCCCTGGCCCGCTCGTCCCCCACCTCGCGCCTATGCCTCGGTGTCCGCCGACGGGGTGTAGCGCGGGAACGCGAGATCGCCCGCGTACCGGGCGGCGTCGCCCAGCGCCTCCTCGATGCGCAGCAGCTGGTTGTACTTCGCCACGCGCTCCGAACGGGCCGGCGCGCCCGTCTTGATCTGCCCGCACCCGGTGGCGACCGCGAGGTCGGCGATCGTGGTGTCCTCGGTCTCGCCGGACCGGTGGCTCATCATGCAGCGGTACCCGGACGAGTGCGCGAGCGTGACGGCGTCGAGGGTCTCCGACAGCGTCCCGATCTGGTTGACCTTGACCAGCAGCGCGTTGGCCGCGCCCCGGCTGATGCCCTCGTCGAGCCGCTCGGGGTTGGTGACGAAGAGGTCGTCGCCGACGAGCTGCACCTTGTCGCCGATCGCCTCGGTGAGCGCCACCCAGCCGTCCCAGTCGTCCTCGGACAGCGGGTCCTCGATCGACACCAGCGGGTAGGCGCCGACGAGCTCGGAGTAGACGGCCGAGAGCTCCTCCGAGGTCAGCTTCTTGCCCTCGTAGGAGTAGGTGCCCTCGCTGTGGAACTCCGTGGCGGCGACGTCGAGCGCGAGCGCGACGTCCCGGCCGAGGGCGTAGCCGCTCTTCTCGATCGCCTCGGCGATGAGGTCGAGCGCGGCGCGGGTGCCCGGCAGGTCCGGGGCGAAGCCGCCCTCGTCGCCCAGCCCGGTGGGCAGGCCCTTGCTCTTCAGCACCGACTTGAGCGCCTGGTAGACCTCGGCGCCCCAGCGCAGCGCCTCCCGGAAGGAGTCGGCCCCGACCGGGGCGATCATGAACTCCTGCACGTCCACCGAGGTGTCGGCGTGGGCGCCGCCGTTGAGGATGTTCATCATGGGCACCGGCAGCACGTGCGCGTTCGGGCCGCCGACGTAGCGGAACAGCTCCAGCCCCGACGACTCGGCCGCGGCCTTCGCGACGGCCAGCGACACGCCCAGCAGGGCGTTGGCACCCAGGCGCGACTTGTCCGGCGTGCCGTCGAGGTCGACGAGCCGCTGGTCGATCAACCGCTGGTCGACCGCCTCCATGCCGGTGAGCTCGGGGCCGATCTCGTCCAGCACGGCGGCGACGGCCTTCTCGACGCCCTTGCCGCCGAAGCGCAGCGGGTCGCCGTCGCGCAGCTCGACCGCCTCGTGCTCACCCGTCGACGCGCCGGAAGGGACCGCCGCGCGCGCCAGCGTCCCGTCGTCGAGCGCGACCTCGACCTCGATCGTCGGGTTCCCCCGCGAGTCGAGGATCTCGCGTGCGCCAACCTGCTCGATGACCGCCACCAGTGCTCCTGTCGGGAAGGTTCGCTCGTCCGGGGCGCCAGCCTAGTCGGCGGGGTTGGCGGGACCGCGCAGGAACCCGCACGTCGCCTCCGCTTTCCCGGTATGAAGGTCGCCTGAGGCCTCGCCAGTCGCGTCGCTACGACCTAACGTAGGAACGACCATGACGAGCGAGCCAGCATCAGACGGCCTCTTCGAGTCGTTCCGCCGCGCAGAGATGCTGATCGCGCGCAGCAGACCGCTCGACGCGCTGCAGGCACTGTCCCCGGTCCTGGAGAACCTGCCGAACCACGCATCGGTGCAGCTGCTCGCCGGGCGGGCCTACCTCGACTCCGCCCAGCTGCAACGGGCGGAGGAGGCGTTCGGCCGCGTGCTCGACCTCGATCCGGCCGACCACTACGCCCGGTTCGCCCTCGGCAAGGCCCTGCAGCGCCAGGGCAGGCTCGCCGAGGCGCACGCGCAGCTGAAGATGGCCGCCGCCATGGACCCGCGGCCGGAGTACCAGGAGGCGCTCGGCGAGCTGCGCGTCCGGATGGCCGTCGACCTTCCGGACGATTCGGGGTGAGTCGACACGACCGCCCCTGACCCGCGGGGATGCGCTCTGCGCGACTCGCCCACACCGAGACCGCGACTCGCGCGCACCCAGGGCGCGACTCGCCGGGGCTCGGCGAGTCGCGGTGTGAGTGGGGGTGAGTCGGGGTCAGGCGGCGGTGGCGGCGCGGTAGCGGTCGGCCGCCGCCCAGACCAGGCGGGCGTAGTCGAGGGAGCTGTTGTAGGTGAGCACACCGTCCCACCAGCCCTCGCCGCTCGCGGTGTCGCGACCGTTGGCGCACAGGTAGCGGGCCGCGGCGAGGGCGGCGTCGTCGAGCTGGTTCGGGTCCTCGACGCCGTCACCGTTGCCGTCGGCGCCGTAGCGGGCCCACGTGCCGGGCAGGAACTGCATCGGGCCCACGGCGCGGTCGTAGACGGGGTCGCCGTCGAGGCGCCCGCCGTCGGTGTCGCGGATCTCGCGCACGCCGGGCGAGCCGTCGAGCGGCGGCCCGATGATCGTCGGCCGGGCGGTGCCGTCCGCCCCCAGGCGGGCGCCGCCGAAGCGACCGTGGTCGGACTCGACCCGCCCGATGCCGGCGAGCGTGATCCACGACAGGCGGCAGTCCGGGGTGGCGGCGCGCTGCGCCAACTCGGCGGCGGCGTAGGCGCGCAGCGCCCGCGCCGGCACCCCGCTGCGCTCGGACGCCGAGGTCGACCACGCGACGAGGTCGATGTCGTCGTCCAACGGCGGGGGTTGCCGCACGGGGGTGTCGGGTTCCACGTCGGCCGCGGTGAGTCCGTCACCGCGGGACCGCTCGGCCCGGTGGTCGCGGTCGTGGCGGTCGGTGACGATCGCCACGCCGATCAGGACCACCAGGGCCATCATCCCGGCGACGGCCGTAGCGACCGCCACCCTGACCATCTGCCTAGCTGCGCTGCTGCGGCGTCTCACGGACTTGCGTCCACGACGTGCCGTCACCCGGCCAGGGTAACCAGAGATCAGCTCGGCCAGTAGCGACGCCATCCGGCGGCGTCGAGGGCGTGCGGGTCGGCGCCGTCGGCCGCGGCGGCCCGCTCGGCGGCCCGCACGCGGTCGGCGAACCGGCGCGCCGCCGTCCGCAGCGCGGCCTCCGGGTCGACGCCGGCGAGCTTCGCCTTGGCGGCGAGAGCGAACAGCTGCTCCCCCGGGTCGTCGCCGGACGGCAGCAGGTCCTCGGGCAGGTGCGCCCGCGCGGTGCGGCTGGTGAGCTTCGCGGCGAGCGCGACGGCGGGCTGCCCGAGCGGCACGCCGTCGACGCTGGACTCGCGCTGCTTCTCGGCGCGCTTGAGCTCGTCCCAGCGGCGCTCCTGGCGCTCGGCCGTGTCGATCTTCTCGCTCCCGGCGAAGACGTGCGGGTGCCGCCCCACGAGCTTGGTGACGAGGTCGGCGGCGACGTCGTCGATCGTGAACGGGCGCGCGCCGTGCTCCGCGGCGACCCGGGAGTGGAACAGCACCTGCAGGAGCACGTCGCCGAGCTCCTCGCGGATGGCCTCGCGGTCGCCGTCCTCGATCGCCTGGTAGAGCTCGTAGCACTCCTCGATCAGGTACTGCAGCAGCGACTCGTGGGTCTGCTCGGCATCCCACGGGCAGCCCCCGGGCGAGCGCAGCCGGTCCATCACGGCGACGGCGTCGAGCAGCGCGGCCCCGTCGGGAGGCCCGACGACGGCGGCGCCGTCCGCTGCCCGGGCGGGGTCGGCGGTGAGCAGCACCTCGGCCGCACCGTCGTCGCCCCAGCCGTCGGCGCGGGTCGCCCCGGTCGCGGCGACGACCTCGTCGGGCACGGTGGGGTCGGCGAGGACGCGGTCGGCGGCCCGCAGCGCCGGGAGGGCGGCGGCGGGGAGCACCCCGGCCCACCGGCCGGGCAGGACGACGACCGTGCGCTGCGCGACCCCGGTGCTCGCGAGCTCGCTCATCCGCCTAGCTCGCCAGCGGCGGCAGCACCGTGCCGACCTGCTGGTCCTCGCCGACGATCTGCATCTGGATCGGGTCCCACACGCCGTAGCGCGGGTTGACCCGGATGCCGACCTGGTCGGCGGTGGGCTGCAGGAGCCGCTCGCCGATGGCGATCAGCTGGCTTTGGCTGATGTTGCCCACGGCGGCCGGATCGGACGGCGCGTCGGTGCGCCGGTCGACGACCTTCGCGACGATCCACGTGCTCTGCTGCGGGTTCGGCTGGAACGAGACGACGGCTCCCGCCGGCAGCCCGAACAGGACGGTGGCGGCGTTCTCCGGCACGTTGGCCGCGACGAACGTCTCGCCGCGCCGGGACGTGTTGGGGTCGGCGAACAGGGCGTCGGCCTCCGGCCCGCCCGTCTGCAGCGCCGCGGCCGCGGCGTCGGCGTCCGCCCGCGACGTCGCGGCGACGAGGTCGGCCGTGACCACGAGCCCGGCAACCTCCTGCTGGGCGAGCTGCGCTGCGATCAGGTCGTCGCGCACCCGCTCCCGCAGCCTCGGCAGGTCGTACATCGAGCCGTCGAGGAGGGCGTCGGCCCCGCCGTTCTCGGCGATGAACGCATCGACCTGCTCGTCGGTGACGACGATGCCCCGCTCGGCCGCGGCGCGGGTGAGGAGGTCGTGCTTGACCGCACGCGTGACGATGCTGCGGGCGATGTCGGCGGTGGACCCGCCCTGCGCCTCGAACTGCGCGACCAGGTCCTTCTTCGCCAGCACCGTGTCGAGCTCGGTCTGGACGCGCTCGATCGGGACCGCGTGGTCCCCGACGAACACGGCGGTGCCCGCCTGGATCGGGCCACCGCACCCACTGATCACCGCCCCGACGACGGCGACCGCTGTTACGACGCGTCCCACCTGCTTGCGCACGAACGACACCTTCTCACGTGCGATGTGTGGCCCGGTTCAGAGGTCGGCCTGCACCACCAGCGTCGAGCAGATCTTGTCGGCGAACGTCTGCCGGTGCTCGTCCCAGAGCGGCCACAGGTATCCCAGCCCGAGCGGGATCGCGTCGAGCAGGTGCGCGGCCTGGCGGCCCAACGCCCGGGGCACGCCGACCGGCTCGCCCGACCCGGCTCCGACCAGCCGCGTCCCGAGCACGCTCTTGCCGAGGCTCTGCCCACTGCGGCCCTGCCGGTAGCCGCAGTTCCAGACGACGAACGCGAGCCCGACGAGGATCGCCACCGGGTAGACGACGCCGATGACGACGAGGTCCCTCGTCGCGAGCGCCGCGATCAGCACGACCGCGAGCAGGCCCCCCGGGATGCCGATGTCGATGAGGAAGCCGCCGACCCGCTGCCCGTACGTGGCCGGCATGGAGAACCCGAATCGCGCAGACGACTGAGGGCGCGGTCCGCCGTTCGGCGGCTCCCGACGCGACGGCTCGGTCTCCGGGCGGGGATCGGGCACGCAGCTCTCTCCAGGGCGTCCTGCCCGTCCAGGCGGGTCCCGGAGGGCTCCGACTGGTTGATCGTCGAAGGAGCAGCTGCGTTACTCCGCGCAGGTGATCGGACGCGGGCTGTCAGGACCGCACCGGCGTCAGCAGGTCGTTCAGCAGCTTCGTGCACCACTCCAACAGAGCAACGTCGCGCAGCGGCGGCGACCCGACCCGGCCACTCTCGGTGGGCTTCGGGACGCTCACGAGCTTGGCCGCGGGCTTGTAGACCGCCTTCGGGTACAGGCGCTTGAGCCGCAGCTGCGCCGAGTCGGGCAGGTCGACCGGCCCGATCCGGATGCTGGCCCCGGCCACGGCCACCTCGGTGACGCCGAGCGAGCGGCACGTCTGGCGGAACGCGGCCACGGCGAGCAGGTTGCGCACCGGCGTGGGCGGTTCGCCGTAGCGGTCGGTGAGCTCCTCGACGATGGCGTCGAGGGCGGCGCCGTCCGGCGCCTCGGCGATCTTGCGGTAGACCTCGAGCCGCAGCCGCTCGCCGGTGACGTAGTCGTGCGGCACGTGCGCGTCGATCGGCAGGTCCACCCGGACCTCGGCGAGCTGCTCCTCCTGCTCGCCCTCGCCCGCGCCCGCCTGCTTGCGGAACGCCGCGACGGCCTCCCCGACCAGCCGCAGGTAGAGGTCGAAGCCGACGCCCGCGATGTGCCCGGACTGCTCCGCGCCGAGGATGTTGCCCGCGCCGCGGATCTCCAGGTCCTTCATCGCGACCGCGGCGCCCGCACCCAGCTCGGAGTGCTGCGCGATCGTGGCGAGCCGGTCGTGCGCGGTCTCGGTGAGCGGGTGCTCCGGCGGGTAGAGGAAGTAGGCGTAGCCGCGCTCGCGGCCCCGGCCGACCCGGCCGCGCAGCTGGTGCAGCTGCGAGAGCCCGAGGGTGTCGGAGCGCTCGACGATGAGCGTGTTGGCGTTGGAGATGTCCAGGCCGTTCTCCACGATGGTCGTGCAGACGAGCACGTCGTACTCGCGGTGCCAGAACCCGTTGACCGTGCGCTCGAGCAGGTCCTCGTTCATCTGCCCGTGCGCGATGGCGACGCGCGCCTCCGGAACGAGCTCGCGGACCCTGCGCGCCGCCCGCTCGATCGTCGAAACCCGGTTGTGCACGTAGAAGACCTGCCCGTCGCGCAGCAGCTCGCGGCGGATCGCGGCCGCCACCTGCTTGTCGTCGTACGGGCCGACGTAGGTGAGCGTGGGGTGGCGGTCCTCGGGCGGGGTGGCGATGGTCGACATCTCGCGGATGCCGGCGAGGCTCATCTCCAGGGTGCGCGGGATCGGCGTGGCCGAGAGCGTGAGCACGTCGACGTGCGTGCGCAGCGCCGTGATGTGCTCCTTGTGCTCGACGCCGAAGCGCTGCTCCTCGTCGACGATCACGAGGCCGAGGTCCTTCCACCGCACCCCGGTCTGCAGCAGCCGGTGCGTGCCGATCACGATGTCGACCTTGCCTTCGGCGAGCCCCTCGATGGTCTCCTTCGCCTCGGCGGGCTCGGTGAACCGCGACAGCCCCCTGATCGTCACCGGGAACGCGCGCATGCGCTCGGTGAAGGTCTGCAGGTGCTGGGTGGCCAGCAGCGTCGTGGGCACGAGCACCGCGACCTGCTTGCCGTCCTGCACCGCCTTGAACGCCGCGCGCACCGCGATCTCGGTCTTGCCGAAGCCGACGTCGCCGGAGATCACCCGGTCCATCGGGACCGGCCGCTCCATGTCGCGCTTGACCTCCTCGATGGCGGCGAGCTGGTCGGGTGTCTCGGTGTACGGGAACGCGTCCTCCAGCTCGCGCTGCCACGGGGTGTCGGGGCCGAAGGCGTGCCCCGGCGAGGACTGGCGCGCCGCGTAGAGCTGCACGAGCTGTGCGGCGATCTGCCGGACGGCCTTGCGGGCGCGGCCCTTGGTCTTGGCCCAGTCGGCGCCGCCGAGCTTGTTGAGCGTGGGCACCTCGCCGCCGACGTAGCGGCTGACCTCGTCGAGCGAGTCGGTGGGGACGTACAGCCGGTCGGCGGGCTGGCCGCGCTTGGAGCTCGCGTACTCCAGCACCAGGTACTCGCGGGTGGCGCCGCCGACGGTGCGCTCGCGCATCTCGACGAACCGGCCGATGCCGTGCTGGGAGTGCACGACGTAGTCGCCGGGCCGCAGGGTGTCGAGCTCGACCGCGTTGCGCCGCCGCGACGCGAGCTTGCGCGGCTCGGTGCCCGCCGCCCGGTTGCCGGTGAGGTCGGCCTCGGTGAGCAGGACGAGGGCCCGCGTGGTGAAGCCCTCGGTGAGCCGCCCGCAGGTGACGGTGACCAGGCCCGGCTCCGGCTCACCCAGCAGCTCCTCGACGAGCTTGGCCGGCACGTCGGCCTCGTGCAGCTGCTCCAGCGAGCGCTGCGCCGTGCCGTGACCCGCGACGACGAGAACGGCGGTGCCGCCCGTGGCCACGTGGGCGCGCAGGTCGACCAGCGCGCGGTCGATGTCGCCGCGGTAGCTCTCCACCTCGTGCACGGCGGGGGCGAGCACATCGTCGCGGCCGGACACGAGCGGGCTCAGCGTGACGACCGGCCGCCCGGTGGCCGACGCGTGCTCCAGCACCTCGCCGAGGTCGCGGTAGGCGGACGCGCCGACGTCGATGGGCGAGTCGCCGCCCACGCCCGCGGCGAACCAGCTCGCCTCCAGGAACTCCTGGCCGGTGCGCACGAGGTCGGCGCTGCGGGTGCGGATGCGCTCCGGGTCGGCGAGCAGCACCAGCGACCCGGCGGGCAGCAGGTCGGTGAGCAGCTCCAGCTCCCCCGCGACGAGCGCGGGCACCAGCGACTCCATCCCCTCGCCCGGGATGCCCTGGGCCAGGCGCTCGAGCAGCTCCCGCAGCTGCGGGTTGTTCTCGTGGGTGCGCGCGAGCGCGGCGGCCCGCTCCCGCACCGGCTCGGTGAGCAGCAGCTCGCGGCAACCGGGCGCGATCAGCTCGTCGACGGGGGCGACCGAGCGCTGGTCGGCCACGGTGAACGAACGCAGCTCGCTCACCTCGTCGCCCCAGAACTCGATGCGCACCGGGTGCTCGGCGGTGGGCGGGAAGACGTCGACGAGCCCGCCGCGGACGGCGAACTCGCCACGCGCGGTGACGATCTCCACTCGCGTGTATGCGAGCTCGACGAGCCGGGTGAGCAGCGCGTCGAAGTCGTGCGTGTCGCCGACCCGCAGCCGCACCGGCTCGATCGTGCCGAGGCCGGGAGCGACCGGCTGGATCAGGCTGCGGGCCGCCGCGACCACCACGCGCGGCGCCGTCTCCGGGGCGGCGAGCCGCCGGAAGATCTCCAGGCGGCGCCCGACGGTGTCCGGACGCGGGGAGAGCCGCTCGTGCGGCAGCGTCTCCCATGACGGCAGCACCGCGACGGCGTCGGGCCCCAGCAGCTCGGCGGCCGCGGCGCCGGTGTCGTCGGCCTCGCGGTCGGTGGCGGTGACGACGAGGACGGTGCGGCCCGCGCCGCCATCGCCCTCGGGGGCACCGAAGGCGGCGGCCAGGAACGGGCGCAGCGCCGACGGTCCCTCCACCGACAGGGCGGGCACCTCACCGGCGCGCACGTCCCGGGCGGCCTCGGCCACGGCTCGCAGATCGGGATCGGAGAGGTAGGAGCGGAGAAGACCGGAGAGCTTGGCCACGTCGGAGGACCCTCGCAGAGCTGTGAAAATGCGCACGCAGAACAGACCCCTGCCCGGGACGTACCCCCCGGCACGGGGTCCTCGTCCAGACTACGCCGGGGGCCGGAACGGCCGTGAGCTGGCAGCATGATCGCCATGACCGACCTGTCGCAGCTGCCGCCGGTCGACCCCGACGTCCCCAACGCCGCCCGGATCTACGACTACTTCCTGGGCGGCTCGCACAACTTCGCCGCCGACCGCGCCGCAGCGGAGCGGATCAAGGCCGTCATGCCGTTCGCAGCGGAGGTGATCCACGCGAACCGATACTTCCTCGGGCGGGCGGTGCGCTTCTGCGCGCAAGAGGGGATCGACCAGTTCCTCGACCTCGGCTCGGGCATCCCCACGGTCGGCAACGTCCACGAGGTGGCGAGGGAGGTCGACCCGACGGCCCGGGTCGCCTACGTCGACAACGAGCCGGTCACCGTCGCCTCGGCCGCCGCGCTGCTGGAGGGCGACCCGCTCGCCACGATCACCGCGGCGGACCTGCGGGAGCCCGACGCGGTGTTCGACGCACCGGGCGTGCGCGACCTGCTCGACCTGTCCCGCCCGGTCGCGCTGCTGACCGTCTCGGTGCTGCAGTTCGTGCACGACGACGCCGAGCTCGAGTCGATCGTCAAGCGCTACCGCAGCCGGCTCGCGCCCGGGAGCCTGCACGTGCTGTCCCACGTGACGGGCGACCACGACCGCGCCGAGCTCACCGCCGCCGAGGACGAGTACCGCCGCACCGCCAACCCGGGGCGGCTGCGCTCCCGCGACCAGGTCGCGACCCTCCTGGAGGGGCTCGAGCTCGTGGAGCCGGGGATCGTGGACGTCACCGAGTGGCGCCCGGACGACGCGGCCACCACGCAACACCGGGGCATGTGGGCGGCGGTCGGCCGCATCCGGTAGTGGACCACGGGCGGTCCGGCCGGGAACATCATCGGGATGACCGACCTGTCGCAGCTGCCGGCGGTCGACCCGGACGTGCCCAACGCCGCCCGGATGTACGACTACTACCTGGGCGGATCGCACAACTTCGCCGCCGACCGCGCCGCGGCGGAGCGGATCAAGGCGGTCATGCCGTTCATCGTCGACGCCGCCCGGTCGAACCGGTTCTTCCTGCACCGGGCCGTCCGGTTCTGCGTGCAGGAGGGGATCGACCAGTTCCTCGACCTCGGTTCCGGCATCCCGACGGCCGGCAACGTCCACGAAGCCGCGCTCGCGATCAACCCGCGGGCGCGGGTGGCCTATGTCGACAACGAGCCGGTCACCGTCGCCTCCGCCGCCGCCCTGCTCGTCGACGAACCGCGGGCCACGATCACGCACGCCGACATCCGCGACCCCTGCTCCGTGTTCTCCGCACCCGGAGTGCGCGACCTGCTCGACCTGTCCCGCCCGATCGCCCTCCTCACCGTCGCGGTCCTGCACCACATCCCCGACGAGGACGATCCGGTCGGGCTCGTGCGGGAGTACCGCGCCCGGCTCGCTCCCGGCAGCTTCCACGTGCTCACCCACGCCACCACCGACCACGACGCGCTGGAGGCGAAGGCCGCGGCAGAGGTCTACCGCGGCATCGCCAACCCCATCACCACCCGGACCAGGCAACAGGTGGCCGCGCTGTTCGGCGACGCGGAGCTCGTCGAACCCGGGTTGGTGGACGCGACGCAGTGGCGCCCCGAGGACACGGTCGGCGGGCAGCACCGCGGTTTCTGGGCGGGCGTCGCCCGCATCGCGTGACGATTCGTGCCGGGCGTCCCGGGCTGGGAGTATCGATCACCATGACCGACCTGTCGAAGGTGCCGGGCGTCGACCCGAACGTGCCGAACGCCGCCCGGATGTACGACTACTACCTGGGCGGATCGCACAACTTCGCCGCCGACCGCGCCGCGGCCGAACGGGTCAAGGCCGCGATCCCCCAAGCCGTGGAGGTCGCCCGGGCGAACCGGTTCTTCCTGCACCGGGCCGTGCGGTTCTGCCTCGACGAGGGCGTCGACCAGTTCCTCGACCTCGGTTCGGGCATCCCGACGGCGGGCAACGTGCACGAGATCGCGCGGGAGCGCAGCGCGCAGGCGCGGGTGGCCTACGTCGACAACGAGCCGGTCACCGTCGCGTCCGCGGAGGCCCTGCTCGCCGACGACCCGCTCGCCACGATCACGAAGGCCGACGTCCGCGACCCGGAGGCCGTGTTCTCCGCACCCGGGGTGCGCGACCTGCTCGACTTCTCCCGCCCGACCGCCCTGCTCACCGTCGCGGTGCTCCACTTCGTCCCCGACGAGGACGACCCGGTCGGGCTCGCGCAGAAGTACCGCGCGCGGCTCGCGCCCGGCAGCTTCCACGTGCTCACGCACGGCACCGCCGACCACGACCCGGACGAGGTGCGCGAGCTCGGCGGCGTCTACCGCAACACCGCGAACCCGGTGACCGCCCGGACCCGCGCCGAGGTCGCCGCGATCTTGGAGGGCACCGACCTGGTGGAGCCGGGCCTCGTCGACGCCACCGAGTGGCGCCCGGAGGACACCATCGGTGACCAGTACCGCGGCATGTGGGCCGCGGTCGGCCGGATCCGCTGACGGGTCAGGCCGGAGGGCGGATCCAGAGTCCGCGGGGCCGGCCCAGACGAACTTCAGGAAAGCCACATTCATGAACGTGGGCTTCATGAATGTGGCCTTCCTGAACCTGGGCGGGGGTGGGTTTCACCGAGCGGTAACGATGGGAGCGATCACCTGCAACAGGCCGCGCCTGTACTGGTCCGCGACTCACGAGAGGTGAGGCGCGTCTAGGGTTCCGCCCCGCTCGACGCGGGGGCCTGGTCCGAGAGACGCAGGCGGCCAGGCACGTCGGCCGCCCCACGGCGGGACAAAAGCCCGGGAGACAGCTGGTGGTGCCGGCTGCCCCGCGGTCGGTACCCCGACCGTGAGGGAGCTTCCGTGCACTTCCACCCCCGACGCCCCGACCAGACCCCCGACGGGCCGCAGCTGCACGACGACTACGGCCCCGAGGCCGCGTACGCGGTGCGCGCCGAGGCGGGCCTGCCCACCACGAAATGGGAGGAGGAGGTCGCCCGCGGCCTCGAGCTGGGGCTGCCCGGCGCCGACTCGATCGTCGACAAGCGCATCCCGACGTTCTCCCGCGGCGAGCTGCCGCACTTCGCCGGGATCAACACGTTCCTCAAGGCCCCGTACGTGGAGGACGTGCGCCGCTGCGGCGAGTACGACGTCGCCGTGCTCGGCGCCCCGTTCGACGGTGGCACCACCTACCGCTCCGGCACCAGGTTCGGCCCGCAGGGCATCCGCAAGATCTCCGCGCTGTACGGCCCGTACAGCTTCGAGCTGGGCGTCGACCTGCGCGAGTCGATCACGATCGGCGACCTCGGCGACGTCTTCACGATCCCCGGCAACATCGAGAAGACGTTCGACCAGATCACCAAGGCGGTCTCGCACGTCTACGCGTCCGGGGCGTTCCCCGTGGTCCTCGGCGGCGACCACTCCATCGGCTACCCCACGGTGCGCGGCGTCGCCCCGCACCTGAACGGCGGCAACCTCGGGATCATCCACTTCGACCGCCACGTCGACACCCAGGAGACCGACCTCGACGAGCGGATGCACACCACCCCGTGGTTCCACGCCACGGACATCCCGAACGTGCCGCCGAAGAACCTCGTGCAGATCGGGATCGGCGGCTGGCAGGCCCCGCGGCCCGGCGTGAAGGTCGGCCGCGAGCGCGGCACCACGATCATGACCGTCACCGACTGCGTCGAGATGGGCATCGAGGAGGCCGCGCAACGCGCCCTCGACGTGGCGTGGGACGGGGCCGACGCCGTGTGGCTGTCGTTCGACGTCGACTGCCTCGACGCCGCGTTCGTGCCCGGCACCGGCTGGCCGGAACCCGGCGGGTTCCTGCCCCGCGAGGTGCTCAAGTTCATCCAGATCATCGCCGACGCCCGCCCGCTCGCGGGCATCGAGGTCGTGGAGTGCTCCCCGCCCTACGACAACGCCGAGATCACGTCGCTGATCGCCACCCGCGTCATCTGCGACACCCTCGGCTGCCTGGTGCGCTCCGGCCACCTCCCCCGCCGGTCCTGACCCACGCCCACCGCAGGGACGGCGCCGTCCCCCACCCAACCGGCACGCCCCACCAGACCGGGAGCCACCATGATCATCCTCGGTGTCGCGATCAGCGTCCTCGTCGTGCTCGTCGTCGGGCTCGCCGTCGCCCGCAAGGTCGACGGCGACAGCACCAACTTCCTCGTCGCGGGCCGCACGCTCGCCCTGCCGCTGACGGCGGCGGGCCTCATGGGCCAGGCCGTCGACTCCAACGCCACCCTCGGCAACACCGACCTGTCGGCGGGCCTCGGGTTCTGGGCGGGGGCGTCGCTGCCGCTCGGGCTCGGCCTGTGCCTGCTGCTCACCGGCATCTTCTTCGCCAAGCCGATGAACCGGATGGGCCTGCTCAGCCTGCCCGACTTCTACCGGATCACCTACGGGCGCGGGATCGAGCTCGTCGCGTCCGTCCTCATGATCTTCAGCTTCTGCATCCTGCTCGCGGGCAACCTGGTCGCGGGCGGGTTCCTGTTCGAGCGGTTCCTCGGCACGAGCTATCCGCTCGGCGTGCTGCTGATCGTGGGCGTCGTGCTCGCCTACACGATCGCGGGCGGCATGTTCAGCGACGCCTACACCGCGTTCATCCAGATGGTGATCACGGTGATCGGCTCGGCCGCGCTGCTGATCTGGGTGGCCGTGGTGTACGGCATCACGATCC
The DNA here is from genome assembly GCF_035305885.1 of Pseudonocardia sp. GTDB lineage: Bacteria > Actinomycetota > Actinomycetes > Mycobacteriales > Pseudonocardiaceae > Pseudonocardia. The sequence continues at coordinate 86,898 of NZ_DATGOP010000110.1, forward strand.
CCGAGGGGATGGGCCCGTTCGACCTCGGCCAGCTCACCGACTCCGCCCAGGGCGCCCCGATCAACTGGGCAACGCTCGTCGCGCTCGGCATCGGCGACATCGTGGCCGTCGACTTCATGCAGCGGATCTTCTCCGCGAGGTCGCCCGAGACCGCGCGGCGCGCCTGCTTCGTCGGGGCCGCGGGCACGGCGGTCGTCGGCGTCCCGTACGCGCTCGTGGCGCTGTCCAGCGGCGCGATCCTCGACGGCCCCGCCGACGGCCCGGTGCTGTTCGCCCTGCTGGAGGGCTACGCCCCAGCGGTGCTGACCGTGCTCGTGCTGTCGGCGATCGTCGCCGCCTCCTGCTCCACGGCCAACGGCGTCATCCTCGGCACGGCGTGCGTGGCCGTCCGCAACATCGCGGGCCTGGGGCGGCAGGCCGACCCGGCGGGCGGGCGGGACCCGCTGCTGCGGCGGGTGCGGGTCACGATGCCGCTCGTGGTCGGGATCGCCATCTTCTTCGCGCTGCGGGTGCCCGAGACCGGTGTTCTGCTCACGCTGGCGTTCGACCTCATGCTCGCCGGCCTCGTGGTGCCGTTCGTGCTGGGGCACTGGTGGCGCTCCCGGGTCAGCGCGGCCGCGGCCGCCGCGTCCATCGCGGTGGGCGTGGCGCTGCGGCTGGTGCTGTTCGCCCTGACCCCGACCTTCTACGGGGCCGACAACACGCTGCTCCACATCCCGAACGAGGTGTTCGGGGCGGGCTTCGACGGCTGGCCGACGCTGATCTGCCCGGTCGTGTCGCTCGCGGTGTTCGTCGCGGTCGCCCTGCTGGCCCCGCGCCCCACGCCGACCGCGCCGCAGCACGCGGAGGTGGTGCCGGCCGAGGGCTGACGCCTCCGGCGCCCCGCCCGCCCGGTCCTACGCTCGGCCGATGAGGTTCGGGATCGGCATTCCGCAGTTCTACTCCGACGGCGGCTTCGACGGCGAGGAGTTCCGCAGGTACCTGCTGCGGGCCGAGGAGCTCGGCTTCGAGAGCGGCTGGACCCAGGAGCAGGTGCTGGGGACGTCGTCCCAGCTGTCCGCGCTCGAGACCATGACCTACGCCGCCGCGTGCACGCAGCGGCTGCGGCTGGGCTGCGCGGTGTTCGTCTCCACGCTGCACAGCCCCGTCCACCTGGCCAAGAGCCTGTCCACGCTGGACCAGCTGAGCGGGGGCAGGCTCGAGATCGGCCTCGGCCACGGGGGCAGGCGGCCCTTCGGCGCGTTCCGGGTGGACCCCGAGCGTTACATCGCGCAGTTCACCGAGGGGATCGCGCTGATGAAGGCGCTGTGGACGGACGAGCGCGTGACGTTCACCGGCGACTTCTGGCAGCTGGAGAACGCGGCGATGGCACCGAAACCGTTCCAGAAGCCGTACCCGCGGATCTGGATGGGGGGCAGCGCCGACGCGGCGCTGCGCCGCGCCGTCCGGCTCGGCGACGGCTTCTTCGGAGCCGGGTCGTCGCCCACCGCGCGGTTCGCCGAGCAGGGTCGCCACGGTGCGGCGCCTGCTCACCGAGAGCGGCCGCGACCCGGCGACGTTCCCGATCGCGAAGCGCGTCTACGTGCTCGTCGACGACGACGCCGACCGCGCCCGCCGCGAGATGGACGACGCCCTGGCCTCGATCTACGGCGCCCGGATCCCGGCGATCGAGGCCGCCGCCGTCACCGGCACCGCGGCCGACTGCGTGCGCGGCGCGCAGGAGGTGCTCGACGCGGGCGCCGAGCTCGTCCTGTTCACCTGCGTCCGGGACCCGGCCGAGCAGATGGAGCGCCTCGCGGCCGAGGTGATCCCGCGGCTCGAGCCGACGGCCGGGTAGGCGCGCCCGCCGGACAGCACCGCGCCGAACAGGGCCGCGCCGAACAGGCCCGCGCCGGACAGCACCGCGCCGGTCAGGGCCGCGGCGGCAGGTCCGGGCGGCGCCGCGACGGGCGGGTCGCCGGGTCGGGCGGGCGCACCGCTGGCCGCTCTCGGAGCGCGGCCAGCGCGAGGTCGACCGCGCGCTCCAGCTGCGGGTCCCGGCCGGCCACCCAGTCCTGCGGCCGCATCACGACCTCCACGTCCGGGTCGACGCCGTGGTTCTCGACCGACCAGCCGGTGTCGTCGAACCAGGTGGCGTACCGCGGCTGCGTGACGCTGGTGCCGTCGACGAGGCGGTAGCGGCCGTCGATGCCGATCACCCCGCCCCACGTGCGCACGCCCACGACCGGCCCGATCCCGAGCCGCTTGATCGCGGCGGTGACGATGTCGCCGTCGGAGCCCGCGAGCTCGTCGGCGAGCGCGACCACCGGGCCCCGCGGAGCGTCCTCCGGGTACGTGGTGGCCTGGCGGTGCCGCGGCGCGTCCCAGCCGATCACCTTGCGGGCGAGCTTCTCGATCACCAGCTGTGAGGTGTGGCCGCCGCCGTTGCCGCGCACGTCGAGGATGAGCCCGTCGCGGGAGGTCTCGCGGGACAGGTCGCGGTGCAGCTGCGCCCACCCCTGCGCGCCCATGTCCGGCACGTGCAGGTAGCCGAGCCTGCCGTCGGAGCGGTCGGCGACGAACGCCCGGCGCCCCGCCACCCAGTCGTGGTAGCGCAGGGCGGCCTCCGAGGACAGCGGCTTGACGACGACCCGGCGCACGCTGCCCGCGTCGGGGCGGTCGGGGCCCGAGCGGACGGTGAGCTCCACCAGCTTGTCCGCCCCGGCGAGCAGCAGCGGGGCCGGCCCGTAGCCGGGGTCGACGGGGCGGCCGCCGACCTCGAGGATCACGTCGCCCGGCCGCACGTCCACGCCCGGTCCGGAGAGCGGGCTGCGGGCGGCGGGGGCCGAGGTCTCCGGCGGCAGCACGCGGACCACCCGCCAGCCCTCCCCGTCGGGCGAGGGCTCGAGGTCGGCGCCGAGCAGGCCCGGCCGCCCGTCCGCGTTGCCTCCCTTGCTCGCTCGCACGTACGCGTGCGACGTGCCGAGCTCCCCGTGCACCTCCCAGAGCAGGTCGACGAGGTCGTCGTGGCTGCCGACGGCGTCGACCAGCGGGCGGTAGCGGGCGAGCTCGGCCTCCCAGTCGACGCCGGCCATGTCGGCGACCCAGAAGTGGTCGCGCATGAGCCGCCCGGCCTCGTCGAACATCTGCCGCCACTCGGCGGTCGGGTCCACGGTGACGACGATCCGGCTGGTGTCGATCTCGAACTCGTCGGGGTCGTTCGCCGACGGCGCGTCGGAGCCGGACCGGTCGGTGCGCAGCACCCGCAGCGTCTGGCCGTCGCGTACGACGAGGCGGGTGCCGTCGCCGCTCACCGCGAACGCGCTCACCGGGTCGGCGATCACGTCGAGCTTGCGGCGCACCAGGTCGAAGCGCTCCAGCACCGGGCGCTCGGCGCGGTCGTCGGTGTCGGCGATCGAGTCGCCGAGCACGCCCGACACCGGGATGCGGTACCAGAGCAGGCAGTCCTTGCCCGCCTGCATGCCGCTGTAGCGGGCGGCGGGCACCGGCACCGGCACGACGCGGGCGGTGAGGCCCTCGACGTCGACCACCACCCGGGGCGGTGCCCCGTCGTCCTTCTTCGGGTCGTCCTTCTTCGCGTCCTTCTCGTCGTCCTCGGCGCCGTCCCCGCGCTCCTCGTCCTCGGCCGGCGCGGGCAGGTCGTCCGTCCCCTCCTCGCCCGGCGAGACCGGGCGGCCGTCCGGGCTCGCCCCGAACGGCGACGGGGTGCGGGCGGCCAACGGCACCAGGAACGGCCGCCACGACGCGGGGAAGGTGAGGTCGAAGGCGTGCTCGTCGTAGATCGGGTCGAAGCTGCGCCGGGACAGGAACGCGAGGTACTTGCCGTCGGAGGTGAAGACCGGGTCGGTGTCGGCGAAGCGGGGCTCGGTGACGGCGACGAGGGTGTCGTCGGCCATCCGGGCCATCATGATCCGCGACAGGCCCGCCTCCGCGGGGTCGCAGTAGGCGAGCCACTCGCTGTCCGGCGACCACGCGAGGTCCGACAGCTCCCGGTCGGCGCCCTGGGCGATCCGGCGCAGCTCGCCGGACTCCGTCTCCAGCACGAGCAGCCGGCAGTCGTGGGTGGCCACGGCCACCTTCGAGCCGTCCGGGGAGGGCGCGAGCTCCAGCACCCGGCCCACCTCGCCCGCGCCGAACCGCCGCAGCGGCTGGGAGCCGTCGGTCCGCCGGTCGAGCGGGGCGATGCAGATCGCGTCCTCGCCCTCGGCGTCGTCGACCCACACCGCCCGGTCCGTGCCGAGCGGGCGCGCCAGCCGGGCCCGCACCCCGGGCTCGGCGAGCAGCGTGCGGGCCGGGCCGGCGCGGTGGGTGAGGCGGTGCACCGTGCCGCGGACCAGCGTGATGCTCGTGCGGCCGGTCCGGTCCGGGGCCGCCCACGTGAGCTCGCGGGCCGTCGACACCCGGTAGGGCTCGCGGTTCGTCCGGGGCCCGCCGAGGTGCACGTCCAGGGGGCGCGGCTCGTCGTCGAGGGAGTCGAGGATCCACAGCTGCCCCGCGGACTCGTACACCACGCGCTCGCCGTCGGTGCTCGCGTGCCGCACGTAGAACGCGGGTGCGCCGGGGGCGCCGTGATCGGTGTGGCGGCGCAGGCCGGTGCCGTCGGCGGCGACGGAGTAGAGGTTGCCCCAGCCCTCGTGGTCGGAGAGGAACGCGATCCGCGACCCCACGTGCATCGGGGAGGCGATCTGGCCGTCGACGTCGGCGAGGAGCCGCTCGAACTCGCCGGAGCCGGTCGGGTCCCACCAGAGCTTGCCCGTGGTGCCGCCGCGGTAGCGTTTCCACCAGGCGGGCTCCAGCATCACGGTGCTGACGACCACGGTCGGGCGGCCGGCCGCGAGCGCCACGTCCGAGACCGGCCCGTACGGCAGCCGGCGCGGGGTGCCGCCGTCGGCCGGGATCGCGTACGCCCACGTGCGCCGCGGCGGCGCCTGGCCGGTCGCGCTCAGGGCGAGCACCTCGCCGTCCGGCGTCCAACCGAGCGACTCGGCCCGCGGGTCGCCCCAGTACGTCAGCCGCCGCGCCCCGCCCCCGTCGACGTCGCTCACGTAGACCTCGGGGGCGCCGTCCTTCCACGAGGTCCAGGCCACCCGCGTGCCGTCCGGCGACAGCCGCGGGTTGGCGACCGGCACGTCGTCGGCCGTGAGCCGGTACGCGCGGCCGCCGGACACCGGTGCGGTCCAGACGTCGTCCTCGGCGGTGAACACGAGGGTGTCGCCGCGGAGGTGGGGGAAGCGCAGGTAGCTCGGGGGCATGAGTCCGAACGGTATCGAGGGGTGACCCGCCTACGGCATGTTCACCCTCGCGGCGGCAGGATGGCCCGTATGCGGGGGTTGTGGCGATCGATGGTGGTCGGCGTCGTGGCGGCGGTCGGGCTCACCGGGTGCGGGGCACCCGAACCGACGGCGGCCGTCCCCTCCGCGCCGCCCACGACGACCGCGCCCGTCACCACGCCCGCGGCCCGCACCGGCGTACCGGAGCTGCAGGTCGAGCTCGTCGCGGGCGGACTGGAGCACGTCTGGGACATCGGCTTCCTCCCCGACGGGCGCGCCCTCGTCACCGAGCGCCGCGGCCGGATCGTGCTGCTCTCCGGCATCGGACCCGGCGCCACCGCCCGCCCCGTCGAAGCGGACCTCAGCGACGTGTACGTCCGCGGTGAGGGCGGCCTGATGGGCATGGTCGTGCACCCCGACTTCGCCGAGTCGCGCCGCTTCACCACCTGCCAGACCCACATGCAGGACGGCAGCCCCACCGACGTCCGGCTCGTGACCTGGCAGCTGTCGGAGGACGGCACGTCCGCCACCCGGGTCGCCGACCCGCTCGTCGGCGGGCTGCCGATCAACCAGTCCGGCCGCCACTCCGGCTGCCGCCCGACGATCGCCCCGGACGGGGCGCTCCTCGTCGGCACCGGCGACACCGCACGCGGGGCCGTCTCGCAGGACCTGAACTCGCTCGGCGGCAAGGTGCTGCGCGTGGACCTCGAGACCGGCGAACCCGCCCCCGGCAACCCCTTCGCCGACGCGCAGAACCCGGCGCAGCGGCTGATCTGGACCTACGGGCACCGCAACGTGCAGGGCGTCGCCGTGCGGCCGGGCAGCGGCGACGTCTACACCACCGAGCACGGCCCGACCGAGGACGACGAGGTGAACCTGCTGCGCCCGGGCGCCAACTACGGCTGGGACCCGTCGCGGGGCGGCACCGTCGGCGGCTACGACGAGGACGTGCCGATGACCGACCTCGAGCGCTTCCCCGACGCCGTGCCCGCGGTGTGGAGCTCCGGCGACCCGGTGGAGGCGATCAGCGGCGCCGATTTCCTGTCCGGCGCGCACTGGGGCGACCTGGACGGCGCGCTGGCCGTCGGGGCGCTGCGGGGCGAGAAGCTGCTGATCATGACGCTCGGGCCGGACGGCGCCGTCGCGGACGTGAGCATCCCCGCCCCGCTGGACGGGACGTTCGGCCGGCTGCGCGCCGTGCGGCTGGGGCCGGACGGGGCGCTGTACGTCTCGACGTCCAACGGCACGAACGACGAAGTCCTTCGGGTCACCCCCATCTAGGTGCCCCTCCCCCCGGCGAGTCGCGCTCTGAGCGCCGGCGAGTCGCGAGCTGGGTGCGCGCGAGTCGCGGGCTCGGCGTCGGCGAGTCGCGCCATGAGCGCGGGCGAGTCGCGCCCTCGGCGTCGGCGAGTCGCGCCGTGGGTGCACGCGAGTCGCGCTCCACGCAGGCGTCTCGTGGCGCGCCGCTCCGTTAGGTTCGGACGGAGTGCCGTTCGTACGAAGGGGCAGCGCATGTGCCGCAACATCCGGACGCTTCACAACTTCGACCCGCCGGCCACCCCGGAGGAAGTGCGGGCAGCGGCGCTGCAGTACGTGCGGAAGGTCAGCGGATCGTCGAAGCCGTCGCAGGCCAACGAGGCGGCGTTCGCGCGGGCGGTCGACGCCGTCACCGAGGCGACCCAGCGGCTCCTCGACGAGCTGGTGACGACGGCGCCGCCGAAGAACCGCGAGGTCGAGGCGGCGAAGGCGCGGGAGCGCGCCGCCCTGCGCTACGCCCGCTGACGCCCGCCCGCCACGCGACCCCCACCACGAGCGCGGCCACCGCCGCGCCCGCCGAGGCGAGCAGCCCGTAGCCACCGCCGCTCACGACCGCGCCCGACGCCGCACCCCCGCCTCCGGCCGCGACACCCATCGCCACCTCGCCCCACCCCTCCCGTCCGGGGCGTTGCGCGGCAGGCACGCCCGCGGTGAGCAGCGTGCTGCCGGCCACGAGCCCGAGGTTCCACCCGACGCCGAGCAGCACGAGCGCACCGCTGAGGACGATCGGCGCGCCCGCCCCTGCGGCGGCGAGCAGCGCCGACCCGGTGAGCACCGCCCCGGCGAGCGCCGCCGCCGGGACCGGGCCCCACCGGTCGGTGAGCCGCCCCGACAGCGGCGCGGGCGCGAACATACCCGCGATGTGGAGGCTCACGACCAGCCCGATCGCGCCGAGGCCGACGCCGAGGTGGTGCAGGTGCACCGGCGCCATCGTCATGACGCCGACCATCACCAGGTTCGCCAGCGCGAGGACGGCGAGCCCGCGCACCGCGGTGCCGCCCGGCGCGACGGCGGACGGGGCCGGCTCGACGTCCGCGGGGCGAGCCGGCAGGACCAACAGCAGGGCCGCCGACCCGGCGAAGCACAGCGCTGCCACGACGTACGCGCCGGCCAGCCCGGGCAGTCCGAGCGCGCGGCCGAGGGCGTCGGACGGCACGAGCAGGTTCGGCCCGGCCACCGCCCCGACGGTGGTCGCCACGAGCACCCCGGCCATCGCGCGCCCGCGCTGCCCCTCCGGCGCGCCGTCGGCGGCCGCGTACCGGGCGAGCATCACCGCGGCCGTCCCCGCACCCAGCAGTACGGTGCCCGCGAGCAGCCCGAGCAGGTCTCCCGCGACCACGACGACGACGCTCCCACCCGTCGCGACCGCCATGCCGGCGGCGAGCGCGGCCGGGCGCCCGAACCGCCTGGTGAGCGCCGACATCCCCAGAGCCGCGACGGCCGACCCGACCACGAGCAGGGCCTGCGGGAGCCCGGCCACGGCGTCCGAGCCGCCCAGGTCACGGGCCAGGAGCGCGGCGGCCGCACCGCCGAGGGACTGGGCGAACCCGCCGAGCAGGCTCGCGATCCGGAGTGGAATCACCTGGAAAACGGTAGGAAGGGGACAGGGCCGGTCGAAGGGCCGGAACGGGGGTCGAAACCGCGTCGCGGTTCACGAACGCGAGGAGTTTCGGGGTGGACGCTTCACGACCGTTCGAACTGGACGACGTGGACTGGCGGCTGCTCGACGCGCTGCAGGCCGACGCCCGGCTGTCGTTCAACGCGCTGAGCAGGCGGGTGCACCTGTCACCGCCCGCGGTGGCGGAGCGGGTGCGCAGGCTGGAGGCGGCCGGCGTCATCTCCGGCTACCGGGCGACGGTCGACCCGGCCGCGGCGGGCCAGCCGCTGCTCGCGTTCATCCAGCTGCGCTGCTCGCTGGGCCGGTGCCTGCTCAAGACGACCGACTCCGCCACCTACCCGGAGGTCGTCGAGATCCACAAGCTCTCCGGCGAGCACTGCACGATGCTCAAGGTGCGGGCCGCCTCGCTCGCCCACCTCGAGGGCGTGATCGAGCGCATCGGCGAGCACGGGCAGATCAACACCCACATCGTGCTCTCCACGGCGTTCGAGGGGCGGCCGGTCTCCGCCGTCACGCCGGAGCGGCCGGTCACGCGGTCCGAGGGGTGGAGCCGCGGACAACGGTGACAGCGTCGCGCGCCGCGCACCCAAACCCCGACTCGCTCGCACCCAGAGCGCGACTCGCCGGTGCGGAGACCGACTCGGCCACGCGGAGCCCGCCGGGTGAGAACGCGAACGGCGGCCCCGCCCGGGAGGGGGTGGGGCCGCCGTTCGTGCGCGGTGCGGCGTCAGCGGATGACGCGCATGCCCTCGTCCAGCTCACCCCGCTTCTGCCGGGCGGCGAGCACGGCGAGGCGGGTGAACTTGTTGTCGAACGCGTCCTGGGTCAGGCCGCGCTCCTTGTACTCCTTCGCGAGCTGCGCGGCGCCCTCCGGGATCGACCACTGCGCCTCGAAGCCGAGCTCCTTGCGGGCGCGGGAGAAGTCGACGCGGTAGGAGCGCGGGTCGTTGCCCGACTCGCCGGTGATCAGCAGCTCGGCGCCGGGGACGGCGTCGACGACCGCCTGGGCGATCTCGGCGACGGTGCGGTTGTTCTTCTCCGTGCCCACGTTGTAGGCGCGGGCTCGCACCACGTCGGCCGGCGCCTCGAGCGCGGCCACGACGGCGCGGGCGATGTCCTCGGCGTGGGCGAGCGGGCGCCACGGGGTGCCGTCGGAGAGCACCTTGACCACGCCGGAAAGGATCGCGTGCCCGACGAGGTTGTTCAGCACGATGTCGGCGCGCAGCCGCGGCGAGAACCCGAACGCGGTGGCGTTGCGCATCGAGACCGGCACGAAGTCGCTGTCGGCGAGCTCGGCGAGGTCGGCCTCCACCCGCACCTTGGAGATGGCGTACGGGGTGACCGGCTTCAGCGGGGCGTCCTCGTCCACGAGCTCGTCGCCGGACTGCGCGCCGTAGACCGAGCAGGTGGAGGCGTAGATGAACCGCTTGACGCCCGCCTCCTTCGCCAGCTTCGCCAGCCGCGTCGAGGCGTGGTGGTTGATGTCGTAGGTGATCTCCGGGGCGAGCGAGCCGAGCGGGTCGTTCGACAGCGCAGCCATGTGCACGACGGCGTCGAAGCCCCGCAGCTGCTCCTCGGTGACGTCCCGCAGGTCGGTGGACAGGCCCTTCGCGTCCGGCACGTCGAGCGAGCCGAGCACGCAGTCGGCGAACAGGCCGCTGTCCAGGCCGGTCACGTCGTGCCCTGCGGCGGTCAGGATGGGGGCCATCACGGTGCCCAGGTAGCCCTGGTGCCCGGTCAGGAGGATGCGCACGGGTTGTCGTTCCCTTCGATCGTCGTCATTACTCCGTCGAGCCGAATCCCGGGCTCGTTACCGGATCCCGTCCATCGGGTCGCTGCTCGGGAGCGGCGCCACACCGAGCACCAGCTTCGAGACGTGGAACGCCTCGGCGTACCGCGCGTGGCACTGCACGCCGCGGATGCGGGCGATCCCGCCGAACGCCTCGGCGTCGAACCACACCCGGTCCCGCTGGGAGCCGTAGTGCTCGTGCAGCTTCGCGATCTTCTCGCGCAGCACCGGCTCGGCCAGCGGGAGGTACACGGTGGGCTGGGCGAGGTCGCCGTCCCATTTGAGGATCTCGTAGCCCAGCGTGAGGTGGTCGCGGAAGACGGTGGGCGTGAGCTCGGCGAGCGTGCGGTGGTCCTGGTGGGCGTCGTGCGGCGACGGGCCGAACACGAGGTCCGGTTCACCGTGCGTGCGCAGCTCCTCCAGCGCGAGCTTGGCCCGCTCCCACCGGGTGGGCACCCGCCCGTCGGGCAGGTCGAGGACGGTGACGTCGAGCTTCGCGCCCGGGCAGAACGCGGCGAGGGCCGCGCGTTCCTCCTCCTCGCGCAGCGACCCGCCGCCGGTGAGCACGAGCGCCTCCACGGTGACCCCGGGGTGCGCGCGGCACAGCTCCAGCAGCGCCCCACCGGCGCCGATCGCGATGTCGTCGCAGTGGGCGCCGAGCAACAGCATCCGGTCGAGGCGTTCGGGCAGCAGGCTCAACATCGCGGGGCCCCGTTCAGCGTTCGACGAGGGTGCCCTGCAGGGCCGAGAGGGCGGCGTGCAGCGGGTCGGACCCGGAGGCACCGAGTTCGTCGTCGGCGTTGTCGGCGGTGTGCTCCCACAGCATCCAGGGTCGGTCGCCCGCGTGGTACGCCGCCTCGAGGGCGTGCCGCTCCTTCACCGTGTCGGCGGGCTGCCAGAAACCGCGGTGCCGGTAGGCCATCAGCCGGCCTTCCTCCGCCAGCGGGCGGCACGCGTCCATGATCAGGTCGCCGTTCGGGGGCAGGTAGTCGAAGATCTCCGGCCGCAGCACGAAGTACCCGCCGTTCTCCCACAGCGGCATCTCCTGCAGCGTCGTGATGCCCGAGACCCGGTCGTCGTCGTCGACGTCCACGCAGTGGAACGCCGACTGCGGCGGCACCGCGAGCAGCGCGCCCACCGCGTCCGAGCGCCGGAACTTCTCGATCATGTCGTTCAGCGGCAGGTCGGTGAGCACGTCGGCGTAGTTGGCCAGGAACATCTCCTCGCCCGCGACGTGCCTGCGCACCCGGCGCAGCCGCTCCCCGATCGGGGAGTCCAGCCCGGTGTGCACGAAGGTGATGGTCCAGTCCGAGATGTCGCTGCCCAACAGGTGCACGTCGCCGCCGCGGAGCACGAAGTCGTTGGACGCCGTCTCGGAGTAGGTGAGGAAGAAGTCCTTGATGTGGTGCGCCCCGTAGCCGAGGCACAGCACGAAGTCGGTGTGGCCGAAGTGCGCGTAGTAGCGCATCACGTGCCAGATCAGCGGCCGCGGTCCCACCGGGTGCATCGGCTTCGGCAGGTCGGAGACGCCGTCGCGCATCCGCATCCCGTAACCACCGCAGAACAGCACGACCTTCACGAGACCACCTCGAGCTCGGGGATCGGGAACACGAGCCTGCCGCCCCACTCGCGCACGTAGGACAGCTGCTCGACCAGCTCGTCACGCAGGTTCCACGGCAAGACCAGCACGTAGTCCGGCCGGTCGGCGGCGATCCGCTCCGGCGGCAGCACCGGGATGCGCATCCCGGGCGTGAACTTGCCGTGCTTGTAGGGGTTGCGGTCGACGGTGTAGGGCAGCAGGTCGGGCCGGATGCCGCAGTAGTTGAGCAGCGTGTTGCCCTTGCCCGGGGCGCCGTAGCCGACGACCTTCTTCCCCGCCCGCCGCGCGTCGACGAGGAAGCCCACCAGGTCGTCGCGCACCCGCGACACGGCCTCGGCGAACCCGTCGTGACCCTCCGCGGAGTGCAGCCCCGCTGCCTCCTCGGCCGCCAGCACGTCCCGCACCCGCGGCGACGGCTCGCCCGCCACCTCGGCCGGCCGCGCCCACATCCGGATCGACCCGCCGTGGGTGTCCAGCAGTTCGACGTCGACCAGCGCGAGACCGCCGCTCGCCAGCGCCCGCTGCCCGGTCAGCAGCGTGTAGTACTGGAAGTGCTCGTGGTAGATCGTGTCGAACTGGGTGCGCTGCACCAGCGTCAGCAGGTGCTGCACCTCGATCGACACCCAGCCGTCGTCGGCCACGAGCGACCGCAGCCCGCGGGTGAACCCGATGACGTCGGGGATGTGGGCGTAGACGTTGTTCAGGCACACCAGGTCGGCCGGCCCGTGCTCGGCGCGCACCTGCTCACCGGTCTGCGCGGTGAGGAACGCCGTCAGCGTGGGCACGCCCTTCTCCCGCGCCGCCTCGCCCACGTTCACCGACGGCTCGATGCCCAGGCACCGGATCCCCCGCTCGACGACGTGCTGCAGCAGGTAGCCGTCGTTGCTCGCCACCTCGACCACGAACGACCCCGGGCCCAGCCCGAGCCGGCGCACCGCGTCGTCGACGAAACGGCGGGCGTGCGCCACCCACGAGGTCGAGAACGACGAGAAGTAGGCGTACTCGGTGAACGTCTCCTCGGGCGTGATCAGCGGCGGCAGCTGCGCCAGCAGGCACGCCTCGCACACGCGCACGTGCAGCGGGTAGGTGACCTCCGGCGCCTCGAGCTCCTCCGCGGTCAGGATCCGCTCGCACGGCGGGGTCGCGCCGAGGTCGAGGAAGCTCCGCAGCCGGGTCGACCCGCAGAGCCTGCACGACAGGGCCGGGACGTCGCCCGGTCGACGCGCTTGCGCGTCGGGCTCAGCCGCGTTGTCCGTCAGCACCGCGTCGACCCCCCGGTTGTCGCCTCGATGCGCGCAGTCTCGGCGTGCACGGCGGCCAGTGTTCCACGCTCCGGGTGTCGCCCCGCCCCGGCCCCGGGCCACCGCGCGCGGCGCGCGTCCGATTCGGCCTGGTCAGACCGGTTGACCGGAGTTCCCACGACGGAGACGGACCGTGACGGGCGGCCGGCGCGGTCGTCCGGTCGAGGGCGTTCGAGGGCGCGCCGACGGCCGCACCGCGACCGGTCCCGGCGGCTCGGCGCGCAGGTGGGGCGACGAGTTGATCTGGCGCTCGGGTGACGGGCGCGGCGCCGGACCCCGCCGCCGGACGTCACCCGATCGCGGGTTCCGCGGGCGGGCCCGGTCTCGCCCCGGTCGGAAGCGCGGCGTCGTGCACACCGATTCGCGGCCCGTGTCAGGATGAAGGCCTGTCCGCCGTGGTGTAACGGCAGCACCTCGGATTTTGGTTCCGATGGTCCAGGTTCGAATCCTGGCGGCGGAGCAGCGGCACGCCGGCCGGGGCGCACGCCCGCCTCATTTGCGGAACAGCAGGTAGAGGATCAGCAAGATGATGATCAGGCCGAAGAGCCCGGTCTTGCTCTCGATCCCGTCCCCGTCGGCCAGAACCATCTGGGCGGTTCCTGTCACGGCCACACCTCCGACGCACGTCCGAGCAGGTCCCGAGCGTCGCACCGAGGGTTACCCGATGGGGTGAACGACACGCGTCGCCCGCCGGTCCCCCTGGCGGGGGAGGCGGCCGGCGCCCGCGGGGGATCCGCCGGGACGGCACGGAGGCGAGGGTCGGGGCGTGTCGACGTTCCGAGCCGAACTCGTGCCCACGTGGGCGACGGTGACCGCCTGGGCGGTACCCGCGACGGTGCTGCCCTCCGCGGTCTGGCGGGTGGTGGACGGGCGAGCGGCCTGCTGCGCGGCGGACACCCGTGCGCGGCGCCGGGCCGGCCGCTCTGGGAGGTGGCCTACATCCCGTCGCTGTCGGTGATCTCGCTGGGCCTCGCGTCCCTGACGATCGGCCTGGTGCGGCCGTGGGGCGAGGTGTTCCCGGCGTGGCTGCCGTGGATCGGGGGCCGCCGGGTGCCGCTCGCGTCGCCGTGACCGCGGCGACGGCGGGCGCGGTGCTGGTGGCGGCGTTCATCGTGCGCGCGGCCGTGGCCGGCGAGCCGAGCCGCCCGCTGCCGCCCGGCTGCAGCCCGCCCGGCTGGGACGTCCTGCGGTTCTACGTGCCGATGGTCCTGTGGCCCCCGCTGCTGCTGGCGGTCACGTGGCACCACTACCGCAGGCGCCGCACACACCGAACGGCCCTCCCGCCGGAAACGGCGTGAGGACCGTTCGTGGTCGCTGGGCTCAGCGGCCGCCGGGACGCGGCGGCGGCTCGGGCGGACGCCCGTTCCCCGTGCACCTCATCGTCAACTCCTTCACCCCTCCGAAACCGCCTGTGCCGCTCCCCCGGGTCAGTCGAGGGCGGCGTCCAGCGTGATCGTCGTGCCGGTCAGCGCCTTGCTGACCGGGCACCCCTCCTTCGCCGCCTGTGCGGCGGCTGCGAACCCGTCCGCGTCGAGGCCCTCGACCTCGGCGCGCACCTTGAGAGCGATCTGCGAGATCCGAAACCCGCCCGCGGGGTCCGGACCCAACGTCACGTCGGCCGACACGTCGAGCGACTGCGGGGTTCCCCCCGCGCGCCCGATCTCGGCCGAGAGGGCCATCGAGTAGCAGGCCGAGTGGGCCGCCGCGATGAGCTCCTCCGGGCTGGTGGTGCCGTCGGCCTCGTCGGCCGCCCGCTTGGGGAAGCTGACGTCGTAGGTCCCGATGCCGCTGCTGGTGAGCTCGACCTGCCCGGACCCGTTCTGCAGGTCGCCGTTCCAGGCCGTGCGGGCGGTACGCGTGGGCATCCCGGCCCCCTTCTTCCTCGTCGTCGCTTCTCACCCTGACAACTGTTGAGTCGTCGGTGTCGCTCCGCGTGACACGTCCGTTGAGCCGACCGGTGGGTGTCCGACGGCGAATGGTCGTTACACGGCGGTAACAGGCCTAACGTACTTCGACCGCGTCGCCGACCTCGAGGACGTTGTAGAACTCGACGGCGTCGTCGTGGCCGAGCCGCACGCAGCCCTTCGACGGGCGGCGGAGGTCGCCCTCGTGGAACGCGATGCCGCCCTCGGCGAAGAAGACCGCGAACGGCATCGGGGCGCCGTCGTACTCCGCACTGCGGTGGTTCGTGTGCTTCCACTCGACGCGGAAGTCGCCCGTGGGCGTCTCGTGGCCGGGGCCTCCGGGGCTGATCGGCACCGGGCCGTGCACGACCGCGCCGTCGTCGATGAGCCACGCGCGCTTGCTGCCGAGCTCGACGCACGCGCGGGCGTGCTCGCTGCAGGGGGTGCCCTCGACGCGGCCGTCGTCGGCCTGCGCGGTGCCGACGGTCCCCAGCCCGCCGAGAACCACCAGCGCGGCCGCCACCACCAGCGAACGCGCGCGCAGGCGTGCCGCCCTGCTGTGCTTGCCCATCGAATCCTTCCGAATCCCGGGATGCGTGCCGTACGTGATGATCTCGACACGCTGAGTACTCGGCTCGCACAACGAAGCGCGTCGGTCCCGGTTACGTCGCCTCCCCGGGCGGCGGCGCACGGCCGGGTGAAGCCGTACGATCGAGCGGTCCCGACCGCCGGCACCGGCGCGTCGAGCCGCGCTCCCGCGGCATCGCCGTCCGCCGACGCCGCGCGGTCCAGGCCACAACCAGGAGTGGACTCCATGCTCGACCCGCAGGGGCGAGGATCCTCCGGCAGCACGTCGACCCGGCCCGCGGCGGCGATCGTGCTGGCGGCGGGCGAAGGCACGCGGATGCGGTCCGCCGTTCCGAAGGTCCTGCACCCGATCGCAGGCCGCAGCCTGCTCGGCCACGCCGTGCACGCCGTCGCCGCGCTCGAGCCCGAGCACCTGGTCGTGGTCGTCGGGGCCGGGGCCGACCAGGTCCGCGCGGCGATCGACGGGATCGCCGCCGAGCTCGCCCGCCCGGTGCTCGTCGCGCACCAGCACGAGCGCCGCGGCACCGGCCACGCGGTGCGCTGCGCGCTGGACGCCCTGCCCGACGACCTGTCCGGCCCGGTCGTCGTCACCTACGGCGACACGCCGCTGCTCCAGCCACCGACGCTGGCCGCCCTGGTCGCCGACCACACCGCCTCCGGTGCCCCGCTCACGCTGCTCACCAGCGAGGTCGACGACCCCACCGGCTACGGACGGGTGCTGCGCGAGTCCGACGGCACCGTCACCCGGATCGTCGAGGAGGTCGACGCCACCCCGGAGCAGCGCGCGCTGCGCGAGGTCAACTCGGGCGTGTACGCGTTCGACGCGGCGTTCCTGAGCGGCGCGATCGACCACCTGCGCAGCCACAACAACCAGGGCGAGCTGTACCTCACCGATCTGGTCAAGATCGCCCACGACGACGACCTCGACGTCCGCGGCGTGCGCTGCGACGACGACTGGCAGGTCCGCGGCGTGAACGACCGCGTGCAGCTGGCCGCGATGCGCGCCGAGCTCAACCGGCGGCTGCTCGAGCGGTGGATGTACGAGGGCGTCACCGTGATCGACCCCGCCACGACCTGGGTGGACGTCCAGGTCCGGCTCGAGCCCGACACCGTGCTGCACCCGGGCACCCAGCTGCACGGGGCCACGTCGGTGGCGGGCGGGGCGGAGATCGGCCCCGACACCACGCTCACCGACTGCGAGATCGGCGCGGGCGCCACCGTCGTGCGCACCCACGGCAGCCAGGCCGTGATCGGCCCGGGGGCGTCGGTCGGGCCGTTCGCCTACCTGCGGCCGGGCACGCGGCTGGGCGAGCGCGGCAAGATCGGCACGTTCGTCGAGGTGAAGAACGCCGACATCGGCGCGGGCACGAAGGTGCCGCACCTGACGTACGTGGGCGACGCCACGATCGGCGAGCACAGCAACATCGGCGCCTCGTCGGTGTTCGTCAACTACGACGGGGTGCGCAAGCACCGCACGGTCGTCGGATCGCACGTGCGAACGGGTTCGGACAACACGTTCGTCGCCCCGGTCGAGATCGGCGACGGGGCCTACACGGGGGCGGGCGCGGTGATCCGCGAGAACGTCCCACCGGGGGCGCTGGCCGTGTCGGCCGGGTCACAGCGCACCATCGAAGGGTGGGTCGCCCGCAAGCGGCCCGGCACCCCGGCCGCCGAGGCCGCCGCACGCGCGACCGACCCGGCCATCGACGTCCACGGAGGCACAGCACGGTGAGCGCGATCTCGGCCACGCCCAAGAAGAACCTGATGCTCTTCTCGGGCCGGGCCCACCCGGAGCTGGCCGAGCAGGTGGCGAAGCACCTCGACGTGACGATCACCCCGCAGTCGGCGTACTCGTTCGCCAACGGGGAGATCTTCGTCCGGTTCGAGGAGTCGGTGCGCGGCTGCGACGCCTTCGTCCTGCAGGCGCACTCCGCCCCGATCAACGACCAGATCATGGAGCAGTTGATCATGGTCGATGCGCTGAAACGCGCGTCGGCCAAGCGGATCACGGTCGTGATGCCGTTCTTCGGCTACGCCCGGCAGGACAAGAAGCACCGCGGCCGCGAACCGATCTCCGCCCGGCTCATCGCCGACATGTTCAAGGTCGCGGGCGCGGACCGGATCATGACCGTCGACCTGCACACCGCCCAGATCCAGGGCTTCTTCGACGGGCCCGTCGACCACCTGTTCGCCCTCCCCGTGCTCGCCGAGCACATCAAGCGCACCTACGCCGACGAGCCGCTCTCGGTCGTCTCCCCCGACTCGGGCCGCGTCCGGCTCGCGGAGCGGTGGGCCGACACGCTCGGCGGCACGCCGCTGGCGTTCATCCACAAGACCCGCGACCCCCGCAAGCCGAACGAGGCCATCGCCAACCGCGTGGTCGGCGAGGTCGAGGGCCGGCTCTGCGTGGTGATCGACGACATGATCGACACGGGTGGCACGGTCGCTAAGACCGTCGAGGAGCTGTTGAAGGAGGGCGCGAAGGACGTGGTCGTCGCCGCCACGCACGGCGTGCTCTCCGGGTCCGCCCCGGCCCGGCTGGCGGAGTGCGGCGCCCGTGAGGTGATCTTCACCGACACCCTGCCGATCCCGGACGAGAAGCGCTTCCCGTCGATGACGGTGCTGTCGATCGCCCCGCTGCTGGCGCGCGCGATCCTCGAGGTGTTCGACGACGGCTCGGTCACGAGCCTGTTCAACGGCAACGCCTGACCCACCCCCGGCGAGTCGCGGGCTCAGCGTCGGCGAGTCGCGGGCTCAGCGTCGGCGAGTCGCGCGCTCGGTGCGCGCGAGTCGCGGTGTGAGTGCGGGCGAGTCGGGTCTCGGTGCCGTCCGCAGCGGGCGGTCCGGGGCGCGGTAGCGGTGCGGACCTCCGGGGGCCCACCGCAGTTCCCACTCGGCGGCGGGCTCGGTGCTGAGCGAGGGCTTGTCCTCCACCACCGCCACGTCGGTGCGGTCGAAGCACGCCGCCCCGGATGTCGTTCCACCCGGCGCGAGGTCGCCGGCGTGCAGCGGGTCACCGTCGACGGTGGGCCACGCGTTCGTGGGCGCGCCCTGCCGTGAGCCTGGCGCCGAGCGCCGTGGTGACGTGCACGATGGCGACGACGCCGCCCACGATCGCGGCGACGGAGAGCGCCGACCCGGAGATGGTGACGCCGCGGCTCCTGGCCCGACCCCAGCGCACCCGGGTCAGAGCGACGAGTGCCGGAGTCGCACCGACGGCGCGCGGGATGAGGGCTGGGCGTGGCCGTTCTGCGGAAACCGCGGCGGTTACGGCCGGCCGTAGACCTGGGCTGCCGGGCCGGGCGGGTGTGACGCCGGTTGGGCGCCGCGCGTCCTGGCGCGGGTGCGAGCACCCGGACCCCGACTCGCCGACGCCCAGAGCGCGACTCGCCCACACGCAGAGCGCGACTCGCGCGCCGGGCTCATCCGCCCGCTCGGGTCGAGCGGAGGAACTCGGCGAACGTGGTGCTGCCGAACGCGTGCCCGGGGGCGAGGTTGTGCCCCGCCCGGTAGGCCGCCGCCGTCCGGCCGGGAACGGGAAGGGGCACGACGGGCCTGCGGGCACCGAGGGCACCGAGGCACGCCTTCACCAGGTCCTCACCGCGGTGGACCTCCGGACCGCCGATGTCGTCCACCCGGCCGCGCGGCTCGGCCGACACGAGCGCGACGAGCCGCGCAGCCACCTCGTCGGCCGCGATCGGCTGGAACCGGAAGCCGGCGGGCACGGGGACCACCGGCAGCCGGCGCAGCAGCCCGGTTGCCCGCAGGAACAGCTCGTGGAACTGCGTCGCCCGCTGGATCGTCACCGGCAGCCCGGACTGCAGCAGCAGGGTCTCGACGTCCCGCTTCACCGCGTAGTAGCCCAGCGGGATCCGATCGACCCCGACGATGCTGACGTACACGACGTGCGGCCGCCCCGCGGCAGCGGCCGCCTCGGCCAGCACGCGCGCGGCGACGAGATCCTGCTTGTACTTCAGGAAGTTGCTCGCACAGTGCACGACCGCGCCGACGCCGTGGACCGCGCCGCGCACGGCCGCCGGGTCGGTCAGGTCGCCCGTGACCCACCGGGCCCCCGATTCGCCGTCCGCGGGCGGCGATCGCCGGCTGAGCAGCCGGACCGGCACACCCGCGGCCTCGAGGTGCTGCACGACGAAGCGACCGAGGGTGCCGCGCCCCCCGGTGACGAGCACCTCGCCATCCGACCCACCCATCGCTCCCCCGCGTTGCCGACGTGAACAGCCCTGGCGACTCACGCGCCATCCTCCAAGCCGCACCCAGAGCGCGACTCGCCGACACCCGGAGCCGGACTCGCGCGCACGCACACCGCGACTCGCCGACACCCGCAGCGCGACTCGCCGACACCGAGAGCGCGACTCGCCGACACGCAGACCGCGACTCGCGCGCACCCGGAGCGCGACTCGCCGGGGGCGGGACCCGGAGGTCGGGTGGTCGAAGGCCGTCACGTATCGTGGACGCCAGTTCCGCGGCGAGGGCGGGTGCACGCTGGCCCGCCGTGATCGACGCAGTTCCGGCTCCCCCCGGCCTGCCTCGTCGCGCGCGTACACCGCAGCAGTTCCGATCGAGGAGACCATCGTGGCCGAGGCCCGAATCGACGCCGAGCCCCGCACCGAGTTCGGCAAGGGAGCCGCCCGCCGCACGCGCCGTGCCGGCAAGATCCCCGCCGTGCTGTACGGGCACGGCACCGACCCGCAGCACCTGTCGCTCCCGCAGCTGGAGTTCGCGCGGGTGATCCGCGAGCACGGCCGCAACGCCGTGCTCAGCCTGAACATCGACGGCAAGACGCAGCTGGCGCTGACCAAGACCGTCACCACGCACCCGATCCGCCCGTACATCGAGCACGTCGACCTGCTGGTGATCCGCCGCGGCGAGAAGGTCGCCGTCGAGGTCCCGCTGGTGGTCACCGGGGAGGCCGCGCCGGGCACGCTGGTCACCCAGGAGCTCAACGAGCTCGAGATCGAGGCGGACGTGTCGCGGATCCCCGAGCAGATCGAGGTGTCCGTCGAGGGCCTCGAGGTCGGCTCGCAGATCCACGCCTCGGACGTCCAGCTGCCCGAGGGCGCCGAGCTGAAGGCCGACCCGGAGCTGCTCGTCGTCAACGTCGTCGCCGCGCCGACGGCGTCGGAGCTCGGCGCCGAGGAGGCCGAGGCGGGCGAGGGCGAGGCCGCCGCGGAGGCCTCCGACTCGGAGAGCTGACCGCGATGCCGGGCCCCGCTCTGGTGGTCGGGCTCGGCAACCCCGGCCCCGGCTACGCCGACACCCGGCACAACGTCGGGTTCGGCGTCGTCGAGCTGCTCGCGGAGCGCGCCGGGGGCGGCCGGTTCTCCAGGCACCGGACGAACGCCGACGTGCTGGAGGGCAGGCTCGCCGGACGCAAGGTGGTGCTGGCGAAGCCCCGCACCTACATGAACCTGTCCGGCGGGCCGGTCGCCGGCCTCGTGAAGTACTTCTCGATCCCGGTCGAGGACCTCGTCGTGATCCACGACGACCTGGACCTCGGGTTCGGCGTGGTCCGGCTCAAACGGGGCGGCGGCGAGGGCGGCCACAACGGGCTGCGCTCGATCAGCCAGGCCCTCGGCACGCGCGACTACCTGCGGGTGCGGTTCGGCATCGGCCGCCCGCCGGGCCGCCAGGACCCCGCCGACTACGTCCTCAAGCGCTTCTCCAGCACCGAGCGCAAGGAGCTGGACCTGGCGTTGGACCTGGCGGCCGACGCCGCGGAGGCGCTGCTCGCCGAAGGTCTGGAGGCCGCCCAGAACCGGTTCCACGCGCTCAGCGGCTGAGCACGGGCCCCGCGCCGTTCGTCGGCGCGGGGCCCGTCTCGCCTATGCGCCCCGCTTCCGCAACAGCTCGGCGGTGGCCGATCGGCGCAGCTTCCCGGACGGCGTCTTCGGCAGCGTGCCCGGGGGCAGCACCACGACCTCGGCGGGCCGCGCGCCGACCGCGGACACCACGCGGCTGGTCACGTCCTTCTTGATCAACTGCTCGGCCTCGGCGTCGCCCGCCTTGCGCGACTCGACCGCCACCGCGAACGACTCGCGGTGCCGCCCGCCGTCCTCGCCGGCGAGCATCCGCACGGCGACGGTGTTGCCCGCACGCACGTCGTCGGCGGTGGCCGCGGCCCGCTCGATGTCGGTCGGGTAGATGTTGCGGCCGCCCATGATGATCACGTCCTTGCGCCGGCCGCACACCACGACCTCGCCGTCGACGAGGTAGCCCTCGTCACCGGTGTCGAACCAGCCCTCGGCGTCCTGCGTGGCGACGGGACCGTCGACGGTCAGGTAGCCCGGGGTCACGGACTCGCCCCGCAGCTGCAGCACGCCCACCTCGCGCTCGCCGAGGACCCGGCCCTCGTCGTCGACCACGCGGGCCTCGATGCCGGGCAGCGGCGGGCCGAGCCGCGGGAAGCGGCGGGTCGGCCCGTCGCCCGTGGGCACGGCGCGCCGGTGCGACTCCAGCTGCTCGGCGTCGATCGTGTCGACCTCCAGCCCCTTCTCGACGGGCGCGAACGACACCCCGAGCGCGGTCTCCGCCATCCCGTACGCGGCGAGCACCGACTCGGGGCGCAGCCCGAACCTCGCACCGGCCCTCGTGAACGCCTCGACGGCGTCCGGGTCGATCGGCTCGGCCCCGTTGAGCGCGATGCGCAGCGTGGACAGGTCGAGCGACCCCTCCTCGGCGCGCGCCAGCTGGCGGGCCAGCACGGCGTAGGCGAAGTTCGGGGCGGCCGTGACCGTGCCGCCGTACTTCGAGATCAGCTCGGCCCACAGCAGCGGGCGGGAGAGGAAGTCGGCGGGTGTGACCGTCACCAGCTCCACCCCTGTGGTCATGGGCGTGGTCAGGAACCCGACCATGCCCATGTCGTGGAAGAGCGGCAGCCACGAGACCATCACGTCCCGCTCGACGGCGAGGCGGGACGCCTCGATCATCCCCTGCATGTTGGCGTAGAGGTTGCGGTGCGTGATGCGCACCGCCTTGGGCTCGGCGGTGGACCCGCTCGTGAGCTGGAGCAGGACCGTGTCGTCCTCCGAGGCGACGTCCGCCGACGGCACGATGCCGTCGCCGCGCAGGTCGTCGTCGATGACCCGGAACGGGATGCCGTGCTCGGTGAGGACGGGGGCGAGGCCGTCGAACGGCGCCCCGAGCAGCACGAGCCGCGCATCGATCATGCGGAGCACCGTGACCGTGTCCTTCGCCCACGCCGCGAGGTCGGTGCGCGCGGTGGGCTGGTGCAGCATCGTGATGCTGCCCCCGCACAGCCACACGGCCTGCGCCGCGGGGGCGATCGCCGCCGGATCACCCGCGAGCACACCCACCGCGGAACCGTGCTCGACCGGGGGAACGTCGGCGGTGCCGGCGCGCAGGGCCCCCGCCATCCGGCGGGCGATGGCGTGCACCTCGGGCCACGTGCGTCGCACCGGCTGCTTCGGCTCGCCCGTCGTCATCCCGCGGGGCGAGTGGGCAGCGGAATCCAGCAACATCGCGAGGAACCGGGACATGGTCACCGAGCCTACGTTCTCCCGGCCAGTAGCATCCGAGAACATGTCTGAGCAGCTCGCCGCGTCCGTCGCCGCCGCGCTCCCCGGGGCCCGAGCCGACCTCGAGCGGCTCGTGCGCATCCCCAGCATCTGGGCCGATCCCGCCCACGCCGACGACACCCGGCGCAGCGCCGAGGCCGTCGCGCAGCTGGCGCGGGACGCGGGAGCGGCCGACGTCTCGGTGATCTCGGCCGACGGCGGCGCCCCCGCCGTGGTCGCGCACTTCCCCGGCCCGCCGGACACCCCGACGGTGCTGCTCTACGCCCACCACGACGTGCAGCCGACGGGCGACCCGGAGCTGTGGACGAGCCCGCCGTTCGAGCCGACCGAGCGCGACGGCAGGCTCTACGGCCGCGGCGCCGCCGACGACAAGGCGGGCGTGATGGCCCACCTCGCGGTGCTGCGCGCCTACGGCGGCCGCCCGCCGGTGGGGGTCACCCTGTTCGTCGAGGGCGAGGAGGAGTCCGGCTCGCCCACGCTGCCGGCGCTGCTGCAGGCCCACCGCGAGCAGCTCACCTGCGACGTCATCGTGATCGCCGACGCGGCCAACCCCGCGGTCGACGTCCCGGCGCTCACCACGAGCCTGCGCGGCCTCGTCGACGTGACGGTCGAGGTCTCGATGCTGGAGCGGCCCGCGCACTCGGGCGTGTACGGCGGCCCGGTCGGGGACGCGCTCACCGCGCTGTGCCACGCGCTCGCCTCGCTGCACGACGCCGACGGTGAGGTCGCCGTGCCCGGCCTGGTCCACGGCACCTCCGAGGCGCCCGACATCGACGAGTCCGTCTTCCGCTCCGACGCGGGCCTGCTCGACGGCGTCGAGCTGATCGGCAGCGGCACGATCCCGACCCGCCTGTGGGCGAAGCCCGCGGTCGCCGTGCTGGGCATCGACGCGCCGCGGGTCGCCGAGGCGTCGAACGTGCTGCTGCCGAAGGCAAGGGCGCGCGTGGGCATGCGACTCGCGCCCGGGGACGACGCGGTCAAGGCGCAACGCGCCCTCGCCGACCACCTCGAGGCCAACGTCCCGTGGGGTGCTCAGGTGGCGGTCCGGCTCGAGCCGGGCATCGCCGAGCCGTTCTCGATCGACGCCAGCGGCGCCGCCTACGACGCCGCGCGGCGCGCGTTCGCCGAGGCGTACGGCAACCCGGTGGTGGAGACCGGCATCGGGGGTTCGATCCCGTTCATCGCGGAGTTCGCCCGCCAGTTCCCGGGGGCTGCGGTGCTGGTGACCGGCGTCGGCGACCCGGCGAGCCGCTGGCACGGGATCGACGAGAGCCTCGACCTCGCGATGTTCTCGCGCGCCGTGCTCGCCGAGGCGCTGCTGCTCGCCGAGCTCGCGAACGACGAGCCCGGCGCGTGAGGACGGGCGCACCCGCGCGCCGCCGCTCGCCCGGGCACGAGCGGGCGAAGCTGATCTGTTCGCCGGCTCCGGCCCGATCCCGCGCGGTCCAGCGTTGTCGCCGGCGTCGGTCCCCCGGGCCCCACGGGCCACGCCGCAGGGGCTGCCGAGCGGGCCGACGTCCCCCGCTCCACCCGGTCGGCAGCGTCGCTCCCGGCGCCGCTGCGACGTGATCGACGCCCCGGGGCACCCGGGTCACCGCACGGTGGTCGCGGCCGATCGAGGGGAGGCCGCGGCGGGTGCGGGGCGCGCCGACCGGCCCGTTGCCGCCGTCGACGGCAGCGGACCGGTCCGCGCTGCGCGGGTCTCCCCACACCGGGTCCCCCCGAACCCGGCCCGCGCTGCCACCCACGCTAGATCGCCGGGCCCGTCACCGGATCGGTCGAAGGGTTGATCCTCACCCCTCCGAAGGTCGGAGGCCGTCGCGGACCACGGCGAGCAGCCGGTGCCGCAGGTTCGGGTCGGGATCGTCGCCGACGGCGTGCAGCAGGCCCTTGAGCAGCGCGATCAGGTCGGAGACGGAGATGTCGCGGCGGACGCCCCCGGCCTCCTTCGCCCTCTCGAGGAGGGCGCCGAACGCGGAGTGCAGGTCCGCCACGGCGGCGGCCATCGCCTCCGCGCCGGCACCGGCGAACGCGTCTGGCAGGTCGCGCTTGGCGAGCGCCTGGTCGGCGACGCGGTCCAGGAAGCCGGAGAGCGCGGCGACCGGGTCGTCCGACCCCGCGCGGGCGCGGGCCTCGGCGGCGAGGTCCTCGACGTTGGCCACCGACACCGCCTCGAACAGCGCCTCCTTCGTCGGGAAGTGCCGGTAGACGGTGCCGGGTCCGACCCCGGCCGCCGCGGCGATCTCGTCGAGCGGCACCGCGTAGCCGCGTTCGGCGAACGCGCGCCGGGCGGCGGCGAGCACGCGCTCCCGGTTGCGGCGGGCATCGGCCCGCAGGGCGCGTTCAGCCATGGTCCCGGCCGCGCTTGCCAAGCGGGGCGAGCGTTCCGTATGTTCTAAGCGGGGTCACCGTTCCGATTCTAGTCGTCTCCCAGGAGGATCACCGTGAGCCGCAGCCCGCGCGAGGTCGCCGAGGACGTGCGCCGGATGGTCGCCGGGGAAGGGGTGGTGTTCGCCGACCTCTTCGCCGAGGACGGCGTGCTCCGCTACCCCTTCGCCGCGCCGGGGACGCCGCGCGAGCTGGTCGGCCGCGAGGCGATCCGCCAGTACTTCGGCGCCGCCGCGGCGTACCGGTCGATGCTCGAGATGCACGGCGTCGACATGGTCGTTCGCGAGACCGACGACCCCGAGGTGGTCGTCGTCGAGATCGAGCACCACGGGTACTCGCGCGGGGTCCGCGGCCCCTACCGCTTCCGCGCGCTCGGGGTCGTGCGCGTCCGCGACGGCGAGATCGTCGAGTACGACGACTACATGGACCCGATCGCGATGGCGACGATCCTCGGGCGCACCGAGGACCTGGTGTCCGCCCTCGCCGCCGCCTGAGGCCCGTGAGGGGTGGCCTCAGAGGTGGCGGGCGGACTCCCACAGCTGCGCCCATGCCAGCCGCCGCTCGGTCAGCAGGTGGATGGGCGTGCCCTGCACGAGGTTGGCGACCCGCTCGTCGTTGTCGAGCGCGCCGATCCGCTCCACCTGCCCGAACCCGGACGCGATCGCCGACGGGTCGCCGACGAAGACGACGGCGTCCGAGTCCTCCGGCGGGACGCCGAACCACGCCGCGCCTCGGCTGAAGCTGAACGAGCGCAGCTCGGGCGCGAACTTCTGGATCGCCGAATAGGTCCAGTAGTCGCCGGTGACCACCACCGCGTCGGGCGCGACGTCGGGCGGCAGCGCCCGGTGGGCGGCCTGGACGTCGGCGACCACCGCGGGCCAGCCGATCTCGTCGCGCTGGAAGTTGCCGATCTGCAGAGGCTGGTCGGCGTGGAACGACACCGGCTGGATCGGCAGCACGTTGCCCCACAGCACGGCCGCGGCTGTCAGGGCGTACACCGGCCACGTCGGCACCCAGCGCCACCACGCGGCCGGGCGCACCCGCTCCACCCGCGCCGCGCCGGCGGCCCACAGCAGCGGCAGCACGCCCGCGATGTAGTACGGCCGGCCGCCCGCCACCATGAACAGCAAGCTCACCCCCAGCGCGGTCACCCCGAGGAAGCGCAGCTCGGGCGTCCGCAGCAGCCGCACGAGGCCGACCACGCCGAGCACCGAGCCGATGAGCAGCCCGAACGCGAAGAACCCGAGCGGGAGGAAGCCGAGCATCCCGCCCGCGTAGACGCTCTCGGCCGCGACGATCCGGCCCATCTCCAGCTGCGGCCAACCGTTGCGGGCCTGCCAGACCAGCGTCGGGACCGTCGTCAGCGCCGCGATCGCCGCGCCGGCCCACAGCGCGCGCCTGCGCAGCAGCTCTCGGGGCCCGCAGACGGCCACCGCGACGAGCGCGACGCCCCAGAACGCGACGATCAGGAACTTGGCCTGCAACCCGACCGCCGTGACGAGGCCCGCGGCGAGCAGCAGGCGGTCGGACCGGGTGCGCACCCAGCGCACCAGCAGGTAGGTCACCGCGATCCAGACGACCGGGTCGATCGTGGACGTCGCGAGCAGGTGCCCGGTCGCGAGGAACCCCGGTGAGACCGCCACGGCGCCCGCGGCGAGCAGCTGCGCCCGCCCGCCCCCGCCGAACTCGCGGGCGAGCAGGGCGGCGAGCACGACCGCCGTGACGATCGCGAGCGTCGCCGGGATGCGCAGCGCCGCGACCGACCCGGGGGCGACGGTGTCCATCAGCAGCGCGATCAGCGGCAGCAGCGGCGGCTGGTCGGCGTAGCCCCAGTCCAGGTGGTGGCCCGCCGCCACGAAGTACAGCTCGTCGCCGAAGTAGCCGTACCGGCCGCTCACGGCGGTGAGCACGACGCCCACCGCGGCGGCGACGGCGAGCACGGGGCCGCGGCGGAAACCGGGCAGCTCGCGCACCGGTGCCTGCTGTTCCAAGGTCACGTGGGCGACGCTAGGGCGCGTTCCCGCGGCGCGGAGTCGATCGATCGGTTGACCTGGTATCCACCGGCCCGCTACGCGCCGAACGCGGCGAGCACCGGGGCGACCCGGTCCGGACGCCTGCGGACCGGCGCGCTCATCTCCACGTGCGCGAACGGCAGGCCGTCGCGCGCCGCCGCCCGGCCCTGCACGTTCGTGCGGCCCTCCAGCCGGCTGCAGCGCTGCGCCCAAGCCCGGCAGACCTGCAGCCCCGCCGCCTCCAGCCGGTCGGCCAGCTCCACCACCGGCGGTGCGGGGTCGTCCGGGCCGCCCCCGAGCACGACGTCGGCGTCGAGGTCGGCGCGCTCGGCGAAGCCGTGCAGCTGCAGCTGGGGCAGCCCCAACCGGGTGGAGAGCTCCACGGCGAGGGCGTGGAACAGCGAGTCCTCCTCGTGCGCGACGTCGGCCCGCTCGCCCGAGGCCCTGCGGTGCGCCCCGGCCTGCAGGTACACCGCGTCCGGACGGGCGGCGAGCACCGCGAGCCCGACCTCCTCGGTGGCGAGGTCGGCGTTCGGGTGCGGCACCTCGACGAGCAGCCGCGGCGGCCGGTCCAGCGGCAACGCGATCAGGCCCCACGACCGCTGCGACGCGGGGTCGCTGCGTGCAACGAGGTAGTCGACGCCCGCGGCGCTGCGCGCGGTGCCGACGGCGAAGCCCGCGGCCTCGAGCACGCCCCGGTGCACCTGCCCGTCCGATCCCGCGGCGAGCAGCGCCGTGACGGCGCCGACCACGGCGTCGCGCTCCGCGGGCGTGGGCGCGCGGTACGGCCCGTCCGGGTCGAGCCGGTCGGTGAGGTCGCGCACCTGCTGCTCCAACGTCGGTGAGGCCCCGCGGGTGGCGAGCACGCCCGCGAGCGCCCCGGCCGCCACGAGCGCGATCACCACGAGCACGACCACCGTCCCCCTCGCCCCCCTCACAGCCGCTTCGCCGCCCGGAACGACCTGGCGTAGTGCCCGCCGTCGTCCAGGACCGAGGTGCCGCCGAGGTCGCCGAGGGTGGGTCCGTCGGCGCGCCGCCTGCTCGACACGAAGCGGGCCTTCCCGGCCTCGTCGCGGCCCAGGTAGATCGCGACGTGGTCGATGCGCCGGTCCGGGGCCCGGTCGAGGTCGAAGAACAGCAGGTCGCCCGCCTGCAGGGCCGCGAGGTTCGTCGGCGGGACGCCGGTGTCGGGCAGCACCACGGCGCCCGGGCCGACCTCGGCCATCGCCCGGGCCCGCCGCGGCAGCCCGGGGCCGGGCCGCTCGCCCGACAGCAGCGGGTAGCCCGCCCGATAGCCGTAGACCAGCCGGACGAAGCCCGAGCAGTCGACGGCGCCGTAGCGCTCCCGCTCCGGGCGGCGCACCTGCCGGTCGGCGAAGCGCCACGTGACGCCCAGGTAGTCGTAGAAGTCGGAGTTCTCGGGCGAGGGGCCTCCGTTCGGCCCGGGCGGGCCGAACCGGGCGTCGCCGCCCACCCGCACGCCGTCGGCGTCGCGCCGCTCCGGCGCCCCGTCCAGGTACTCCGCGGCGTAGGCGAGCACGTCCGGCTCGGTGCTGCCGACGCTCTCCGCGAGCCACGGCCGGAACCACGGCTCGTTCTCCGCTCCCGGCCGCCACTCGTGCGGCAGGAGCCGCACCCAGACCCGGGTCGTGACCGGCGCGCCGCCGAACTG
The DNA here is from genome assembly GCF_035305885.1 of Pseudonocardia sp. Classification (GTDB taxonomy): domain Bacteria; phylum Actinomycetota; class Actinomycetes; order Mycobacteriales; family Pseudonocardiaceae; genus Pseudonocardia. The sequence goes on from NZ_DATGOP010000110.1 coordinate 115,913, forward strand.
CGGTTCGGCGAAGGTGCGCGGCGGACCGTCGAGGGTGGCGGTGCGGGCGCCGTCGGTGAGGGTGGCGAGCACGGTGCCCGCGACGTCGACCACGGTGGTGCCCGGGGGCGCCTCCCGGCGCAGGAACCGCAGGTCGGCCGACGCCGCCGCAACCCGCGACTCCGGCGCCGCCGGGGCCGGCGGGTCGTCGCGCAGCTGGCCGACGACGATCCCGGAGCCGCCGACGACCACCGCGAGCAGCCCCATGACGACGCGCCGCGTGCGCAGCGCGCTGCTCACCACGCCGTCACCGCCCCGAGCAGCAGCCCGCTCGCGAGCACCCCGTAGCTGGCCAGGCTGACCGCCGAGGTCGCGAGCACGGTGGCGAGCGGCGGCTGGCGCACGAGCTGGTAGGCCACCAGCCCGGGGATCACGAAGCCGAGGGTCTCGTGGGCGAACAGCAGCGGGTAGTCCCGCTGCACCAGCAGGAACAAGCCGGTCGACAGCAGCACCGACAGCATCATCACCGCCGAGAACAGCCGCTTGCCGTAGAGGATCACGAGCCGCTGCAGGACCCGCACGCCGGCGTAGGTGACGACCGTGACGCCGGCGATCACCGCCACCTTCAACGCGTCCTCCACGAGCGTGAGCGCGAGCCACCCGGGCGTGATCATGCCGCCCGGCGAGAGGTTCGTGGTGAGGTAGCAGATCAGCGCGAACAGCAGCCCGATCGCGAGGGCGACGGTGGCGGCCTGCGGCGCGAGGGTCCCGGAGAGCATCAGGCCGCCTTCGGGCGGGCGGCGGGCCGCGGCATGGCGGCCATCCGGGCCAGCAGCACCTCACCCTGGCCGTGGATGTTGCCGACCGTGGCCACCGAGCCCGTCCCGTCCGGGCCGATCGCGACCGCGTCGAGCAACGCGTCCACGTCGAGGGGGCCGCCGAGGTCGACGACGCGGTCGGCCAGCTCGCGCGGCACCCGCACGCGCGCCGTGTGGGTCTGCTCCCCGATCAGCACGATCCGCTCCGGCCGGATCCGGCCGGTCAGCTCGCCCATCTGCCCGTTGCGCTCGACGCGGTCCGGGCGGCAGTTGATGACCGTGGTGAGCGGCGTCCCGATCAGCCCGCGGTCGCGCAGCAGGTCGATGTTCATGAGCGTCGATTCGGGGTCGTTCGCCGCGAACACGTTCGCGAACGCGATCCGGCCCCGGGGCGTCGCGTAGTTCTCGACGGTGACGGTGCCCGGGTCGGGGCGGGCCGCGACCATCCCGGCCATCGCCTCGCCGCGGGGGACGCCGCACATCTGCGCGACGGCCAGCGCGATCGCCACGTTCTCCTTGAACGTGATCCAGCGGAACCGCTGCATCTCCTCGTCGCGCACCGAGTCGGGGTCCACCGCGATCAACCGGCAGCCGCGCCGGTCCGCCTCCTCCTGGAGGATGTGCAGCCGCTTGCGCTCCGCGGTCACGCAGATCCCGCCCTCGGGCATCGAACGCGCCAGGGAGCGGGCCACGTCGTCGAGCGTCGGGCCCATCTCGTCGAGGTGGTCCTCGCGCACGTTGCAGATCACGCAGATCGTCGAGCGGATCAGCTTCTTCTCGTTGATCTCCTGCAGGTCCGGCAGCACCGCCATGCACTCGACGACCAGCGCGTGCGGCGCCCACGACGCCGCCCGCCGCACGATCCCGATCTGCTCGACGACGTTCGCGATCCCGAACTTGCGGTGCACCGGCTCCTCGGTGCCGTCGGGGAGGATGAACCGCGCCGCGGTCCCCGTCGTCTTCGCCACGACGCGCATGCCGCCGCCGCGCAGCGCCCCGGCGCACAACCGCGTGATGGAGCTCTTCCCGCGGATGCCGTTGACCACCACCCGCTCCGGGATCGAGCTCAGCCGCCGGAAGTGGCCGCGCTGCTCGAGGATGCCGGCGACCAGCAGGAACAGGCAGCCGGCGACGTACACGCCGTACAGGAACGTCACGTGCGGGCCACCCCGAGGACGACGGGCGTGGCGGCCAACCGGTTGGTCGCCTCCACGGCGGTACCGATCTCGTCCAGCCGCTGCGGAGCGAGCGGCGGCACGTCCTCGCCCGCCGCCAACCGCTCGGCGTGGCGGGCCAGCCTGCGGGCCGGGCCGACGACCGTCACGGCGGTCCAGACCAGCGCCCCGCACGCGAGGCTCGCCGCCGCCACGATCGCGACGAGCGTGGCGCGCCGGTTGCCGTCGCTCGCGAAGGCCGCAGCTGCGACGTCCCGGTCCTCGACGAGCACCCACCCGAGGTCGGTCGCCGTCCCGGGCGGGGTCACCCGCTGGGCCGCGGCCACCCGCCCGTCCTCCGGGGTGTCCACGGCGGGCCCGCCCTCGGCCGCCGCAGCGGCCAGCGCCCCGAGCGCGGGGTCGTCCAGCGGCTCGAACGCGGTGTAGCCGTCGGTGTCGAGCACGGTGGCCCGGCGCCCGTCGACCACGAGCGTGTGCCCGCCGGAGCCGCGGATCACCGAGTTCAGCTCGCGTGGGTCGAACTCGGCCACCAGCGCGCTCTCGCCGTCCCACATGGGGGCCGCCGCGCGGACGAGCGGTTCGCTGCCCGTGCTGTTGGCCTGCACCACCCGGGGGCCGTCCGGCGGGGGTGCGAGGTCGCCCGCGGGCGGCGAACCGGCCGTCGCGATCGGTTGCCCGTCGCCGTCGACGACCGCGACCGAGCGGAACCGCGGCTCCTCCGCGAGCACCTGGGCCGCCGTCGTGCGGGGGTCGGTGACGGCGGCGCCGGTGGGCAGGGCGGCCGCGCGCTCCACGACCGCGAGGCCGTTGCGCAGCGCGCCGTGCAGCTCCTCGGCCTCGGCCGCCGCGCTCGCGCCCGCGTCGCGCACGACGGCGTCGGTCCGCGGTTCCACGCCGCCGACCGTGGCCACCGCCGCCGGGACCGCCCACCCCAGCACGAGGGCGGCGACCGTCGCGAGCACGGTGGCGAGCGGAACCCGGTGGCGGGTGCGGGCCCCGCGCCTGCCGGGCCGGACGCGGCGGAAGCGGTAGAGCGCGAGCGCGACGCGGTCGAGCTCGGCGACCCGCGCGCGGGGGACGAGGTCGACGCGGTCCTCGGCCGCCATGCGGGCCATCGCCGCGGCGAACCGCCGGACCGGGCGCACCAGGAGACCCCAGAGCAGGCAATACGCCGCGACCACCACCAGCGCGAGCCCGGTGGGGACCCACCAGTCCGGCCAGCCCGCGCCGATCACGGCGATCGCGCAGAGCGCGACGACCCCGGCGAGCAGCGCGACCAGCGCGACGAGGGGGCCGCCGCGCACGCCCAACGTGGAACGCGACTCCGGGAACGGCGGGAACCGCAGGTCGGGCATGGTCTGCGCGGGCAACGGGATCGTCGGCGGGGAGCAGGGCGTGCTCACAGAGCTGTCCTTCGAACGTTCCTCGGGCGGCCGGCGGTACCGCGGCGGGTGTGGGGGCACCCGCCCCGTCGGCCCCGTCATGTCACGTGCACAGGTCCAAGGCCGTCACGATAGCGTGACGGCGTCGCCCGAATGACGCAGCGTCGATTACCGAGGGTTGCGGCTAAGATTCAGCGCGTTCCGCGGCTTCGAGCCACTCCAGCTCCACCTGCTCCCGCTCGGCCACCACGGCCTTGAGCTCCCGGTCGAGCTCCATCAACCGGTCCGGGTCGGTGGCCGCCTCCGCCAGCTGCTCGTGCAGGCGCGCTTCGGTGGCGGCGAGCTGCTCCATGCGCCGCTCCAGCCGGGCCGCCTCCTTGCGGGCGGCCCGCTGCTCGGCGGCGCTCGAGACCCGCTTCGCCTGCTGCGGCGCGGGAGCGGCGGCCGCCCGGGCCGCCTCCCGGCGGCGCAGGTACTCGTCGATCCCGCCCGGAAGGTGGGTGATCTTGCCGTCCCCGAGCAGCGCGACCACCGTGTCGCAGGCCCGTTCGAGCAGGTAGCGGTCGTGGCTCACGACGACGAGCGTGCCCGGCCAGCCGTCGAGCAGGTCCTCGAGCTGGGCGAGGGTGTCGACGTCGAGGTCGTTGGTGGGCTCGTCGAGCAGCAGGACGTTCGGCTCGGCCATCAACAGCCGGGTGAGCTGCAGCCTCCTGCGCTCACCGCCGGACAGGTCGCCGACCGGCGTCCACTGCCGCGACGCGGGGAAGCCCAGCCGCTCGAGCACCTGCGACGCCGACAGCTCCGCCTTGCCGAGCCGCACGTACTTCGCGACCTGCTCGGTGGCCTCCAGCACCCGCATGTCGGAGGGCAGGTCCACCAGCTCCTGCGTGAGCTGGGCGAGCTGCACGGTGCGCCCGCGCACCAGGCGGCCGCCGTCGAGGGGGCGCTCGCCGGCGAGGCAGCGCAGCAGCGTGGTCTTGCCCGAGCCGTTGACGCCGACGATCCCGATCCGGTCCCCCGGGCCGATCCGCCACGTGACGCGGTCCAGCAGCGTGCGACCCGCGACGACGGCGGTGGCCTCCTCCAGCTCCAGCACCGTGCGGCCCAGCCGGTTCGCGGCGAACCGGTGCAGCTCCACCGTGTTCCGCGGCGGCGGGACGTCCGCGATCAGCGCCTCGGCGGCCTCGATCCGGAACCGGGGCTTCGACGTGCGGGCCGGCGCGCCGCGGCGCAGCCAGGCCAGCTCCTTGCGGGCGAGGTTCTGGCGGCGGGCCTCGGCGGCGTCGGCCTGGCGTGCCCGCTCCGCCCGGGCGTAGACCCAGTCGGCGTAGCCGCCGAGGTAGGTCTCGACCCGGCCGTTCACGACCTCCCAGGTGCGGGTGCACACCGCGTCGAGGAACCAGCGGTCGTGGGTGACGACCACGACCGCGCAGCGGCGGGCCACGAGGTGCTGGGCGAGCCACGTGATGCCCTCGACGTCGAGGTGGTTGGTCGGCTCGTCGAGCACGACCAGGTCCGGGTCGCCGACCAGCGCAGCCGCCAGCGCCACCCGGCGCTTCTCCCCGCCGGAGAGCCCCTCGACGCCGCGGTCGAGGTCGGTGATGCCGAGCCCGTCCAGGACGTCGCGGACCTTCGGGTCGGCCGCCCACTCGTGCTCCGCGGCACCGGCCCACGCCGCCAGCACGACGTCGCGGACGCGGGCGCCCTCGGGCAGCACGTCGGTCTGCGCCAGGTGGGCGAGGTTCAGCCCGCCGAGGCGGCTCACGCGGCCGCCGTCCGGATCGCGGACGCCGGTGATGATGTCGAGCAGGGTCGTCTTGCCGCCGCCGTTCAGGCCGACCACGCCGATCCGGTCGCCGCGCTCCACCCCGAGCGACACGGCGTCGAGCAGCACGCGCGAGGCGTCGCCGGGGACGTGCGCGGTGACGGACTCGAGGTTGACCAGGTTCTGCGTCGGGGGCATCAGGCACGCACCGGGGGCCAGGACGTGGGGGGTGGTGGGCTGCTGGGTGGTTCGTGGTCGACCACGCGGGCACCGGGGACGGGGCCGTGCGCCACCCGGACCGTGCGGCACACGCCCACCCCGGCGAGCTCGGTGGCCACGTCCAGCGCCGCCTCGGCGCTGGCGCACAGGAAGGCGCACGTCGGCCCGGAACCGGACACCAGGCCGGCGAGCGCGCCCGCGGCCACACCCGCGCGCAGCGTGCGCCGCAGATCGGGGATCATGCTCACGGCCGCGACCTGCAGGTCGTTGCCGAGGCTGAGCGCGAGCTGGCGCGGGTCGCCGCCCGCGAGGGCCTCGAGCACCGGCTCCACCGGCCGCTCCGCGGGCGGGTCGTCGCCGCGCAGGCGGTCGAGCTCGCGGAACACCGCGGGCGTCGACAGGCCGCCGCGGTGCAACGCGATCACCCAGTGCTGCGTGTGCCGCGAGAGCACCGGCACGATCTGCTCCCCGCGCCCGGTGCCGACGGCCGTGCCGCCGTAGAGCGCGAACGTGACGTCGCTGCCCAGCTCGGCCGCGAGCACCGCCAGCTCGTCGCGGCTGAGGTCGAGCTTCCACAGCGTCGAGAGGCCGACCAGCGCCGCCGCCGCGTCCGCGCTGCCGCCGGCCATGCCGCCGGAGACCGGGATGCCCTTGCGCAGCACCAGCCGCACGTCCGGGTCGCGGTCGGCCTTCTCGGCGAGCACCTGGACGGCGCGCCAGGCGAGGTTCGTCTCGTCCGCGGGCACCTCGGTGACGCCCTCCCCGTACACCTCGATGCCGGGTGCCTCGCTGGCCACGACGGTGACCTCGTCGAACAGGCTCACCGCGTGGAAGACGGTGACGAGCTCGTGGTAGCCGTCTTCGCGCAGCGGGCCGACCGACAGGTGCAGGTTGATCTTGGCAGGCACACGCACTGTGACCGGTGGTGGGACGGCGGCGAGCACTGGTCAACCCTACGTGCGCCCGCACCCTCCGCGCCGCGACCCGCCTCCACGCACCCACAACGCGACTCGCTCACACCCACACCGCGACTCGCCGACACCCAGAGCGCGACTCGCCGGGCCCCCGGCGAGTCGCGGGCTCGATGCGGGCGAGTCGCGGGCTCAGTGCGGGCGAGTCGCGGCGAGGCGGGCGAAGTCCTCCACCGAGAGGGTCTCGGCGCGGGCCATCGGGTCGATGCCCGCTTCCCGGAGGGCGGCCTCGGCGGCGGCCGGCGAGCCCGCCCAGCCGGCGAGCCCGGCCCGCAGGGCCTTGCGCCGCTGCGCGAACGCCGCGTCGATCAGCCGGAAGACGGCCTCGCGGTCTCCGGGCGGCGGCTCGCGGCGCTCGAAGGCGAGCAGCCCGGAATCGACGTTGGGCACCGGCCAGAACACCGCCCGCGGCACCGGCCCGGCGCGGCGGGCCGTGGCGAACCAGGCGAGCTTCGCGCTCGGCACCCCGTACGCCCGGCTGCCCGGGGCGGCCGCGAGCCGCTCGGCGACCTCCGACTGGACCATCACGAGCCCCCGGCGCAGGCCCGGCAGCTCGGCGAGCAGGTGCAGCACCACCGGCACGGCGACGTTGTAGGGCAGGTTCGCCACGAGCGCCGTGGGGGCGGGCTCCGGCAGGTCGCCGGCGCGCACGGCGAGCGCGTCGGCCGTGGTGACCGTCAGCCGGTCGGCGAACGCGGGCGCCCGCTCCGCGGCGGTCCTGGGCAGGCGGCCCGCGAGCACCGGGTCGATCTCGACCGCGTGCACGGCCCGCACGACGGGCAGCAGCCCGAGCGTGAGCGACCCGAGCCCCGGCCCGACCTCCACGACGACGTCGTCGCCGTCCAGCCCGGCCGCCTTGACGATCCGGCGCACGGTGTTCGGGTCGTGCACGAAGTTCTGCCCGAGCCGCTTCGTGGGGCGCAGGCCGAGCTCGGCGGCGAGCGAGCGCACCTCGGCCGGGCCGAGCAGCCGCGACTGCGTCGTGGTCACGCGGGCAGCATGCCGGTCAGCGCGGGAGGCCGAGACGCCGGGAGCACGCGGGCCACGCCCCGTACCCGCCGCGGTCGTCCCGCACGCGGGTCGCGACGGCGATCTGCTCCTCGCGGGTGGCCTGGTGCGGCAGCGGCGCGTAGTCGGTGCCGCCGTAGGCGCGCCAGGTACCGGCGTCGAACTGCAGGCCCCCGTAGTAGCCGTTGCCGGTGTTGATCGCCCAGTTGCCCGTGGACTCGCACTGCGCGAGCCGGTCCCACACGCTGCCGTCGGCGACGAACGGGGCGCGGAGGCTGTCGTTCGTGCCCAGCCGCACGACGCGGGGCTTGGGCGGGGTGATGCCGCCCGCCCGCACCTGCTCGCGGCGGACCTCCTGGCCGTTCTGCACGTAGACCCGCATGATCGCGGTCTGCTCGCCGGGCGCGCCCTTGTCGACGACCACGCGCTTGCCCCGTGGCAGGTCCGGGTCCTCGATGATCTCCTCGGGGGGCGGGATCGGCCGGACCTCGACCACCTCGCCCTCACCGTTGCGCACGACGTGCACGTCGAGGCCCTCGGTGAGCGGGGTGTCGGCCGACGGGACGGACACGTCGTCCGGCCCGAGCTGCACGCCCTGCTCGGCCAGCAGGCCGGCGACGGTGCCGGACATCGTGGTGACCTCGGTCGTCTCCCCGGTGCCGTCGGTGAACTTCACGGTGCGCGGCACGCGCAGCTCCAGCCGGAAGCCATCGAGCGGGATCGGGGTGGACGGCGGCGCGGACATCTGGGTGGGGGCGGCCTCGAGGCCGAGGATCTGCAGCGCCTCTTCCACGGTGGTGGCGGGGATCGGCAGCTCGCGCTGCGAGGCGCCCTCGACGAGGGTCAGGGTCCGGGCGTGGGTGAAGATCACTTCGTCGCCGTCTTGGACCGGGTTGCTCGGCGCGGGTTCGACGCGGTCGCGCGGGGTCGGCTGGATCCCGGCCGCGGCGAGCGCGGCGCCGACGTCGGCGGCGTAGGTGTGCACGACCCGCTCGTGGCCGTCGATGGTCACGGTGATCGTCTTGTCCGTGGCCAGCGCGGTGGCGGCGCCGGCGATCATCATCAGCACGACGGCGACGACGGTGGCCCGCAGCAGGCCGGAGCGCCTGGGCTCCTCCTCGGCCGCGCGGCGCGCCCGCCGCGAGCGCCGCGGCACGACGTCGATCGTGGCGGTGAGCGCCGTGACGGGCGTCGGCCCGGACGGGGGAGCCGGCCGGGGCCGGGGTCGGGATGCCGGCGTCGGGGCGGGCGCCGCCGCGGGCTCGGGCTCCGCAGCCGGAGCCGGTTCGGGCGGGGCCGGTGCGGTCGGGGCGGCGGGCACTGCCTCGACCGGCGCGGTGACCGCGCTGATCGGGTGCGTGACCGACTCGTCCTCGATGGCGGGCATCGGCCCGGTGGGCGCGTCGTTCAGGTACGCCGTCCAGGACGGCCTGCGCGCCTTCGCCCGCTCGAGGGTCTCCTCGGTGCCGGTCGCCGTGGCCCCGGCCGGTTCGGGCTCGACGATCGGCGGCTGGGGTCCGGTCACCTCGGTGGCCGCCGGCCGCGGGCGCTCCACGGCGGGCTGGACGCCGGTCCGCGCCGCCGGGGCCGCGGGCTCGACAGCGGGCGGCGACACCCGGGGCGGCGACACGGTGCGTTCGACGGCCGGCGCCGCCCCGGTGCCCAGCTCGACGGGCGGCAGCCGCGTCCCCGTCCGCTCGGCGGGCGGCGCGGGGAGCGGGTTGGTCGCCTCGTCCGGGGCGACGGCGGGCATCGGGCCGGTGACGGGGTCGGCGCCGGCGTCCTCGGCGGAGTCGTCCACCGGGTGCGTGACGATCGGCCGGAACTGGCCCGTGACGGTGGCCAGGCCGCCGGTCTCCAGCCCGGGGGCCCGGCGGTGGGCGCGCGAACGGGTCAACAGCGAGCGCGCTGCGGGAGTGGCGGGCGGGACGGCCTCGAGCGCGGTGGTGACGACCGCTTCGGGAGCCTCCGGGTCACCACCGGCGTACCAGGCCGCGTACGGGTCCTCCACGGCCTCCGCGTCGGGGGCCACGCGACCGAGCCGCGCGCGGATGTCGGCGTGTCGCCGAGCACGCGTTGGGACGTCGACCACGCAGCATCCAGACCTCGTCGGACCGGGCAGGGGAGGTACTGCGGGCACGGTGCCCCGGAGGCCGTCGATCTGGGGGGAGCGCCCCGGACCACCGTGCCCGCATCAGCTGGGGAGCGGTTCCCCACCCCGGCTTGCGATCACGGAACCGTAACGGGGAGTGAGCGCCCAGGTCGAATCCCGACACGCGGACAGCGCCGAACGGCCCGCTCCCTACGCCGAGCGCGAGCCGTCGCCGGTGGGCGTCGCAGCCCCGGCGGCGGGTGGCAGCTCGGCGAGCCCGAAGACCCGCTCGGCGTTGCGCCGGACGCTGTCCGCCAGCCGCTCGGCCGGGACTTCGCGCAGGTCCGCGAGCCCGCGGACGGTCCACGGCAGGCAGTACGGCTCGTTCGCGCGCCCGCGGTGCGGATGCGGCGTGAGGAACGGGGCGTCGGTCTCGACGAGCAGCTGCTCGTCCGGCACGACGACCGCGGCCTCGTGCAGCGCCCGGGCGTTACGGAACGTAACCGTACCCGCGAACGACAGCACGTACCCGGCGTCGGCGCACTCGCGCGCCATCGCGGCGTCGCCGGAGAAGCAGTGGAACACCACGGTGTCGGGTGCGCCCTCCTCCCGGAGGATGCGCAGCACGTCGTCGTGGGCGTCCCGGTCGTGGATCATCAGCGGCTTGCCGAGGCGCTTGGCGAGGTCGATGTGCCTCCGGAACGACTCCTGCTGCGCCTCGGGCGGCGAGTAGTCCCAGTAGTAGTCCAGGCCGGTCTCGCCCACCGCGACGACGCGCGGGTCGCGGGCGAGCCGCTCGATCTCGGCGTGGTCGTCCTCGGTGAGGGCGGCCGTGCGCGTGGGGTGCAGCGCGACCGCGGCCGCGACCCGGTCGTCCCAGTGCGCGGCCTGCACGACCCACCGGGCAGAACCGAGGTCGTCGGCCACCGTGACGGCGCGCGCGACCCCCACGGCCTCGGCCCGGTCCATGGCCGCCCGGACCCCGGCCGCGTCCACGCACCCGCAGGCGTCGAGGTGGGTGTGGGAGTCGACCGTGGGGACCGGCAGCGGCTCCGGTGGCGGGGGCGCTTCCCGCCGGCCCGTCACTTCTGGATCGGGGCCCACTCGGGGCCCGTCTCCGCGAGCTCGGGGTCCAGCTTCCGGAAGATCGGCGTGGGCTTCTGCAGCGGCCTGCCCACCTCGATCGGCGTCGACACCCAGCGCGCCTGCTCCGCGGCGTAGTCGCCGGTGAGGATCGGGTTGATGCGGCCGGGGATGTCGAGGTCCTCGACGTCCTCCAGCCGCGGCTGCGCGGCCCACACGCCGGTGCCCCCGAGCGCCTCGTGCACCTTCTGCGCGGCGTGCGGCAGGAACGGCGTGAGCAGCGTGTTGGCGTCCTGCACGACCTGCAGGGCCGTGTGCAGGACGGCGTCGCGCCGGTCCGGGTCGTCCTTGAGCTTCCACGGCTCCTGGTCCGACAGGTACCGGTTGGCCGCGGAGACGACCTTCATCGCCTCGCTGATCCCGGCGCGGAACCGCGACCGCGCGAGGTGCCCGCCGACCGTGTCGAACGCCGCCTTCGACAGCGCCAGCAGCTCGGCGTCGGCGGCCGCGGGCGCGGTGGGCGGCGGGATGGCCCCGTTGTTCCTGTGGGCCATCGAGATCGACCTGTTGACGAGGTTGCCCCACTCGTTGGCGAGCTCGAAGTTGATCCGCCGGACGAACTCGTCCCACGTGAAGTCGACGTCCTGGGTCTCCGGTCCGGCCGCGGCGATGAAGTAGCGCAGGCTGTCCGGCCCGAACTCGCGCAGGAAGTCGTTCAGGTAGATCACGGTGCCGCGCGAGGTGGAGAACTTCGAGCCGCTCATCGTGAGGAACTCGCTCGAGGCGATCTCCGACGGCAGGTTCAGCACCCCGTACGGACCCGGCTCGCCACCGCGGTCCCCCTGGCCGTTGTGGCCGAGCAGCAGCGCGGGCCAGATCTGGGCGTGGAAGGTGATGTTGTCCTTGCCCATGAAGTACACGAGCTCGGCGTCCGGGTCGTTCCACCACGCCCGCCAGGCGTCCGGGTCGCCGGTGCGCCGGGCCCACTCGACGCTGGCCGAGAAGTAGCCGATGACCGCGTCGAACCACACGTAGAACTTCTTGAGCGGCTGGTCGCGCCAGCCGTCCAGGGGGATCGTGACGCCCCAGTCGAGGTCGCGCGTGATCGGCCGCGGCCGCATGTCGTCGACCAGGTTCCTGGTGAAGTTCAGGACGTTGGGCCGCCAGCCCGTCTTCGACGCGAGCCACTTGCCGAGCGTCTCGGTGAACGCGGGCAGGTCGAGGAACAGGTGTTCGGTCTCGACGAACTGCGGCACCTCGCCGTTGATCCGCGACCGCGGGTTGATCAAGTCGGCGGCGTCGAGCTGGTTGCCGCAGTTGTCGCACTGGTCGCCGCGCGCGCCCTCGTAGCCGCAGATCGGGCAGGTGCCCTCCACGTAGCGGTCCGGCAGCGTGCGCCCGGTGGACGGGCTGATCGCGCCGGTGGTGGTCTTCGGCACCACGTAGCCGTTGCGGTGCAGCGCCAGGAAGATCTGCTGCACCACCTCGGAGTGGTTGCCGCTGGTGGTGCGGGTGTAGAGGTCGTAGGTGACGCCGAGCCCGCGCAGGTCCTCCGCGATCACGCGGTGGTACTTGTCGACGGTCTGCTGCGGCGTGAGACCTTCCTTCTCCGCCTGCACCAGGATCGGGGTCCCGTGCTCGTCGCTGCCGGAGACCATGAGCACCCGGTTGCCGACCATCCGCTGGTAGCGGGAGAACACGTCGGAGGGCACGCCGATGCCGGAGACGTGGCCGATGTGCCGCGGGCCGTTGGCGTAGGGCCAGGCCACGGCGGTCAGCACGTGGGAGCTCATGGGCTCCAGCCTATGCCCGCGCCGCATCCGGCTTCTCGCCGACGCTCGCGCCGGGAGCCGAGCGCCACCGGCCCGTGGCCCTGGTCCCCCGCTCGGTTAACGTGACGGCGTGAACGTGGAGGTCACCCCACTGCCGGGAATCGGGGTGCGCAAGGACTTCGCCCTGCGCAACGGCCGAAGGATCGGCGTGGTCACCATGCGGGACGGCACGATCGACCTGATCGTCTCCAAGTCCGACGACCCGGACGCGTGCCTCGCCGAGCTGTCCCTCACCGCGGAGGAGGCCGCGGCGCTGGCCAACCTGCTGGGCGCCCCGCAGCTCGTCGCGCAGCTGAGCGAGGAGCACCGCGACCTCCCCGGCATCCACACCCGCCAGCTCCCGGTCGGCGCCCCGTTCGACGGCCGCACGCTGGGTGACACCGCCCTGCGCACCCGCACCGGCGTCTCCGTCGTCGCCGTGATGCGCGCCGGCCAGGTGCACCCGAGCCCCACCCCCGACTTCACGCTGACCGCGGGCGACCTCCTGGTGACCGTCGGCACGGCGGAGGGCCTCGAGCACGCCGTCAAGATCCTCAAGCGCGGCGGCTGATGGAAAGCACCGCTCTCGAGCTGCTCGAGCTCGGGGCCGTCTTCTTCGGGCTCGGGCTCCTCGGCCGCCTCGCCGGCCGGATCGGTCTGTCCCCCATCCCGCTCTACCTGGTCGGCGGTCTGACCTTCGGCACCGGCGGTCTGGTGCCACTGCACGGCATCGAGGGCTTCACCGAGCTCTCCGGTGAGGTCGGCGTCATCCTGCTGCTCCTGCTGCTGGGGCTGGAGTACTCGGCCTCCGAGCTGATCCACGGGATGCGGAGCACCTGGACGGCTGGCCTGCTCGACATCGTGCTCAACGCCGCGCCCGGTGTCGCCGTGGCGCTGCTGCTCGGCTGGGGCCCGGTCGCCGCGCTCGTGATGGGCGGCGTCACCTACATCTCGTCGTCCGGGATCATCGCGAAGGTCCTGGGCGACCTCGGCCGCCTCGGCAACCGCGAGACCCCGGTCGTGCTGTCGATCCTCGTGTTCGAGGACCTCGTGATGGCGCTCTACCTGCCGATCCTCACGGCGTTGCTGATCGGGGTGACGTTCCTCGGTGCGCTGAGCGCGGTCGGAATCTCGGTGGCGGTGCTCGCCGTCGTGCTCGTGGTCGCCCTGCGCTACGGCCGGTTCGTCTCCGCCGTGGTGGACTCGCCCGACCGCGAGGTGTTCCTGCTCAAGGTGCTCGGCCTGGCGCTGCTGGTCGCGGGCTTCGCCTCCGCGATGCAGGTCTCGGCCGCGGTCGGGGCGTTCCTGCTGGGCATCGCGATCTCCGGCTCCACCGCCGAGAACGCCACCAAGCTCCTCGAGCCGCTGCGCGACCTGTTCGCCGCGGTGTTCTTCGTGGTGTTCGGCCTGAACACCGACCCCGGGTCGATCCCGCCCGTGCTCGGCTGGGCCGTGGTGCTGGCCGTCGCGACGACGGCGACGAAGGTGGGCACCGGCTGGTGGGCCGCGCGACGGGTGGGCATCGGCCCGATGGGGCGCGCCCGGGCGGGCGCGGCGCTCATCGCGCGCGGCGAGTTCTCGATCGTGATCGCCGGGCTGGCGGTCGCCTACGGCGCGGTGACGAACGACCTCGCGGCGCTCGCCACCACCTACGTGCTGCTGATGGCCGTGATCGGACCCGTCGCGGCGCGCCTCGTGGAGCCGGCTGCGCGGTGGGTGCGGGCCCGCCGCCCGGCGAGCCAGCCGGCACCCTCCGCCGGCAACTGAGTGAACCGTTCACTCGAACGGTGTAACACACCGACCGTTCATCGCAGAGATCGTCACTCTCAGCGGGCAACAGGCAACCCGAGACGGTCCCGCCACTAGCTTTCCGGGCGACCGCACCGGTCACAAATCGGACACGGGGCCTCCCCACCCCCGCCGGCACCCCCGAGCCGGACGTCCGGACCGGCGTCGATCCGGAAGGCAGGTACGTGGCCCGGCACCGCTCCCCACGGACGCGCCACGCGCCGCCCGCTCCGTACGACCAGGAGACGGAGCAGGGCGACCACGCGCGTGGCGCGCACAACCCGGCGCACCACACGACCCTGGTCGCCGTCGTCATCGCGGCGGTGATCGCGGTCCTCGGCAGCGTGCTGTCGTTCGCGGGGGCGCTCGGCCCGCCCGCCGAGGAGGACGTCAACCTGGCCTCCCGCGACCTCTCGGTGCTCCCCACCGCTGAGCTGCCGCTCCCCGAGCCGCCGCGGGAGCCGGAGCCCACGACCGAGGCCCCTCCGCCCACCTCGGAAGCCCCCGCCGAGGACGAGGGCGAGGGCGAGAAGGGCGAACGAGAAGGGCTCGGCGCCGCCGTCGCCCGCGCCGTCCGGTTCCCGGCCGAGATCATCGACGCCAGCAAGTGGTACCTCACGCTGCCCACCGGGAAGGAGGGCAGCCCCGACACCGTCGAGACCGAGGACCTGGCCACCTACAGCAGCAAGTGGTTCCGGCTCAACGAGTCGAAGGACGGCGTCGTGTTCACCGCGAACGCCGGCGGGGCAACCACGGTCAACAGCAAGTACCCGCGCTCCGAGCTGCGGGAGATGATCAACGGCAAGAAGGCGGAGTGGGACGGGAAGTCCGGCACCCACACCATGGAGCTGGACCAGGCCATCACCAGGACGCCGCGCACCAAGCCGGACGTCATCGCGGGCCAGATCCACGGCGGCGACGACGACGTCATGCAGATCCACCTGTCGGGCCGCAAGCTCACGGTGAAGTACGCCGACGGCGACAAGGACGTCGTGCTCGACCCCGCCTACGAACTGGGCAAGCGGTTCCGCGTGAAGATCCAGGCGTCGGGCGGCAAGGTGAAGGTCTGGTACAACGGCAAGCTCGCCGCCGACCTGCCCGTCTCTGCGTCCAAGAGCTACTTCAAGGCGGGCGCGTACGTGAACTCCAACCCCGACAAAGGCGCCGACCCGGACGACGTGGGCCAGGTCGTGATCTACGGGCTGAAGATCAGTCACAGCGGCTGAGGGAGCCGCCTGCCGGGCGATCGGATGTCCGCGAGTCGCGCCCTGAGCGTCCGCGAGTCGCGCCCAGGGCGCAGGCGAGTCGCGCTCTGGGTGTCCGCGAATCGCGGTTCGGGTGCTGCGCGCCACGGGCCGCGCAGGCGGAGCCGGCTCGCCGACACCGAGACCCCGACTCGCGCGCACCCAGAGCGCGACTCGCCGACACGGACACCCCGACTCGCGCGCACCCAGAGCGCGACTCGCCGACGCCGAGAGCGCGACTCGCCGGGGTGGATCAGCGGCGGGCGGCGACCGTGGCCGCGTAGAGCTCCCGCTTCTTGACCCCCGCCGCCTCGGCCACGGCCGCGACGGCGTCCTTGAGCCGCTCCCCGTCGGCCACCCGCTCCTGCACCACGTCCACCAGCGACTCGACGGTGGGGGCCTCGCGCGGCGCCGCCCCGGCCAGCACCACGGTGATCTCCCCGCGCACCGGGCCGTCGGCGGCCCAGCGGGCGAGGTCGCCGAGCGGCCCGCGGACCACCTCCTCGTGCGCCTTGGTCAGCTCGCGGCACACCGCGGCCGCGCGGTCGGCGCCGAGCACCTCGACGGCGGCGGCGAGGGTGTCGGCGAGCCGGTGCGGCGACTCGAAGAACACCACCGCCCGCGGCTCGGCGGCGAGCGTCCCGAGCCAGCGGCGGCGGTCCCCGTCGCGGCGCGGCGCGAAGCCCTCGAAGCAGAACCGCTCCGCCGGGATGCCGGACAGCACGAGCGCGGTGGTCACCGCGGACGGGCCGGGCAGGCACGTCACCGGGAGCCCCTCGGCCGCCGCCGCGGCCACCAGCCGGTAGCCGGGGTCGGAGACGACGGGCATGCCGGCGTCGGTCACGACGAGGACGGTCCGCCCCGCACGCACTTCGTCGAGCAGCCGGGGCAGCCGCGCCGCCTCGACCGCGTCGTAGTGGCTGATCACCCGGCCGGTGACCGCCACCCCGAGTGCCGCGGCGAGCGAGCGCAACCTGCGCGTGTCCTCGGCGGCCACGACGTCGGCCGTGGCCATCGCCTCGCGCAACCGGGAGGAGGCGTCGCGGGCGTCGCCGAGCGGGGTCGCCGCGAGCACGAGGCGGCCGGGACCTGGACCAGAGGACACGGCCACAGCCTACGATCGGGCCGATGGTCACCCGGGGGCTCGAGGGCTTGCGCAGCCGCGCGGCAACCGGGAAACCACCCGTGGTGGGCGTCCAACCGGTGGGGACCTACCCCGAGCTCCCCCCGCGCCCGCTCGACCCCACCGCCGTGCTCGGCCCACCGCCCCCCACCGACCGGCTGCGCGGGTGGCTCGTCACGCTCACGCTCACGCTGGTCGCGGCCGTGGTGCGGTTCACCGGCCTCGGCCACCCGACCGACGGCGGCACCCCGGTCTTCGACGAGAAGCACTACGTGCCGCAGGCGTGGCAGATGCTGCGCAACGGCGGGGTGGAGGACAATCCGGGCTACGAGCTCGTCGTGCACCCGCCGCTCGGCAAGCAGCTGATCGCACTCGGCGAGCTGCTCTTCGGCTACGACGGCTTCGGCTGGCGCGCGGCGTCCGCGCTCGCGGGCACGCTCACGGTGCTGCTCGTCATCCGCGTCGCCCGCAGGCTCACCGGCTCCACGCTGCTCGGCGGGCTCGCGGGCATCCTGCTGATCTGCGACGGCCTCTCGCACGTGCAGTCGCGGATGGGGATGCTCGACGGCTTCTCGGCGTTCTTCGTGCTCGCCGCGTTCGCCGCCGTGCTGTGCGACCGCGACGACGTGCGCGCCCGGATGGCCGTCGTCGTCACCGAGGGGCGCGTGGACGACACCCCGTTCGGCCCCCGGTACGGGGTGCGGTGGTGGCGGCTGCTCGCGGGCGCCCTGCTCGGGTGGGGGTGCGCCGTCAAGTGGTCGGGCGCGTACTGGGTGGCCGGCTTCGCGCTGCTGGTGCTGCTGTTCGACCTCGGCGCGCGGCGCGCGGCCGGCGTGCGGCGACCGTGGGCGGGCACCGTGCGTCGCGACCTCGGCCCCGCGGTGTGGGCCCTCGGCGTCGTTCCGGTGCTCGCGTACCTGTCGGCGTGGTGGGGCTGGTTCCGCAGCGAGACCGGCACCGACCGGTACGCCGTCGGGATCGAGGTGGGCACCGGTGGCGCGTTCTCGTTCCTGCCGGACGCCCTGCGTTCGCTCTGGTACTACAGCGGCCAGGTGCTGGAGTTCCACACGGGCCTCACCACCGAGGCGAGCGGGGTGCACCCGTGGGAGTCCAAGCCCTGGACGTGGCCGATGGGGCTGCGCCCGATGCTCTACTACTACGCGTCGGGCGACCAGGTCACCGGCTGCGGCCGGACGGACTGCATCAGCGCGGTGATGCTGATCGGCACCCCGGCGCTGTGGTGGCCCGCGATCCCCGTGCTCGCGTTCGCCCTGTGGCGGCTGCTGAGCCGCGGCGACTGGCGCTTCGGGGCGGTGCTGCTCGCGTACGCCGCGGGCATCCTGCCGTGGTTCGCCAACATGGCCCGCCAGATGTACTACTTCTACATGGCGCCGCTGGCGCCGTTCCTCGTGCTCGCCACCGTGCTGGCCATGGGCGTGGTGCTCGGCCCGGCCGACGCCGGCCGCGAGCGGCGCCAGACCGGGCTGCTGGTCGTCGGGCTCTGGACCGGCCTCGTCGTCGCCAACTTCGCGTGGCTGTGGCCGATCCTCGTGGGCCTGCCCATCACCCCCGAGATGTGGGACGCGCAGCTGTGGCTGCCGTCCTGGCGGCAGTGACCCTCACGCCGTCGAGAGCAGCGCGCTGGCCGTGAGCGCCAGGCCCGCGCTGAGCAGCTGGGTGCGGGTGAGCCGCTCCCCGAGCACCACGCGCGCCAGCAGCACGACGACCACCGGGTAGAGCGAGACGACGACGGCGCTGATCCCGAGGTCGCCCAGGCGCGTGGCCACGAGGAACAGCACGTTCGCGGCCGTGTCGAACACCCCGCTCACCACCATCAGCAGCAGCGGGCCGCGCGCCCCCCGGCGGGCGGTGGCGGGCGTGCCGGCACCGACGGCGGTCACGGCACGGGCTCGGACGGGCAGCGGCAGGTGGTGCCGCAGGACGAGCGCGACGAGCACCGCGACCGACGCGACGCGGCCGGCGAGCAGGGGCCACAGCCCCGAGTCGTCCGGCGCGGCGTCCACCCCGACGAAGAACGCGCCGAAGCCCACGCCCGCGACCAGGCCCAGCAGCACGCCCGTGCCGGCCGCCCGGTCGGCCCGGGTGCCCGCCGTGGCCAACAGGATCGCCGCCAGCGCGACGGCGACGGCGAGCATCCCCACCGGCCCGAGGCGCTCGCCGCCCAGCAAACCGACGAGCAGCGGGAGCCCGGCCCCGACCACCGCCGACAGCGGCGCGACGACGCCCATCGGCCCGACGGCGAGCGCCCCCAGGTACACCAGCAGCCCCGACGCCCCGGCGAGCCCGGCGAGCACCCCCATGCCGAAGGCGGCGGCCGACGGCCGCCCCGGGACGAGCCCGATCACCAGCAGCAGGCTCAGCAACCCCGCAGCCTGCGCGACGACCGTGACGACGAGCACAGGGGCTCGTCGCGCCGCCAGCCCACCCGCGAAGTCGGCGATTCCGTACGTGACGGCCGACGGCAGGGCGAACGGCAGGGACATCGGACCTCGTCTCCAGGGTTCAACAGACCGAACTGCAAAGAACAGCGAACTTGACGCTAGCCGACGCCGAGCGGGAAGTACAACCAAATATCCGCCGGGGTCCGACAGAATGTCCTCATGCAGTCCCCTGAGGACGTCGCCCAGGCGGTGGGCCGGAACGTGCGCGCGCTGCGCCAGCAGCGGCGGATGACGATCGACGCGCTGGCCTCCGCGGCGGGGGTGAGCCGCGGCACCGTGATCCAGATCGAGACGGCGCGCGGCAACCCGAGCATCGCCACGCTGACGGCGCTGGCGGCGGCGCTGCGGGTGGGTGTGGCCTCGTTGGTCGAGGACGCGTCCGAGCCGCACGTGACCGTCCGCCGCGCGCACGAGGCCGCGACGCTGTGGAGCAGCGCAGCGGGCAGCACGGCGGTGTTCCGGATCGGCACCGACCCGCCGGACGTGGTGGAGCTGTGGGACTGGACGCTGCAGCCGGGGGACGGCTTCGACGGAGAGGCCCACCCGATGGGCACCCAGGAGGTGCTGGGGGTCCTCTCGGGCCGGCTCGGCCTGCGGGTGGGGGCGAGCGAGCACGAGCTCGACGCCGGCGACACGGTGATCTTCGAGGCGCACGCCCCGCACCGCTACTCGGGCATCGGCGACGGTCCGGTGCGGTTCGTGATGGTGGTGCTGCAGCCGGGTGACGCCGGCATGGTGCCGCCGACGAGCATCGCGGAGGCGGAGTTCCCGCTGTCCTAGCAGGTGTCGGGGCGCAGGGTGCGGTAGACGGGATCGACCTCGAGGGTGACCGCCTCGACCTCGGAGCGGTAGACGCACGGGCCGGTGCGCACCTCGACGGTGTCGGCGTCGACGAAGCGGACGTCCGACGGCGCGGGCCCGGCCTCGACGCCCTGGTAGACGACGGCCTCCTGTTCGAACAGGCCGGTGCCGGAGCGGACGACGACGGCGTACACGGGGCGCGCGGGTGTCGGCGCCGCCGCGACGACGACGAGCCGCCGCCCGCCGTCGGCGACCTCGGTGATGGTGTGGTTCTCGACGCTCACCTGCGCGGCGAGCACCACGATCGCCACCCAGCCGAGCACGGCGATCCCGCCGATGCCGAGCACGACGAGCCGCAGCGCCCCGCGCACGAGCACCGCGAACGCGGCGGTGCCGAGGATGACGGCGAGCAGCACGGCGGTGGCGGTGAACCAGCGGATGTGGCGCAGGTGGAACGGGTCGGCGACGGCGAGCGCGGCGAACCCGACGGCGAGCACGGCGCAGGCGGCGAGGACGACGGCACCGCGGAGTCTGCGCACGGACGCATCCTGCCTTGCGGAGCCGCCCGCCGCAGACCCGGTCTGGGCGGCTTGCCGCCAGCTCAGCGCATCGTGCGGGGGCCGCCCCTCGCGGCGGGCCGCGGCCCGCCGCGTGGGCGGCGCCACCAGCAGGCGGTTGGGCCATCGAGTTCCGCGGAACCCGGCGATCGTGCACACCTCGGCAGCGCGGTGCCCACCGGCGGCGCTGTGCCACGGGTGCCGGAAGGCGTGCAACGGAGCCCGCTGGTGCGCCTCGGCTTCCGCGTGATCGGACTGCCGCCCGCCCCGGGGGATGCTGCACCCGGCTGCGGCCCCTACGGGCAGGTGTTCGCGGGCAGGCGAGGGGCCCGCCCGGTATGGCGCGCGGCGCCACCAGCAGGCGGCTGTGTCGTCGAGTTCCGCGGAACCCGAGAGGGCCGTGCCCAGCTCGAGGGCAAGGGTGGCCCCGTGCACGGAGACCGAGGAGGCACGCACGGCGAGCACGCGTTCGGTGGGCCCGCTGGTCGCGCCGCGCTGGTGCCGGGCGACCCTCCGACAGGACATCGCGGGCGGCCCGGGAACCCCCGGCGCAGAGCCTCTCGTGGAGCGGCGGCAGACGCAGGGCGGCACCCCACGAGCCACCCCGGCAAAGGACCGCTGGAATCGCCACCGAACCACAGGAGACGGGGGTCCGGGGGCGCCGCCCCCGGCTGGAGCCTGGGGGCCCGGCCCCAGAGGAAACGCGACACGCGAGCCGACGAGCCCCGCCACAGCCGGGCGAGCACCCACCTCCGAAAGCCATCCGCCCCAGCCAGCCGAGCAGGCAGCCCTCGACCCGCCCGAAGCCAGCAGACCCGAGGCGATGACCAACGAGCCGACCCCGAAACCGACCGTCGAACTCACCACCGGACCACAGAAGACAGGGGCCCGGGGGCGCCGCCCCCGCCTGGAGTCTGGGGGCCCGGCCCCAGAGGAAACGCGACACGCCAGCCGGCGAGCCCCGCCACAGCCGGGCGAGCACCCGCCCCCGAAAGCCACCCGGCCCAGCCAGCCCTGAACCCGCCGGAAGCCAGCAGAGTCGAGACGGAGACCAACAGGCCGACCCGGAAACCGATCGTTGAACTCGCCACCGGACCACAGGAGACGGGGTCCGGTGGCGCTGCCCCCGGCTGGGGTCTGGGGGCTCGGCCCCCAGAAAGAACGCGACACGCGAGCCGGCGAGCCAGCCGCAGGCGGGCGAGCAGCCGCCCCCGAGAGTGGAGCTGAGGGGAATCGAACCCCTGACCTACTCGATGCGAACGAGTCGCGCTACCAACTGCGCCACAGCCCCGTTGTCCGGTGTGCCGGACGGGAACGACCTTAGCAGGGTCTCATTCGCCGGCTGCACGCCGGTATCCCGGTTGGGCCGGGCCGTCGAGATCGTAGAGGTCGGGGTCCTCTTCGTCGGCCTCGACGAGCGAGGTCCCGGCGGGGAGGGCGGGCGGCGGGGCGGGGCGCAGGCGCGGGAGGGCGGGCTCGGGTTCGGGCTCGTCCTCCGGCTCGTCGCGATCGCGGGCGCGTCCGGGCTCGTCGTCGGCGTCCGCCTCGTCGTCGTGGTCGGGGCGGTCCTGCTCGTACCGGTCGTCCTCGTAGTCGTCGTCGTAACGGTCGTCGTCGTACCGGTCGTGGTACCGGTCGTCGTCGTACTCGTCGCCGCGGTCGTCGGCTCGGTAGCGGTTGTCGCGGCGGGTGAGTTCGCGGCCGCGGCGGGCCCACTCGTCGAGTTCGGGGTCGTCGGCGGCGGACGGGCGGCGGGTGCCCGCCATGCGCGCGGCCCGGCGTTGCCGGATGGCCTCCTCGAGGCGGACCTGGCGGCGCAGGTAGGCGAGGTAGGCGACGAGGGCGAGGTCGACGGCGCCGTGCGCCCACCACACCCCGGGGATGGCGAAGGCGGCGACGACGCCGGTGACGAGCGCCAGGATGAGCATGGTGAGCACGACCCGCTGGCGGAAGGCGTAGCGCCTGCGCGCGGCGAGCGCGGCGGCTTCGGGGTCGAACCCGCCGCGGCCGGGGCGGTAGCGCGGCCGCGGGGGCTCCCATCCGCGGTCGTCGTGGTCCGGGACCGTGCGGGGGCTCACGTCCTCGGCGCGGTCGTCGTCGACGTGCTCTGGGGCCCGGCCCGTCTCGTCGTCCATCCCGTACACCTCCCGCTCGCGGCCCGTGGCCTGCCCCGGTGTCCGGCGCGGCCGGTCGAGCACCCGCCCGGACAGGGCTGCGACGCTCGGTCGTGCCACTTCCTGCCGGCGTCGTGCGACGGCGGGGACGAGGATCAGCAGCCAGAGCACGACCAGGCTCGCGAAGATCATCGAGCTCGGCACGGCTGCCTCCTACCCCTCCCCCGCGGCGCAGTGAGGAGCGACCCGGTTTCCCCGGCCAAGATCGCTCCCGCGGCCAACGGTAGTGAGCACCACCGGGTGAGCCGGGGAACGACGCGCCGTCGGGTGGAGGTTCACCCCGACGTCGGCGTGGTGTGGACGCGTTCGGCCCGGCCGGCCGCGATGAGGCGTCCGGTGAGGCCGCCGGGGCGGACCTCGTCGGCGGTGAGCGCATAGCAGGCGTGGTCGCGCCAGTCGCCGTCGACGTCGAGGTAGCGGCGGAAGAGGCCCTCCTCGCGGAACCCGAGCTTCTCGAGCACGCGCAGGCTCGCGGTGTTCTCCGGGCGGACCGTCGCCTCGACGCGGTGCAGCCCGACTCGGGTGAAGCAGTGGTCGACGACGAGGGCGACGGCGGCGGTGGTGATGCCCCGGCCGGAGACGGTGGAGTCGACCCAGTAGCCGACGTAGGCCGACAGCAGCGGTTCGCGCACGACGTTGCCGACCATGACGTGGCCGACGAAGCGGTCGTCGAGGGTCACGGCGAACGGCAGCGCCGTCCCGCGCCTGCCGGCCGCGCGCAGCTGCAGCCAGCGGCCGGGCCACTCGCCGGGGGAGTTCCGTTCGACCCAACTGCCGGGCATGGTCGGTTCCCACGGGGCGAGGTACCGCTCATCGCGGATCCGGATCGCCGACCACGCCGCGCCGTCGCGGAGCCGGACCGGCCGCAGCGCGACGACACCCGCGCGCACGCGCAGCGGGCCGAGCCGGGCGGGCCACCCGGGGTGGCGGGCGGAGTACCGGCCCGGGTACGCGTGCGCCACGGTGTCCCCTACTGGGGGCTGGGCAGGAACGCCACGGTGACCGGTTCGTCCACGGTGGCCTCGGTGAGGTCCTCGGGGAGGATGATCAGCCCGTTGGCCTCGCCGATGGACGACAGCAGGTGCGTGCCGGAGGTGCCGAGCGGCTGCACGAGGTAATCGCCGGTGGCCTGCTCGCGCAGCAGCCGTCCGCGCACGTAGCCGCGCCTGCCCTTGACCGACGTCACGGGCGAGGTGAGCCGGGCGGTGACCGTCCGCCGGTACGGGTCGGTGCGCCCGAGGGCGAGGCGCACGAGCGGGCGGACCATCACCTCGAACAGCAGCAGCGCGGTGGCCGGGTAGGACGGGAAGAGGAACGTCGGCACCGCGTCGGGTCCGAGCCGGCCGAACGCCTGGGTGGAACCGGGGTGCATGGCGACGCGGGTGGCGTCGATGTCGCCGAGGCCGGCGAGCGCGGACTGGATCTCGGCGCCCGCGCTGCCGCCGACGGCGCCGCAGACCACGATCACGTCGCTGAACGGGAGCCGGTCCTGCAGCGCCGCGCACACCTCGCGGGCGTCGCCGCGGACGAGCCCGGCCCGCGACGTCTCGGCGCCCGCCTCCCGGGCGGCCGCGGTGAGGGCGTGCGAGCAGACGTCGGTGATCTGGCCCGCGCCCGGGGTGCGGGCGAGCTCGACGAGCTCGTCGCCGACCGAGATCACCGACACGCGGGGCTTCGGGTGCACGAGCACCTTGTCCCGCCCCGCTGCGGCGAGCATGGCCACCTGGGCGGCGCCGATGACGGTGTCGCGGCGCACGGCGACGTCGCCCGGCTGCACGTCCTCGCCGATCCGCCGCACGAACGCAGCGGACGGCACGCTCTCGTGCACCTCGAGGCGGGCGGTGCCGCCGTCGGTGTTCGCGATGGGGATGACGGCGTCGGCGAGCGTGGGCAGCGGCGCCCCCGCCGCCACGCGCACCGCCTGGCCCGGCTGCAGCCGGAGCGGCTGGCGGGAACCGGCCGGGATCTCACCGACGACCGGGAGGGTCACCGGCTCGGCGGGAGTCGCCCCCACGACGTCGACGCTGCGCACGGCGTAGCCGTCGATGGCCGCCTGGTCGAACCCGGGCAGCGGGCGCGCGGAGACGACCTCCTCGGCGCAGCGCAGTCCGTGCGCATCCGAGATCGCGACCCGCACCGGCGCGGGGCGGACCGCCGCGGACAGGATCCGCTCGAGCTGCTCGTCGACCGTGCGCACGGCGTCCTCAACCGTTCAGTCGGGCGGCCAGCCAGGCACGCAGGTCGGGGCCGATCTCCGGGTCGTCGAGCGCGAAGTCGACGACGGCGCGGATGTAGCCGGCCGGGTTGCCGAGGTCGTGGCGGCCACCGCGGTGCACGACCACGTGGACCGGGTGCCCCTCGCGGATCATCAGCGCGATGGCGTCGGTGAGCTGCAGCTCGCCGCCCGCACCCGGCTCGATGCGGTCGAGCGCGTCGAACACGGCCCGGTCGAGCAGGTAGCGCCCGGCGGCGGCGAACGTCGAGGGCGCCTCGTCGGGTGCCGGTTTCTCGACCATGCCGTGCACCCGTTTGACGTCCTCGTCGTCGGTGTCCTCGACCTCGAAGACGCCGTAGGCCGAGATCTCCTCGCGCGGCACGTCGAACGCGCAGAGCACGCTGCCGCCGTGGCGGTCGCGCACCTCGGCCATCCGGTTCAGGACGCCGGTGGGCAGCACGAGGTCGTCGGGGAGCAGCACCGCGAACGCCTGCTCGTCGGGGCCGATCGCGTCGCGCGCGCACCCCACCGCGTGGCCGAGCCCGCGCGGCTCGTCCTGGGTGACGGTGCGCACGTCGATCAGCTCGTGGGCGCGGCGCACCTTGGCGACGAGGTCCTGCTTGCCCCGCGCGGCGAGCTCCTTCTCCAGCTCGGAGGAGTCGGCGAAGTACGCGGCCACCGCGTCCTTGCCGGGCGAGCTGACGATCAGCAGCTGCTCGGCCCCGGCGTCCGCGGCCTCGGCCGCCACGAGCTCGATCCCCGGTGTGTCGACGACCGGGAGCAGCTCCTTCGGCACGGCCTTGGTGGTCGGCAGGAAACGCGTGCCCAGACCGGCGGCCGGAACCACGGCGGAGCGGAACGGGCTCTTTCCGGGCGCGGCTTCGCTCATGGCTCGCGAGCCTAACGGCGCAAGTAGGGTCGATGCGTGACGGGACGCGCCGTTCTCGCCGAGAAGACACGCTTGCGTACCGCTCTCGTGGCTGCTCGGAAGGCCATTCCGGCCGAGGAGCGGGCGGCCCGCGCCGCGGCGCTCGCCGCCGCGGCCGTGGATCTCGCCGCCACGACGGGCGGCCCGGTGTGCGCGTACCTGCCGGTGGGGTCGGAGCCGGGGTCGCCCGAGCTCGTGGCAGCCCTGCACCGCGCCGGGCACCAGGTGCTGCTGCCGGTGGTGCCGCCGGAACAGGGTCCGCTCGACTGGGCCGCCTACACCGGACCCGACTCGCTCGCCGCCGGCCCGCTCGGGCTGCGCGAGCCCACCGGGCCGCGCCTCGGCCCGGACGCCGTCTCCCGCGCCCGGCTCGTGCTGGTGCCGGGGCTCGCCGTGGACCGCGCCGGCGCGCGGCTCGGCCGCGGCGGCGGCTACTACGACCGCACCCTGCCGCTCGTGAGGCCGGGCACCCCGGTCGTCGTGGTGCTGAACGACGAGGAACTGCTGGACCGGCTGCCCGCCGAGCCGCACGACCGACCCGTGACGGGCGCCCTGCTCCCGGGAGCGGGCCTCGTCACGCTGGGGAACATCCGGGAGGGGTGACCGGTTATTCTTGGCACTCAAAGCGTTCGAGTGCCAAAGCTCGATCGCGTGTGCCTCCGGAGGGACACGTGCCGACCTACCAGTACGCCTGCACCGCCTGCGACCACCGCTTCGAGGCCGTGCAGTCCTTCACCGACTCCGCCCTGACCGAGTGCCCGGCTTGCTCCGGCAACCTGCGCAAGGTCTTCTCCTCGGTCGGGATCGTGTTCAAGGGCAGCGGCTTCTACCGCACCGACAGCCGCTCCGGTGGTGGCGGGGTTCCGGCCAAGGGCGACAACGGCAAGAGCGACTCCGGCTCGTCCGACTCGAGCTCGTCCAGCAACGGCTCGAAGGACAGCTCCTCGAGCTCCTCGAGCTCCTCGAGCTCCTCGTCCAGCTCCTCCACCGCGGCCGCCGCGTCCTGATCCATCCACATCGCACTCGATCCATCCACAGGTTCGGCAACGCCGCCCCGGTGACGTCGCCACCGACCTAGCGTCGGTCGCATGACCGACCCCCGGCTCGCACCCCGGCCGCTGTCGCGGCTCGGGGCGCTCGTCATCGGCCAGGGCTGGCGCCGGATCGTGCTGCTGCGGCGGACCGCGGCCGGAGCGCTCGCAGCGCTCGCACTGGTGCTCGCGCTCGCGCCCGGCGGCGACGCGAACGGCGTGCCGGTGGTCGTGGCCGCGGTGGACGTCGCGGCTGGAGCCACCCTGCGCCCGGCCGACCTCGCGGTGCGCCGCTGGCCCGCCGAGCTGGTGCCCGCCGGGTCGCTGCCCGATCCGGGCGCCGCGGAGGGGCGCGTGCTGGTCGGGGCGGCGCGGGCGGGCGAGCCGATCACCGACACCCGGCTGGCGGGGGCCACGGCGGGCGTTCCGCCCGGTGCCGCCGCCGTCCCCGTCCGGCTGGCCGACCCCGGCGCCGCGGCGCTGCTCCAGCCGGGCAGCCGGGTCGACGTCGTGACGGTCGGCGGGGAGACCGGCGAGCCCGTCGTCCTCGCCGCGGCGGCGTCCGTGCTCGCGGTGCTCCCGCCCGAAGCGCCGTCGTCGGGCCGGTTGGTGCTGGTCGCGCTGCCGTCGGCGATCGCCGCCCGGGTGGCCGCTGCGTCACTCACCGAACAGGTCGCCGTTACGCTCCGCTAGCGTGTTCAAGGGTTTCAAGGACTTCATCCTGCGCGGCAACGTCGTCGACCTGGCCGTCGCGGTCGTCATCGGGGCGGCGTTCGGCAGCATCGTCACGTCGTTCACCGAGCGCATCCTCCAGCCGCTGATCAACGCGGTGACCCCGCCGGAGAGCCCCGGGTTCGGCATCCAGATCGTGCCCGGGAAGGACAGCACCTACATCGACGTCGCGTCGGTGATCTCGGCGGTGATCAACTTCCTGATCGTGGCCGCCGTCGTCTACTTCCTGATCGTGCTACCGCTCAACCACCTCAAGGAGCGGCGCAAGCGCGGCGAGGAGGCGGGCCCGAGCGAGCCCACCGACATCGAGCTGCTCACCGAGATCCGCGACCTGCTGCGCGCCCAGCAGTCGGGCGCCCAGCAGACGGGGACGCGCCGGCCCTGACCCCGGTCAGCCCCGGTCGTGGTGCGGCGGTCGGTTCTCCATGAGCTCGGCGTCGCTCCCGCGCCGATCGGGCCGGTCGTCGCGCTCGTCGGAGGTCGTGTCGGGCAGCACCTCGCCGAACACCTCGTCGAGGCGGCGGCGCACCGCATCGGGCAGCTGGTCCACCCCACCATCGTGCACCGGTGCCACCATTGGCGGTATGGGACTCACGGACAGGGCCAAGGAGCTCGCCGACGTCGCGCTGCAGAAGGCGGGTGAGCTGTCGGAGGTGGCGCGCGAGAAGGCGCCCGGCTACCTCGACCGTGCGGCCGATCTCGCCGTGAAGGCGGCCGACGTCGCCGCGACCAAGGTCGACCACGTCACCGGTGGCCGGTTCCACGACAAGATCGAGGAGGTCACGGCGAAGGTCGGGGAGTCGCTGGACCGGCCGCGCCAGACCGACTCCCCCACGGTGGTCGTCGAGCCGGACGAGCCGCGGAACGCCTCGAACTGACCCGCCTCAGTCGATCCCGGACAGCTCCGAGATCACGTGCGAGACGAGCGGGGTCAGCGTGGCCATGCCGTCGCGCACGGCGGCGCGGGACGGGGCGAGGTTGACCACGAGGGTGCTGCCCGAGACGCCGACGAGCCCGCGCGACAGCCCGGCGTCCACGGCCCCCGCGGCGAGGCCGGAGGCGCGGATGGCCTCGGCGATGCCGGGGATCGGACGGTCGAGCACGCCCGCGGTCGCATCGGCCGTGACGTCGCGCGGGGACACCCCGGTGCCGCCGACCGTGACGACGAGGTCGACCCCGCCGATCACGGCGGTGTTGAGCGCGTTGCGGATCGCCACCGGGTCGCCCGGCACGACGACGACGCCGTCGACGACGAGGCGCGCCTCCTCGAGCAGCTCGGTGACCAGCGGACCGATGGAGTCCTCGCGTTCCCCGTGACTGACCCGGTCGTCCACGACCACCACGAGGGCTCGACCGATCTGGGGTGGCGCCATCTCCATGGCGCTCAACTTAGCGGTGTCACCCCGGGTCCACGCTCACCCGGTCCGGCGAACGCCGGGTCGCGCCGGCGCTGGGAGGGGGAACCGGCGCCGACGCGACGGGCGCCCCGGCGTGGGGCACCAACGCCGGGACAACGAAACGAGACCAGAAGGTCACGATCGCGTCAACCGCTGGCCACGACGATCCACCGGTGGTGCGAAGCCCCCGCCCGGCGCGAGCCCCGCGAGCGGTCTAGTTCGGCGCGGCGGTGAGGGTGGCCGTCACCGTGCGGTCGGCGAGCTGGACCTCGACCACCTCGCCGGGCGCCCGGGACCCCACGGCGGCCTGCAGATCGGTGCCCGTGGTGATCCGCTGGTCGCCGAAGCGGAGCACGATGTCGCCCTCGCGGATGCCCGCCTGCTCGGCGGCGCCGCCCGGGGTGACGCCCTTGATGATCGCGCCCGCCCGCTGCGGGTCGTCGGTGACCGTCACACCGAGCACGGCGCGGGAGGCGCGCCCGGTGCGCTCGAGCTCCTCGGCGACGCGCCGGGCCTGGTTGATGGGGATCGAGAAGCCGACGCCGATCGACCCGCCCTGGGCGCCGGTGGTGGCGATGGCGGAGTTGATGCCGATGACGCGGCCGTCCATGTCGACGAGCGGCCCGCCGGAGTTGCCCGGGTTGATCGCGGCGTCGGTCTGCAGGGCGTTGAGCACGGTCGGGGTGTTGGCCCCGGACTCCGCGCCGACGTTCACGGCCCGGTCCACCGCGCTGATGATGCCGGTGGTGACCGTGCCGCCGAGCCCGAGCGGGGCGCCGAAGGCGACCACCTGCTGGCCCACCCGCACCGACTCGGAGTTGCCGAGCTCGACCGGCACGAGCCCGGACACGTTCTGCGCCCGGAGCACCGCGAGGTCGGAGCTCGGGTCCCGGCCGACGATCTGGGCCGGGGCGCTGGACCCGTCGTGGAACACGGCGGTGACGGTGCCGCCCTGAGCGGCCTCCTCCACGACGTGGTTGTTGGTGAGCAGCAGCCCGTCCGGGCTCAGGACCATCGCCGAGCCCTCCCCGGACGCGGCGGGCCCCTCGACCCGCAGCTGCACGACACTCGGCAGGACGCGGGCCGCGACGGCCTCCACGGGGGTGGTGGGCGCGCTGGCCTGGTCGACCGACGGCAGCGGGAGGTCGAGCACCCCGCTCGACCCGGTGCGGCCGCCGCCCGCGAGTGAGTTGCCGACGACCCCGCCGATCACCCCCGCCAGCACGACCGCGGCCAGCGCGAGCGCGATGAACGGGCCCCGCCGGGGCGCCGTCGCCGCGGGCGCCGCCTGGGGGTAGGGCCCGGACGGCGCACCGTACGCCGGGACGTGGGGCTGGTGGTACGGGTTGGCGTAGGCCTGCGGGTCCGCCTGCTGGGCGCCGTACCAGCCCCCGTTCGCGGCCTGTCCCGGCTGGACGCCGTAGCTCGGCCAGCCGCCGCCCCAGGTGGGCGCGGTGGGGTACGCCCCGTGCTCCGGCAGGCCGCCGGCCCGCCCCTGCCACCCGTTGGGCGGGGGCATCTCCGCGGTGGTCGAGGCGCCGTCCCGGTCCTGCGTGCCGTCGGCGATGGCCCACCCGGGCCGCTGGTCCGACTGGTCACCGGGGTTGCGCGGCACCCCCTCGTCCGGCCCTCCCGCGGGCTCGTCGTGGTGGGAGGGGTGGTTCGCCATGCCATCACCGAATTCGCGTCAGGGGACGTGCGCACCCAGCCTAGCGACGACCGGGCGGGAAGTTCCGATCTTCCGGGTCAGGCCGACAGTCTGCGCCCCGGGAGCCGCATCGCGAGCAGCGCCCCGCCCTCGGGCGCCCGGCCCGCCCACACCGCACCGCCGTGGCGCACCGCCACCTGCCGGACGATCGCGAGCCCGAGGCCGGAACCGGGCATCGTGCGCGAGCTCGCCGCGCGGTAGAAGCGCTCGAACACGAACGGCAGGTCCTCGTCGGCGATGCCCGGCCCGGCGTCGGCGACCTCGAGCACCACCCACCAGTCGTCCAGCGGCCGCATCTGCACGCGCACCCGACCGCCGGGCGGGCTCCACTTCGCCGCGTTGTCGAGCAGGTTGAGCACGGCGCGTTCGAGCGCCGTCGCGTCGCCGGTGAGCGTCCACGGGACGAGGATCGGGTCGAACTCGACGTCGCCCGCGCGCCTGCGGGCCCGCTCCAGCGCCCGCATCACCACATCGGTGAGCTCGACCGGCTCGTGCACGACCATCGGGGCGTCCTCGCGGGCCAGCTCGACGAGGTCGCCCACGAGCGTCGACAGCTCGGCGACCTGGGCCTGGACGTCCTCGAGGATCTCGGCGCGCTCGGACTCCGGCAGGTCCCGCGCCCCCGGTTTGCTGGCGGCGGCGAGCAGCTCGAGGTTCGTGCGCATCGAGGTCAGCGGGGTGCGCAGCTCGTGGCCCGCGTCCGCGACGAGGCGCCGCTGCTGTTCCTGCGAGGCCGCGAGCGCACCGAGCATCTCGTTGAAGCTCGCGGTCAGCCGCGCGAGCTCGTCGGACCCCTCCACGGGGATCGGGCGCAGGTCACCGGTGGCCGTCACGCGTTCGGTCGCAGCGGTGAGGCGGTCGACGGGGCGCAGCCCGGCGCGGGCGACGGCCACGCCCGCGATCGCGGCGACCACCACGCCGAGCCCGCCGACCACCGGCATCGCCACGCCGAGCTTCGTGAGCACCTGCTGGGTGGCGTCGAGCCGCTGGGCGATCACGAGCGCCTGCCCCGGCCCGGCCTGGACGGCCACCACCCGGTACGGCACGCCGCCCTCGGTGGCCGTGCGGGTCGAGGAGCTCTCCCGGCCCCGCGCGACCTCCAGCTCGTCCTCGCCCAGCGGCGGGGCGGACGCGGCCCCCTCCGCCGAGATCGCCGGCCCGTTCGCGAGCAGCAGCGCCAGGCGGATGTCGCCCGCGCCGAGGACCTCGGTCGGGATGGTGGCGAGCACCTCCGGTTCGCCCAGCTCGCTCTGGGCGGCGGAGGTGGCGCGCTGCAGGAGGTTGGCGTCGAGCGTCTGCATGATGTTGACGCGGACGGTGACGAACGCGGCCGCCGACACCAGGACCACCGCCAGCGCCGCGACGAGCGCCGCGAGCACGCCGACGCGGGTGCGCAGGGAGAGCTGGTCGAACGCCACCAGCCGGGACGGCCTCCCCTGCGGCTGCGGGGCGGCGGGCCAGGTCACGGCGGTGTGTCGCGCAGGACGTACCCGACGCCGCGCACGGTGTGGATCAGTCGCGGCTCCCCGCCTGCCTCGGTCTTGCGCCGCAGGTAGCCGATGTAGACCTCCAGCGCGTTGCCGGTGGTCGGGAAGTCGTAGCCCCAGACCTGCTCCAGGATCTGGGTGCGGCTGAGCACGCGCCGCGGGTTGGCCAGGAGCAGCTCCAGCAGCGTGAACTCGGTGCGGGTGAGGCTGATCCGGCGGTCCCCGCGGCGGACCTCGCGCGTCTCGGGGTCCAGCGTGAGGTCGGCGAACTGCAGCGGCCTGCTCTGGCCGCCCGCCCCCGAGCCGTCGTCCGTCGTCCGCCTGCGCAGCAGGGCCCGCAGCCGGGCGAGCAGCTCCTCGAGGGCGAACGGCTTGGGCAGGTAGTCATCGGCGCCCGCATCGAGCCCGGCGACGCGGTCGGAGACGGCGTCCCGCGCGGTGAGCACGAGGATCGGCAGCTCGTCGCCCGCGGCGCGCATCCGGCGGCACACCTCGAGCCCGTCCACCCGCGGCATCATCACGTCGAGGACCATCGCGTCCGGGCGCCGCTCGAGCACGGCGTCCAGGGCCGCCTGGCCGTCGCCGGCGAGCTCGACCTCGTAGCCGTTGAAGGCGAGGGAGCGGCGCAGCGACTCCCGGACGGACCGGTCGTCGTCCACGACGAGAATGCGCATGCGGCCAGTGTGGACGCGCGATCTGAGACGCGCCTGAGAGGCCCCTGTGGCGCTGCCAACGTTCCCCACCGGGGTGACCAGGTAATTCGGCGGCGCCCTCGCCCCGCCCCGCGCTACCGTTCCCGCATGGCGAGCGTGCGGCGATTTCCGCGCCCCCGGCCGCGGTGCGGCCGCGCGGGCGTCGCTTGCGCCTGATCCCGCGCGGCCGGGCGGCCGGGGATGAGCCCACCCGTCGTCGCCTCCCGTGAGGAATCGCCGTGTCCGCCACCACCCTCTCCCCCGACCGCGTCACCGCCGCGCTGGCGCTGCGGGACCTGTCCGACCCGGCGCAGGGGACGCACGCCGTCGGGCTACTGCTCGAGGCCGTCGTCGAGGCGCTCGCCGCCCGCTGGGGCTGCGCCGTGCGGGTGCTGCGCGCGTCGCCGTGCGTCAGCGTCGAGGACAACTACGACCGCCTCGGCTACCCGCCGTCCGCGATCACCCGCGACGCCCGCTACTCGCGCTACCTCTCCGACACCGTGGTGCTGCGCAGCCACACGACGGCCGGGGTCCCGCCCGCGCTGCGCGCGCTCGCGAAGGAGCCCGACCCGCCCGCCGACCTGCTGCTCGTGCTGCCCGGCCTGGTGTACCGCCGCGACGTCATCGACCGCCTGCACGTCGGCGAGCCGCACCAGGTCGACCTCTGGCGCATCAGCGAGGGCGAGGTCGACCTGGACGAGATGGTCCGCGTGCTCGTCGACGCGGTGCTGCCCGGGGCGCGGTGGCGCGCCGTGCCCGCGCAGCACCCCTACACCGAGCAGGGCCGCCAGGTGGACGTCCGCGTCGGCGACGACTGGGTCGAGCTCGCCGAGTGCGGGCTCGCCGCGCCGCACGTGCTGGAAGCGGCCGGGCTGGACCCGGCCCGCCGGCGCGGGCTCGCGCTGGGCATGGGGCTCGACCGCGCCGTGATGCTGCGCAAGGGGGTGCCCGACATCCGCCTGCTGCGGGCGACCGACCCGAGGATCGCCGAGCAGATGCGCGACCTCGCGCCGTGGCGACCGGTCTCGACGCTGCCGCCCGTCCGGCGCGACCTGTCGATCGTCGTCGCGGCCGCCGTCGACGACGAGCTCCTCGGCGACCGCGCCCGCAGCGCGCTGGGGCCCGACGCCGACGTGTTGGAGAGCCTCTCCGTGGAGACCCGCACGCCCCACGAGCGGCTCCCCGCGCCCGCCCGCGCGCGGCTGGGCACCGAGCCCGGCCAGGAGAACGTGCTGCTGCGGCTGGTCCTGCGCCCGCTGGACCGGACCCTCACCGACGCCGAGGCCAACGAGGTGCGCGACCGCGTCTACGCCGCGCTGCACGAGGGCCCGCACCACGAGTGGGCCTGCGCCGCCGGACGACGGGCTGGGCCGGCGTGAGGCCGTTCCCGGGTGCCGCCTTGTGCGGGGCTGGCAGGAGGCGGTCAGGACGGCTGGGGGCGGCGGTCGACCACCTCGTGGTGGGCGGCGCGCTCGTCGAACCGGGACAGCACCGCCCTCGCCGGAGCAGGGACGTGGCTGACCGCGTAGTCCTCGCCGGTGAACGCCTTGATCGACTCGAGGTCGTCGAACCACATCATGGTCACGAACTCCACCTCGTCGTCGTGCGCGCGGCGCAACAGGTCGATGTGCCGGAACCCCGGGATCCGCATCGCCTCGATGCCGGGGATCACCTCGCCCCTGACGACCGACTCGTAGGCGTCGGCGTTCTCGGGGGTGGTCCAGCCGTGCCAGATCCGACAGATCATCCGCAGACCGTCCTCCAGGACTCGGGTGCCTCGGGCAGCAGACGCTATGCGCCACCCCCGACATCCCGGCGCCACCCGGACCGCGAACGGGGTCCCGCTACGCCGCCCACTCGGTCAGCACGTTCTGCGCGTCGCCCACGACGCGGGCGTGGAAGGCGGGGTCGACCGGCCCGTCCGGGTGCAGGTCGATGTTCACGCAGAACGCACCCGCCGCGCGGGCCATCGGCGCGAGCCACGACGCGGGCGCCACCCGGCCGGACGTGCCGATCGCGAGGAACAGGTCGCAGGCCGAGACCAGCCGCCGCGCCGCACCGAGCGCCCCGGTGTCGAGCATCTCCCCGAACAGGACCACGGCCGGCCGCGCGGGCTCGGTGCATTGCGCGCACCCCGGCGGGTCGCCGGCCCGGGCCTCGTCGGCGGGCCCGATCCAGCCGCAGAACGCGTCGTCGAGGCAGCGGGCGAGGCCCGCCGAGCCGTGCAGCTCCACCACGTCGACCGACCCCGCGGCCTGGTGCAGCCCGTCGACGTTCTGCGTGATCACCGACGCCCCGACGGTCGCGAGCGCCCGGTGGGCCGGCGTCGGGCCCGCGGCCGCCGCCGTCTTCCACATGCCGCCCCAGACCTCCCAGAGCGCGTCGACGTTGCCGGGCAGCAGGTGCGCGTGCATGGCGCGCTCGACCTCCGGCGCGAGCGTCCAGCGCCCGTCCGGGCCGCGGAACGTCCCGAGTCCGGCCGCCACGCTGATCCCCGCCCCGGTGAGCGCGCAGATCCGGGTGAACCGCTCCCGCGGGGCGACCTCGGCGAGGCTCTCGACGTCCACGTGTCCTCCCTCCGACTCGCCGATCCTCACACTCGTGCGCCGCCGGCGCCCGGCCCGGGCTGCGCGGCCGGTCACGGCTAGTATCGGTCCGCAAGCCCTCGTAGCTCAGGGGATAGAGCACCGCTCTCCTAAAGCGGGTGTCGCTGGTTCGAATCCAGCCGGGGGCACGCAGACGGGTGGCGACGCAGGACGTTCGCCGGCCCGGCGGCTTTCACCGGACCGCCGTGGTCTGCGGTGTCCAGATCGACCCGTCCCACCACCGCAGACCCGGCCCGCTCGGATCCGGATACCAACCGGGAGGCGGAAGCGGCTGCCCGGACGACGTCGACGACGCACCGGCCGCGTCGTTCCTCGGCCCACTCGTTGCCCGTCGATGCGCCTCTTCAGAACGTGACGCTCCGAGGCAGGTACCGTCCGCCTGGGGGACCGACCACAGCTCGGAGATCAAGACGGAGCCGTTACCGGTGGGCGACCCACCGTGACGTCGACGTCGATCGTGCTTGGCACACACGACGACCGAGGGCCGCAGCCGTACCAGCGCCGGCGCGGTCGCGTGTCGGTTCGACGCGAACGGCCGGCGGGGTCCAGGATCTCGTGGAATGGGCACCGCAGAGGGCGGATCACGTAGCGCGTTGACCACGCCCCGGTTGGTGCTGCGCGAGATGACCGGCGCCGACCTCGACGACATGGCCGCGCTGCTGGGCGACCCGGACGTGATGCGCTACTACCCCGCCGCCAGGACCCGGGACGAGGCGCGGGCGTGGATCGCCTGGAACCAGCGGCTCTACCACGAGCGCGGGTTCGGGCTGTGGGCGGTCGTCGTCCGCGAGTCCGGCGAGTTCGCGGGCGACTGCGGGCTCACCCCGCAGCGGGTGGACGGCGTGGACGAGATCGAGGTGGGCTACCACATCCGCGCCGACCTGCAGGGCAACGGCTACGCCACCGAGGCGGCCGCCGCCTGCCGCGACTTCGCCCGCGACGTCCTCGGTGTCCGCCGCCTGATCGCGATCATCGACCCCGCCAACGCACCCTCGCAGCGGGTCGCGGTCAAGATCGGGCTGGAGCGGGAGAAGACCGCCACCGTCCTCGGCGGGGAGCGGGTCGTCCACGCCGGGGCCCTCTGACCGCGCCTACGCCGCGGCCAGCACCGCCCCCAGGCCCTCCCGCAGGTCGGCGACGAACGAGTCGGGGACCTCCAGCGACGGGAAGTGCCCGCCCGCGTCGGCCGTGCGCCACCGGACGATCCGCCGGTACCGCTCCTGCGCCCACGGCCGCGGGCACTTCTCGACGTCGCGCGGGTACGTGGTGATCGCGGACGGGACGTCGACGCGCAGGTCGGGGTCGAGCGAGTCGTGGCTCTCGAAGTAGATGCGGGCGGCCGACGCGCCGGTGCGGGTCAGCCAGTACAGGGTGACGTCGTCGAGCACCCGGTCCCGCGGGATCCGCTCGAACGGGCTGTCGTCGGTGTCGGACCAGTCCGCGAACTTGTCGAGCAGCCACGCGAGCAGCCCGACCGGGGAGTCGACGAGCGAGTAGCCGATGGTCTGCGGCCGGGTCGCCTGCTGCTTGGCGTACGCGGCGCGGTGGCCCCAGAAGTGGCGGGTCTCCTCCGCCCACCGGCGCTCGTCCTCGGTCAACCCGTCGGTGGACAACCCGGGCGGCCCCTGGGCGAACGTCGAGTGGATGCCGATGACGTGCGAGCCGAACCGGCCGCCGAGGACCGTGGTGATGTTGCCGCCCCAGTCGCCGCCGTGCGCGAGGAACCTCGGGTAGCCGAGCCGCCCCATCAGCTCCACCCACGCCGCCGCGATCTTCTCCGTCCCCCAGCCCGTGGTGGCCGGCTTGTCGCTGTAGCCGAAGCCCGGCAGCGAGGGGACGACGACGTGGAACGCGGGCGCGGCGGGATCGCGCGGCTCCGCCAGTTCGTCCACCACGTCGACGAACTCGGCGACGCTGCCCGGCCAACCGTGGGTCACGACCAGCGGAACCGCGTCCGGGCGCGGCGAGCGCCGGTGCAGGAAGTGGATCCCCAGGCCGTCGATCGTCGTGCGGAACTGGCCGATCGCGGCGAGCCGGTCCTCGAACCACCGCCAGTCGTAGCCGGTGCGCCAGTGGTCGACGACCTCGACGAGGTCGGCGAGCGGGACACCTTGGTCCCACCGGTCGCGGCCGGCGCGCTCGACCGTCTCGGGCTCCGGGAGCCGGGCCGCCGCCAGCCGGGCGCGCAGGTCGTCGAGTTCGGCATCGGTGGCGCGGGCGGCGAACGCCTGCACGTCGCGGGCTGGACGGGACATGGCACCTCCTGGCCGTCGCGGAGCCGACCCACCGTCGATGTGAACCGGCTAAGCCGGTTCTACACGCCATCGCGGGCAAAGGCAACCGGCTAAGGTGGTTCCATGAGCGAGAGGTTCCCCGAGTTCCGGCTCGGCACCGTGCTGGCGACGAGCTTCACGGGGACCCTGTCGGAGCGGTACGGCACCGCCGTGGAGCGGATCCCGACGCCGCATCGGCTCGTCGACTGGCTCGCCGAGTACGGCCTCGACGTCGACTCCTGCACGCCCGCCCAGCTCGACCGCGCCCGGGAGCTGAGGGAGGCGATCCACGCCGCCGGGACGGCCGCCGCGACCGGCGAGCCGCTGCCCGCGCCGGCCGTCGAGCTCATCAACGACTGCAGCGTGGACGGCCGGGCCGCGGCCGTCCTGACCCCCGACGGCGCCCGGCGCTGGCGGCTCAGCTCGCCCTCCCGCGTGGAGGACGCGCTGGGCGTGATCGCCGCCGACGCGATCGAGATCATCTCGGGTGAGCGGGACGGGCGGCTGGCCCTGTGCGCGTCGCCGACCTGCCGGGCCGTCTTCTTCGACACCAGCCAGAGCCGCACCCGCAGGTGGTGCGACATGAACACCTGCGGGAACCGCCAGAAGAAGGCGCGGTTCCTCGCCAACCGGCGCCGGGCCGCCGCGGCCGACCGGTGACGAGGGCCGTCACGCCTGGTCGTGCCTGCGGCGCATCTCCTCGGTGAGGTCCTCGGCCCGCCGCGCGTGCGCGTCCGGGACCGACGCCTCCAGCCGCTCGACCCGGGCGGTGATCAGGTCGAGCTGGACCGAGAGCTCCCGCGCCGCGCTCTCCGGGGGTGCCGCGGGCGCCCACGCGAACCAGGCGTCGAGGCACTCCGCGAGGTCGGCGCGGACGACCTCGGCGACCTCGGCGAGCCGCTCGGGCGCCGCCCGCCGGTCGACCTCCAGGTCGGGCACCCGGTCGAGCCGGTCGAGCAGCAGTCGCAGGGTCCGCGCGATCCGGCGCACGGCGGCCTCCGCGCCTGCCGGCAGCTCGTCGCGCTGCAGCTCGACGCGGGTGAGCTGCGCCTCGACCTCGGTGCGCAGGGCGTCGACCAGGCTCGGCTCGGCGGCGGGCGGCTCGGCCCGGGCGGACGGCGTGACCAGCGCGGCCACCGCGTAGAGCCCGGCCGCGACGAGCGGCCACGCCTGGTCGACCAGCCCGGCGAGGTGCAGCCCGGCGCCCGCGAGCGCACCCGCCAGCCCGGCGACGTTCTTCCGCGAGCGGAGGTAGCGCCGCACCGCACCCGTCCGGTCAGCCATCCCGGCGGCCCCCGCTCCCCGGCTCGGTCGTCGGTTCCGCCCCGGATTCTGCCGCCCGCGCAGCCGGCCGCGCATCAACCGCCACCGGTGCCGAGCGGGCGCGGCGCGCCGGGGCCGAGGGGCGCCGGGCCCGCCCGCAGCACCGCCGTGGTGAGGTCGTCACGGCCACCCGCGGCGCGGGCGGCGTCGGCGAGCGCGCGGGCGGCCTCGGCCGGGTCGATGCGGGCGCGGCCGGAGAGCGTCGCCGCGAGGGCCTCCGCGCTGGGCAGGTAGCGCCACAGCCCGTCGGTGGCCAGCACGACGAGGCCGGGCACGTTCGGGGCGAACGTGGTGACGGTCGGCGCGGGGCGGTAGTCGCTGCCCGCCCAGCGGGTCATGACCCCGCCGTCGGCGATGTCCCCGCCGCGGGAGTCGTCGTCGGTCAGGGTCTGCCCGGCCTCGCCGCGCACCAGTGGCAGGTAGAAGGCGCGGGCCGTGCCGGCGTGGATGGTCGTGACGGTTCCATCCGCGCCGACGTGGGCGGCCAGGTAGGCCACGGCGCCGTGCCCGCGCTCGGGGGTGTAGCCGCTGGTGAGGGCGTCCAGGCCGGCCTGGTGCGCATCGAGCAGGGCCTGCGCCGGGGTGCGGGCGGCCCGGTCGGTGCGGGCCAGCTCGGCGCGGAACGCCGTGGCGAAGTCGATCGCCGCGAACCGCGAGGCCGGGTAGCTGAACACGCCGTCCACGACCAGGGCGACGCGGTCGCCGTTCGGCAGTACCAGGAGGGTGGCGGCGTCCTGGTTGGTGCGGTTGCCGAGGCCGCGGCGGGTCGCGACGGCCACGTCGGCGCCGGTCAGGTCGTCGTCGCCGTAGGGGTGCTCGACGCGGTCGCGGTGCGGGACCAGCGGGGACACCCCCGGCGCGGGCATCGCGACCTCGTCGAACAGGTCGGGGTGCGCCGAGCGCAGCGCCTTCGCCGCGAGACGGGCCTTCTCCATCACCCGCATCCCGCCGATGGTGCGGTGCAGCTGCGACGCCCAGCCGTAGTCGCGGTCGATCGCGTAGCGCTCCAGCGACAGGCGGGCCTCGGCCAGCGCCGCGTCCCGCTCCGGCCCGGGCGGCAGGCCGTCGAGCCGCTTGCGGACGGCGTGGAGCTCCTCGGTGATCTCGCGCAGCCAGTGGTCGGCCGTGGGCGGGAACGGGTCGGCGCCGGGCGCGTGCCGCAGGGTGCGGTCGGCGCCGCTCAACGCGCGGTCCACCTGGTGCGGGTGGGCCCCCACCGCGCCCAGCGCGGCCGCGGCGCGGCGCTGGGCCTCGCGCAGCCGCCCGTACTCCTCCACCTGCACGTGGCGGGCCGCGTGCAGCAGGCCGGCCGCCTCGACGGGCATCCTCCCGCCCGGGTCCTGCGCGGTGAGGAGGTCACCGACCCGCAGCGCCCGCAGGTAGAGCCGGTCGGAGGCGTCGGTGCGGCGCTGCAGCGCCGCCAGCGCGCGGCGCTGCCGGCTCGGGGTCACCCACTGCTTCAGGCGCGCCACGGCCAGGTCGCGCACGCCGCGGGCCAACCGGACGGGGGCCGCGGGGCGGTCGGGCGGCAGCGGCCAGTCGCGCGCGCCCGCCGAGTGCCGCATCCGGTACGCGAGCCCGGTCAGGCGGCGCGCCGCGATGCCCGCGTCGTCGATCCAGCCGTCGCGCCAGTGGCGGAACGCCAGGTCACCGTTGCGCAGCAGGTCGTGGAGCGCCGCGACGGCGGCCCGCTCGGCGTCGGTGACGCCCGCCGGCCCGAGCCGCGGGACGGCGAGCGCGACGAGCTCGGCGCCGCCCGGCAGCCGCGACGTGTCGAACAGCCACGCGTACGTGGCGTCCGCCCGCACCGCGTGCCGCAGGCGCGGCCGGGCCGCCCGCCAGAGCGCGGCCAGGTCGGCCGTGACCCGGTAGCCGCCGGCAGCGTCGGCCTCCAGCGCGCCCATCTCGGCCAGGGCGGAGAGGGTGTCGGCCCAGCCGGTGCCGCCGTAGCGGGCCGCCAGCTCGGCTGCGGTCGCCGGGCCGCGTAGGCCCGCGAGCAGCAGCAGCCGCTCCAGCAGGGTGTAGGGCACCGGGTTCGGCGGGACGACGACCGCCCTGGCGATCGCGGCGTCCCACCGTTTCCGCACCTCGCGCCGGTGGGCCCGCGTGAGCTGGACCTCGATGCTGAGCTGCGCGGCCGAGCGCAGCACCCGCATCCCGGCCGCGAGCTGGCGCATCTCGACCAGGCGCGCACGGGTCGCGGCCGGGTCGCCCGCCGCGAGTCCCCGCTCCTCGGCGGCCGCGGCGTCCGCGGCGCTGCGGGCCCGCTGGTCGGCCAGCTGCGCCACCAGCTCCAGCGGGTCGCGGCGCGGCTTGCCCATCCCCACGAGCTCGAACTCCAACGCCGCCAACGCGGCGCGCGCCCGCTCGAGGTTCGGGTGCCCGTCCTGGTCGGTGTCCAGGTAGTGCTGCTTGAGCACCTCGAGCAGCACCTTGCGCGGACCGGCCAGGTACTCGGCCCGCAGCTCGGTGCGCTGCTTCGCGTGTTCGGCCAGCCGGGCGCGCCAGGTCCGGTGGCCGGGTGGAGGCACGGACCCGCCCGCGGCCGCGGCGAACTCGGCCCACAGCTCCTGGCCGAGCATCCGGTGGAAGTCGACGACCGTCGCGTCGCCCGCCCGGCCGGCGCTGCGCAACCGGTCGGCCACCAGCGCGAGGGTGGCCGGGTCGGCGGCGAGGATCGGTACCACCAGCGTGATCGTCCGGACGTGGTGGGCCCGCCGCTCGTGCGCAGCGCGCTGCTCGTCCCACAGGGCCTCGAGGACCTTCCGGTCCGCGGGCAGCGGGTCCCACTCGTCCAGCGGACGGTGGATCTCGGCGGGCATCCGCCGCCACAGCCGCCTCGCCAGTCCCTCGGCCAGGCTGCGGTCCAGCTTCTCCGGGGCGGGGCTGGGCCACCCGAACGCGGCGAGCAGGGCGTCCAGGTCCCGCCGGTAGTCGCTGACCCGCTGGTGCAGGCGGTCGCCGCGCCACACCCGCCACCGGGACGGCCGCTCGGGCGAGCGCAGCGCGCGCTTGCTGCGGAAGCCGTAGTAGCCGTTGCGGAACTCGTCGGCGTCCCGCCACAGCTTCCCGATCAGCCACACCGAGGTGGCCATCACCGCGAACCGCGTCAGCACGGTCGGGAGCGAGTTGTCGTGCGTCTCGATCCACGCGCGGTCGACCCAGGCCAGGTTGATCACGATCGCCGACAGCCCGGCCAGCACGGGGTCGAGCGCCTTGCGCCGCAGCAGGCGGGTGTCGACCGGCGAGAAGTTCGTGTAGTCGAGCCCGGCGGCCAGCAGGCGCCGGATCCGGTCCCGGCTGCCGCCCGACTCAGCCGCGTTGCGCTGGGCCTCGAGCGACTTCCGCTTCACGATCGGCGCCATGACCCGGCCGACGAGCACGTTGGCGTACTCGGCGATCACCGTCGGCGAGGCGTACACCACGGTGGCGACCAGCACTGCGTTGATCAGATCGCCCCACGCCCCCGGCGCCGGCCCGCCGCCGAGCGTGCTGATGACGAACGCCACCGCCGCCGAGAGCGTGCCGGACACCGCCGCCTTGATCAGCCTGGTGCGCGCGACGTCCTTCTGCTGCAGCACCGAGCCGGTGATGCCCGCGACGACCGCCGCGGCGATCGGCCACAGCCCCACGTAGCCGGTGACCAGGTCGAACGCCCGGGCCAGGCCGAGCGCGGCGGTCGCGGTGTAGGCGGCGACGGCCGACGCCCACGCCGCCGCCCGCGGCCTGGTCTGCATGCCGGAGCTGCGGTTGACGTGCTGGCGGCGCAGCACGTACCGGAACACCAGCCCCGCCGTGATCGCGGGCACGAGCAACGCCTTGACCCCGAACAGGCCGGGCTGGTCGGCGAACACCGGCCAGTGGCGCCGCAGCAGGTCGGCGACCGGGTCGGCGGCGACGGCGGCACCGAGCCCGCTCATCGACCAGAGCGCGAGCCGCCCGGCCTGCGCCCGCAGCCCGCGCGCGAGCGCGCGCAGCGGCGGGGCCCGCGGGTTGCCCGGCGTCCACACCGCTCGGACGGCCGCGGGCAGCGCGACCCCGGCGACGATCGCGCCCGCCGGCACCGCCGCGGCGCCCACCTCGACGACCCCGAGCACGCCGCCTGCCAGCAGGCCGACACCCACACCGACGCCGAAGGCGGTGATCCGCACCCGCCGCGGCCGCACCCGGTCCGCGACCGGGACGTCCAGGCCGAGTCCGGTCCAGATCCGCATCCGCACCCCGGCCAGGCCGTGGCCGCGCGCCGCCCTGGCCATCCGCCGGTCGGCCCGCTCCGGTGCCACCCCGGCCTCGATCGCGACCCGGGCGCCGCGGGCCTGCGCGGCGGCCAGCGCCCGTTCCGCGGCGGCGCGCGCGGCCACGGCGTTCGGCACCGCCGGGTGCGCCTCGGCGAACCGGCTCGCCACCACCGCGAGGACGCGGTCGAACGACACGCCGGTCCGCGGGGTCCCGGCCGGCGGCTGGACCCGGGCGGGGTCGAGGAGGGCGGCCCGGTCGAGCAGCCGACGGACCGCGCGCTCGGTGAGGTTCAGGTCCCGGGCGATGAGCCGGGCGAGCTGGTCGTCGGTCAGCCGGGCGCCGCGTGGCCGGGCCGAGTTCACCACCGACAGCCAGCCGATCCAGCCGAGCTGCTCGGCGGTGACCGCCCGCGCCGCCGCCCGCTGCTCGCGGCGCAGCAGGCGCTCCGCGGCACCGACCGCCGCCCTCGCCCGGGCCACGACCCGGACCTGCGCGCGCAGCACCGGGCCCGCGCGCACCCACGTCACGAACCGGTGCCGGCCGTGGCGCAACCGGGTGCCGGTCGCCCGGATCGCGGCACGGGCACGCTGCCACGCGGCGGCGAGCGCCGCCCCGACGACCCGGCGGGCCTCGACGACCCGCACGTGGACCCGGTCGACCGCGGCCCGGCCGCGGGCCG
This sequence comes from Pseudonocardia sp., assembly GCF_035305885.1. Lineage (GTDB taxonomy): Bacteria > Actinomycetota > Actinomycetes > Mycobacteriales > Pseudonocardiaceae > Pseudonocardia. The sequence goes on from NZ_DATGOP010000110.1 coordinate 159,675, forward strand.
CGGCGCGGGCCCGCAGGTCGCGCAGCTGCCCGGGCACGAGCACCGCCCGGGCGTGCAGGCCGCTCGCCCGCCACCGGTCCCGCAGCTGCCCGGGCCACCCGCGGACGGTGCTCCGGTGCCGCACCACCGCGCGCACACCGAGGACGGCGGCGGCGACGCCCGTGGCGAGGAGGGCGCCGATACCGAGCACCGTCCACCCGCCGCCGTCGGGCGCGGCCACCGGCGGCTGCGCCGGGGCCGTGGTCGCGCCCGGCGTCCCCGACGGCGTCGGCTTCGGCGTGGGGGTCGGCGTCGGGGTCGGGGTCGGGGTCGGGGTCGACCGATCGTCCGCGGCCGGCGTGCCGGGCACGACGAACCGCTCGCCCACCCCGATGTGGTCGCGGCTCGCGCGCGTCGGGAACCGGCCGCCCTGCGCCTCGGCGAGCCGGTCCGGGTCGACGCCGAGCCGCGCGGCGATCTCGTCGAACGTGTCGCCCGGCTGGACGCGGTAGCGGTCGTCCCACTCCGCGGGGATGGCCAGCCGCTCGCCGATCCGGATCAGGTCGCGGCTCTCCCGCGTCGGGAACCGACCCGGGTTGGCGTCCACCCACGCCTGCTCGGGCACGCCGAAGGCGCGCGCGAGCCCGCTCAGGGTGTCCCCCGGCTGCACGACGACCCGGCGCGGCGCGGCCGAGGCCTGCTGCGCGTGGGTCGACGAGCCGGTGAGCGCGCCGTCGACCACGACGACCGCGCCGGGCCGCTCGGGCGCCGTCACCGGCGAGGTGGGCTCGCCCACGGCGAGCAGGCCTGCGGCGCCGGCCAGCGCCGCCGCCGCGACCACCCGGCCGAGCACACGCCGGATCGACGGCCCGAGCCGCGGCACGCCGACCCGCAGGCGCGGAGCCGTGGCCACCGCGACCGCGGCGACCGCGGTACCGGCCGCGAGCAGGTTCGTCCCCGGGAGGCCGGTGGGCGTCAGCACCGCGGAGAGCAGGCTTGCGCCGACCAGCGCGGCGGCCACCCGCCGACGCGTCAGCGGGTCGTTCCACAGCGGGGTACCGATGACCAGCCGGTCCGTCCACCGCCGCGCGGCGAGGCGGGTCGCGGCGGGTGAAGTGGTGGAGCGGGCCGCGGCCGGCGGGCCCCGGTTGCGCAGCAGGTGGACCGCGGTCGGCACGGCGGCGCCGAGCACGGCGCCGACCACGGTGGACCCGGCGACCACGACGCCGGCCGCACCGGCCAGCGCGGCCGCCCCGCCACCCGCCGCGCCCGCCGCGGTCGCGGCCCCGGCGACCAGGTGGGCCGGGAACCGCCGCCGATCCGTCGGCGCGGCGGGCTCGTCCGCCGGGGCGGCGGTGCCGGCGGAGCGGGCTTCGACGTACGCGTCCAGCACGAGCAGCGCGACCCGCTGGCCGAGCCCGGGGCCCGGCGCCGGCAACCGCAGCGCACCGGACCCGGCGGCCACCAGCTGGGCCAGCTCCTCGTCACTCAGCGAGCCGGCGCGGGCCTCGGTCAGGAGGTCGAGCGCCTCGACCGGCCAGGCGGCCCGCTCGGCGGCGTCGAGCGGCACCGTGCGCAGCACGTCGGCGAGCAGGGCGAGCGTGTCGATCCCGGCCGCGGTGCGCAGGTCGGCGATCCGGCCGTCGGACACCGGCGCCGTCGGGTCGTACGGCTCGCCCGCGGCGATGTGCAGCGCCGCCACCAGGTCGTCGTAGGTCCAGTCGGTCCGCGCCGCGAGGGCCGCGGCCCGGTGCCGGTCCCGCGTGTCGAGCCGGTCGGGGACCGCGACCCCGGCGAGGGCGCCGCGCACCGCGCGGGTCGCGGCGGCGCTCATCCCGAGGTCGGCCAGCTCGTCGAGCGACATCGCGGCGAGCTGCGCGACCGAGGTGACGCCCGCGCGCACGAAGGCCCCGTACCCGGGGTCGCGGTGCCGCGCCGGGAGCAGGCCGACGAACTCCTCGATCCGGTCCGCGCGCTCCCACAGCGACGCCGCCTCCGCCGGGTGCAGCCCGTGCAGCTCCACGGCGCGCAACTCGTCGCGGACCCGTTCCCACAGCCCGTCCGCGTCGGCCGGGTCGGTGACCCCCCGCTCGGTGAGGACGCGCGCCACGACCGCGGTCCGGGTCGCCTGCTCGGTGCGCACGTGGCGGCCCGCGGCCTCCCGCGTGCCGAGCAGCGGGTTGTTGCGCGTGGCCCGGGTGAGCTTGTCGACCACGACGCCCGGGCCGGTCCAGCGCTGGGGGTTGGCGGGGTCGGGCACCGGCAGGAACCAGCCGAGCTCGCCGACCGGGATCCCGAGCCGCTGCGCGATCAGGCCCTCGGGGAGGCCGGCGACGTAGTCCAGCAGGGCCTGCAGCTCCCGGTCGCTCAGCGAGGCCAGCCGCAGGCGCTCGGCCGGGTCGCCCCGGTGCACCTCCACCGGGCGGCCGCGCCGCTTCGCCTCCTCACGTTCGGCGAGCAGCTGGGCCGCGACCGCCGCGGTCGCGGCGAGCTGGTCGGCGTCGGCGCCCAGCAGGTCCTGCAGCTCGCCGGCGCGGCCGACGGCGTTCGCCTGCCGGGTGAGCTCCGCGATCCGGTCGTTCACCGCGGCCAGGTCGGCCTCGGTGTACCGGTGGGGCTGGAAGGTCCGCTCGGGCAGGTGCCGCGCGATCGTGGCCGCCGCCTCGAGTTCGGGCCCGGTGACGGCGTTCTCGACGTCGAACCGCTCCGCGAGGTCGCGCAGCTCGCGGTTGAGCTCCGCCGACAGCCCGGGGACGTCCTGCCCGGCCCGCAGCAGGGCCAGCTGCGGCAGGTCGATGCCCGCCGGGTTCGCCGGGACCGCCGACCGCTGCGTCGGTGGCGGGACGCCCTGCGCGTCGAGCACTCCCCGGGCAGGCGAGCCGCGCCGCCAGGACGGCCGCTGCACCGCCACGCGGGCCCGCTGCGCGCCGCGCTCGGCACGGACGGCCAGCTCGGCCTCCTGCCGGGCCAGCCGGAACAGCGCGTCGACCGCGGCGGAGTCGACCCGAAGCGCCCCGTCGTCCGCCGCGCGGGTCGCGCTGAACTCGCCCTTGCCGACCGGCTGCAGGACGGGATCCTCCAGCGACCGGTGCAGCGTCGAGCTGCCGTTCTCGCCCTGCCGGCCCGCCCGGCCGCGGCCCTGGTACTCGACGCGCAGCGACTCGGGGAACTCGGTCAGCACCACGTGCAGGCCGCCGGCCTCGTTGATCGCGTCGTGCCGCAGGCCCTCCGCCTCGATCCGCGCGGCGTTGAACAGGCCCTCGTAGCGCGGGTCGGCCGGCGTGATGCCGGGGTGGTCGCGCTCCATGATCCGGCGCGCCAGCGGCGTGGCGTCCCCGCCGAGCTTGATGTCGATGCCTCGGCCCGCCCGGTTGGTGGCTACCGTGACCTGGTGCCATCGGCCCGCCTCGGCGAGGATCCTGGCCTCCTCCGCCGGGCTGGTCCGGGCGGTCAGCACGTTGTGCTCGATCCCCGCATCGCGCAGCCGCTGCGAGAACCGCGCCGCGTCGCGGATCGACCCGGTCACCACCAGCACCGGCCTGCCGGTGCGCCGCGTCGCGACGACCTCTGAGAAGATGCCGTCCCACTTCTCCGCAGCGGTCCGGTAGGTGACCGTGTAGTCCTTGCGCGCCGGCGGGCGGTGCGGCCGGATGTCGGCGACGCCCTTGCCGTAGTGCTCGCGGAACGCGGCGACGCCCGCCTCGCCGCCGATGGTGCCGGTCATCCCGGCGAACTCGCGCTCGGCCAGGAAGTCGACCACCGTCATCGCGTCGAGCACGCGGGTGGGGCCGAGCACCTCCACGAGCTCGGCGTACTCGATCGCCTCGGCCAGCCCGTCGTGGTAGCGGCGGTCGTTCAGCCGGTGCCCGGTCCGCGTGTCGACCAGGACGACCCGCCCGTCCTCCACGAAGTAGTGGACGTCCTTCTCGATCAGCCACTTCGCGGTGAGGGCGTTCTCGACGTGCCGCTTCAGCGGCTCGTTCGCCTTCGTCGACAGGTTCCGGCCGGTCTGCTGCTCGATGAAGCGGATGCCGTCGTCGGTCAGCGCGACGCGGTGGGGGCCGATCTCGTAGTGGCCGGGGTCGGCCTTCGTGCGCGGCGTCAGCTTCGTCGCGAGGTCGGCCGCCCACGCGAGGTCGCCGAGCGGCGCGCGGCCCCGGGCTGGTGCCGCCAGCACGTGCGGGGTCAGCGCCTCGTCGAGCAGCACCTGGTCGACCTCGTCGATCAGGTGCCACCCGCCGCGGTCGGCGTGCACGGGTCGGCCGCGGCCGTTGCGCGCGCGCAGCGCGTCGAACACGAACTCGCTGACCGTGCCGAGCGTGATGTCGGCCTGGTACGCACGCCGTTTGGCCAGCGTGTTCCACACCGACCCCACCGGCCGCAGCACGCCGGTGCGGATCCCGAGCAGGTCGGCGATCGGCCGAACGGTCCGGGCCGCGGACAGCAGGTCCGTCGGGTTCAGCGCCATCCACTGCACGCCCCTGCCCGCGACGGGCCGCCCCGCGGCGTCCCGGGCCTCGAGCGCGCGCACCACCGCGGCGAGCGCCCCGGCGAGCGTCTTGCCCTCGCCGGTGAGCATCCGGACGATCTGCCCGCGCGCCAGCCCGATCGCGCCCGCGATCTGCTCGTCGTACGGCGCCTTGCCGGTGCTGCGCCGCGACGCCTCGCAGGCGAGCGCCGCGCACTCCGGCATGACCTCCTCGAGCGTCCTGCGGCCGCTGCGGACGTCGTCGGCGATCGCGCGGAACCGCTCCCGCAGCTGCTCGCGGGTGAAGGTCTTGAACCGCTCCCAGAAGGTGCGGACCCGCGCGACATCGTCGGCGAGGTCGTCGAACCTGGTGACGCGCGGTCCGTTCCGGCCCGACGGCGGGGGCAGGTCGGTCTCGAGCTCGTTGACCTCCGTGCGGAAGCCCGCGCTGGGCTTGCGGGGCGTCGGCTCGTCCGCCAGGGCGCGCGGGCCGCCGGCGGCGGGGTTCTCGGTGGCCAGCGGGTCCGGCCCGTCGCCACCGCCCGGCCGCTGCCCACCGCCGAACCGGTCGGTGCCGCGCGGGGCGGGCGTCGGCGACCCGTCGACCGGGTCGGCGGGCCGCGGCCGGCCCGGGGCGGGCGGCTCGACCGTGCGGGTGCCACCCTGCCCGCCCGCCTGCGGCTGCTGTCCGGCCTGCTGCGCCGGCCGGTCCGCGATCGCCGACTCCACGAGGCGGTCGAGCCCGCCGCTGGTGAGCGCGCCGTACTCGCGCGCGCTGAGCCGCCCCTCGGCGATCTGGGACAGCACCGCCGCGCGGTCCGCCGCCCGCACCCGGTCGCGCACCCGGTCCTTGGCCCGGACGAAGGCGTTGCCGCTGCGTGCCTGGACGGCCAGCCCGTTCCGGTTGCGGAGGGTGCCGCCGAACACCACCTGGTCGTATCGGGCGACCGCGCCCGCCCGGTCGACCCGCTGCTGGCGGAAGGCGTGCAACGCCTCGCCGAGATAGCCGAAGCGACCGCGCCCGCCGAGCTGGACGTCGGCGAACAACCCGAACGTCGCGCGGGCGTGCCCCGCCCCGATCTCGGCCGCGGACGCGGCGTACCCGAAGCGCAGCCCGAGCCGGTTGTAGGCGAGCAGGGTGCCGAGCAGGCCGGGCGTCCTGCCGTTGCGCGTCTGGCGCCCGAACAGGCCGTCGGTGCCGACGATCCGGCCCGCGTAGGCGCTGCGCTCCAGGAAGGTGCCGACCCGGGTCAGCCGCGCGGCCTGCGCCTGGAGGGCCACCGCGTCGGCGTACCGGCCGAGCTCGAACGCGGCCCCGGCCCGGCCGGCCGTGACCTCCGCCGCGCCGAGCACGCGGCCCGCGATCGGCGCGACCAGCCCGCGCGAGAGCGCCCCCGCGGCGAACCGCCCGATCGCGAAGTTCACCGCCAGCGGGGCGAGCGCCACCTGCCCGGTCCAGCCCGCGATCCGCATCGAGGCGCCGAACGCCGCGTCCAGCCCGGGCACGCGGGTCACCGACCACGCGGCCCGCGCCGCCGTCAGGCCGGTGCGCAGCCCGGACACCATCGTCGTGCCCAGGCCGGCCGACGCAGCGCCCGCCCCCTTCGCGCCCAGCGAGATGCCCTTGATGACCGCCCCGGCCCCGGCCGCGACGAGCGCGACCGTGCCGACGTCCTCCAGCAGCGTGGAGACCGGCGAGTAGTAGTAGTCGTGGCCGAGGCGGTCCCAGTCGGGGCCGCCGTCCTCGAAGTTCAGCCAGCGGTTGTAGAAGTTCACCGCGCCCTGGGCGATCCCGCCGGTGAACGGGTACAGCCGGGCGTAGTACTCCAGGTCGGACTCGCCCTCCCGCTGCTCGGGCCGGTCGAACCCGACGTGGCCACCGGTCAGGCTGCCGACGAACCCGTCGGAGCCGAGGAAGTCGTACTTGACGCTGTTCCACAGCTCGGTCCCGAGCGACCCGAGCAGCCCGGGGATCGCGTAGACCACGACGTCGCCGAGGTCGCGCCCGAAGTTCTTGAACCACTGCCCGACGGACTTGTCCTCGTGCACGTCCAGCACGAAGAACTCGCCCTCGAGCCCTTCGAACGCCTCCTCGTCGATCCGCTGCGCCTCGCACCGCTGCGCGGCCGAGCAGACCTTCGTCTCGGGGTCGCGCCCCGGCGCCCGCGAGTTCAGGGTGATCCTGTCGTCGCCCTCGGGGTCGATCAGCTGGCCCGCCGACAGCGCGTGCTCGGGCACCGCCAGCCCGACGCAGGTCCCGTTGGCGGCACCGCTCGAGCGGCAGTCGGACAGGGTGTCCCGGTTCGAGTCGACGTGGGTGCTGAACTCGCCGGTGCAGGTGCCGTTCGAGTCGGCGCAGAAGCCGAACGCCACCGCCTGGCCCTGCTTGTCCCGGTCCCCGCCCGCGGCGATGGCCGCCACGGCGAGCGAGCAGTTCCCGGCGACCTGCTTGCCGCAGCTCTTCTGCGAGTCGGCGTTGTTCTTGTCCGCGTCCTGCTGGGCCGTGACGTGCGCGGAGTACGAGCAGGCTCGTGCGTTGCCGCTCTGGCACCAGACCACCGCCTCGACGGTGCGCTGGTCGAGCTCGATCGTGACGTCGGCGGCCACCGAGCACCAGCCGGAGCCGGTCGTGCCGGAGTCGGCGCAGTCGCCCCGCGCGTCGCCCGCGAGCAGCCCGTCGTCCTCGGTCAGCTGCTCGAAGCCGTGCGCGGAGTAGTCGTAGCTGCAGTTCTCCGCCGGCCCGTCGGTGCCGCAGCCCGCGCCGCTCTGCACGTGCGCCGGGAGCCGCACCTGCTCGCCGTTCTCGCCGGTGACCGTGCGCTCCCCGTCGGCGAAGTACTTCGCCAGCGACGACGAGGCGCAGAACCCGCCGGACTGGTTGCAGTCCGACACGCCCTCGCCCTCGAGGTCCTCGCCGTTCACCGACTCGGCCCAGGCGAAGGTGTGGGTCGACGAGCGGGTGCAGCGCGTGCCGCCGCTGTCGCCGGTGCTGCACCGGGCGAACGCGTCGACCTTGCCGGTCTCGGGGTCGTAGGCGACCGACGCGATGGTCGAGCACGAGCCCCACGAGCCCGAGCAGTCGGCGTGGGCGGAGCCCTCGTGCTTCGTGTGCTCGGTCTCGCGGTTCAGCGTGCCCCAGGAGTGGGCCTCCTGGGTGCAGTGCGGGCCCTCCGGGAAGCAGCTGGTCTGGGCGATCACGTGGGCGGGGACGACGTCCGGCTCGCCGTCGCCGTCGGTGTCCTCGCCCGTGGCCGCGGGCACGTGGTCGAACCGGCCGGCCACACCGCAGGTGCCCGAGGTCCGCACGCAGTGCGCGTTGCCGTTCCCGTGGAGCGTGCCCTCGGTCGGGCCGTCCGGCCGCGCCTGACCCGGCCCGGACACCGCCCCGTGCAGGTGCGCCTCGGACTTCGTGCACCCGGTCGCGCCGCCGCCCGCGCAGTCGGCGTAGGCGATGATCTCGCCGGTGTCGGGCTTGAACTCGCCGCCGACGACGGTGGAGCACCACCCGGTGGTGCCCGAGCACTTCGAGACGGCGGTCGCGCCGATCGCGCCGTCCGCGCCGGTGATGGCGGCGTTCGCCTGCGCGCGCTGCGAACAGGTCCCGCCCTCGACGGCGCACCCGGTGCCGACGACCAGCGTCGGCGGGACCGGGTTGCCCTCCTCGTCGAGGCTCGCCTCGTGGAACGCCACCACCCCGACGGCCGAGCAGCTGCCCGGGCCCGCGCCGCTGCAGCGCACGGCGCCATCGCCGGTCAGCTGCCCGCCCCGGAATGAGGCGTCGATGGTGATGTTCGCGTACTTCGAGCACGTGCCGCCCTTGGTGGCGCAGTACGAGGTGGCCTTCAGCTCCCCGGTCCTCGGGTCGTGCGTGACCTTCGAGCCGGTCGCGCAGTACCCGCCCCTCGGGCCGCCGCCCGAGCAGTCCGCGCCCGCGTCGCCGGTGAGCCCGGACCCCGAACCCGCCGACCGCGAGCTCGTCGCGTAGTACGAGTCGCACGACCCGGTGCCCGCGCACCCGGCCTGCGCCAGCGCGCTGTCGGCGTCCACCTCGACGGTGGCGAACGAGCCGCAGGAACCGCCGGTGCCACCGCCGGAACAGCGCGACCACGCCTCGGCGTGCTGACCGCCGACGGTCGCCGACGCCTCGGCGCCGCTGGAGTAGCTCGCCCGGCAGTTCGCCGCGCCGGAGCAGCCCGCGACCGCGTTGGCCCAGCCCTTCCCGGCCGCGGCCTGCGCGAACACCGACAGGCCACCGCCGCCGGGGCCCGAGCCGCCGCCCGAGCCCGCCGCGTGGGCGCGCGCCCAGCTGCGGTGCGTGCCGTCGTCGTAGGACGCCGAGCTCGAGGCCTCGCCCGAGTAGCCCCATCGGCAGTTGGCCGCGCCGGAGCAGGACGCGCTCGCAGCCGCCCACCCCGGGCCCGCCGACGCCGTCGCACTGACGGCGACGCCACCGCCGCCGACGCCGCCGCCACCCGAGCCGGACGCGTACGCCCTCGCCCGGTTGGCGCCGTGGGCCGCCGCGGCCGACGCGGTGGCGCGGTAGGAGTGGCTGCAGCGCACGCCCCGGCTGCCGGTGCAGGAGGCCGCGGCGGAGGCGGCCCCGTCCGCTGCCGACGCCGTCGCGGTGACCGCGACGAAGCCGCCGCCGGACGTCCCCGCCCCCGAGCCGGACGCGTTCGCGCTCGCGCGCGTCCCACCGGACGCGGCCGCGGCCGAGCCGCGGGCCCGGTAGGAGTGCACGCACCCCGAGCTCGGGCTGCCCTGGCACCCGGCCATCGCGACCGCCGCGCCGCGGATGGTCACGGCCTGGGCGGCGGTCGCGCACCACCCGCTGCCCGCGTCGCCGGAGGCCCCGCAGCGCGCGTGCCCGTCGGCGACGGCGCCGCCGGTGCGGCTGTGCGCGGAGCTGGTCGACGAGTAGCCGTGCCGGCATCTCGCCCCCTCGCTGCCCCGGCAGGCCGCGAATGCCTGCGACCCGGCCCCCGTGGCGCCGACCCGGCTCGCGCCCGCGCAGGCGCCGAACGCCGCGGCGGTGCAGTCGGAGCGGGACGTGGCGGTGGTCGTCCCACCCGGCAGGCCGGCGCGCGCCGCGCCGTCGGTGCGGGTCCGGCACCCGGTGCCCACGCACTCGGCAGTCGTCTCGACGAGCCCCTCGGCGGCGAACCCACCGGTCGCCGCGGAGCAGGCGCCCGCGGCGGCGCACGACGCGGTGGACGTGGCGCGCACGCCCGTCCCGCCGTCCGCCGTGGTCCGGCTGGACGTCCGCGTCGCGCAGCCGGTGCCGGTGCCGTTCTCGCAGACGGCCTCGACCGCGGCCGAGGTGACGGAGAGCGGCCCGTCGGCGTCGACGGTGGTGCGGGAGGCGGCGGCGGTGACCTGCGCGAGGCACGCCGTGGTGCCGTCGCAGCGGGTCGAGCCGGTCGCGGCGCTCGCGCTGCGCCTGCCGGCCGGCCCGGCGACGGCCGAGGACGTCCCGGTCGCACCGCCGGTGCACCCGGCCTCGGGGCAGATGACCTGCGACGCGGCCTTCGCGGCGCCGGTGCGGCCCGGGATCGGCGCGCCGTCGGGGTCGGAGAGCCCGGAGTGCGGCTCGGCCGTGGCGAGGGCGTCGCTCGCGACGGCACAGCCGTTCGCGGCGGCGATGCAGTGGGCGCGGGTCGCGGCGCGCCCGGGGGTGCCGTTCGTGGCGCCCGCGGTGTCGGCGCGGCAGGCGGGGCCCTCGCACTGGGCGGCGGCGCTCGACCGCGCCATCGTCGCGGGAGCGTCGGTCACCGGCCGTGCGGCCAGCCTGGCGGCCTCGGCGTGAGCCGTGCGGGCCTCGGCCGCGGCGCGCGCGGCGTCGGCGGCGGCCCTGCGCTGTGCTGCGGTCGCGCCCGGACGGGCGGCGACCTCCGCTGCGGCGCGGGCGGCGACCTCGGCCTCGAGGGCCGTGCGGCGCGCCTGCTCGGCAGCGGTCGTGCGCTCCTCCGCGATCACGTCGGCCACGACCTGGCCGGAGCCCGCGGAGGCGTCGGTCTGGGCGAAGCAGCCGCTCTGCGCGGTGGCGCAGCCGCTGCTGGAGCTGGTGGTCCCGGTCGCCACCGGTGGGCCGCGCGCCCCGCCCGCACCGCTCAGCGCGGTCGGGCCGACGCTGCCGGTGACCGAGGTCCGCGCGGTCCCCGCGCACCCCGTGCCGCCGCTGCAGTCGAGGACGGCCGAGGCCATCGTCCAGCTGGACGCGCCCGGGACGGTCGGACCACCGGAGTTCGCGCTCGAGCCGGGCGCCGTGGAGCCGGGCGGCAAGCCCTGCCGGGGGGCGTCCGGCCTGCGCTCGTCCGCCCCGATCTCCTCCTCCGAGACGTCGGCGTTCGACGTCGACGCGGCCTGCACCAGCGGCAGGATGGTGTTCGCGTCGGGGCCGGACGAGGCGCCCGAGTTCGTGACGGCCTGGCAGCGGCCACCCGTGACGGCATCGCAGGAGCCGGTGCTGCGCGACCCCCGCGGGTCGGCCGACACCGACGGGTCGGTCGCGGTCGCCGCGCTCGACGCGTGCCCGTCGCAGACCCGCTCGCCGGCGCAGGCCACCACGGCGCCCGCGGCGGAGGCCGCCGAGGGCCCGGGGACCAGCCGTGCCGCGTTGACCGGCTGCCCGCCGGAGAAGGCGAGCGCGGCCCCCGACCCGGTGGAGGCGAACGAGCTCGACGCCGCCTGGCAGCCGGCCGTCCCGCCCGCACAGCTCGCCTCTCCGGCCGACGTGCGCGGGACCCCGCCGGCCACCGCGCCGTCCCACGCGGAGGTGGAGGTGCGCACCGAACCGGAGCAGGCCTCGGAGGCGCAGACGACGGTCCCCGACGACGACGCCACCGAGGACGGCCCGCTGGTCGGCTGCCCCGGGAGCGGGCGGCCGGTCACCGGGTCGACCGCGACGAAGTCCGGGGCGGACGACGCCGACGAGGTCGTGGTGCCCGCGCAGGCACCGCCGGTGACGGTGCACTCCGCGGTCGCCTTCGTACCCCGGGCGTGCGGGGACACCGCGGTGTCCCGGGCGCTCGTCGCGGACTCCGCGGTCCCGTCGCAGGTCCCGGCGCCGCCCGCGCACTCCACCCATGACTCGGCGGTCGACACGCTCACCGGGCCGGACACCGGTGCGACCCCGGGGATCGCCTCGCCGGTCGCGGGTTCGCGGTCGGTCACCGAGGTGGCCGACGAGCTCGCGCAGCCGCCGTCGCCGTGGACGGTGCAGCTCGCCTCGCCGGTGCTGTCCCGCATGCCCGCGACGTCCCCGGTCGCCGCGCCGGTCGTCCGGACCCGGGCGGACCCGGTGCAGGTGGTGGCGTCGCAGTCGGCGGCGGCGTCGGCGGTGCTCGACGCGGAGAGCTCGCGGCGCGGGTGTCCGAACGCGTCGGCCGTGGTGTCGTCGGCCGGGGCCGCCCGGTCGCGCACCTGCGAGGTCGCGCCGGCGGCGCACCCGCCCGCCGCGGTCGTGCAGCCGGTCGACGCGCTCGTCGTGCGGGTGGCCCCACCCGCGGTGGCCTTCCCGGTGGTGGCGCCGGACGCCGATCCGGTGCAGCCCGCACCGCAGTCGACGCTCGCGCGGACCGAGCTGGACGCCGCCGCATCACCGTCGGTCAGCACCGCGTACCCGACCGGCCCGATCCCGGCCTCGCCCTCGGTGAACGAGGTATCGGTGCCGGTGCGGCTGCTCGCCTCGCACCCGCCGCCGGAGACCTCGCAGGACGCGGTGCCGGTGCTCGCGCGGCTCGCCCCGTCCGACCGCCCGGTCGCGGAGCCGCCGGTCGTGGTCGTCCCCTCGCCCGAGCACGGGGCGCCGCCGCAGTCCACCTCGACGGCGGCCGCGCTGTCGGCCTCGATCTCGTCGGACGAGCCGTCGGCGTCCGATTCGGCGCCGGCCCGGCAGTCACCGCCCGCGACCGAGCAGGCCGCGTCCGCGGTCGTGCTCGAACCGGGCGCCCGCGCCGCAGCGCCGGCCTCGTGCGCGGCCTCGGACCCGCTGCGCGCCGAGCCGGTGCAGCCCGCCCCGCAATCGACCTCGGCCTCGGAGCGGACCTCGCCCACCTCGTCCAGCTCCACCGAGCTGGAGGTGGCGCAGTCGCCGCCGTCGCACCGCGCCGACGCGGTCCCGCTAGCCCGGCCGGCGCCGAGGTCGGTGCGGTCCCTCGCGCTCACGGCGTGCGCCGCGGCGTCGTCGTCGCGGTCGCTGCCGGAGCTGTCGCTCGCGCAGGAGCCGTCGGCGCTCTCGCACTCCGCGGACGCCTCGCGCGGGGTGGCCCGGCTGCGTTGCTCGCACTCACCGGTGCAACGGGCCGACGCCCGGGTGGCCCCACCGTCGTCCGCCCGGCTGGACGCGCTGCTGCGGCAGCCGCGCTCCGCGCCGCTCATCGTGCAGGACGCGGACGCCTCGTTGTCGCCCGACCTGCTGGACGCCCCGCACCCGGAGGACACCCCGGCGAGGCAGACCGCGCGGTCGACGTCGCGTTCCCCGTCGGCGGACTCGCTGACCGACCCGCACTCGGTGAACGCGCCGTCCGACCCGCAGCCCGCGGCCGCGCCCTCGCCGTCCAGGTCGTCGTCGGACACCGCGTCCGGGTCGCGGCCGGTGGCCTCCATCAGCTCGTCGGTGGCCTCGTAGACCTCGGCGCGCCGCTCCTCGTACGCGGCGACGTTGCGCCGGTGGTCCTCCTTCCCGACGGCGCCGTCCGCGACCTCCTTCTTCTCGGCCTCGAGCTCGCGCTCCCGCTCGGACAGCTCCTCGTGCCCGTCGACCACCTCGTCGACCAGCTCGGCGCGCTCCGGTGACAGCCGCGCCCGGTCCTCCTCGTAGCGCCGCTCCAGCTCGCGGTGCGCGGCGGCCTGCTTCGCGTAGTCGGCCTTGGTGGCCTTGCCCGCGGCGACGCCCTTCTTGGTCCGTTCGAGCTGCTTCTCGCTCTGCTCGACCGCGATGCGGCCCTCGAGCACCCGCTCGGTGCGCTCCTGCGAGTCGTCGTGGTCCCGGTCGGAGTCCTCGTCGTCGTCCCGGTGCTCGTCGCCGTCGCAGTCGTCGTCGCACTCGTCGTCGCGGGATGCCCGCAACGCCGTCGTCGTCATCCGCTCGGCCGGCGGGCCGCGCGGGTCAGCCGACGGGCGCTGCCCCGCGCGCGTCCGCGCATCGGGGTCGGGCGCCCCCTCGTCCGCGCGCCGGTCGTCCGCGGAGTCGCGGACCGCCTTGCGGACCGCGTCGACGACCCGCTTGCCGTCCTCGGCCGCCTCGCCCGCCCGGCGCACCGCGGCCTCGACGGCCTTCTCCACCCGCTCCTCCGCCCGCTCCACGCCCCTGCGGACCGCCTCCTCGTCCCCGTCGGCGGCCTCGCGCACCTCGTCGACGGCGCGCTCGACGAACCGGCGCACGGCCTCGTCGGCGTCGTCCGTCCGGTCCTCGCGGGCCCGCTTCCGGTCGTCCCCCTTCCGGGACGAGGTGCGCTCGGCCCGGTCGGAGTCACGATCGCGGTCCCGGTCACCCGCCCGCTCGGTCATCTCGTCGCGGACCTCGCGCGCGAGCTCCACCCACCGCTCGGCCGCGTCGCGGGCCGCGGCCCGCACCCGCTCGCGGTCGGGGCGGTCGCCCGAGCGCGCACGCACCCGCTTCTCGGAGCGGTCGCGCCGATCGTCGTCCTCCGCGCGCTCGTCGGTCTCGCGGTCGGTGCCTCGCGCCCGCTCGCCGCCTCGCGGGCGGCTGCGCTCCCGCCCCTGCGGCTCGTCGGTCGGCTCGCGCTGGCCCGCTCGCACCGCGCGGCGGCGGTCGCGGTCCTCGTCGTCTCCGGAATCCGCGTCGGCCGACTCCCGCCGGTCCCGCTCGTCGTCATCGGTGCGGCGTTCGGACCGCTTCTCGTCCTCGGCGCCGTCCCGTTCGTCGGAGTCGGAGCGCGACCGCTTCTCGCGCGACTCCGCGTCGTCGGGCTTGCCCTCCTTCGCGGACTTCCTCGACTTCTTCTCGCGCTTGTCGTCCGACTTCTCCTCGGACTTCTCGTCGCGCCCCTTCTCGGGCTTTTTCTCGGACTTCTTCTCGCGCTTCTTCTCGGACTTCTTCCCCGATTCCTTCTTGCGCTTCTCGTCGGACTTCTTCTCCGATTTCTTCTCGCGCTTCTTGTCGCGCTTCTCCTCGGACTTCTTCTTGTTCTCCGACTTCTCGTCCTTCTCGTCGTCGGATCCCTCGTCGTCGCCCGAATCGCCGGAGTCCCCGCCCTCGGCCGCGCGGGTGCCGGCCGCCTTCACCACGCCCGCGGCCGCCGCCTGGACGGGGATGGTCGCGGCGGCGGCCGCCGGGGCGGCCGCGAGGAACGCTGCGCCGAACCACAGCACCACGACCGCGCCGGCGAGCGCGAGCGTCCAGCGGACCGCGCACCAGACCCGGTCGACCGCCGAGAGCCGCAGCACGGCGACGTCAGCACGCGGGGCGGGGCCGACGGCCCCGCGCGCACACGCTGACACCCGATCCATGACGAGAGCTCCAGGCAGTTCGCCGCCGCACGCGGCCCGGAAGAAGGGGGAACGAAACGGTGGCCGCGAGAAGGCGCGCCACCGGATCGGGCCGGCGAACTGGGCTCCCACCGCACGTCGCGCCCGTGGCAAGCGACCCGCGGGGCCCGGCTCCGCCGCACCCGTCGGCCCACCCGTGCAGCGCCTGCCCGTTGCGACTGGGTCAGCAACCGGCGGCGCCACAGGGCGTGCAGAGGGGATGCTGCAGGCGCCGGGCGACGAGAGGCGATCAGAAGATCACCGAGCAGGCGGCGGCCAGGTGAACATCAGGTGCACCCGTCCGGACAAGCTGGGTGTGAGCGGGCCGTCAGGCTCCGACGTACTGCGCCAGGTGCTCCCCGGTGAGCGTGGAGCGGGCGGCGACGAGGTCGGCGGGCGTGCCCTCGAACACGACCCGGCCACCGTCGTGGCCCGCGCCGGGGCCGAGGTCGATGATCCAGTCCGCGTGCGCCATGACCGCCTGGTGGTGCTCGATCACGATCACCGACTTGCCGGAGTCGACGAGCCGGTCGAGCAGGCCGAGCAGCTGCTCGACGTCGGCCAGGTGCAGGCCGGTGGTCGGCTCGTCGAGGACGTAGACGCCGCCCTTCTCCGCCATGTGCGTGGCCAGCTTGAGCCGCTGCCGCTCCCCGCCGGAGAGGGTGGTGAGCGGCTGGCCGAGCGTGAGGTAGCCGAGCCCGACGTCGGCGAGCCGGCCGAGGATGGTGTGGGCGGCGGGGGTGCGCGCCTCACCCGAGCCGAAGAACTCCAGCGCCTCGGTCACCGGCATCGCGAGCACCTCGCTGATGTCGCGGCCACCGAGCTTGTACTCCAGAACCGACGCTTGGAACCGCTTCCCCTCGCATTCCTCGCAGGTGGTGGAAACGGTCTCCATGAAACCGAGCTCGGTGAACACGACGCCCGCGCCGTTGCAGGTCGAGCAGGCGCCCTCGGAGTTGGCACTGAACAGGGCCGGCTTCACGCCGTTCGCCTTCGCGAACGCCTTGCGGATCGGGTCGAGCAGGCCGGTGTAGGTCGCCGGGTTGCTGCGGCGAGAGCCGCGGATCGGGCTCTGGTCGACCACCACGACGCCCTCCCGGCCCGCCACCGAGCCGTGGATCAGCGAGCTCTTGCCGGACCCCGCCACGCCGGTGACCACCACGAGCACACCGAGCGGGATGTCGACGTCGACGTTCTGCAGGTTGTGCGTGTTCGCGCCGCGCACTTCCAGGGCGCCCGACGGCGTCCGCACCGACGGCTTGAGCGAGGCGCGGTCGTCCAGGTGCCTGCCGGTGACCGTGCCGGCATCCCGCAGCCCGGCGACGTCGCCTTCGTAGACGACCTCGCCGCCCGCGGAGCCCGCGCCGGGGCCGAGGTCGACGACGTGGTCGGCGATCGCGATGGCCTCCGGCTTGTGCTCGACCACGAGCACGGTGTTGCCCTTGTCCCGCAGCTGCAGCAGCAGGTCGTTCATCCGCTGGATGTCGTGCGGGTGCAGGCCGATCGTGGGCTCGTCGAAGACGTAGGTGACGTCGGTGAGCGCCGAGCCGAGGTGGCGGATCATCTTGACGCGCTGCGCCTCACCGCCGGAGAGCGTGCCGGAGGGCCGGTCGAGCGAGAGGTAACCGAGCCCGATGTCCACGAACGACTCCAGCGTGTCCACCAGCGCCCGGACCAGCGGGGCCACCGACGGCTCGTCCAGCTCGCGCAGCCAGGCCGCGAGGTCGCGGATCTCCATCGCGCAGGCGTCGGCGATGCTGATGCCCTTGATCTTCGACGACCGCGCCGCCTCGTTGAGCCGGGTGCCGCCGCAGTCCGGGCAGGGGGTGAAGGTCGCGATCCGCTCGACGAACGCGCGGATGTGCGGCTGCAGCGAGTCGATGTCCTTCGACAGGTAGGACTTCTGGACCTGCGGGACGAGGCCCATGTAGGTGAGGTTGGTGCCGTCGACCTTGATCCGGGTGGCCTCCTTGTAGAGGAGGTCGTCGAGCTCCTTCTTCGTGAACTCGCGGATCGGCTTGTCCGGGTCGAAGAAGCCGCAGCCGCGGTAGATGCGGCCGTACCAGCCGTCCATGCTGTAGCCGGGGACCCGCACCGCGCCCTCGTTGAGCGACTTGTTCTCGTCGTAGAGCTGCGTGAGGTCGATGTCGGACACGGTGCCCATGCCCTCGCAGCGGGGGCACATGCCGCCGTGGTAGACGGCGCCGCGCACGACGGTCCGCTCGCCCTTGCCCTTCTCGGTGATCATCGACCCGCTCGCCCGGCGGGTCGGGACGTTGAACGAGTACGCGATCGGGGGCCCGGCCGACGGCTCGCCCAGCCGGCTGAACAGGATCCGCAGCATCGCGTTGGCGTCGGTCACCGTGCCGACCGTGGAGCGGGGGTTCGCGCCGAGCCGCTCCTGGTCGATGACGATCGCCGTCGTGAGCCCCTCCAGCAGGTCCACGTCCGGCCGGTCCAGCCTCGGCATGAAGCCCTGCACGAACGCGCTGTAGGTCTCGTTGATCAGCCGCTGGGACTCCGCGGCGATCGTGTCGAACACGAGCGAGCTCTTGCCGGACCCCGAGACGCCGGTGAACACGGTCAGCCTGCGCTTCGGGATCTCGACGCTGACGTTCCCGAGGTTGTTGACGCGCGCTCCGTGCACGCGGATCACGTCATGGCTGTCAGCGACGTGCAGCGCTGACGATGCGGCGTCGGTTCGCGTGGCCGTGGTCATCGACACTCCGTGGTCTTCCGAATCTGGGGCGCGGTCAGGTCTCGATCTGGGCCCGTCGACGCCGCCGGTCGGTGTACGGCAGTGCGAACAGGTAGAGCCCGGTTCCCATGAGCAGGGCGAGCGGGAACAGTGGCAGGTAGAACACCCAGAAGGGCAGGATCCCGGTCACCGCGACGAAGCCGACGAGCACCGTGAGGGTGAACGCGATGGACGTCCCGCGGTGGAGCCGGCGGAGGTTCGCGCCCATGGTCAGCGCACCTCGAAGATGCGGATCATGTTGCCCGCGGGGTCGCGGAGGGCGCAGTCGCGCACGCCCCACGGCTGGTCGGTCGGCTCCTGCACGACCTCACCGTTGCCGTCCGTGACGCCGGCCTGCAGCCGCTCGAAGGCGCCGTCGAGGTCCTTGGTGGCCAGGTTGATGCCCGCGTAGGTGCCCTTGGCCATCATCTCCTCGATCGTACGGCGCTCCTCGTCGGTGATCCCCGGGTCGGCCGCGGGCGGGTGCAGCACGATCGACGTCTCCGGCTGGCCGGGCGGACCGACCGTGATCCAGTGCAGGCCGCCGTACTCGACCTCGTTGCGCACTTCGAAGCCGAGGACGTCGCGGTAGAAGGCCAGCGAGGCGGCCGGATCGGTGTGGGGCAGGTAGGCCTGGTGGATGGTGAGGTCCATGGCGCTCACGCTAGGTGCGGCTCGAGCGCGCGTGCTTCTCGATTCCTGATCGGTCTGGTGACCTGCTTCGCCACGCAGGGCGGCATGCCATCGGTGGGGCCTTCGGCCGCGGCCCGGTAGACGCTGGGCGGCACCTCGACCAGCTCGGTGAACCGCGTGCTGAACGTCCCCAGCGACGAGCACCCGACGGCGAAGCAGACCTCGGTGACGCTCATGTCCCCGCGGCGCAGCAGCGCCATCGCGCGTTCGATGCGCCGGGTCATCAGGTACGAGTAGGGCGACTCCCCGTACGCGGCCCGGAACTGGCGGCTGAGGTGCCCGGCGGACATGTTCACGCCCCGGGCGAGCGCCTCGACGTTCAGCGGCTGCGCGTACTCGCGGTCGATCCGGTCACGGACCCGGCGCAGGCGCGCGAGGTCGCGCAGGCGCTCGGCTTCGG